>CAZARU010000001.1:0-175480 GCA_964487605.1 uncultured Polyangiaceae bacterium
ACCGCCCGCGCCGCCCGCCGCGCTACCGCCCGCGCCGCCCGCCGCGCTGCCCCCCGTGCCACCCGCTGCGCTGCCAGCGACTGCGGCCGATCCGCCGGTGCCTGCCGTCGCGCCCGATCCGCCGGTGCCTGCTGTCGCGCCCGATCCGCCCGATCCGTTCGCTGCGTCGGGTGGAGTTGCATCCGAGTCGCCTTTCGCACCCTCGCCGCCCTCGACGGATCCGCACGCGACGCTCGACGCGAGGACGGCGCATGCCCAGAGCCGCTTCCATCCGCGCATGGATCGATCCTGCGCCGTTCCGGCAGCGCTGTCCACGCGAGCCGCAGACCGCCGTGCTCGAGCAGACCGCATCGCGGGAAGGCTTCGACCTCGTCGTCGACGAAGCGCGGGAGCCCTCCGGCCTCCTCGGCGCGCGCGTGAAACGCGGGCCAGCGCGGCGGCCTCGCGTGTCGTCGCCACCTCGAGCCAGCGCATGGCACCACCGGAGCGCTCGCAGATCGTGACGTCCTCGGGCTCCGCGGGCACGACCTCGGGACGGAGCGTGGCGTGAGCGCCGAGCATACCGAACTATCTGAGCAGGTGCCGGCGAGGAGGGGCACTGACGCGCAGAGGCGAGCGGGGCGATCCGTCGAACGCGCCGTCGACGCGCACCATGAGCTCGTGCGTTGTCGTTTCGGTGTGGTTCCCGTGTCGGTCCCGCTCCTGTCGGTCCTTGGTGTAGGTGGGAGTGCGGCGTGCGCTTCGGCGGGGCGCGACGTGGTAGGGCTGGCGGGTGGGTTCGAGGGATCGGAGGTCCTCTGCGCCGGACGTGCCGGCCGGCGTGCCGGACCGGAGGCGCGGACGCGGCGGGCGCGGCACGCCATAATCGCGGGCGTGCCGTTTCCGATCGTGCTCATCGACGTCACCCCACCCGCGCAGGACGATGCGCACCTCGCCACGATGGCGCAGGCGTGCTCGCGGGCGGTGCTCCGCGGCGAGTGCGTCGTCTTCTCGCGCGAGTCCGAGCCCGCGACCCCGGCGGTGGCCATCGTTCGGTGGAACGACGCCGCGAGTGCCGGCGCGACGATCCAGGTGGGGATTCGGGGGACGAGCCACGCGCAGTGGAGGTCACGCGCGATCGACTTCTCGCCGGGCGACGCGGTGGATGAGCGCTGGCGCGCCATCGGGCTCACGGTCGCCACGCTCGTGGGCGAAATCGACGCGGGGGGCGACGCTGGACCTCCCATCGAGCCGCGGCCGACACCGCGCGAGGAGGCCCGCGTATCGCCGACACCGGCGACATCACCCGCGGATCCCCCGCGGAGCGCCCCACCCACTGCATGGGCGGACCTCTCCTTCCTGGGCGGGCCGGGGCTGGCGCCAGGCCGACCTCGATTCGGCGCCAACGTCGCAGGGTCGTGGCGGCCTAGGACGTTGCCATTCTTCGGTCGTCTCGCCCTGAAGTACGCGACGAGCGCGCCCAACCACCAGTCCGTGTCGGCACAGTGGGCCGGCGCCGGCCTCGGACTGGGCGGCCAGTGGGAGCCTGCCACGGACCTTGGCCTATCGGTGTCGGGGGGGCCCGTCGTCGAGCTTGTCCGGGCGGCCGCCAGCGACGCCACTGGGCGGACGGACAGCGGGACTCGATGGCTGGTGGGCGCGGAGATCTCATGCCTCGCGGTGTGGCCGAGCCGCTCGCCGCTCGCGGGGATCGTAGGCGTGGACGTGTCCCGCATGCCTCGAACCGTGGGCGTGCGCTTGCACGGAAGTCGGGTCACCGAGTCGCCGGCGACGAAGCTGGGCGTTTTCGTGGGGATTCGCATCGCGCCGTGAGCTGCCCGCCACAGCACTCCTGGACGCACTGCCTGTCATCGCGTCTCATCGGTTACTGCGCATGAGGATGGCTGCAGCTTTCAGGAGCGCCGACGCCCGCCGTCGCTTCCGCGTCCTCACGGGGGGCAGGGTCGGCGTGCCGCCGGCATCCCTGTCCGACGAGGAGCTCATCGACGCCTTCGAGCGGGGGGAGGGAAATATCTGCGAGACCCTCTACGACCGACTCATCTCGGTGGTCGACGGCACGCTTTGCCGCGTGCTGGGCGGCCGCGGGAGCGACCACGACGACCTCGTCCAGGCCGCGTTCGAGCAGATCGTCGTCACCCTCGTCCGGCGGCGGTTCGCCCGGGCGTGCTCGCTCGCCGCGTGGGCGTCCTCCGTGACCGCGAACGTCGCGTTCAACGCCATCCGCGCGAGAACCCGCGAGCGCCGCGTGGTCGAGAGGGGCGCGCCGGCCGACGAGGCCGTCCACGCCCGAGCTGGCACCCCCGACGTGGAGCGTTCCGTCGCGGCGCGAGAGGAGCTCGAGCGCATCCGAGGACACCTCGCCGCCATGAAGCCGAAGCGGGCCACCACGCTGTTCCTCCATGACGTGATGGGGCACGACCTCGCGGAGATCGCCGTGCTCACGGGCGTCTCCGTCGCGGCAGCACAGTCCCGCCTCGTTCGGGGACGCCGCGACCTTCGACAGCGGCTCGCCGAAGACGGCGACCGACCGGGGGAACCATGACGCGATCAGGTGCGGACGATCTGCTTCGGGGACTCGCGTCGACCGCAGTGCCCCTCGAGGACGCCGAGGAGGCAGTGCGCCGTCGATCCCGCGTGACGGCGCGTCTCGCGGAGGTGCGACGTGAAGAGTTCGCGAGGCGCGATGCGAAATTGCTCTGGCGGCGCCGTGCCATGCTGGTGGCCGCAGCGCTCTTGCCGATCGCCCTTTTCCTGAGCGCCGAACGCTGGATCGGGACTCGCGCGGACGTCGCTCCAGCCGACACCGCTCGACCCGTCGTGCTGCAGGCGCTGGACGGCGACGTGGAGGTCCGGAGGCCGGACGAAACGACCCACCGCGCCACCGGGCGATCCGCGCTCTCGCCGTTCGACCGCGTCCTGACGGCCGCGCGATCCGGCGCATCGCTGTCACTTCCCAGCGGCGCGGTCGTGACACTCGAAGAGAACACGGACGCGCGGCTCGCCGTACCTGCAAGCGAGCTCGCGGAACGGCTCGACCTGTCCGTGGGTGGCGTGGAGATCGCCGTGCCCCCGCTGGCACCTGGTCATTCGCTCGCGATCGAGACACCACACGCACGCGTCGTCGTGCACGGAACCCGCTTCTCGGTTCGGGTGCGGTCCGAATCCGACGGCCTGCTGGTGACGACCGTGCGGGTGACGGAAGGTGTCGTCTCCGTCGTCCACGCGGGGGCCGACACCCGTCTGGCCGCCGGCGCGAGCTGGTCGTCGCGCGTGCGCGAAACCCAGACGCGGACGGCGATCGAGCCGGTGATCGGGAAGGCGCCGCCGAGCGCCGACGAGACGAGCGCGGACGAGACGCGCGGAGCACGCGCGGGGGCCACGACGCGAGGAGCACGTCCGGCGCCGACGATGACGCCGAGCACGCTCGCGGACGAGAACCGCATCTTGCAGGGTGCCATGACGGCCAGTCGCGCAGGGGACGATCGGCGGGCGCTGGCCCTGCTGGATCAGCTGCTCGGCCGGTATCCCCAGTCGCCGCTGGCTCAGAACGCTCGGGTCGAAAGGTTCCGAGCGCTTCGACGGCTGGGTGACACGCGGGCTGCCACACGGGACGCTCGTCGCTACCTCGCCGAGCACCCGGACGGGTTCGCGCAGGAGGAAGCGCGTCGGCTCGCGCTGGAGCCCCCCGCCGAGAGGCACTGAGCGGCCGTCGCAAAGGCGGTACCTCGACAGCTCGCAAGAACTCTTGGTGCCTTGGCCGGGCTGGCAACGGTTACTACCACGCAGAGGCGGCCGATCCATCCCTGCCATCCGACGGAGTACGCATGGCGAACTCGCGACTTTCACCGATGCTGGCGCTGGCGGCGCTGGTCGCCGGCTTCGCCGGTCCGGGGTGCGGCAGCTCGGGGGGCGGAGACGACATCGGGCTCTTCAGCGCCGGGGGCACGTCCTCGGGCGCCGGCGGCAGCTCCGCCGCCGGGGGTGCCGGCTCCCAGGGAGGCCCGTGCACCGGGGACGGCCAGTGCGCTCCGCCTTTTCCGTACTGCGGCACCCGCAGGGTCTGCGTGGAGTGCCTGGCCGACCCGAACTGCCGCGACGGTACCTGCGACCCCGCGACGAATCAGTGCGTCGAATGCTCTACGGACGCCCAGTGCGGCGGCGGCAACCCCTACTGCGACACGACGGCGCACGAATGCGTCGAGTGCATCGCACCCGACAGCTGCGCCGTAGGGCAGACGTGCGACCTGGCTCGCCACGAGTGCGTGGACTCGTGCGCGACGGACGCCGACTGCGACGGCGACCAGCCGTTCTGCGCAGCGTCCGGGATCTGTGTGGAATGCCTGGCAAGCCCGGACTGTCGGGATGACGAGCGCCCCACCTGCGCCACCTCGGGGCGCTGCGTGGAGTGCTCGACGGACGCGGAGTGCGGCGGCGTCCGACGCTGCAGAGTGAACGAGGGTCGCTGCGCGGACTGCCTGACGAGCGCCGACTGCCGGTCGGGCGAGCGGTGCGTCGACTTTCAGTGCGACGGTGGATGAGCGAAGGAGATCGCAACATATGACGAACTCGAGTCGGTACCTTGCTTCCATGACCGCGGTGGCGGTCGTCGTTCTCACGTGGTCGGGGTGCGGGAGCACCGACGACGCGAGCCTGGGCTCGAGTGGTGGGAGCGCCGGAGCCGACGCGGGCGGCGGCGCGGCGGGCAGCGGCGATGGATCCGCCGCCACGGGAGGCACGGGGGCCACCGGGGGCACTGCCGGCACCGCGGGCGCCGGCGGTTCCACCGCCACCGGCGGCACTGCTGGCGCGGGAGGAACCGCAGGCGCCGGGACCGCGTGCACGAGCTCCGGCGAGTGCGCCGCCCCCACCCCGTACTGCGACACGACCGCCGGAACCTGCGTCGCGTGCCTGGGCGACGCGAACTGCGCCGGCGGGGGTCGTCCTGCTTGCGACCTCGCGACCCACACGTGCGTCCGCTGCAACGACAGCGCGCAGTGCTCGGGGAACGAACCCTACTGCAGCACGAGCCACGAGTGCGTCGAGTGCCTGACCACCGGCAACTGCGGCGATCCAGCGCTCGCGTGTGACCCCGTGACAAACCGCTGCGTCACGACGTGCGCCTCGAGCGGTGACTGCGCCCCGCCGACACCCTACTGCGACACGGCGCAAGGCTTCTGCGTCCAGTGCCTAGGGAACGCGAACTGCCCGGACCAGGACCGCAGCGTTTGCTCACCCGCGCACCAGTGCGTCGAGTGTGTCGACAACACGACGTGTCAGGGCGGCCGCCCGTACTGCGACACCGGGCGCGAGAGCTGCGTCGAGTGCCTCACCGCCGCGAACTGCGGCGACCCCAGCCTCGTGTGCCAGAACGGAGAGTGCGACTGCCCTGGCGCCCAGCGGCTCTGCGGCGGTTCGTGCATCGACGTGACGGCGGATCCGAACAACTGCGGCGACTGCGGGCAGCAGTGCGCGTCCGGCTCCTGCAGCGGCGGCCAGTGCGCGTGCGCCGGCGGCGCCAGCTCCTGCGGCGGCGCATGTGTCGACACCGCGAGCGACCCGACGAACTGCGGGGCCTGCGGAACCGAGTGCGACGCTCGCGAGGTCTGTAGCGGGTCGAGTTGCACATGCCGACCCGGACTCGACGCCTGCGGCGGAGCATGCGTCGACTTCCAGTCGGACCCGCAGCACTGCGGGGGTTGCGCGACGGGCTGCGCCAGCGGACAAAGCTGCAACCAGGGGGCCTGCACGGACGGTGGCTGCAGCGGCGGCCTCCAGTCCTGCCCGGCCGGGAACGGCCGGACGGCGTGCGTCAACACCGACACGTCGCCGGTGCATTGCGGCGACTGCGGAGAGCCGTGCGACCGGGACGAGGTCTGCGCCGACGGGCAATGTCGCCCCTACGCTCCGGCCGTCGGATGCACGTCGTGCCCGTGCAACCAGGTCTGCGACCGACTCGTCGACAACCCGGTCTGCTGTAGCGGGCCTTCGGGCTCGCCGATCTGCGTCGAGGACGGGCCATGTCCCTGATGGGCGCCACGCGGGCCCGGCGCCCGCGGAGCTGACGATCAGCGAGCGCGCACAGGACCTCCGAACCCCCCCGAGCGCTCCCGCGACCTCACGGCGTCGGGGTACCACGTCGCGCGAGCCCACCCTTCAGGCCGCGGACGCTCTCCGTCCCGACGTTTCGCGGCGCGCGAGGACGCGCGAAGCCGGCTGGCGCACGCGGCCATCGCGGAGCGCGCAGAGGACCACGCTCGACGGGTCGCCGCGCCGTCTTTTCCTCAGAACGTCCACCGGCTGCGCGGGCGAGTCTCGGTGCGGGGAGCACGGGCGGGTGTGGTGGCTGCGACGTCTCCGCGCTCGAGGGCGAGCAGGCGCTCGGCGGCCTCGGGCGATGGCTCGCCATACCTCGTCGATGGGTGCCTCGATATGAATCTCGTGGCGCAGCGTCGTCATCGCGGTGCGCCTTTCACGAACCGGTGCGCTTCGCGCGCGAGCTCGAGCCAGGACGCCTTCCCGGACGGGACGGACACCCACTCCTTCATGAGCTTCCCGTGTCCGGGATCGAAGCGTTTTCCGCGGCCGGCGTCCACGATCTCGTCGACGCGTGACTTCGGGAGCTTCGCGACGAAGCGACCCTTGACCACCATGGCGAAGATCTTGCCGTTCACCTTGAGGCCGACTGACCCGAACATCTTCCCGAGGCTGACGTCACGCTCGTCCTCGAAGGCCCGAACGATCGGAACGAAGCCGGCATCGTGTCCACCGTCTGCCGCCGTGGTGGCCCTGTTCTTCGTCGCTTTCTTCACCGCATCTCCACAACCATAGACTTGTGGTGTAACAGGCAGCGCCGTGATACACAAGTGGTCACTTGTGAAACGCTCGGAACGACAGGCGGCCATGGTGCTCAAGGCTCTCGGAGAACCGAGGCGCTTGGAGATCCTGCGCATCCTGCGGTCGGGGCCGCGCGCAGTCGGTGAGATCGCGACCGAGGTCGACGTGTCCCAGCAGGCGGCGTCGCAACACCTGGCCGTTCTCGACAAGGCCGGCCTCGTCGAGGCGCACAAGGAGGGGACGCGGCGGCTCCATGCCATCAAACCGGAGGGTTTCGCGCCGGTCGCGGCGTTCGTCAAGTCCTTCTGGGCACCGCGGATCGAGGCGCTCAAGGACGAGATCGAGAAGAAGCGATGAGCGAGATCTACCGAACCGCCATCGAGATTGACGCGACCCCCGAGCAAATCTTCGATCACTTCGTCAGGCCCGACCTCCTCATGCGCTGGATGGGCGACTACGCGCGTCTTGAAGCCGTCGATGGCGGGGTGTTCTCAGTGGACATCAACGGCGTTCTCATCCGCGGTCACTTCGTTCGCGTGGACCGGCCGCGCTTGCTCGAGATTGCCTGGGGTGAAGCTGGAAACCAGGCGATGCCACCAGGCGCAACCAAACTACGCGTGACGTTCGAGGCACGCGCAGGCAAGACCCGAATCGAGTTCGAGCACAGCGGCCTCGTGCCGGCCGAGGCCGCCAAGCACGCGATCGGATGGCCGCACTTCATCGAACGCCTAGGCATCGCCGCGGGGTGCCGCGATCCGGGGCCCGATCCGTGGAAGGCGTCGCCACCCTGCCAAGAGAGGGCGGGGTAGTGGGACCGCAAGTGTCCAAACTTCGTCCGTTCGGGCGTCATGGGGTGTCGGTCACGGAGCCGACCCCGACGAGTGAAGGAGAACATCATGCCTAAGTACTTGTGCTTGCAGCGAAGTCTCCCTGGAGGGGGTCCGGACGGCGGGAAGCCATCGCCCGCCGAGATGCAGGGGATGTACGCGAAGTTCAATGAGTGGCGAGAGAAGTTCCAGAAGAACCTGACGGACATGGGCGGGAGGCTGGGGGCGGGGCGACTCGTCACCTCACAGCCGACGCCAGACGGACCGCTCGTGGAGGTCAAGGAGCTGGTCGGCGGCTACATGATCGTCACGGCCGCGAACATCGAGGAAGCGATCCAGGTGGCCAGCGGGTGCCCCGGACTCGTCCGACCCGGCTCGGGCGTCGAGGTCATCGAGATCATCATGCCCGGATGACCCACGAGCTCGAACAACACTTCTTCCGTCACGAGTACGGCCATCTCGTGGCGATGCTCTCGCGTCGCGTGGGGATGCGTCACCTCGAGATGGTCGAAGACTCCGTCCAGAGTGCTCTGCTCGCCGCCCTGGAGTCGTGGACGAGGGTTGGCGTACCGGAGAACCCGTCGGCGTGGCTCTTCCGCGTGGCGCACAATCGAGTCGTCGGGGAGCTGCGTCAGCGGGCGCGCCGCGAGCGTCTGGCAGCGGAGCACGGCATCGAGGGCGCGGAGGGGGAATCGAGCTGGCCGACGGCGGCATTGGCAGGTGATGTTCGCGACGACCTTCTCCGGATGCTGTTCGTCTGCTGTGACGAGTCGATCCCGATCGAGTCGCAGCTAGCGATCGCGCTGAAGACTCTGTGCGCCTTCGACGTCCGTGAGATCGCCGAGCGCCTCTTCACCACCGAGGCGAACGTGTACAAGCGACTCGGCCGCGCGCGAAATCGGCTACGCGAGCTTCCGTTCGAGCCGGACGACCTCTCGACGGAACAGTTGGCGTCGCGCCTGCCCGCGGTGCAGTCGATCGTCTACCTCCTCTTCACGGAGGGCTACCTCTCGTCCAACGCTGAGGAAGCGATCCGCCGAGAGCTGTGCGACGAGGCGAAGCGGCTGGCTGGCATCCTCGCAGAGCATCCCCTCGGTGGAACTCCCGAGACGTTCGCGCTCCTGGCGCTCATGCATCTGCACACCGCGCGCATGAGCGCCCGACAAGATGGATCCGGCGGACTTCTGTTGCTCGAGGAGCAGGACCGCACGCGGTGGGACCAGCGCGAGATCGAGGCCGGCCTCGCGTGGCTGGCGAAGTCGGCCCAGGGCGACGTGTTTTCCCGATACCACGCGGAGGCGGGCATCGCGGCCGAGCACTGCCTGGCACCATCCTTCCAGGAGACGCGATGGGACCGGATCGTCGAGTGCTACGCGCTGCTCGAACGGTTGGCTCCCTCTGCGCTCCACACGCTGAATCGTGCCGTCGCGATAGCGGAATGGCGCGGGCCCCAGGAGGGGCTCGTAGTACTCGAAGGGCTCTAGCCACCGTCGTGGCTGGCGGGCTCGTACATGTGGATGGCCGTCCTGGCTGACCTCCATCGACGCTGCGAGAATGGGGAGGTCGCGGGGTGCTATCGGGATGCGGCCCTGGCCTCTGCGCCGTCGGTCGCCGTGAGGGATGTGTTACATCGGCGGCTGCAGATCGGTACGAGGTGAATCCATGGCTGTCGACGTCATCACGGAAACGATCATCGAGCGCCCGCTCGAGGCGTGGCTCCCTACGTAGGCGACCCGGGCAGGGCGCCCGAATGGTACGTCAACGTCAAGTCCGTGGAGCGAAGTTCAGGCCTCGCATGAAGTCGACGAGGAACGCCGGGACCGGGAGCCGCGATTCCCGAGGGGCCGGGACGGCCTTCCGTCACGGAATCGTGGCGAGGTAGACTGCTGCGGCGATGCGCACGGTGTGGCTGCTCCTTACGAGCCTCTGCCTCGTCGCCTGCGGCGGGTACCTGGGCACGGGGCCCGCTCCGGCGGTGCACGCGCCGGCGCCGCCGCCGGACGGAGGCCGGTGGCGCCTCGCGATCGACCTGGCGGGCGACGAGACGGAGGACGTGCGGAACGCGCTGGAGTGGGTGCTGCGCGACAACCAGTCGATCGAGCGCGTGTCGGCGGGCGCACACGCCCAGGTCCGAATCACGGGCGGCCAGAGCCGCGACGTGGGGTACTGCTCGTGGCGGGCCGAGGTGCTCGCCACGCACCCGACGGGACAGCCGCTACTCCGGGACGTGAAGGAGTACGAGAAAGGGGGGATCTGGTCGAACGTCGAGGCCGAGTGCGAGAAGATGATCACGCAATCGATCGTCTGGTCGCTGGAGAGCGTCGTCGCCCGACTGGCACAGGGCGGCGCGGCTGGACCGCCTGCCGCTCCTCCTGGCGAGCCGGTCGTGAGCGCGGCGCTCGCGCCACGCCCGGGGGCGACGAAACGAACGACGGCGCTGGCGCTGGTCATCGGAGTCGAGCGGTATCGACGCGACCTCCCCCCGGCCACCGGCGCCGCTGCGGACGCACGCCTGTTCGCGGACCACGCCGAGGTTGCCCTCGGGATCCCGCGGCGGAACATTCGACTGCTGCTCGACGCGGACGCGACGAAGTCCTCCATCGACGCCGAGCTCGACGAGTGGTTGCCGAAGAATGCGCGACGGAGCGGCGACGTGTTCTTCTTCTTCGCGGGACACGGCGCTCCCGACCCGACCGGGGGCAAGACGTACCTGGTGCCCTGGGATGCGGACCCGAAGTTCATCAAGAAGCAGGGCGTTGCGGTCGACCGGGTGTACGCGGCGCTCGGCGCCTTGCCCACCACCTCGGCGTTCGCGTTCGTGGACGCGTGCTTCAGCGGTGCGGGTGGGAGGAGCGTGCTCGCGCCCGGGACGCGTCCCCTGGTGCGAGAGAAGGCCGCAAACATTCGGTCGGCTCGTCTGGGCGTGCTCAGCGCCGCTGGCCCGGATCAGATCACCGGCGCCGCCCCCGGAGGCAACGGCCTGTTCTCCCACTACCTGCTCCGGGGACTGAACGGTGAAGCCGACGAGTCCGGCGACGGTGTCGTGACGCTGGCGGAGCTCGCGGAGTTCACGCGGACGCGCGTGGCAGACGACGCGCGACGGGAGAACCGAGATCAGACGCCGATCTTGCTCGGCGCGAGGCGCCTTGGCGCGACGTCGCTGGTGACTCGGTGACTTGGCGCCACGCGAAGCCAGCCGTCGCCGCCACGATGCTGCTCGCTTGCGCCTCCGGGGCCTCGACCACCCCCGCGGCCCCCGTGGAGGCACGTCAGACCGAGCAGGGTCACCTGTTGCTGTTCCCTGTGGGAGACGCGGCGTCGCTGCTCGGACGCCCGGTCCACCCCACGGAGGGAGGTGCCTGGACGATCGGCGACGGGCGACTCCCGGGCTGCGAGGTCTCCGTCGCGGAACGACCGGCCCGCTTCGAGGCGCAGCGGCGCGTGACCTTGCGCTCCCTGGTCGCTGCGTCGGCAGGGTTTTCTCGGCTTCTCGGTTTTGCTGCGACGCACGGGACCGAGATCGAGTCCGTCGTGCTGGCGAAGAACTCGACGATCCTGACGGCTGACCTGCGCGGAGAGTGCGGGCCCCTGGTCGTGGACCAGGTCTTCGTCGGTTCCGGACGGCGGAGGCTCGTACGCGGGCGAGAGACCTCTGGCGCCGCGACTGTCGCTGCGATCGACGTGGCCGGCGCCGCGGCTGACAGCGAGTCCATCGTCGATTCCGTCGAATGGGGCGATGAGCAGGCGTGGGCGTTCACGTTCCGGGAGCGAGCGGCGGTGGAAGCCCTCTCGCTCGAGATCGTCGTGCCCCCTCGCCTCGCGGAGGGGGAGCTCGTTTCCGTCCGCTTCCAGACCACCCGTCCCGCGTTCCTCGTCGTCTACTTCATCGACGAGGCAGGCGACGCGACGCTCCTCTGGCCGTCCGACGAGGAGCCCGCACCGCGCGCTGAGCCGGGGCGCCCCGCCGTGCTCCCATCAGAGCGAGAGGTCGCCGAGGGTATCCGCCTGCGCGCGGCGCTGGCCGCTCCCGGTCGACCGACCCGCGAGACGCTCGTGGCGTACGCCCTCGCGGAGCGCGCCGACTTCGATGCACTCCAGCCCCGCGGGGCCGACCGCGTGAAAGGAGCGGATCTCGCCGCCGCGCTCACCCTGAAGCTCCAGGCGATCCCCATGAGCCGCTGGGCGCGGGGGGTTGCGGGCTACGTCATCGAACCACGGCGATAGGTGGACCGGCGCTCGCGCTCGGTCGGCGAGGCGGAGCTGCTTGCCCATGAAGCGTGCGGCGGCGTAGCGTTGCGGCACCGCTCGCGGCCTGGCTGCGATTCCGCCTGACGATGGTGGCGCGTCCTCCCGCCATCGCGGCCGCCTTCCTCGCGTGCGCGGGGGCGTGCTCGACGGAGCGTTCGAGCTCCGGCGCAGGTGCCGACGGGGCAGACGGGGCGGGGAGACGGGCGATGGCGGACCGGGCGGCGCGCAGGCAACCGATGGTGCGGACGCGTCGGCGGGTGGCTCGAGCGCCGGCGCGGGAGCCGCAGGCGCCCCGGGTGGCTCGGCGGGGACCTTGGAAACGTTTCCTCACCCAGCTACCCTGTGCGATTGAGCCACGGAGTGCGGCTCACGCGAAGGAGAGCGTCGCGATGCGTGCCGGTGAGTTCGTCTTGGCGGCGGTGGCAGTGGCCCTCGTGCTGGCGAGCGGCTGCGGGGAGAGCTCGGGCGGCGGCGGAGACGCCGGGTCAGGCGCGTCGGGCGCCGCCGGCAGCTCCGGCGCCGATTCGGGCGCCGATGCCGGCACGCCGGACGCGACCGCGGGCTCTAGCGGCGTGGGCGGCAGCGCCGGCGGCGGGGGCGCCCCGGCAGGATGCGAAGCCCATCTCCTCTACCTGAATCGGGACGGTGGTCGATATACACGGGGGCTCGACGACTCGTCGGCGAACGTCTCCAGCATCGTGGAAGACGGAAGGGGCGACGTCGCGGCGTTCTCCGGCACGGGCGACGAATGGGATGCGCTCGTGGCGTGCGTCCGGCGCGCGTTCGAAGCGTACGACGTCGCCGTCGTCGAGGCGGATCCCGGCGCGGCCGAGCATGTCGAGGTCGTCGTGAGCGGCGGTGACGCGTCGCAGGTCATCGACCAGCCGGGGCAGACCGTGTACATCGGCTCGATCGCTCCCTCGGCGTGCATGCCCGTCCGCGACGCGATCGCTTTCGTCTTCACCTTCGGCGGCGTCGGCGACGCGGGTGCCGTTCAGC
Source organism: uncultured Polyangiaceae bacterium (assembly GCA_964487605.1). Taxonomy (GTDB): domain Bacteria; phylum Myxococcota_A; class Polyangia; order Polyangiales; family Polyangiaceae; genus JAJDAH01. The sequence continues at coordinate 12,909 of CAZARU010000001.1, forward strand.
CCACGTGCGAGACCGTCGCTGCGGCCGCCGCGAACGTCTACGGCCTCGAATGGGTGCTCGAGCCGTGCGACGTCGTCACCTACCTGAGCGGCTGCGCGTCGGAGCGGACGTTCACCGACGTCGACGCGCCGTGCGGCACGTCGTCGCCGGCGTCGTGCAGCTGCGGCGGGACCACTCAGAACTCGCACCAGGAGCTCCTCGCCGCGCTCGGCCCTCGGTGCGGCGGCGGCTGATCGGGCTGCTGGCGGCCGGCGCTCCCGCGCCCTCGCGTGGGCGGATCGAAGTCGGGCCGCAGGTCCGGCGTGCAGTCGAACCGCTGGTCGACCTGGACGCGCGGGCCCCCAGGGAACGCGTCGGCACCCCAACTGCGGTAGCGCAGGAGGGGACCGTGCCGCTTCGCAGCAGGTCCCCGGAGTCCCACCGGATGCCCTCCTGGGAGCCACAGAGCGGGGGGTTGGCGCGAGTGGGCGGCACACGACCGTAGAGGTCGCCCCGCTCCGCCTCTGCGAAGGCGTCGAGCACGACAGCGGCGGTGCCGTCCTTCCAAACGGACTTCGGAGCATGCCGAAGACGGGGAAGATAGCGCCGGCGGCGAGGGGGACGCCGAGGGCGTCGTAGGCGAAGGCGAAGAACAGGTTCTGGCGGATGTTCGCGAGGGTCGCGCGGCTCAGCGGCAGGCGCGGGCTATGTCGCTGAGGTTGCCTTTCACCAGGGTGACGACGGCGCTCTCCATGGCGACGTCCATGCCCGTGCCCATGGCGATGCCGACGTCGGCGCGGGCGAGGGCGGGCGCGTCGTCGATGGCGTCGCCGGCCAGGGCGAGCACGCGGGCGCCCGTAGAACCGGCTCTCCGTGGAATCCTCCGACGCCACGACCGTCCGTCGCGCCCGCGTGGCCCGCTCTGCGAACGATTCTCCGGCGGCCGCTCCTTCACCGATCGATACTCGGCCGACATGGCCGCCCAGACCGAGGAGACTCTGCTGACGACTCTGCTGATCGCGTCGGGGAAACCGTACCGCGACAGGGCGTGGTCATTTCTCTTCGCGGAAGGGCTCGTTTTCGCGCTGGTCGGCGTCGCGGTGACGCGCGTTCTGGTGCCGACCCACTCCGGCGTGCTCGGCGTCGTCTGCGCCGCGGTCGCGCTTGCGCACCGCTTCAACGACCTGCTCGCCGAGAACAGCCACGACATCTACGTCGCGAAAAAGACCAGCTTCGAGTCCAACTGGCGGACCGCCACTCGCGTACTGGCCCTCTTCCTCGGCCTGTTCGCCGCCTACGTCGTCACCGCGGTGTGGCTCGGCGAGAACGAGACCGTCGCGACGTTCGACTTCCTGATCCGCACCGCCGGTCTGAGAGACGACACGATTCTGGACCGCCGCTTTGGAGAGTTCCTCCCGCTCGTGGAGCACAACGTCATCGTGCTGGTCTCGTTCTTCGCCCTGTCGATCGTGTACTGGGGCTACGGCGCAGTGCTCGCGCTCGCCTGGAACGCGTCGGTCTGGGGGGCCGTGCTCACGATCCTCGTCGGTCGCGCGCTCGGCGACTCCGCGAGCCCGATGCTGCTGAGCTTGACCGCAGCTGCCGCCGTGATGCCGCACCTGCTGCTCGAGGCGGTCGCCTACGTGCTCGCGTCCCTCGCGGGGATCTTCCTCTCGAAGGGGCTCTCCCGCTACAACCTCCGCGACGAGCGCATCCCGTCCATCGCGCGCGCCGTGGCGGTCCTGCTCGTCGGTGCGTTCGCGGCGGTCGTGGGCGCCGCCGCGCTCGAGACCGTCCTTCCCTCGGCACTCTCGAGTTGACGCGACACCCGCGCGGCCCGGCGCTGGAGCCGATCCTCTCGTGGGGCTGGTGCGTGGTCTCGCCCGTAGCTAGCAGCCGTCCTTCCAGCAGACGGGACCGAGGCCCCAGTATCCGGAGTTGCAGGCCGGGTAGCACAGGCCCGCATCGAGCTGCCAGCCGCTCGGGCAGCCGGTCGGCGTGACGCCGACACCGCGACCGTAGGAGGGCTTTCCGTACGTGCGTACGTCGACGCGACAGGTGCAGCCGTCGTTGTGGTAGCCCGCGGGGCACGTCGAGCAGCTGGCGTTGCACTTGTCGTACCACGGGCAAGCGCTGGTGTTGGCGTCGACGATGCGGGTGTCTCGGTGACACGTTGCGCCGTCGTCACGGTAGCCGGCAGCGCAGGTGCCCCAGCAAACGGGACCGACGCCCGTGTATCCGCTCTGGCAGACTGGGTAGCAGAGCCCAGCGTCCAGCTGCTTGCCCGCGCCGCAGGACGTGGGAGCCTGGCCCACCCCGCGGCCGTAGCTCGGGCACACCAGATTCTCGAGCCACTCCGTCACGGACTGTCCGGCGGACGCGAATCCCGACAGGATGTTGAAGCTGACGTCGAACACCGTGGCGCCGCCGCGGGTGACCGTGAGCGTGGTCTGTCCGTTGGTCGCGATCGTCATGGCGAGCGTGGCGGATCCCAGGCGGGGGACGTGGACCGTGGCCGAAATGCGCACGCCGTCGAAGGACTGCTCGGTGACGTCGTTGGCGATGGTGATCGAAAGCGTTCCGGCGTCGTAGTTGAAGACCGCGTCGCCGATCGTGATCGAGCCCGTGCCGGAGGCGACGGCGTTGAGGAACGCGCCGCTCGGTGGCTCGACGTAGCCGTAGATCGTGACGTCGCCGGGGTGGAGGAAGCGGAGGACCGTATCGGCGAAGATGCCGTCCGGGGGGGTCCGTGCGGTGAAGTACACGCGGCCGTGCGTGCCCTCGTGGCCGGCGACGAGGACCGTGGCGGTCCCCGGGGACAGCACGAAGTCGAGCTGTCCGATCGAGAGGTCGAGGGTAGCCGCAACGTCGGCCGCCATCTCGAAGTCGCGAAGCTCGGCGGCGTTCTCGAACGCGGTGACGCCGTCGTCGTCCGCGTCGACGTCGAGGATCATCCTGCCGTCGACCGACAGCCGTTGTCCGAGCTCCCCGGACCCCTCCACGAACACGTGACCCTGGACGGCGCGGTCGACGAGCGCGCCGGCCGCGCTGCTCCAGATCGGGTGGGCCGGCGTGAAGGGGATGCGGCCGGCCAGGCTGAACGCGAACGCCCCCGAGAGGCGCCCCACGGACGCCAGGTTCAGGAGGTCGCCGGATACGTAGAACATCGGCTCCATGGGGTCGAACACCAGAGCGCCCCCTTCGCCGCCGCTGGAGATGGTCACGGTGTTCGCCAGCGAGAGCGACAGCTCGCTCTCGTACCTGAACATCAGGTAGTAGTGCTCCGGATCGGCGACCATCTCCTCGTCGCCCAGCTCGATGGTGCCCAGCTCGCTTCCGCGCTGGAGGGCCAGCGACGCCGACGGTGTCGTCGCGGTGGCGACGCCCGCCATGGGTCCGAAGTCGGGCACGGGGACCTCCGCGGTCCCGGAGAAGCCGAACGGATCCTTGGTCACGGTGATGCTCGAACCGGCGAGTTCGACCGGGCCCGCGGGAGTCGTGATGGTGACCGTTCCGCTGAGCGTGACTTCGTTGCCGGAGTCGGTGAAGTCCGTCGCCGCCATGGTGAAGACGCTGCCCGGCCGTCCGACGACGACGGTCCCCGTCGACGGGTCGAACGTCGTGCCGATGCAGAGTGGATTGCCCTGGGTCGCGTTCGGGTTCAGCGCGCAGACGTCGGCGACCTGCCCACAGGTGGATCCGGAAGCATCGACCCGTCCATCGCAGCAGAAGTACCCGCCGACCGCGTTGCCGTACCTGGTCATCCCCGCAGGACACGTCATGTCCTGGCAGAGTGGGTTGCCGTGCGGATCGGCGCTTCGCATCGCGCAGACGTGGTGCGGGTTGGCGATGCAGGTGTCCCTGGCCTCGTTCACGTGTCCCTTGCAGCAGAAGGAGGTGGCGTAGCCGTCGGTTCCGGCGGGGCACGTGGACCTGAGATTGCAGACCGGATTGCCCTGCGTGTTCGCACGGTCGAGCGCGCAGACCTCGGGGCCGGAGCCGTCCTCCGCCGCGACGCACGCCATGCCTCCGGGTGCGACCCGGCCGCGGCAGCAGTAGCCGCCGTTCCCGTAGAGGGTCGTGCCGAACGGGCACGGGTTGCACGTGGGATTGCCGTTCGGGTCGTTCTCGAGCAGGGCGCAGACGCCGGCGGCGCCGGCCAGACAGGTGTTGCCGTCCGCCGAGACCTGCCCGCTGCAGCAGTAGTTGCTCGCGTACAAGGTCGAGCCGTCGGGACACACCGAGCGCTGGCAGGTGGGCAGGCCCTGCGTGTTCCCGGGGTCGAGTGCACAGACCTGATAGGCGCTGTTGGAGGGGACCGGAAGGCACTGCTGCCCATCCGCGCTCACGACTCCGTTGCAGCAGTAGCTCGTCCCGTACTCCTTCATCCCGGCGGGGCACCGACCCGGGCAGATCGGCAGCGCCTGCGTCTTGTCCGCATCGAGCGCGCACATGGTCGCCGGCGGGGTCGTGGCGCCCACGACGCACTCGCCGCCGTCCGCGCTGATCGATCCCCGGCAACAGAAGAAGCCCGCGTAGCGAGTCGTGCCTTCCGGACACTGCCCGCAGAACGGATGGGTCGCGTCGCCCGTGCTCCGGGCACAGACGTGCGTGGCGCCCGGCGCGCACGCGCCGTTCGACACGGCGCCATTGCAGCACAGGCCGGAGCCGAACGCCGCCATGCCGTCCGGACAACTGCACAGCGGATTGCCCTGCGTCCGCGCGGCATCCAGAGCGCAGATGTTCGCGGCGCCGGTGGTGCACGTTCCCTCGGAGATCGCGCCGTTGCAGCAGAAGCCGCCTGCCGCCTCGCCGTACAGATTCCACCCGCTCGGGCAATCGGACGCGGACACCGCGCGTTCCACCAGCACTCCCGTCCGGTCGGTGCCGACGCCACCCGCGGGACCGCCGCAGCCACCTTCGCCGTCGCCGCCCGTCGCCCGACCGAGCAAGCCGCGCCCTCCGACCACGAAAGCCGCGGCCAACACGACGCCGAGGAGTAGCAGCGCCGGTCGGCGGCTTCCCGCGGCCGCCGGGGCCGGCGCGTCCTGCCCCGGGCGCCGGTTCTCGTCGCCGCCCCCTCGCTCCAGCTCGTCGGGACTCCCTGCTCGGTCCGTCGCGTCCGCTTCGCTCCGCTCCTCGTCTGTCATGGCCCGACTACATCACGTTTCGAGGACCCCGCGTGTGAAGTGGGTCACAGCCCGTGGATGATGCGCACAGGACCTCGGAAGCCCCCCGAACGCTCCCGCGACGACGACTTCCCCTTCTGATCATGGCCGACGACGCAGGTGCCGTTCGCGGCGAAGCCATGCGGCTGCACTACCTCGAGGGGCTTTCGATGCGTGGCATCGCTCGGCGTCTGCGCCTCTCGCGACGGACGGTGCGCCAATCACGGCGTAGGGCTCGTCCCCCGTGAGCCTGCGAGTCGCCTCCACCACCTCCAGTAGTCTCATCGGAGGTCGTCCCAGCGTTCCCAGCGTCGCATCCACGCTTCGCAGCAGGCGAGCGGGCTCCAGCGCATTCAGCGCCTGCTTGAAGGCGGCCGGGGCGCGCGGCCTCGTTCCGCCGAGGGTGACGGCCGACACGCGCCCCTATCCGCCATCGCCGACGCCCCCGTCCGAGGTGGGAACGTCGCAGGCCCAGACGCGGTCACCTGCGGCGTTGCGCCCGCAACGGAGGGTGCAGCGAAGCGACGGCCGCGCGTCCCGCGGTTCGGTCAAGTTTCTGAACGGCTCCAGGGCGCAGTCGCCACACACGCTTTCCATGTAGGTACAGGTCAGGCCCGCCGCGTCGCAGGGCAGGCCAACGTACGATCGCACGCTGGTGGCGGGTTCCGACCACGACGTGGGGGGGCAGAGCGAATCGCGGGGTGTGAACTGATAGAAGTCGCACTTCCAGTAGTGACTCCGGGGGGAACCCGTGTCCTCGACGTCGGGGCTCGGCACGCAGCTACACGCGTTACCTCCGGCGCTCAGTTGTTCCGCGGGAATCCATGCAGGCCACGCGCCGAGATCTTCGGGCTGATTACCTAAAGAAAAACTGCATGCCGAGCCCTGATCTGGGTTCGTCGGGAAGCGCTCGGGATCGCACGGCGTACCCGTCACCGGAATCGCGCAACTCCAGTATCCATCTCCCGGATCACACCACCTCATGCAAGCGTGCCGGGGACGATGCCGAGGATCGCCCACGATACAGGTGCAAGCCGTGCCACACGCATTCGTGCACTGGCTCCCCGCCTGGCATTCCCACCCGTCGAGGCACTGGTCGCCGAAGGCCGCGTCCTCGGGCGATCCGTGAGGCGAGGACGGCAGTGGCGCGCAGTGGACGTCGCCGCCCCACATCGCTTCGAGTAGTCATGGTCGTCCGAAGAACCCGGTCGGGCTGCCGTCTGACCCGCCAACCCTACCACGTCGCCCCACACCGAAGCGCACCCCGCACTCGCACCTGACACCAAGGACCGCCACGGGACTGACACGGCACCGACAACGCACCGCGCTCACGATGCACGCGCGGCGAATCACGTAGAGCTCACCCTCCGGTCCAGCCTCCCCGCGCCGCGGCGCGCTCCCTCAGAACCCAAACCCCAGCTGCCCCGGCAGCTCGCGCCGTGGCGGGAGAATCGTCGAAGCGCGCGCCGCGAGCGCTTCAATCGGCCTCGATCGCTTCGGCGTCGGCGGCGTCCTGCGCGCGTCCCGTGGCGCGCTTGTTTGCGAGCAGGTCCTCCTTCGCGATGAACCGCGTGGGCTCGCCGAACAGCGTTCCGGGCACGCTGCGCTCGAGGGCCGCGAGCGTGTCCACGTTCTTTATCGCCGGCAGGAAGTCGACGCGCTCGCCCAGGAACCGCACGACCACGAACTCGTCGGAGGGGCCGAGGAAATCCTCCGGGGTCGCGCCGATCACCCGCTCGCGAACGCAGCGCGCGAGCCGCTCGGCGTTGTCGTGCGTCGGCGCGTACAGCAGGTCGAGATCCTTCGTCGCCCGCGGGTAGCCGTGGAACCCGACGGCGTGCCCGCCGACGACCGCGTACTCAACGCCGGCGTCGTTTAGTGAGCGAAGCAGCCTCCCCAGGGGCTCGACCATTTTCCGCCTCCAGCCGCCGCATTCGCCGACTCATCTCCACCACGAGGTCCACTCGTTGCTGTGGCGTCATCGCGCGCCACTCTGCGCGCTGCTCGCGCGCGTCGCGCTCGTGCGTCGTCCGAACCAGCACGCCGCGGAGCGTATCACCGTGGCCGCACGAGCGCATTCGCCTTCGTGTGGACGTCCGCCTCGCAGCCCCCGTTCCCGTCGCCGAGCGACCCGATGCCGGCGCCGATGCCCGCGTGCTACCGTTGCCCGATGCACTGCACGTCCCGGAGGTCGCCGGCGCCGGCGCTCGTGCTCCTCGTCGCGGTCGCCGCGTGTGGCGACGAAGGGTCGGCGGGTTCCGCTTCGCAGGGTGGCGCCGACGCGGGCGGTCGGGACGCGAGCGGTGCCGTCGGCGGCCAGGGGGGCGGAGCGGGCGCGGCGGGGACGTCGGCCTCCGGTGCGGCGGGGACGTCGGCCTCCGGTGCGGCGGGAACCTCCGGAAGCGGTGGCGGGGGCGCGGGATCACCCGGCGGCACCGCGGGCTTGGGCGCGAGCGGCGGTTTCGCGGGCGTGGGCGCGAGCGGCGGTTCCGGCGGCGTGGGCGCGAGCGGCGGCTCCGCCGGTGCGGGTGGGTCCGACGACATTCCCGGCGGAGGTACGATCCTGTTCGAAGAACGGTTCGACGACGCGAACTTCGGGGCGCGGGGCTGGTACGACGGTTCGTCGGGCACCATCGACACGACGGAGCGCGCGCCGGGCAGCACGAGCTCGTACCAGTGTGCGTTCGCACCCGGCGCGACCGGCTGCACCTCCGGCACGCCCGCCCGGCACCTGCTGACGGCGACGGAAACGGCGTATCTCTCGTTCTGGATCAAGTTCAGCCCGAGCTGGGTCGGCTCGGGCCGCGCCTACCACCCTCACATGATGCACTTCATCAACGACCTCGACTCGCGCTGGGTCGGCCCCGCGCACACTCACCTCACGACCTACGTCGAGGTCGTCGGCGGCAGGGCGCTCCTGGCCCTTCAGGACTCGAAGAACGCGGACCTCGCCTGCCTGCTGCGCAACGACGGATCCTTCGTCGGCTGCGGCGGAGACTTCGCCACTTACGCCTTCACCGAGGACCGCTCGGTCTGCGCGTGCAACGGCATCGTGGGAGATCTGGACGGCAAGGACTGTTTCCCGAACGGCAACGGGACCTGGTACAGCTCGCGAAGCTGGTCCAGCCCGAACGCCTTCGTGGACGGGCCGGGCCCGAACGCGAAGACCGACTGGCACTTCGTCGAGGTGTACTTCGAGATGAACTCCATCTCGGGCGGCATCGGGGTCCCGGACGGAAAGATCCGGTGGGTCCAGGACGGACGGACCCTCATCTCGTCGGACGCGATCCTGATGCGGACCGGCGCGCGTCCCACCCTCGCGTTCAACCAGTTCGCGATGCTCCCGTACATCGGCGACGGGTCACCCGTCGCCCAGTCGTTCTGGATAGACGATCTGGTGGTCGCCACCGCGAGGCCCTGACCGTCCCGCACCGTGCTGCCGGCCACGCCACCGGCTCCCGTTGCCGCTCGAATGCCGCCGGGCGAGAGTCGGCGCGATGGAGCCTGGCGCGAGCGCGGTCGCCGAAGCATGGCTCACGGTGGCGATGCTCCTTTCGCTCTCGTTCGCCGTCGCGCGCGAACGTCCATCGGCGCGATGCTGGCTCACGGGCGCGGGACTGTTCGCCGCCGCGCTCTGCGCAAGGTGCCTGGTCCCGTGGGTGCCCGCGAACTTCTACTCGGACCTCGGCGCGCCGTACCCCACCTTCCAGGTCAACGCCTCGTACGCGAGCCCGCTCTACGCCGGCGTCTGGGCGCTCTCCGACGGACCGGACGCGCCCTTCTACGCGAACGTCCTCGTCGGGTCGCTCACGGCGCCGCTCTTCGCGCTCGCCCTCCGGGGTGCCGAGGCGACGCGGCGGCTCGCGCTCCCCTTCGGTCTCGCGGTGGCACTCTTGCCCCTCTACGTGCGGCTGTCCGCGTCGGACGCGCCGCACGTCTACGGACTGTTCCTCTTCGCGGTGGCCGCCCTCCACGTCCGTCGCGCGCTCGAACGTCCGCTCGCGCTCGATCTGATCGGCGTGGGCGTCGCGGCGTTCCTCGTGGGCGCGACCCGGCGCGAGCTGGCGGCGAATCCGCTCCTTCTGGCATTCCTCGCGCCGCTCTTGGCGGGACGCTCGGCGCTCGAGCCCCGGCGGCTCGCGGTCGTCGGCGTGCTGGTGGCGGGCTCGGTCGGCGGCGGCTTCCTGTCGCATCTCGCGCGCGTGGGCACCTTGAACGCCGACCTCTCGCTCTCCGCCCGGTCCGTCGGAGCCTACGTCGACAACCTCCCGTCAATCCTCCTGGGGCGCAGCGCCGTGACGCCGCTGCTCTTCACCCTCGCGACGTTCTACCTGCTCGCGGACTCCTTGCGGCGCAGGCAGTTCGGCGTGCCGGTCGCGTACGCGCTCGGCGCGGTCGTCGCGACGGCGCCCTACGCGCTCGTGGAACCCTTCGCGCACTCGGTCGGCAGCCCGTTCTTCCCGTGGTCGTTCTCGCGCTACGCCCTCGTCTGGTCCGTGTTCCCCCTCTTCTTCGGGGTGTGGGGCGTCGTGCGGTTGCTGGAGCTGGTCGCGGCGTTCCGGTTTCGACTGGCGCTCTACGTGCTCGGCGCGCTGCTGTGCTGGAACGTCGCGCCGTCGTACGTCGGGGTCCACGCCTACCAGGCGGAGTATCGGTTCCTGCGGCGGCACCTGGCGACCGTCGAGCCCTCGGGGGTGCTCATGGCCGGCTGGCAGAAGAACGCGGGCTGGGATCTGGCCGAGTCGCTGGCGCTCCCCTACTTCGCGCTGGGCGCGCGAAGGTACGCGATCTCGGACGCAGAGGGCGCGCCGCAGGCGCTGGTCGGGCGCTCCGGAGTCTTCCTCTACTTCCAGAACTCCCTGGTGGGGCTGAAGCTCGATCGCGCCGAGCTGGCCCGGATGGGGATGGCGGAGGACGACTTCGTCGAAGCCGAGCGGGCGATGGATGCGTTCACCCGCCTGGGATGCGTCGCCCGGGCGCGCGGAGAGGTCATCGCCGAAGAACGCGGGATCCGAGTCGAGCCGCTGCAGTTCTTCACCTCGAGCGACGCGACGGTGGATCTGGCGCTACTGCGCGTGGACGCCGCCAGGGTGGGAGAAGTGCCGGAGGGATGCCGCTGAAGCACCGCGCCCCCACGCCATTGCTCGGCGCGCGATGATCCGGATAGAGTCACGTTCCCTTTTCGGGAGGCGCACCGTGATGTCTTCGAACGGCTTCGAGCACGAGGGAACGGGCCACGGACGCAAGAAGCACGAACGCCTGTCGTCGATGATGGCCGTGAGTGCCCTCTTGTTCGCGTGCTCGGGGGAAGCCGACGGTGGCGGCGCGGGTGCGAAGGACGCCGGCGCGGGTGCGAAGGACGCCGGCGCGGGAGGCGGGTCGGCGGAGTCGGGAGGGGGCGACTCCACGGGCGGGCCCGGGCTGGCGTGCGACCCGAACGGGACTCGCCTGATCCTGACCGGAGCGTTCGAGAGTCGGTCCACCAGCGTCGTCGCGTCGCCGCGGGCGGGCGGCGTGGAGGGCGTCGTGGGTGGAACAGACGACGAGGGCCGAGGCCTCCTGTTCGGCCGCGCCGCCGATCGGGGCGACGCCGTGTTCACAGCGCCCGGGTCGTTCGACGTGTCCGACTACCCGAACAACGTGCAGTTCGGCCGCGTCGAAGCCTCGGGGCCGGTCGGGTTCATCGCGCTCGCGGGAGTGCTCACCATCACGGAGGTGCGTCCCGTGCTCCGCGGCACCTTCGAGGTGCGCGAGCTGCACGAGCGGTCGGAGGCGGAGCCCGTCGGCGATCCCATTGCCGGCACCGTGTCGGGTTGCATGGCGGTGCCGTGAGCCTCCTCCCCGGCGACTCGCGCGCCGTCCTCGTGAGCGAGCGCGGGAACTCGACCGGCTAGGCGGGCGCCGTGAACGTGAAGCTCCAGGCCATGCTCAACGCATGCCGGTGGATCGAGGACAGCTACGGGCCAACGGAGCTGGAGCGGGTGCTCAGCGCCGTGCCGCCGGGCGTGCGGGCCCGGCTGGCGGGCGGGATCGCGATCACGTGGCACCCGCAGCAGGAGCTGCTCGACTTCCTCGCCGCGGCGGAGCGCGTGCTCGGCACCGGTGACGGGCGCATTGCCGAGCGCATCGGGGCGGCCGGCGCGAGCGCGAACGTCTCCGGCTCCCTGGCCCGCGCACTGTTCTACGTGGCTCGCCCGGCGTTCCTCATGCGCCGCCTGGCCGGGCTGTGGAGCCGCTTCAACGACGAGGGCTCGATGGAGGTCCTCGAGTTCGCGGACGGCCTGCTGCGGTTCGAGGTGAAGGGCGTACCGCGACCCGACGCGCTCTTCTGCGCCACGCTCACCGGCTGGGCGGGTGTGATCGGCGGGCGGTTCTACGCGGAGCGGCCCATGGTGCGCCACGTGGAGTGCCGTGCGCGTGGGGACGAGCGCTGCCTCTGGGAGGCGAGGTGGGCGGGGATCTCGGGTGAGCGGTCCAGGTGAGCGCCGGTCACCCGCGCCCCGTCCGGCCCAGCACGCGGTCCAGCAGATCGTTCGAGAAGACGCCCTTCGGATCGAGCTCCGCGGCGAGGGCGCAGAAGTCGGCGGCGCGCGGCCATCGCGCCCGCACGTCGGCGGCCGAGACGTCCAGCTCCTTGCCCCAGTGGGGGCGTCCGTCCGCGGCCCAGAGCACGTCCATCGCGCGCCGCAGGTAGCGGTCGGCGCCCGCGTGATGGCCCGTGTAGGCCCCGAGCTGACAGGTGTCGCGGCCGTAGGCGGGGCTCATCCAGGCGTCGTCCGCCGGCACGGCGCGAAGCTCCGTGATGAAGTTCGAGCGCAGCCGCTCGTCCTCCATCACGCGCGCGAGCTCCCGGAGCGTGCCCTCGGTGCGCTCGAGGGGGATCCCCATCTCGGTCTCCCGGTGTACGGGCGGCATCGCGAGGTTGAAGAGGCGGTCACTGCGATCGACGCGCCGGCCGCCGCGAAAGACGCTGCGGACGACTCCGCGGTTGAGCGCGGGGATCCGCTCCGGGAGCAGCCGCCCCGATGCCAGGAAGGCCGGGAACACCACACCGTTCAGGACGTGCTCGTCGAGGAACCGGTAGCCCCTTCGTACCGTCGGTTCGGCGTCCGTGCGCCGGTACCGGAACACCACGAGCACGTCCGTGTGCGGGAGCCACCACACCTTCGCGAACTCCCAGGCGCGGAACGTCTGGACGATCTCCGCGGCACCGCTCTCGAACGGGACGAGCTCCACCGTCTCCTCGAGACGGAATGCGGGCACCACCTTCAGCGTGAGCCGCGTGACGATGCCGAGCGCGCCGAGGCCGATGCGGAACGCCGGCAGGCGCTCGTCGCCCTCGTGAAGGTCCAGCAGCGCCCCCGACGCCGTCACCACGCGCATCCCGGTGATCAGGGACGACAGGTTGCCCCACGAGAGGCTCGACCCGTGGGTTCCCGTGGCCGTGGCCCCGGCGAGGGACTGCTCGCTCACGCTGCCCAGGATCGGCAGCCCGAGGCCGCGGGCGTCGAGGGCTGCGGTGAGCGCCCGGAGGCGGATCCCGGCCTCGACGGTCACACGCCCGCGGGCGCGATCCAGGGCCAGGACGCGATCCAGGTGATCCAGGCTCACGAGCACGCCGTCGGTCATCGCGATGGGGGACCACGAGTGACCCGCGCCGACCGCCTTCACCCGCAGGCCTCGGCCGGCGGCGGCGCGCACGGTGCTCGCCACCGCGGCCTCCGACGTCGGCGCCACCCACGAAGCAGGCCGGCACGACGCGGTGCGACCCCAGGTCTCGAACCGACGATTCAGCACGGCGTGGTGCAGCCTATCATCACCGGATGACCGCGCGGTTGGTGCCGCGCTTCACGTCCAGGTGCAGGTGGTCGCGGTGTGCGGCGTCGTAGCCCGGCGTGAGCACGTGGTGGAACAGGCCCCGCGCGTGCAGGTCGCACACCAGATTGCGCAGCCGCACGGCGGCGTCGCTGGCGACGCCCTTGCCGCTGCCGGCGCCGCACGCGGGCTCCCCGATGCCGCCGCTCCAGTCGCGCTCGACCGAGAGCTGCGTGCCGTCGGTGAGGTTGAACGCCACGACGTCCGCCGCCAGGCCGTGAGCGTGCTGGCTGGGCGTCCTTCGCCCGAGCTTCGAACCCCGGCGGTAGATCGTCCCGACGATCACTCCTTTCACGTCGTGCTCCACCAGGACCGCGGCCATCTCGTCGAAGACCAGGGCCAGGCGGCAGTCGAACACCCCGAAGGCGCTCTTCGGGCCTGCGGTGTGGAACGTCACGCCGCGAAAGGGACCGGTCGCGCGGAACGCGGTGGCGACTCCCGGCGTGGGCCGCCCGTCGCGGCGCACCGGGAGCTTGCGGCGTGCCGCCTCGGCTCGGCACTCCCTGGGCGAAAGGGTCGCGATGCGCACGGCCGGCGAGGTCGCCGCGAGCTCCCGGACCGCCGGCAGGGGCGCGTGGAACGGATGGCGCGGCGCGGGCGCGGCGTCTTCGGGCGCCGGCGCGTCGGGCGACGCGTCCGGTTGCTCGACCACCGACGCGTCGGCGGGGCCGTCTACCGCCGCGGCGGGCAGGACCGGCGCTGGCGCGGCCGGCTCCACGGGGACGCGCTCGCCGGAGGCCGGGGCGCAGGCCGCCCACCCGAGGCCGACCCAGAGCGCGAGCGGAAGGGAGCGGCGAGGCACGCCGGCGGTGAAGGCCGACAGGGCTACGCGCCGAGCGCCTGCTCCGGCGCGGCGCCGTGCCCCGACGGAACGGCCGCCAGGAGCGATGGCTTGGCCAGCGCGGCGAGCGCCAGCGCGGCCCACGCGCCCTCCAGCACGACGAACGGCGTGTAGCCGATGGCGTAGGACGCCCAGCAGGCGGCCCCCGCGCCGACGGCGTTCATGCCGTGGTACGCGCGGGCCGATCCGCGCAGTTTTCCCCGGAGATTCAGCAAGAAAGCGAGGAGCAAGAGCGCAACACCCGCGGCACCGACCATTTCAGCCATCGTCATCGAATCTCCCTCCCGGTGAGCCCGGCCGAGCGCCGGGAGCCAGTGTGAGACGCGTGGAGCGTGAGATGCGCCCATCCGTTAACCGCTTCGACTCACTTTTTCAATATCTTTCGCGACGGCGCCGGCTGCGACGCCGCGAACGAAAGCGCTGCACGGGTGGCTTCGGAAGGAACGGGTAGGGCCGGAGCAGCACGCGGTGCTCGACGAAGCAGTGCAGGCGCGCTGCCGCCTGCAGCAGCGCGTAGCTTCGCGCGTCGTTGTCGTAGTAGCGGCGCACGCGCTCGAGATCGATGGGCGGGTCGAGCCCGAGCGTCTCGTTCACCACGGGCAGCAGCGGCTCGATGAGGTGCCCGAGGCCTTCCTTCTCCAGATTCCCCAGGAAGTCGATGCCTTGGCCTCGAACGGTGAAGTAAGTGTCGAGCGTTGCGCTGATGGCCCACCGCCGCACCGGGAACCTCAGAAGGCGCGGCAGGACGCGCACCACCTGGTCGAAGTCGAAGAGCTCCCGGCCCTGGGCGTCGCGCATGAACGGCGAGGTGACGTCGAGGTAGAGCAGGCGCCCGGCCTCGAACGCCCAGTTGGCGAGCTGGCCGTCCGGAGCGAACGTTTCGGACACCGCGGCGCGCACGCGGCCGAGGAGCGCGCGGGTGTCGCGCACGACGCGGTCCGTTCCCGCCGTCCGGAAGTGCTCGGGGCCCAGGGTTTCCGCGGGAAGCGCGGGCTGCACGACGTACACCACGTGGGTCGAGCCCGCCGTCACGGTGCGGACGTCGCTGTCGATGACGTCGATGCCGCGCTCGCGCAGGCCGGCCACGTAGGCTCGAATGACCGCGGCGCTCCGTTCGGCGGCCTGCCGGTCTGCGTAGGGGAGCAGCCGCTTGCAGGCGACCTCACCGCCCCGGGTCGGCAGCCGCAGGACCGTCGAGACCTCGCCGAAACCGATGACGTCGAGCGCGGCCACGCTGCCGGTGCGCAGGGCGTCGCGGACGCGCGCCTCCAGCTGCTCGAGCTCCGCCTGGGACGGCACCTTTACCCGAGGGCCTTGCGCATCCTCGCCACGAGCTCGTCGAGCTCCGCGTCCGTGATGATGAGCGGTGGAAGGAACTGCAGGACGCTCCGGTCGTTGCCGGCCGGAAACGTGAACACCCCCTCCATGAACAGGCGCGCGAACGCGCCGAGCGCGTGGCCGCCGGTCTCGAACTTCAGCCCCATGAACATCCCGAGGTGCCGGTGCTCGAACGGCAGCGGCTTCAGCTCCTCGACCAGGCGCCTCCCCACGGCGCCGACTCGCTCGAGGAACCCCGGCTCGCCGACGACGTCGAGGACGGTGCTCGCGGCCACGCACCCCAGCTCCGCGCCCCCGTAGGTCGAGATGTGCACGAACGGATCGTCGCCGCCGTCGAGGACCTGGTGCATCTCCTTGGTCATGAGCGTGGCGCTGATGGGGTACACGCTGCCCGAGAGCCCCTTGCCCGACACGATGGCGTCGGGCGCCGCGTCCCAGTTCTGGTACGCCCACCACTTGCCGGTGCGGCCGAGCCCCGTCTGCACCTCGTCGAGGACGAGCAGGGCGCCGCGCTCCTTCGTGAGGCGGCGCACGGCGGGCAGGTACTCTGGGCTAGGGATCGGCATGCCGAGCGTGGCGGGGATGGGCTCGAGGACGACGGCGGCGGTGTCGTCGCCGATGGCCTTCTCCATGGCGGCAACGTCGTCGAAGGGCACCTGAAGGAAGCCCGGCAGGTTGGGCCCGAACGGATCACGGAACGCCGGATCGCCCGCGGCGAGCGCCAATCCCGTGTGGCCGTGGTAGCCGCCGCTGGCCGAAACGATGGTGCTGCGCCGGGTCGCGCCACGCGCCGTCTTCAGCGCTAGGTCCATCGCCTCACCCCCCGAGACGCCGAAAACCACCCGCGGCAAGAGGCCGTCGGTGGTCGCGCTCAGGCGCTCGGCCAGGCGCGCGCGCCGACCGGACACGAGGTGATGATTGCCGATGTCCAGGACGTCCATCGCGTCCCGGACGGCGCCCATGACGCGCGGGTTGCGGTGGCCCAGGTTGAACACCCCGCCGTTCGCGTGGCAGTTGATGAAGCGCCGCCCGGTGTACGCGTCCTCGAACCAGATCCCGGATCGCTCGCCCATCGACAGCGGGATCCCCATCGACTCGTAGAACCCGAGCTTGCCGGGGGCGACGTGCTTTCGGAAGACCTCCTTCAGCGCGTCGAACGAGTCGTAGAGCTGATGGCGGGCGGCGTTCTCGGCGGTCACGGCTTCTCGTCTTTAGGCCGGCCATGCCCCGCGGCGCAATGCTTCGCGCGCCCGCCGCGGACGTCAGTACCCCCAGTCGATGCCCTTCTGGGCCGGAGCTCGCGGCTCGGGCGCCGGCCGGGGTCCGGGCGCTGCGGTCCTTCCGGCGGGTGCGGCGCGCCGAGCGCGGCCAGCGTCCGGCCCGACGCGCTCGAGGTCATCGACGGTCGCCACCTCCGGGTCGAGCGGCAGTGACGACGGCGTCGCCACCTCGTCGAGCGTCGCCGTGCGCGCCTTCGCCGGGACCGCGTCGAGCGTGACCTGTGGCGCATCCGGCGCCCGCGTGAGCGCCCAGACCGCCATGGCGCCGGCGAAGAGGACCACGGCGCCGGCGACACCCGCCGCGACCGCCCGCGCCGTCTTGGTGCCCACGAGCAGGCGCTCGGCGCGGGTCGCCGCCCACGAGCGCGCGACGGTCGACGTGCGCTCCCCGCGCTCGGCGCGCTCCCCGCCCACGGGACGCCGGGGTGCGGCGCCGAGGCGGTCCGTCAGCGTCACCTCGGCTGCCGGCAGGGCGAAGTCCACCGGCTGGCCCGCGCGCCACGCTTCGAGCGCAGCGCGGAGCTCGCCCGCCGTCTGGAAGCGGTGCGAGGGCTCGCGGGCCATCGTGCGCATCACGATCTTCGCGAAGGCGGCATCGACGCTCGGCGCGACCTCGAGCAGCGGCGGCGGTGCGCTCATCAGCACCTTCACGAGGACCTCGCGCAGCGAGCCCGCGTCGAACGGCGGCTGGCCGGCGAGCGCCTTGTACATGATGACGCCCAGCGAGTAGAGGTCGCTCCGGGCGTCCGCCGCGCGGCTGCTGTCCGCCTGCTCCGGCGCGATGTACGTGGGGCTCCCGAGCAGGACGCCGGTGCTCGTGAACTCCGGGTCGGAGTACTCGAGCAGCTTCGAGATGCCGAAGTCGATGAGCTTGACGAAGTCCCGATGGCCGGCCTTCTCGTCGAGGATGAAGACGTTGCTCGGCTTGAGGTCGCGGTGGATCACGCCCGCCGCGTGCGCGGCCTCCAGGCCCGTGAGGAGCTGCAGGACGAGCGGCGTGAGCGCCTCGGGCGTCAGGGTGCGCACGCGGCGGAGCCGGTCGCCCAGGGTCTCGCCCACGAGCTTCTCCATGACCATGAACGGGCTCCCGTCCTCGAGTCGCCCGAAGTCGAAGACCTCCACGACGTGGTCACTCTCGACGTGCCCCGCGGCCTGCGCCTCTCGCTCGAAGCGCTCGATGAGGTCCGGCTTCGCGAGCGCGGCGGCGTGCAGCACCTTGATGGCGACCTCGCGGCGGATCACGAGGTGCTCGGCCTCGTAGATCACGGCCATTCCGCCCGCGCCAATCTGGCCCAGGATCCGGTACTTCCCCTCGAGGATTCGACCACGCTCGAACATCGAACGACCGCCCAGTCTTGCGCGGCAGCGTGCTCGTGTCACGCGGCGACGGCGACCGGCCGGTGTCGGCTGCCGGGAGCGGTCGGCCCGCCGACGGGCGATGCGGTAGTCTGGGCGGGATGCCTCGTGGGCGTGCGGCGCGGATTCTTTCGTCCGCAGCGGTGGTCACCGCGCTCTGCTGCGGGTCGGAACACGCCGCGGCCCAGACGGCCAGCGAGCGCGCCGACGCTCGCGCCGTCGCGGACGAGGGCGCACGGGCGTTCCAGCGTGGAGAGTTCGACGTCGCGCTCTCGCTCTTCCAGCGCGCCGAGGCGCTCGTCCACTCACCGGTGCATCTGCTCTTCGTTGCGAGGAGCCAGGAGAAGCTGGGGCAGCTCGTCGAGGCTCGCGAGGCGTACCTCGCCATCGGACGCGAGGTGCTCGGCGCCGCCGCCCCCCGGGCGTTCGTCGACGCAATCCCGACGGCCGCCGCGGAGCTCGAGGCGCTCGAGCGGCGGCTGCCGCACGTCACGCTCGAGGTCGAGGGTCGCCGGGGCCGGCGCGTGCTCGTCTCGATGAACGGGCAGCGGCTGCCGCCGGAGATCCTGGGCATAAAGAAGCCCATCAACCCGGGCGTGTACGAGTTCTTGGCGACGTCTTCCGGACGCAAGAGCCGCCCCCGCCGGGTGACCATCCAGGAAGGCGACGCGCCGCGCGTGGTGCTGCGCCTCGAAGCGCTCCAGCCGGGCGACGACGACACGTCCTCGGAGGACGACGAGGCACCCGCCGCGCCGCGGCCCGCGCCCCGGGCGGACGGCGACTCGGGCGCGCCGGTCGGCGCGTTCATCGGCTTCGGCGTCGGCGTGATCGGCGTGGGCGTCGGGACGCTCTTCGCCGTGCAGTCCGGCGAGAAGCGCGCCCAGGCGAACGACCTGTGCACGGTCGGCGGCGCGTGTCCGAAGGAGCGCCGCCCGCAGATAGAGGCCCTGGACGCCGACGCGGACTCCCTGCGCAACACGGCGGTCGCCGCCTTCGCCGTCGGCGGCGTGGGCATCGCGCTCGGTGTGACGCTCCTCCTCGTCTCGTCGGGCGGCGACGGCACGGCGACCGCGACCGTCTCGGGCTTCCTGGGACCGCGCGAGGTGGGGCTGCGGGGCCGCTTCTGAGCGGCGACGGCGGTCGCGTCGGAGCGGCATCGCGAGACGAGCTGCCAAGCGCGTCGCGCAAGGGTCGTCGCGTTTCGCGTGGCCGTTTGGTAGGGTGGGTCCCGATGGCCCGTCGCGCCGCATGGCCCGTGATCGCGGTCCTTGCCTGCGCGTGCTCCTCCGACGGCGACGCTCGTCCCGACCGGGGCGAACTTCCGCCACCATCGGTCACCGCCGCCGAGCGGGCGTCGCTGCACGCGATCCGGCTGCTGGTCGCGCCGGATCCGGCGTTGGGGGCGCTGTTTGCCGGGAATGCGCGCGGCTTCGACGTGGCTCCGCTCGCTCGCCATGAAGCAGCGTGGCGGCGCCAGGCGGATGGATGGTCGGGGCTGACGGCCACGGCGGGAGCCAGCGCCGACGAGGCGGTGTCGGTCGCCCTCGGCGGCATCGAGCGGCTGTCGGTTCGCATCAGGCTCGACGACGCGGGCGAGACGCGCGGAGCCCTCGTGGACGGCGCCATCGTGCACCGGAACGCCCGGAGCTCCACGGACCTGGCGCTTGCCGCGAGCGACACGCTCGTCGAGGTGGCGCTCGTGCTCCACGATGCGTCGGCTCCGACGGAGCACTCGTGGTCCGTGGAGCCGGGGCACGGCTTGACCGCGAGCGCAGAGCCCGGCGCGGCGCTCACGTTCCGCGACGTGGCCGGCCGCGCGCGGCTGCGCATGGCCCCGTTGGTCGCATTCGACCGCGCTGGGCGGCGGCGGCACCTTCCCGCCGCGTGGGACGGTGAGCGGCTCAGCGTTCGCGTCGACCCGTCGGGCCTCGAGTATCCGATCCTCGTGGATCCGGCCATCGAGAGCGTCGTATGGGACGAGCGCTTTCCGGCCACCAACCCCGGGCCTCGGACCGAGCATTCAGTTGCCTACGATTCGGTGCGGCGGCGCGTGGTCTTGTTCGGCGGAAGGTACGAGCCACCTCCGACGCCCCCGCCTCAACTCCCCGTCGTGTACGGCGACACCTGGGAATGGGATGGGAGCGGCTGGACCCGCCGGTCCACCACGGGCCCGGCGCCGCGGCACTTCGCCACGGTGGCCTTCGACAGCGCGAGAGGTCGGACCGTGTTGTTTGGAGGAAGCGACGCCCTGGGCGGCTTCCTGGGCGACACGTGGGAGTGGAGCGGCAGTGCGTGGACCCGCGTTGCGACGACCGGCCCCTCCTCGCGGAACGCCGCGGCCACCGCCTACGACGGAGCGCGCGGAAGGGTCGTGCTCTTCGGCGGCTTCGGCTGCGTCGATCCGCCGGCGTGCTCGACGAACGACTTCCTGAGCGACACGTGGGAATGGAACGGAACCGTCTGGAGCCAGGCGGCCGCCAGCGGGCCGCCGCGGCGCAACGCCGCGGGGTTCGCTCACGACCGGCTCCGGTCACGCACGGTCCTGTTCGGCGGTTACGGCTGCACCAACCCGCCCGCGTGCACCGCGTCCAGCTTCCTCGGCGATACCTGGACCTGGAATGGCTCGAGCTGGACGCAGGCGTCCACGACGGGTCCCGCGCCCCGCAACCTGCTGGGCGTCGGCTACGACCCGGCGCGCGGAAGGACCATCGTGTTCGGCGGCGCCGGCAACGCCGGTGGCGGCAACTTCAACGACACGTGGGAGTGGGACGGCTCGAGCTGGAGCCAGACGGCGACCATGGGCCCCGCGTGGCGCTCCAGCGGCGTCGCAGCCTTCGACGAGGACCGAGGCCGGCTGGTGCTCTTCGGCGGCGCCGACTTCGCCACGACGTTCGAGGACACGTGGGAGTACCACGCTCGCGGTGGCGCGTGCGCCACGGCCGCGGAGTGCGATACCGGAGCCTGCGTCGATGGGGTGTGCTGCGAGTCGGCGGTGTGCGGGACGTGCGAGGCGTGCAATCTCCTGAACACGCCCGGCCTGTGCTCCGTGGTCACCAACGCGCAGGATCTCGACTCCTGCGCCCTGAGCTGCGCCAGCGCCACGGAGACGGCGTTGCGCTGCGACGCGACCGGTAGCTGCGTAGCGACGAGCAGCGTTTCGTGCGGGGACTACGTCTGCGCCAGCCCGACGGTGTGCGCCACCAGCTGCACGTCCGAAGCGCAGTGCGTGCCTGATGCGCACTGCCGAGGCACGGACGGCACCTGCG
The DNA here is from genome assembly GCA_964487605.1 of uncultured Polyangiaceae bacterium. GTDB lineage: Bacteria > Myxococcota_A > Polyangia > Polyangiales > Polyangiaceae > JAJDAH01. The sequence goes on from CAZARU010000001.1 coordinate 34,012, forward strand.
TCCCGGATCTCGCCAACGGAGCGGCCTGTGCCGGCGCGGCGCAGTGCGTGTCCGGTCACTGCGTCGACGGCGTCTGCTGCGCGACCGCGTGCGACGGCGGGTGCGAGAGCTGCGCTGCGAGCTTCAAGGCAGGCGGACCCGACGGAACCTGCGGACCGATCCGCGCCGGCGACGACCCTGATGGAAACTGCACCACGGACGCGCCGGAGTCCTGCCAGCAGACCGGATCCTGCGACGGCAACGGGAAGTGCGCGCTGTACGCGAGCGCGACGCCGTGTGGCGCGACGGCGTGCGCCGGCGGCACCGTGACCGGGTACCTGTGCAACGGCGCCGGCATCTGCAATTCGAGCAGCGCCCCCTGCGCGCCCTACGCGAGCTGCGACGGTGCGGCGTGCGCGACGTCCTGCAACTCGAACTCGGACTGCGTGGCGACCGCCTACTGCGACGGCGCGTCCCAGCGTTGCCTGAGCGCCAAGGGCGACGGCCAGCCCTGCGCCATCGCCGCCGAGTGCGGCAGCGGCCACTGTGTCGACGGCGTGTGCTGCAACACGGAGTGCACGGGTCAGTGCGCGGCCTGCAACGAGCCGTCGAGAGCCGGTCGCTGCACCGCCGTCACCGGGGCACCGCGTGCGGGGCGACCCGCCTGCGCCGGTACCGGGGGCGAGTGCGCTGGTGCCTGCAACGGTGCGAGCGCCGACTCTTGCTCGTACCCCGGGGGAGAGACGTCGTGCGGTCAGGCGACGTGCTCCGAGGGGATCGAGCGGTCGTCCGCCTGCGGCGGGAACGGTGTCTGCGTCGGGAACGCCGACGTGCAGTGCAGCAAGTATGCCTGCGGATCCACGGCGTGCAAGACCAGCTGCGCGACCGACGGCGACTGTGCGCTCGGGTTTCGGTGCGAAGTGACGACGCGGACTTGCGTTCCGTCGACGGGCCGATGCGTGGACGGCGATACCGCGGTCGAGGACTCGACGGGGAAGACGCCCTGCGCGCCGTACCTGTGTCTGGCCGGTGCATGCCGCACGGAGTGCTCGCGCTCCGAAGAGTGCAGCTCCGACCACGTCTGTGACCCCGCGACCAAGAGCTGCATCGCGAGCGACTCGTCTGCGGGCCCCACCGACGAGGGTGGGTGTGGCTGTCACGTCCCCGGGACGGGCGGCCGGTGGCCTACGCTCGCGTCCGTCGCGCTGCTCCTGCTGGTGCCGCTGCGCCGTCGAAGCCCATCCCGCCTCAAGCGACCGCTCCCGCGGCGTGCACACTGAAGCCAGGACATCCCTCCCTTCGTCCAGGACTCGCTGACAACGGTCCAGGACACGCAGTAGACTCCCCAGGACACGCAGTAGGCTCCCCAGGACAGGCAGTAGACTTCCCAGGACACGCAGTAGACTCCCCAGGACATGCAGTAGCCTCGCCAGGACACCCGGAGGGGTCACTTGCCCGGTCCCTGCGTCCAAATTCCGTCCCGGACCATGCCGCCCGCGAAGAACCCACCGACGAGCGAGACGGCGACGGCGCCACCGCGCGGCGCGGAGCTCGAGAAGTGGACGCCCGCGGCTCTAGCGCTTCGCGGAGCGCGGATGCCGACCTCGATGCCGCTGCACACGATGCTGGAAGAGGCGGTGAGCGTCGCGGCGTTCGTGCGCCGCAGGTGGAAGGCGAAGCGGGACGCGCGCGGGCGCGTCGTGACGCCGGGGCTCGAGCTGCTCGGCTCGAACCTTCCGGCGACCATCGGGGACGACGTGCTGGAGCTGCGGAACGCCCTGGAGGCGGCGGACACCGCCTATCGTGTCGCGCGCCCGATGCCGCTCGACCAGACCGCCGTGAGGCGTGCGCGAGCGGTGCTGAGCTCGCTCCGCGCAACGCTGCAGTACGTGAACCGCGCGGGCGATTCGCGCACCGCGACGGTGCAGCGCCTGGATCCGATCTCGAAGGCGGTCACGCACTACGCACTGGCCATGACCCTCGACCTCCACGCCGAACGCGCCCACCGAAACCGCGCCCTGCTCGCCGGCCTGGGCACGTTCGACGTCGCGCTCATCGAGGAAGCACGCACCCTGGCGGCCCAGCTCCGCGATCGGCTCCCCTCCCGACGAATGGGAACCGAGGCGCTCCACGCACAGGACCTGCGCGTGCGCATCGCAGCGTTGCTCGCCGAGCGGGTGCGCGAGGTTCGCGCCGCCGCGCAGCTCGTCTTTCGCGATCACCCCAAGATCGCCCGCGAGGCGACCAGTGGCTACGAGCGGCAACGCCGCGCGAAGTCACGGAAGGCGAAGCGGGCGAGCAAGACGTAGGCGGGGACCGGAGGCACGCACTCGGCGGTGTTCACGACGGCCTCGAACCGCGCGGGGAACGCTCGGGGCGCGTGGGTGGCGAGACGGTCGTACGAGCGCGAGCGGCGGCCGCCGATCGGAGTGTCGGGCGCGACGGCCGAACCGCGGCGCCGTTCCCCTACGCCTCCGGAAACACGTCCGCGAGCCGAACCTTCACGTCCGAAAAGTCTCGGAGAGCGAGCGTGGCGGTACGGTCGTGCTCGACGATGTCCTGGTACGCGCCGTCTCTGGGGGCGCGGTACACGGTGACGGCCTGCCGCTCCACGTCCACGACCCAGACCTCCGGCACGTCCGACTCGGCGTACAGGGGAACCTTCACGCTTCGGTCGTAGGCGAGCGACGACACGCCGACCTCGACGACCAGGTGAGCCCGCGTCGGATGATCGTCCACGTAGTTGCCGGGCGGCACGACGGAGACGTCGGGCTCGGGCTCGGATTCGTCCGACGCGGCCCACGGTAGCTGCACGGAGACTTCCGCCCTGCCCACGAGCTGGGGTGTGAGGATCATGGTGAGCTTGCGGAGCACCGCTCCGTGTCTTGCCCCCTGCGGATTCACGGCGACGAGCATTCCATAGATGAGTTCCAGGCGCGCGTCCGGCTCGAAGAAGCCTCCCGACACGAGATGGTCGTACTGCACCCGCGTCATCCCGCGCAGCGGGACGCTTGCCAGAGCCATTTCATCCGGGCGCAACATGCTGCAGCGGAAACGATAGCGTGATGCGAACGGATTCGCCATCCGAGGGCCACCAGGGCGCGCAAGCGTCGGCACCTCGCGGCGAATCGGTCACGGGAGCGGGAGAGCGCGGTTCAGCGCCGTTGATCGGCGGAAACTGACGTTCGCCTAGCGGGCACGGCGCGCTGGCTTCGTCCTGCGGCACGCGCGACGGAGCGTACGCCGGCGCGATGCTCGATAGACCGCACCATCGCCCTCCGCGCTCCACTCGACCCCGTGCTCGTCGCCGTCGCGTGCGCCGATCTCCTCGGTATCCAGGAGCGGGAGCGGCAGCCGATGGGCGCCGCGGACGGCGCCGTGTCGTTCCCGTGTCGTTCCTTCGTGCAGGTGCGAGTGCGGCGTACACTTCGGCGCGGCGCGACGTGGAAGGGTTGCCGCGTGGGTTCGAGGGATCGGACGTCCTCTGCGCCGCCGGAGGGCGAGTGCGCGTGAAAAACTCCCGGCTCAGCGCGTGGACCACGTCGCGCCGTCCAGATGCGGAAGGTTGCCACCGGTCGGCACTACGCGCCGCGCCCACGCACACTCGCCATCGATGCACTGCGTCGGTCCGAGGGCGTCGGAGAACAGCATCTCGCACGAGGCGCAAGGCTCGCCGGCGGGACAGTCGCATGAAGCGGCGCACTCCGAGCGGTCGGGATGGCAGAACGCTCCCTGGACGCATTCGCTCTCGGGGTTGCACGGAGTGTCGAGCCCGCCTGCGCATTCCGCCCCACCGAGATCGCAGGTGACGCAGCGACTCCGCGTAGTGATGAAGCCGCTGGTGCAGAGAACCTGCTCGCCGTCGTCGCAGGCGTAGCCGACCCCCGGCCCGCAGAGGGGGTGCGGGGTCGTTTCGAGCGCACAGAACGCGAACCCATCGACGACCTTGCAGTGGGCAGCGCTGATGCAGCCGTCGCGATACCAAGCAATCTCGCCCCCAGAGCGCTCGCCGCAGCTCTCGGCAACGTTGCCGCGACACCGAACGTCGCCCACGTCGCACGGCGTCCGCCGGCATCCATGCAGCGACAGGACCGCCACCGAGACCGCCACTAGACGACCGCCGAGCGCGCGTCGGTCCTCACGAAGCATCCGTGCTTCAGGCACTCGTCCCGCTCCTGGCGCGTGGGACCGGTGTAGCGATGGAAGCCGACGAAGCACGTCTCGCGGGGGATGGAGCAGGCCCGTCGCCGACGGTACCGCTCACGCTCGCGAATGGCGATCGCCACGCTTCGCTCGGGGGACGGCATCCTCGTCCTTCGACGTCGGAACGTCGGAACGTCGGAACGTCTGTCATCGCGCGCCTCCCCAAGCCGAAACCTTCGTGTAGCAGCGGCGGTCCAGACAGTCAACGGTGCACGGCTGACACGGCCCAAGCGCGAGTTCGGCCTCGCGAGCGTGCGCGACGCGCACTCGGGTCTCGTCGTCGCGATGCAACGCACGGCCTCGGCGCTGCTTCTGCGCAGCCTCTCGCCCGCGTGATACGATCGCACGTGTCCCGCAGCCGCCTCGCGACTTCCTCCGCGTTGCGGACGGGCTCTCGCGCCTCACGTGCACGATCCGGATGTACATGCTTCCGCTCGGTCCGGAGACGCACACGGGCTCTTTCGACTCGGTCGTCGCGAGCACCGGCCAGGTGTGCGCGCTGAACGACGCCCGCGCGTACGAGTGCTGGTCGCTGCTCCGAGAGCATTCCGTGAGCGACGGACCCTACGATTCGATCGCCGTCTCCGCGAGCCGCAAGACGACGTGCGGCGTGCGGACCGACGCGACGATCGACTGCTGGGGCGACACGAGCGCGGGCCTCATCCATCTGCCACCGGAGCTCCCGTGCGCCAGGTGTCCGGCGCGGGACGGCGGCTGATGCCATCCGGGGGCCAGGATCGAGCCGGCTCCGTCGGAGAAGTTGAAGGTGCTCCGGCGCTCGCTGTGGCTTGGCGCGGCGGCGCTCTGGCCACGGAGCGGAGCGCTGAGCGAGCGGCGTGCCGCGGTGCCTCCCGACGCGGCCGCATGGCAGCGTCGTGCCCGCCTACAGCCAGAGTTCGGACGTCGGCGCACTCGGCGCGGAGCGAGTAGCGCTCGCCGTCCAGGCGGTAGGCCTCGAGCGTGCGCCGCTTCGGGTCGATGATCCAGTAGTAGGCACGCCGGCGCTCGCGTACTTGTCCCGCTTGACGACGCAATCGAGGCTCGGCCTTGCCGAGACGACCTCGACGATGAGGTCCGGCGCGCCGTAGAAGCCGTCTTCCTTCAGTCCTCCGAGGCGCTCGGTCGAGATGAACGCGACGCCCGGGCCGACGCCGGTGGGTTCGTCGAGCACGACTTTGATCGCCGCAGGAAAGACCCTGCCGAGGTCGTGCGCACGAACGAACGTCGTGAGCACCGTCGTCAGCTGGCCGATGACGCTCTGGTGCGCGGGCGTGGCCTGCGCGTCACGTGGATTCTCCCGTCGATGACCTCCCAGAGGTTCCCGTCATCGGGCGTCTCGTCCAGGTCCCGATGAGTGAGTGCCCACTGCCATTCGGCGCTGGCGGTGGTCATGGAGGGAGACGCAGCAGGTCCTGACGCAGGTCGAGCCGCCTGGGCAGGCAGACGCGAGGCCGAGTGCGGCTCGGCGTCGTCGAGCGAGGCGTCACCGAGGTCGAGCGCGAGCTGACCAGGGTTGCTCGCCGTCGCGCGTCGCGCACGGTCGCAGGCGAAGACGTGGTTTCGTGGACGCTCGATGCGAGTGCGTGCGTGGTCGACGAGAGCGTCGTGCTACCGGACGGCGCGCTTTCGGGAAGTGCCGCCGCCGTGGTGGTCGCCCTCACGTCGTTCCCGCTCGATGCCCCGGGCCACGAACTGCGAATTCATGTCGGAGCGGGAAAGGGTTGGTTCTGAGTTTCCGGAACGGGACCTGACAGAATTTCCGGAACCCACATGAGGGAGCGTGCCGCGGCGCGGGGAGGCCGGGCCGGAGGGTGAGTCTTCTTCGCGCGTGCCTCGTGAGCGCGGTGCGCTGAGGTCCGTTGTCGTTCCCGTGTCGCTCCTTGGTGCAGGTGCCAGTGCGGCGTGCACTTCGGCGCGGCGCGACGTGGAAGGGTTGCCGCGTGGGTTCGACGGATCGGACGTCGTCTGCGCTCCCCGGGATCCGCCGGCCCTTGTCGTCGCGGGCGCAGCCCACGATGGGAAAGCCAGGCCTGCCTGCCCTGGCCGACGCCTGAACCGGCGCGAAGCGGACGACCTCCCTTTTTGCTGTTGCGCATGGCCCCAGTCGCGCGCAGTCTTTGTGCGGGTCCGGTCAGGGAGGCGCGCGATGGAAGCTCGGAAGCTCGGAGGCTCGGAAACGTCGGCCAGTGCCTGCTCGAGCCGCCGGCAGACGTGACGCTGCCCCCGCCCGAACCCGCGCCGCTCGCCTTTCCAGAAGGGTTCGACTGCAGCCCGCAGGCACGCGCGGACTTCCTTACCGGCCTACCCGATCAGGAGCTGTTCCGGTCGCCATCGCCACTCGGACCGCTGACCGCCGAGGGCGTCGCCTGCGTCAGCCAGCTGGTGGACTTCCTGTGCACCGGCGATCCGCCCAACATCGAGGTGTTCGGGGCACTCGTCGTCTCCCGGTTCGTGGACATGGCTGCGCTCGACCAAGCAGCGGCCATCACCCGGGACGTCTGCATGCCGGCGTTCATGACCAGCCCTGACCCGGCGACGCGGCAGCGCCAGGGAGAGCTCGTCTGGCGGTTTCTTGACCTGAGCACGCGCCTTCGCCCCTGTGACGCCGCGACGGGTGAGCTGCTCGGTGAGCCGGCGGAGGAGGAGGAGCCGTGAGCTGCTCGACCTCAATCTCGGGGCGCATCCGCGCGGGCATCGTGGCAACGGTGGCGTCCTCAATAGGTGGGATTGCGTGCGGTGAGCCGGCCCGGAACGACGACGCCCGCCAGGACGCGGGTGCGCCCGGAGTCTGCGAGCCGGGGCGGCAGATCGCCTGCACGTGCGACGGCGGCGGCGTGGGCTTCCAGGTGTGTGGAGACGGAGGCTGGGGGACGTGCTTGGGGTGCGAGAGGCCAGACGGCGGCGCACCGGACGGGTCCGACGCCGCCCCCGAGACGGGGACCGACGCGGCGGCGCACCCGGATGACGACCCGTGCCCCGCGGAGCCGCCGTTCGTGAACTGCTCGTCGACGTGCACCGGCGCGACTCCCGGGTGTGACGTCGGCCCTGGAGCGCTCGGGACGTGCCGGACCGAGTACACGGAGCTGGAGGTCACGGATCCGAGCCTGCTGCCCCTCGTCATTCGGACGCCGTCGAACCCCGGCGTGGATCCGGGCTGCGTTGCGGTCTGCGGCACCGGGAGCACCGTGTGGGGGATCTCCATTTCGTTGATCATGCCGAGCACACTGCTGCCCGACGGCGGATGGGGGACGGACCACGCCTTCCGAGTCTCCGTGGCGCCACCATGGAGGATCATCGAGACCCCCGGGTACAGCCTCTACTGCGAGTGGACGTTCGCCTTCGATGAGTGTCGCGTTCACCCGTACGAAATCGCCACGTTCCAGATCGTCACGACCGATCCCAACGCACCGGCGCGCAACGTCCTCATCGAGTGGGTGCCGAAGCCCGCGGAGTGCCCATGAGCCCGTACCGGAGGGCTCGGGGCGGCGTCGTCACCTGGATGGTCGTGGCGGCGCTTTGCATCGGCGCGTGCGGAGCGGACGAGAGCGTCGGCGGGCAACCGGACGCGTCGATGACCGTGTGCTCGCCAGGCGACATCGCGCAGTGCGCGTGCGCCTATGGCTACCAGGCAGCCCAGCGCTGCAACGCGACGGGCACGGGCTGGCTGCCGTGCAAGTGTCCGTCGTGGGACGCAACCCCGGACGCGCCGGCATCGGAGGCGAGCGCGGGCTCGGCGGGCGCAGGCGGCGACACCGCCGATGCGTCCGAGCCGGACAGCAGCGGCGGGTCAGGTGGCGCGGGTGGCGCTGCCGCCGGGGATGCTGGGACGCCGGAGGCGGAAGCCGAAGCAGGCCCGACCGAACCGGAGGTGCTGGTCGCAAGCGGCCGCGTCGCGGCGCTCGCCGTGGGCGGCGGCCAGGTGTTCTGGGCCGATAGCAGGACTTCGCGGATCCAACGGACCACGACCGATCCTCCCGGAGCACCCGCGCTCGTGGCGGAAAGCCAGGCAACCGTGCGACGGCTGTTCGTGGCGATGGATTCGCTGGTGTGGGCGACTGAGCCCGTCTTCTGGGGCGGCATCCGCACCGCGCCGATTTCCGGCGGCCCGGTCACCCTGCTCGTCGAGTGGTATCGCAGTCCGCGCGGCGGCGTCCCGTTCGGTGGCGAGGTCTTCTGGGGCGACCTGGACGGCATCGTCTCGAGCGTCCCGCTCATGCCTGGAGACGCCGGCGCCGCCGACGGAGCCGCGAGTGTCCGGACGCTCGCGGACCTGGGCGCTGAGGTGATCGATTTGGTGGCCAGCGGCGGAACGCTCTTCATCGCGACTCGCGGGAGCACCCTCGATACGATCTGGAGCGTTGCCTCGACCGGAGGTCCGGCGGTCGCGGTCGCAACGGTGACGGATGTCGACCGGCTGGCCGCGGATGACCAGTACGTGTTCTGGACGTCGGCCTTCGTCGGCCACCTGGGACGCCTCACTCGGGCGTCGGGTGTCACCGACTTGGTGGTTTCGGACCCATTCTCGCCCGGACCGTCCCGGGTCGAGATCGACTCCGGGTTCGTCTATTGGTCGACGACCGGCACGACCACCAGCGGCCAGGACAATCCCGACGGCGAGCTGTGGCGCATGCCGCTCGCGGGCGGCCCCCACGAGCTCGTCGCCGAGGGCCAGCGACATCCCAGGGCGATCGCGTTCGACTCCACATACGTGTACTGGGGCACGAACGACGACGGCATCCGGCGGTTGCCCAAGTAGCCGTACAACGCTCACGGCTCGCGTGCGGGCGGCTCGTTCGGGTGGAAGGCCGGCGCACACCTACGGGCGCCCTCTGAGTCGCAACCTGGCGGCGTCACGCGGGCGACGAACAGTGTCGGAGGCGGCGTGCTAGCCTGTGCAAAGTGTCTCACCCAGCGTGGGAGGAGCGCTTCATCGCCGCGCTCGAGAATGCGGAGGCGTTCTTCATGAACGAAGGCAAGGTGAAGCAATGCGCGTTCGCCCTTGCGAAGCTCCTGGACGAAGACCGCATTCCCTATGCGATCGCCGGAGCCCTCGCCCTGGGCGCGCACGGGTACGAGCGGATGACGCTGGACGTGGACGTGCTCCTGACAGCCGATGGACTCGCGCGCTTCAAGGCACTTCACCTCGGTCGCGGTTATCTGGAGACGTTTCCTGGGAGCAAGGGTCTTCGAGACACGCAGCACGGGGTTCCGATCGATGTGCTCTTGGCCGGAGGGTATCCTGGTGACGGCCTTCCGAAGGCCGTGCAATTTCCGGATCCGTCGGCGCCGGACGCCGTGGACGAAGGGGCCCGTTTTCGCGTGCTGCGGCTGGAGAAGCTCGTCGAGTTGAAGCTCGCGTCGGGGATCTCGGCGCCGCACCGCCTGAGGGATCTGGCCGATGTCCTCGAGGTCGTGCGCGCCGCGAAGTTGCCGCGAGAGTTCGCCGCTGGACTCGATGCCTCCGTTCGCGACAAGTTCGACGAGCTGTGGCTCGCCGCGCAGTCCACCGATTGAGAGCGCGCGCGTCGATGACTCCCCCCAGCACCACGAGAGCCCCCGCTGCGATCAACCCACTCGTCTTCACGCCCGCCTCCAGATCGCAGCCTAGCCAGTCGGCGCCGTGATACACCGCACCATCGCCCTCCGCGCTCCACGAATGGTACGATGCGTTCCATGGCGGGCTGGGTACGGAGGAGACGGGCAACACTCCTCGCCCCCGCGCTCGTCGCCGTCGCGTGTGCCGATCTCCTCGGTATCCAGGAGCGCGAGCGGCAGCCGATGGGCGCTGCGGACGGCGCCGCCGGTACGGGCGCCGCGGCAGCGGACGCCACGCCGGGCGCAGGCGGTACGGTTCAGAGTGGCGGGTCGGCCGGCATGGCAGGGAGCGCCGAGTTCCGATCGGAGTGTCGCGCGCTTCACGGAGACGATCCGTGCTGGACCTGCATCTGCGGAGCTTGTCCGCTGGACACGGTTCGTACGTGCGTCGAATCGCCGGCGTGCGGAGCCCTGGCGGACTGCGTCCGGATGCACTGCTGCCCGAACGACCCCGCGGCGTGCGGCGGGAACTGCCAGGACCCCGACGGCGTCGCCACCGACGAGATGACCTCTTGCCTCTGGGATCACTGCCCGGAGTGTGGCTCGACCGGGTGCGGTACGGGCGGTAGCGGCGGTGCCGGCATCGGCGGTGTCGGCGGTGTCGGCGGTGTCGGCGGCGGCGCCATCGAGACGTGCAACTTTCGCGACGACGACGGAGATGGCGACGTCGACGAAGGGTTCGAGTGGTTCGCAGACCCACCGAACCTGCTCTTCGACGCGCAGGGCCTGTTCCGGTCGGCACCGACGGCGGAGGGTGGCGTCGCCGTCGCGGCGTTCGAAGGCGGTGCGAGCGTTCGCGGTGTCGTGACGTCGGCCACCTACTCGGGGCATTCGGTCCTCGCCGCGACCCTCCCGTCAGGCACCGCCGCGGGGGTGGCCGTCACAGGCAACTCGAGACAGTACGGCGCTGCTGCAGCCTGGGTCAGCGCTCCGCCAGGCGGCTGCGACGTCGTCGGCGGCTGCCCGGTCGTGTTCGTCGAGACGGACCTGCGGGACGACTCGGGAAGACTGGAGGCGACGTTCGGCGAGAACTTCTTCGGAGCTCGACCGGACGCGCTCATCGATCTGGCGTGGACCGGGACCAGCTACGTCATCGGCGTGCGAGCGGTCGATGGGACCGTTCGTGTCGTCTGGTTCCAGTGGGATGGCGTCGCGTTCTCGAAGCTCACCGCGCAGCAGCTGCCGCATCCCGGTGATGGCTGGGCGGTTCCGCTGAACTCGTTCGGGTCGTTCGCGACGGGTCCGCCGGGGGTGCTCTGGGCCGGCGCGGGGCCCGGACCGGAGCTTCGGCTACGCCGGTTCTCCATCGATGGCGCAACGAGCACGCGGATCGACTACCCCGACGTGGCGGGCCGGATGCCCGCACGAAAACGCGCGGTGGTGTGGCTGGGGCAGGATCCGATCGTGATGTACGGTCAACCTCCCCTCGCGATGAACGGGGAAGTGGTGCGACTCGGAGCCGACGGGAGCCCGAAGGCGGGTCCGACGCCGCTGGGGGGTTGCACACCCTGGGACATCGCGACGGTGGGGGAGACGCTCGTCATCCCGTGCGCGGAGCCCGGCGGTCTCGTGAGGGTCCTTCGCCTTCGTTCCAACCTCGATCTCATGCCGGACGCGGTGGTCCTTCCGGCCGGCATCGACGGACAGACCGTGTACACGCTCACCCAGAAGAGCGCAGGTGGCCCCGGCCTGGTACTCGGTCTCCGTGATTCGACCAGCGTGCGAACCGCGGTCATCCACTGTCAGTAGCGCGCCCTGGGAGCGGCGCCGGGGCGTCCCGCGCCCGTGTCGCCGCCAGGCGGATGGCACGCAGAGGCGGCGAGCGCGAGGGCGGTGACGGTGACGGCGACGGTGCAGCGGACGATCACGGACAGGGCAGATCCACCTTGACCGCGACCCTGTGGCAAGGCTCACCGTACGGGGTGGTCCCCAGGCGGCAAAAGGTGCGGTGCTCGGTATTGCCGCCGTTCTGGCCGAAGCCGTCCACGCCCCAACACCAGACCTCCCCGGTGATGGTCAGCGCGCACGTGCCAGCGTCCGAGGTCACGACGTCGAGCGCGGGAGGCAGCCCATCGACACGGTTCGGGCAGGGCAACGAGCCCCCGATCAACGCATCTCTGCAGCTGGACGGGGACCCGCCGCGCTGCCCATACTGGTTGTCTCCTTGGCACCAGACCGAGCCGTCGGTCTTCACCACGCATCCGTGCCCCTCGCGGTCGCTCATCGATGCGACGTCGGTGCCGAACCTCGTGTCGGGCTGGGGTGTTTCCCAGTCGCCGCAGCCCCAGAGCCACAGGCGCCCACCGGCGGTGCGGAACGCTTGCCCCCCGTTCGAACTGACGATCTCGACGACCGGCCCGTCGAAGCCGCACACCTGATACGGGGCGCGAGCGGGCCGAGCGCCCTCGCCTTCGCACGCGGGTCCCCAGCACCAGACGGTCCCGTCCCGCCGGAGCGCACAGGAACGATACGAGACCGCGACGGCCGTGAAGTCACCTCCCAGCCCGGCGACGGGGCGCGGCGTCGGGTTCGGCGGTTCCTCGTCGCCGTACGGCTCGCCGTACGCCCCCCAGCACCAGACCGTTCCATCCTCGTGGACGGCGCAGATCTTCCCGAACTTCACGTCGATCGCCGTGACGCCTCCGCTCATGCCCTCGACCCGGACGGGCCGACTCCGGTCCTCCGTGGTCCCGTCGCCGAGCTGGCCCCCGGAATTCCCCCCCCAGCACCACATCTCACCCGTCGTCGCGCGCGCGCAGGTGTAACTCTCGCCAGCCTCCACGTCCACGGCGCTCCAGCCGCGCGCGAGCACGGGACTGGGAGCCGGCACGAACCGGTCGCCGGGCCAGTAGCCTGGCTTGCTCGGTCCGGCAACGCCCAGGGTGCCACGCGAATCGTCGCCCCAACACCAGGTGCTCCCGTCGGCTCGCACCGCGCACACGTGGGAACTTCGTGACACGTCCACCGCGCACTGCGGCCGCGCGATGCACGCGCCGGCGTGACACAACGGTGTGTCTCCCGCGCACTGCGGCAGCTCGCGCCAGACGCCGTCACGGCCGCACCCGAGGGGGATGTCTCCGAAGCAGTCCCTGTCGCCAGGCTCGCACGGTACGAAGCCAGTTTCAGTGCACGCGCCGTGGGTGGCTCCATCCGGGAGAGCGTCACCGTCGGTTGCGGCGCCGTCGTTGCCGCTCGTGCCTGCGCCGCCCGCTCCTGCGTCGCCCCCCGCGCCCGTGTCGCCGCCGGGCGGATGGCACGCAGTGGCGGCGAGCGCGAGGGCGAGGGCGGGGACGGTGGTGACGGTGCGGCGGGCGATCACGGACAGGGCAGATCCACCTTGACCGCGACCCTGTGGCAAGGCGCACCGTACGGGGTCGTCCCCAGGCGGCAAAAGGTGCGGTGCTCGGTATCGCCGCCGTTTTGGCCGAAGCCGTCCATCCCCCAACACCAGACCTCCCCGCTGACGGTCAGCGCACACGTGCCCTCGCCCCCGGTCACGACCTGGAGCGCGGGAGGCAGGCCATCGACGCGGTTCGCGCAGGGCAACGAGCTTCCGGACGCGTCAAAGCATCTGGACGGACGCGGGTAGGGCAGGTGCCCGCCGAGTTGGCCGTTTTGGTTATCTCCTTCGCACCAGACCGAGCCGTCCATCTTCACCACGCATCGGTGCACCACGCCGTCGCTCATCGAAACGACGTCGGTCCCGAAGGTCGTGTCGGGCTGCGGCGTCGCCGTGTCCTCGCAGCCGCTCCAGGTCCACTGGCGCCCACCCGCCGTGCGGAACGTGTGCCACCTCGCCCAACCAGCGATCTCGACGACCGGTCCGTCGAAGCCGCACACCTGATACGGAGCGCGGGCGGGCCGAAGGCCCTCTCCGTGGCACCACGCGGATCCCCAGCACCAGACGGTACCGTCCCGCCGCAGCGCACAGGACTGAGTCGCGATCGCCACGGCCGTGAAGTCACCTCCCAGCCCGGCGACGGGGCGCGGCGTCGGGTTCGGCGGTTCCTCGTCGTAGTACGCCCCGTTGTACGCCCCCCAGCACCAGACCGTTCCATCTTCGTGGACAGCGCAGGTCCTCCCGGACTCCACCGCGATCGCCGTGACGCCTCCGCTCATCCCCTCGACTCTGACGGGCCGCGTCCGGTCCTCCGTGGTCCCGTCACCAAGCTGGCCTCTAGAATTCGCCCCCCAGCACCGCATCTCGCCCGTCGTCGCGCGCGCGCAGGTGTAGCTCCCACCGACCTCCACGTCCGCGGCGCTCCAGCCGCGCGCGAGCACGGGACTGGGAGCCGGCACGAAACGGTCGCCGCGCCGATAGCCTGGCTTGCTCGGTCCGACAACGCCGAGCGTGCCGTCCGTATCGTCGCCCCAGCACCACGTGCTGCCGTCTGCTCGCACGGCGCACACGTGGGAATATCGCGACACGTCCACCGCGCACTGCGGCCGCGCGATGCACGCGCCGGCGTGACACAACGGTGTGTCTCCCGCGCACTGCGGCAGCTCGCGCCAGACGCCGTCACGGCCGCACCCGAGGGGGATGTCTCCGAAGCAGTCCCTGTCGCCAGGCTCGCACGGCTCGAAGCCAGTTTCGGTGCACGCGCCGTGGGTGGCTCCATCCGGGGGAGCGTCACCGTCGGTTGCGGCGCCGTCGTTGCCGCTCGTGCCTGCGCCGCCGCCCGCGCCCGTGTCGTCACCCGCGCCGGTGTCGCCGCCGGGCGGATGGCATGCGGAGGCGGCGAGCGCGAGGGCGAGGGCGGTGCAGCGGACGATCTCGGACAGGGCAGATCCACCTTGACCGCGACCCTATGGCAAGGCGCTCCGACCGGAGTCGTCCCGAGCCGGCAATCCGTCCGGTGCTCGGTGTCGCCGCCATTCTGGCCCAAGTCGTCCACCCCCCAACACCAGACCTCCCCGGCGACGGTCAGCGCACACGTGCCATCGCCCCCCGTCACGACCTCGAGCGCGGGAGGCAGCCCATCGACACGGTTCGGGCAGGGCAACCAGCCCCCGGTCGAGGCATCTCTGCAACTGGATGGCATCGGGTGGGGCACGTACCCGCCGAGCTGGCCATACGTGTCGTCTCCTTCGCACCAGACCGAGCCGTTGGTCTTCACCACGCATCCGTGCCCCTCGCGGTCGCTCATCGATGCGACGTCGGTGCCGAACCTCGTGTCGGGCTGGGGTGTTTCCCAGTCGCCGCAGCCCCAGAGCCACAGGCGCCCACCGGCGGTGCGGAACGCTTGCCCCCCGTTCGAACTGACGATCTCGACGACCGGCCCGTCGAAGCCGCACACCTGATACGGGGCGCGAGCGGGCCGAGCGCCCTCGCCTTCGCACGCGGGTCCCCAGCACCAGACGGTCCCGTCCCGCCGGAGCGCACAGGAACGATACGAGACCGCGACGGCCGTGAAGTCACCTCCCAGCCCGGCGACGGGGCGCGGCGTCGGGTTCGGCGGTTCCTCGTCGCCGTACGGCTCGCCGTACGCCCCCCAGCACCAGACCGTTCCATCCTCGTGGACGGCGCAGATCTTCCCGAACTTCACGTCGATCGCCGTGACGCCTCCGCTCATCCCCTCGACTCGGACGGGCCGACTTCGGAGTTCGGTTGTCCCGTCACCGAGCTGGCCTCCTGAATTCGCCCCCCAGCACCACATCTCACCCGCCGTCGCGCGCGCGCAGGTGTAGCTCTCGCCGACCTCCACGTCCGCGGCGCTCCAGCCGCGCGCGAGCACAGGGCTTGGCGCCGGCACGAAACGGGTGCCGCGATAGGCTGGCTTGCTCGCTCCTGCAACGCCGAGCGTGTCGCCCGTATCGTCGCCCCAGCACCACGTGCTCCCGTCGGCTCGCACGGCGCACACGTGGAAGTCACGCGACACGTCCACCGCGCACTGCGGCCGCGCGATGCACGCGCCGGCGTGACACAACGGTGTGTCTCCCGCGCACTGCGGCAGCTCGCGCCAGACACCGTCACGGCCGCACCCGAGAGGGATGTCTCCGAAGCAGTCCCTGTTGCCGGGTTCGCACGGTACGAAGCCAGTTTCAGTGCAACTGCCGTCGGTGGCTCCATCCGGGGCAGCGTGGCCGTCACCGTCGCGCGCGGCGCCGTCGTTGCCGCTCGTGCCTGCGCCGCCCGCTCCTGCGTCGCCACCCGCGCCCGTGTCACCGCCAGGCGGATGGCACGCAGAGGCGGCGAGCGCGAGGGCGGTGACGGTGGTGACGGTGCAGCGGACGATCACGGACAGGGCAGCTCCACCTTGACCGCGACCCTGTGGCAAGGCACTCCGACCGGGGTCGTCCCCAGCCGGCAATCGGTGCGGTGCTCGATGTCGCCGCCATTCTGGCCCAAGTTGTCCGCCCCCCAACACCAGACCTCCCCGCTCATGGTCAGCGCACACGTGCCCTCGCCGCCGGTCACGACCTGGAGCGCGGGAGGCAGCCCATCGACGCGGTTCGGGCAGGGCAACCAGCCCCCGGTCGACGCATCTCTGCAGCTGGACGGAAGCGGGTAGGGGGACCCGCCGCGTTGGCCATACTCATTGCGTCCGACGCACCAGACGGAGCCGTCGGTCTTCACCACGCATCCGTGTCCGCCGTAGTCGCTCATCGAGGCGACGTCGGTCCCGAAGGTCGCATACGGCTGTGGCGTGGCCCAGTCGCCGCAGCCGGTCCAGATCCACAGCCGCCCACCCGCGGTGCGGAACACGTGACCGATGATCGGAGCATCATCCCAATAGTCGACCTTGGCGAACTCGGCGATCTCGACGACCGGCCCGTCGAAGCCGCACACCTGATACGGGGCGCGGGCGGGCCGAGGGCTCTGATCGCCTTGGCACCACGCGGATCCCCAGCACCAGACGGTTCCGTCCTGCCGCAGCCCACAGACCTGACTCGAGAACGCGACGGCCGTGAAGTCACCTCCTAAACCGGCGACGGGGCGTGGCGTCGGGTTCGGGTCCTCGTCGTCGTACGCTCCCCAGTACCAGACCATTCCATCTTCGTGGACAGCGTAGATCCTCCCGTACCCCAGCTCGATCGCCGTGACGCCTTCGCTCATCCCCTCGACTCGGACGGGGCGCGTCCGGTCCTCCGTGGTCCCGTCACCAAGCTGGCCTCTAGAATTCGCCCCCCAGCACCGCATCTCGCCCGTCGTCGCGCGCGCGCAGGTGTAGCTCCCACCGACCTCCACGTCCGCGGCGCTCCAGCCGCGCGCGAGCACGGGACTGGGAGCCGGCACGAAACGGTCGCCGCGCCGATAGCCTGGCTTGCTCGGTCCGACAACGCCGAGCGTGCCGTCCGTATCGTCGCCCCAGCACCACGTGCTGCCGTCTGCTCGCACGGCGCACACGTGGGAATATCGCGACACGTCCACCGCGCACTGCGGCCGCGCGATGCACGCGCCGGCGTGACACAACGGTGTGTCTCCCGCGCACTGCGGCAGCTCGCGCCAGACGCCGTCACGGCCGCACCCGAGGGGGATGTCTCCGAAGCAGTCCCTGTCGCCAGGCTCGCACGGCTCGAAGCCAGTTTCGGTGCACGCGCCGTGGGTGGCTCCATCCGGGGGAGCGTCACCGTCGGTTGCGGCGCCGTCGTTGCCGCTCGTGCCTGCGCCGCCGCCCGCTGCTGCGTCGCCACCCGCGCCCGTGTCGCCGCCAGGCGGATGGCACGCAGAGGCGGAGAGCGCGAGGGCGAGGGCGGGGACGGTGAAGGTGGTGTTGCGGATCACGGGCCGGTCCACGTCACGCCGATGTCTGGGAGGGAGGAGTGGAGCAGGGGCTCGGGCAGCTTGGCGAGATCGATGAGGATCGTCTTCGGGAGGTAGCCATCGATGTCTTCCGGCTCCGGGATCAGTCCCGTGGTCGTGTTGCAGGCGTAGGTCGCGACCAACCACCCCGCCCTGCGGAACGCCGGCTGCTCCGTGACCGCGTAGCAGTTGAAACCGAGCTTCCGTTCGGGAAAGGCGTAGACCAACGCCGGAGGGTCCTGCCACGGCCCGTCCAGGTGCGTCGCGGCCTGCAGGACGATCTGGCCGGCGAGCCACGGGTCGCGAACGACGAGCCAGCGGCGCAGGCTGGGATGCCACTCGGGATAGAAGCTCGTCCCGACGATGGCCACGACCTTGACGCCGGAGACCTGCTCGAGGCCTCGCCGATAGGCGGGCAGATCGATGGTGGCGCGACCGCCGCTTACCGCGAGGGCCCCGAGCGCGACGGCATCGAGCTTGGACAGCGCGGTGGCGGACGGCAGCGCCGCGTAGGGCTTCCAGGTGCCGTCCGGCGAGAGAAACTGCAGCGACGACTGCAGGCCGGGCGGCGCGCTGCTGCCGCCGCGGTCCAGGGCCGATGACGGCAGGCGGAACAGGACGGCCATGTTGCCCACGAGCTTCAGGTAGGGGATGGCCGGGCCGAGGATCCGGTGGAGCGAAGGCCGGAACCCGTGGCGCAGCATCCCGAACAGGTACACGAAGCGATCGTCCGGGACCCCGGCGAGGTCGCGGTGCGCGACCATGCTGAGGTCGGGGCCCGCCGCCTTCGCTCCCGCGTTCGCCTCTCCGAGCGCGAGCCACGAGTAGGTCGTTCGCCACTCGCGAGGGTCGTCGAGGGGATTCGCGACGCTGGCGATGAAGTAGTCGAGCATCCTCCAGCAGAAGGGCACGTTCTTCGTGTTCTCGGCCGGCGTGCACAGCCGCGTGCGCTGGAGCAGCACGTGGAGCCGACCGCGCAGGTAGCAGCCGTCCATGGGCCACAGGCGCGGATTCGCGCCCTCGAGGTTCTCCTGTGAACCGTCGCTGCCGGGCGTCTCGAAGAACGGCCGCGCGCCGTTGGTTGGGTCCGGCATGTCCTCCGGTGGTGGGGGAGGAACCACGGGGTACCGATACTCGATGGCATAGCGCGGCTTGCCGCCCGCTGGCGTCAAGCACCGCCCGATGCCGATGCTGTTGCCGATGAACGCGTAATTCCATAGGTTGCTCGGGACGGGGTAGACCGCGGTGTCCCCGAACAGGTGGACGTGCGTCCCGTTGCGCAGGTCGATGGAACGGCCGCCGTCCGCGCCCAGCCACTTCGGTGCGCTGGCGGGCGCGCTGGCGTTGAGTGGCACGAAGGTCGCTTCGGAAGTGCACTCGACCCGTTCCCCGGGGAGGTCGGGTGCGGCCCCGTCGTCGACGGTCACCGGCGGCGGAGGTCCCAGCGTGACCCGCTTCGTCAACTTCGCCGCGGGACCGAGGCACGGGACGCACGGGGGTCGGGCGGGCTGCGACGAGCCGCCGGGACGCCGAACCCACGGCCCCCATGGTGGCTCGAGCGGGACGTCCGGACCGCCGTCGGCGGGCCTGTCGAGACCGCGCAGCGCGACGACCGTCGGTTTGGCCAGCGCGGCCTCGAGCTGCGCGAGCGCCTCGGCGGCGCGTGCGGCCGCGGGAGAACCGAGCCGCGTTGGGGGCGCGAGCTGACCGGCCGCGTCACGGCCGGGGCCAGGGGCGGAGCCGTCCCCGCACGCCTCCGCGAACACCGCCCGCTCGAGCGCCGCGAACTCCTCCGCCGTCGCGCGTCGCCCCGGCGGCGGGAGGTCGCCGTTCGCGCACGCGCAGTAGAGCGCCTCGAACAAGCCGTCGCACGCGCAGCGCTCGCACCCGGTGCAGTCGTCGCACGCGGGACCGTACACGTGCTCCTCGAGGGAACGGAGAGCGTCCGCGGTCAGGCTCGTCTGGGTCGGAACCGCCGCGTAGCGGATCGACGCGGTCGTGCCGGTGAGAGCCTCCACGGAGGCGATCTTCAGCGGCTCGTCCCTCATGGCCCCTGTCACCAGTGTTGCGCGGACGCGTGGTCGCGTCCAGGTGGCCGCGTCACCTCCGCGGCCCTCATCGCCCCGCGCTCACCCGCCGACCTCGCCACGTCCGGTCGCCCAGATGCGAACGTGGGCCTTGGGCGTCGTTCCGGCGAGCGTCACCTCGAGCCGCTGCAAGCCCGAGCCCTGGTTCGCGCCGCTGTCGAGGCCCACGGTGAGGGGCACGGGGACGGCGCTGATGCTGACCCCGTTGATCTCGGCAGTGCCGTTCTTGTTGCGCCAGTGGATGCCGTCGGGCCCCTCCTGAAAGCGCACCGTGAGCGTCGGTGTCGTGCCACTGACGGTGTCGACCACCGCGGCGAGCTCGACCTTCTCGGTGGAAGCGAGCTGTCCGTTGAAGCTCGGATCGGAGTAGACGGCGGCCGTGCCCTCGATCATCTCGTCGAACACCAGCGTGTGATAGGCGCGCATGATCTGCTTTCCTTTTCTCGGGGTACGACTGCCCCCGTCGTTTCTTCAGTTCGCGTGAATGGAGAAGATGCCCGAGGCCGCCACGCCGAGGATGTGAACCGTCGTCACCGGGCGGCCCTGATAGACGAAGGTCGAGTCTGGCCCCATGCGATAGTCGCCCGTGGTCGCCGCGGTCGCGAAGTTGATGTACGCGCCGCTGCCCCCGATGACGCTGATGACGACCCGCATCTTCGGGTTGCCCCCGAGGATGATCTCCTGGGACGTCAGCGTCAGCGCGGCGTTCGTTCCGAAGAAGGCCGTCGGGTCGTCGTCTCCCGGATATGCACCGTAGTCGGCTAGAGCCATGGCGCCCCCTTGGCCTTCCCACCGCCGGCGGCCTTGACGGCGCGGACGCCGAACGCGCGCCCGGTGGCGAAGATCCGGATGCGTGCCTTCCCGAAGGACTCCGTGAGGGAGACGCGCAGGCGCACGAGCGCGAGGCTCGGCTTGGTCCCCGCGTCCCGGAACACCCGCGCATCGACCAGGCCTACCGCGAGGGCGCGGTTCTGGTCGGGCACGTTGGTGAGGCCGTTCTTGGGGAGCCAGAGGACGTTGTCGGCGCTCTCCTCGATCAACAAGTCGTAGCTGAAGCCGGAACCTTCCACTTGATCCGCGACGACCAGGAGCGCGAGCTGGTCTGCGGCGCCGAGCAGGTCGTTGTAGGTGGAGTTCGAGTAGCGCGGCGGCGTGCCTTCGTTGCGCTCGTCGTACGCCAGGAAGTTGAAGACCCTCATGAGTCGCTCCGTCCGGTGACCCAGATGCGCACGTGTGCGCGTGGGTTCGTGCCGCCGAGGCTCACGCTCAGGCGAACGAATCCGTTCGACGGTACCGCGCCGCTGTCGCGTCCTACCGCCGTCGTGACGGCGGTAGGCGACAGCGCAACGGCGTTGATTTCCGCCGTAGCCGCCTTGTTCGACCACTGGATCTGATCGGGCCCCTCCTGAATGCGCACCGTGAGGGTCGGTGTCGTGCCGCTGACGGTGTCGGTGACGGCGAAGATGGAGAGTTCGTCGGCGCTGGCGAGAACGTCGTCGAGTTCGCTCTCCGTGAAGAGCGTGGCGGTGCTCTCGAGCGTCTCGTTGAACACGAGCGTGTGAAATGTCCTCATCGCTCCCCACGCATCGACATTCCCCGATCGCAATTCGCGAAGTTACCCCCCCCGAAGTCAAGCAAAAAATTTTCTTCGTGCGATTGCGCCACGTCCGGCGTCTTGCGCGCGCGTGTGCAGCGGTTCATGCTCGGAGTCGCATCACGCGGGAGGGTTCGCGCCGTGCGATCGTTTCGTCGTTCGATCATTCGTTCGTATCGTCGGCTCCGCGTCCAGGTTGGACGATGAGCACGACGACGAAACTCGGGACACTCGCGGTCTCGGAGAGCGTAACGGTCACGTCTTCGCAAGTCGAAGGCGGCGCGACCGCCGTCGCATCGCTCGGTGGCGAAGTCACGGTGCGCGCCTTCTCCGCCGACGTCATCGCGACCTCGCTGCCACCGCCTGAGGCGTCGGAGCTGCGCTGCCTCGAAGCGTCGGTCTACGGGTCGAGCACCGGCGCGCCGTACGAGCCGCCGCCGCCGCACCGGGTGCTGACTGCCGCTGAGGTCGCCGCGCTCGAGCACGCGCTCTTCTCCGCGCCGCGGAGGCGGTGCCCGTCCCCCGACGCCGGCGCGGAGCGCGTCGCAACGCCTCGGGTGACCGCGGCGAAGGCGTCGGCCGGCACGGTCGGCAAGGTGGGCGGCCATGGCGCGCGGCCCGGCGCGGGGATGTTCGGGGCGGTGCGGCTTCTGAAGGGCGGTTCGGCTTGGGGAACCGACGACGCCCTCGGGCCGAGCCCATACCCTCCGAAGTGGGCGCCGCCGTCGTATCCGGTGGGGACCTGGGGCCGGATAGGCTCCGACCCGAGCGGGCCCCGGGAGGGCGAGCGGGCGCCGCCGCTGCCGCCGCTGGTGCTCGGCACGCTGACGAGGGACTGGCCGGCCTCGCCGCTGGTTCCGATCGGCGCGTGGCCGTCGGCGGAGGACGGGCGCCGGGTCCGGCACGCCCACTTCCCTACGCCCGTGATGGACGACATCGAGCGGATCCAGGGCGTAGCGCACGACGCCGCGCACTGGTACTTCGCGACGACGACGGCGATCCTGAAGTATCCGCTCACGGCCGACCTCACGGGCCCGGATACTCAGCCGTTGGCGCGCGTGGGGCTCGCGCCGCTCCAGAGCTGGGGCCCCGAGTCCTCTCTGCTCAATCACTTCAACGACCTCGACGTCCACGACGGCCACGTTTACGTGACGGTGACGGACAACAACCAGGGGAGGTCCGGGCAGTACCGGTCGCCGGCCGTGCTCGCGCTCCTCGACGCACGGACGCTCCGACTCGTCGCCGTGTACCCGTTCCCCGACAAGGTGGGGAGCGCGGCGCCCAAAGTCGTCTCATCGGCGTGGGTAGCCGTTCAACCGCGCACGGGGCTCATCTACACGTCCGCCTTCGCTCTCGAGACCGTGGACGTGTACGAGCTCACGGGGACGCCGCGCCGCCTGGTGCTTCGCGCGACGATCCTGCCACGGCGCCTGATTCGGGTAGCGGGCTCCGGCCCCGCCGAGGTGCGCGGCGCGATCCCGCGGCTCACCGCCGTGCAGGGTGGAGCCTTCTCGAAGTCAGGGAAGCTGTACCTCTCCCTCGACGCCGCTGCGACGGAGGACTGGAACGGTGCGACGGTCACGGTCGCCGGTGGCCTGTACGGCTTCGACGTGACCGACGGTGCCGTGCGCCAGTATCGCGTGTACGCTCGTTCCCGGCAGGGTGACGAAGCGGAGGGCCTCACGGTGCGCGACCTCCGGCGCTGGGTGCCGCCGAGCTTCGGGAAGGACCTCGGGGTCCTGCACCTCACGTCTCGCCGCGGTGGATCGTCGGGCTACACCGACCTGTGGCACTACGGGTTCGCCAACCCCGACGATGCGGACCTGCTGTGAGGGGGTGGGTCGCCGGGGCCGCCCTCTGGGTCGCCGCGTGCTCCGGGGAAGAGGAGCCTGCGTGCGACGTGCCGCTCGGGCGCTTCGACGACATCGAGGGAGTGTGCGCGAGCCTGTGCGCGAAGGCCGCGCAGGCCGGAGTGCCCCCCGAGCTCTGGTCGCTGTCGCTCGACGCGTGCGAAGGGCGTTGTTTCGACGGCTGCGTGACGGCGAGCAAGCGTTGCTGCAACCAACGCGCGCACATCGTGTGCCTGGAGCATCTTCCGCCTGCCACGTCGTTCGGAGGGGACCCGTTGATCGAGCCCCCGAACGGAGTCTCCTACCCCTGCAGGTCCATGGACCCGCCGCCGGACCCGTGGAAGTACAATCCGGGGTTCTGGTCCACCCTCGAGGGGTGCAACAACATCTTCGACTGCATCGAGGACGACTGAAGGATGCGCGTGTTCCTAGCGTGGTTCGTGACAGGGAGCTACGTGCTCGCTGCGTGCGAGGCTTCGCCGGAGCACTCTTCCGAATGTGACGATGGCGACCCGCGTCCGACGTTCGTGGTGTGCAACGACGTGTGCATTCGCATCGCGGACGAAGTCGGCGACTTGCCTTCGAGCTGTACGACTCGTTGTCACAACCTCTGCGTCGAGGTCATGGAGCTCATCGACGGCTGTGCCGGCCGCGAGCGACTCCGGTGCATCGAGACGAGCCCGGTCGCGACGAACTACGAGGCAGCCACGCTGGGCGCGGAGATACCGAACGGCACGGCCTACGTGTGCCTGCAGCGCGAAGACAGGCTGTGGGTGAAGGGTTGCCCCGGGCTGTCGAAGCGCTTCGGTGCGCTGGACGTGCCGGAGGAGTGAGACGTGACCGCTCGCGTGCGCTCGCGTCCCGCGGCGTGTACCGCCGTGCTCCTCGCTCTCGTCGGCGCGGTCGCGGTCGCATCCTGCGGAGGTCCCCCGAAGTCCGCGTCGTACTGCAAGCCGATCTGTGCAGAGATCGCGCAACGGTGGGTGTCCGTCCAAGAATACCCGACGCCGCCCAAGGAGTGTGCGCGTTCCTGCGTGGCGGAGTGCCGGCGCATGCTGGAGGGCGAGGGCCCTTCCCATACGTGCGGGGTGGAGGCGGCGCGCGCGCTCTGGAAGTGCATCAAGGATGATCCTCCGGGCACGCCGGAGGCGCCCGGATCTCGGTACCTCTGCGACGGCGAGTACCATGGCTATTCAGTCAGCGCCGCTTGCGAGTCCGAGGACGAGGACTGGAACGGCTGCGGCGACGAGTGACCGGGTACCGCCGCGAGGTCGCGTCGCCGCGTGCCTGGGAATTCGCCGGTGACCAACACTGAGTGAGAGGCAGGATCTACCCATGAAGACGCTCGCTGCATCGGCCACGCTCGCTTCGCTCACGGCCCTGACGTCATCCGCCGAAGCCGAGAACGTCGGGCGCAAAGGCAGCGCCGTATTCGGCGCGGAGCGCCTCTCTGGTCTCTACTTCGCGAGAATGACCGAGGTCGAGAGTCGCGATACCGAGGTCGAGCGGGACTTCACCGAGGTGGGGCTCGGCTGGGGGGTCCCGGGGCCCACGCCCTACACCGTCCCGCGGCTCGGGTTCGACTTCTTCGCCGTGGAGCGACTCAGCGTCGGGGGCGCCATCGCCTACGCGACGCTCACCGACGGCGATGGCGAAGACGTCGACGACCCGGTCCGGTTTCTCTTCGCGCAACGGGTCGGCTACGCTCTCCCCCTGGGACCCGTGTTCACGTTCTGGCCGCGCGGTGGGCTCACGCTGCACGACTACGACGGCACCCATGAGCACGGGCTCGCCGTGACGGTCGAGGCCATGTTCGTCGCGTCATCGGCGCCGCACTTCGGCCTCGGGTTCGGCCCGGTCCTCGACCTGAGCATCAAAGGCGAGCGGGGGACTCGCGAGACCCTCTATCGACTGTTTGGTCTCACTACTGGTCTGGTCGTGTGGTTGTGAGGCGGCGCGCGCAGATGGTTTCGGACCGTCGCGCAGGACCGCCTCCGCGCGCAGCGAGACGGCAGGTGCTCTTGCGCGGGCCGATTGCGGGCCTTGCCGGGACGTCGAGGTATGGCGGTGCGTGACGCGGCTCCCCACTGCGACGAGAGCCAGGCGTACGCTGCGAGAGGGTCGAGGGCTTCTCGATCGAGTTCATCGTTCGCGACGAGGGTCGGCATTCGTGGCTCACGGGTCGAGCGGGTAGGGCGGGGCGCTCAGGAGCGGGATGGGGACTGCTCGGTCTCCGTGATTCGACCAGCGTGCGAACAGCGGTCATCCACTGTCAGTAGCGCGCCCTGGGAGCGGCGCCGGGGCGTCGGCGCGGCGTGGCGTGGTCGCCGCGGCGCTTCGGCGCTAACGTTCCCGCTCGTGTCGGCCGGTGACGAGACGGACCTGTCGGGCTGGGCCAAGCGCGACGAGCGGCGGAGGCGCGCGGCCGCGGACCTGGTCGAGCGCGTCGGCGCGACCCTCCCGCGCTGGACGGACATCTTCCGCGAGCGCGGTGTGCGGGAGGCGTGGCTCTTCGGATCGACGGTGACGGGACGCCTGCGCCCAGGCTCCGACGTGGATCTCGCCGTCGGCGGCTGCCCCCCTGCGTCGTTCTACCGCCTCGCCGCCGAGCTCGAGCGCGCCCTCGGGATGACCCTCGACGTCGTGGACCTGGACCTGGCGCCGCCAGCCCTGGCGGCCGCGATCCGTTCTGGCAGGCGCGTGTTCCCGCGCGCGGACGTGGCGGCGCCGTGACGAAGGGCGAGCTCCCCGCCCTGCGTGCGCAGCTCGTGGCGGAGGTCGCGCGGTTGCGCGACGTGGTCGGGCAGCTTCGCAACCTGCAGACCGCGCTCGGTGACCGCACGCGGCGGTCTCGAGGGCGTTTCGCCTCTGCTGCTCATGCGCTGGCTTGCGCGCTCTACTCTTCGACGGGAACCGGAGGCTGCCCACGAGCGGTCATCACGAACAACTGATCGTCGTCGAACCGGTACAACAGCCAGATGTTCTGCCGCGGCACTCGCCGCACATGCGCTCTACCTGGCGCGAACACGGTCTCACCCGGAGGATGCGCGCGCCACGGCCACTCCCCCGCGGCAATGCACCGGTCGAACTCCTCGACCGTTAGCTCGATGAAGTCACCGCGCGCGAAGTCTTCCTCGGCCTGTCGGAGTTCTTGCTCGAGCTCGGCCTGCAACTCCGCCTGCGTGATGGTCAGCGCAGGGGTCGGTGTTTCCATGCGATGGCCCTCTCACGGAGGCGCCAGCGTGTCACGAAAACGGCCGCCAGCGGGAGGGACGCTACCGGCGAGCCCGCCACGCGGCACAACGCCCGCCGGTGCACTCGAGCCCGCGTTCGCACGGGGTGCGGAATCGCGAGAAGCCCGAGTGGTCCGCAACCGCATGGCCGCCCCATTTGACCGCAGCCTCGCCTTCGTGGCACCTGCGCCGCGATGAACCCTCGCCAGCTCGCGCCCCTGTTGCTCCACGGTTCTCTGCTGCTCGCCGCGTCCGGCTGCAAGTCGAAGCCCCCCGCCGGAGCCGCCCCGAGCGCGTCCGCCCCGCCCGTCGCCACGGCCGCACCGTCGGCCTCGGCCTCGGCCAAGAAGGTGTTCCCGCCGATGAACCCGGGCTCGAAGGTGCTCGCCCGCGGCAAGCGGCTCGGTGAGCACACGAACGACGACGTCGCGGCCGTGCTGGAGAAGGCGGGCTGGAACGTGTTCAGCTCGAGCACGACGCGATCGAGCGAGCACGTCGTCATCATCACGGTCGCCGCCCGGAAGAGCGAGGTGCAGACCGTGGCCGTGCACGTCTACCGGTACGAGGACCCGGACTGGAGAGCGAGCCGCATCAAGGTGCTGGAGGGCGAGGCGAATCGCGTCACGTTCAAGGACGGCGACTTCGTGCTGCAGGTCGGCGCGCGGACGAACGAGCAGCCCGATCCGAAGGTGAACGCCGACGTGCTGGCGGCCATCGTGGGGGGGTGAGCGGGGCGGGGCGCGCCACCGCGGTGCGTACGGTGGCTACTTCTTGTTGCCCTTGGCCGCTGGCGCGGCGGCGGGCGCCTGCCGGGCCGCCCGGCCTGCCTTGGCCTGAGCCTTGGCGGCACTCTTCTGGTTCTTGTCGCGCTGCTTGGACTTGGGGGACTTGTCGCCCATGAGAGCCTCGTTCGGCGGCGGGGAAGGGCGCCGCTCGGCGAACTTCGCGCCGCTTGCCACGAGGAAGCAAGTCGAGAGGCGGCCTGCCGCTTTCCGAGGGACCCGCGACGCGCTAACCCGGACGTCTTGGACGCGGAGGAACTGAAATCGGCGCTGGAGGGGAACCTCGAGCAGGAGGACCTCGAGCGGGTCGTTCGCGACGTGCTCGGCGTGGACCCCGGGTCGCTCGCGCCGCCCGCCTCCAAGCTCCTGCTCGTGGACGCTCTGGTCCGTCGCTGCGTGGAGCTCGACGCGGTCGAGGCGCTCTGCGACGCCGCCGTCTCCGTCCGCGAGTCGCTGGGTCCGCGCGTCGAGGTCGTCCGAAGGTTCGGACTGGCTCGGCCCGAGCCCTCCCGCGGGGGCGACGTCATCGGCCCGTACGAGGTTCAGCGGGAGGTCGGCCGCGGCCCGTTCGGCACCGTGTACGTCGCGCGTCGGGACGGAGCGATGCACCGCTTGAAGCTGCTCCGACCCGAGGTCACCCGGAACGGGTCGGCGCTGCATCGCTACTTCGGTGTCACCCGTCGCGTCGCGCGCGTCGATCACCCGGGGCTGCCCGGCGCGGCGCGCGTCGAGACGATCGACGGCCGCGTGGCGGTGTCGCAGGCCTGGGTCGATGGCGTTCCGCTCTGGGAGCGCCTGGCGTCCAGCGGTGGCATCGAGCCGCAGGACGCGTGGCCCCTGCTGCGAAACCTGCTCGGGGCCCTCGCCGCACTCCACGAGCGTGGCCTCGCCCACGGCCGCCTCTCCACGAGCAACGTGCTCGTGCGCAGCGACCACGCGGTGTTGCTGCTCGACGCCGGGACCGACTTCCTGCGCGCTTCGGTCCGCGGCGTGGCTCATGGCGCGGCCGGAGTCGGGGGCCACATGGCGGCCTCCCACTCCATCGCGCCGGAGCTCATTCGAGGGGAGCTGCCGTCCCCGCGAGCGGACGTCTATGCGTTCGGGACGCTGCTCTACCAGACGTTCACGGCGCGTCCGGTCTTCGCGCGGGAGGCCGAGATCGACGTCCTGGTCGCGCACCTGACCGCGGAGCCCGACCCCCTGAGCTTCGTGGCCCCTCGCGGATGGATCTCCGACGAGCTCGACGAGCTCGCGCTGCACCTCCTGGACAAGGATCCCGCGCGGCGTCCCCGAAACGCGCGCGCGGTGCTGGAGATCATCGAGCGCATCGCCAGCTCGTCGCGGCGCCCCGACGGCGCGTTCCCCGACTCCGAGTTCGACTCCCTGGTGGCGTCACTCCTCGAGGACCCGTCCGACGAGGTCGCAGCGGCCGTTCTCGAAGCCGGGGTGGATCGGGGCGCAGACCCGAAGCGCGTCGCGGACGCCTTCCGGATCGCCGCAGAGCAGCTCCACGCCGGCGAGGGTGGGGCGGGCGCGGCGGAGAAGAAGCTCCTGTCGCGCGCTGCAGCGCTGTACGAGAGCGCCGGCGAGCACGACGAGGCACGGCGCGCCTACGAGCGGCTCCTCGGCGAAGATCCGACCGACGAACCTGCGCGCGCGGCGCTCGAGCGCGTCCATCGGCACCGCGGGGATCTCGCGGCCGTCGTGGAGCTGCTCCTGGAGCGCGCGAAGAACGGCGAGAGCCACGGGGAGCGCGCCCGCGCCTTCGGGAAGATGGGTGAGGTGCTCGATCGCGACCTGGAGGATCGCGAACAGGCGCTCATCTCGTACACCCAGGCGGTGTGCGAGGATCCGGACGATCCGACGTACCCGGCGGCCGTGGAGCGCCTCGCAGGGCGAGATCCGAAGGCCTGGCGAGAGGTCTTCACGAGCTGCACCCAGGCCGCCCGCGGAAACCTGCCGCCGGAGCGGCGCTGCGCGCTGCTCGCGCTGCTCGGTCGCTGGTACACGGAGCAGAGCGGCCGGCACGACCTGGCCCTGCAGTGCTTCCAGGCCATCCTCACCACCGATCCGGCGAACGACGAGGCGCTTCGGGGGATCATCGAGATTTACCGCCGCGCCCAGCAGTGGAAGGAGCTCGTCGACGCGCTGGTGATGCGCGCCGACGGCGCGGTGCCCCCGGACGTGGCTCGGTCGCTGCGCGGCGAGGCGGCGGAGGTCGCGGAACACCGGCTCGACGATCCCGAGCGCGCGGCGATGCTCCACGAGCAGGTGCTGGCCGAGGACGCGCGTCACGAGGGAGCGAGCGAGGGTCTCGCCCGCATCCGGCAGGCCGCGGGAGACTTTCGTGGCTACGCAGCCGTTCTGTCGCGTCGTGCCGCGGTCGTGGCGGGTGAGGCGCGCTGGGCGCTGCTCTGCCGCGTCGCGCAGGTGGAGGAGGACGTGCTCGAGGACCTCGCCGCCGCGACCCGGACGTACGAGACCGTGCATCGCGAGAACCCCGAGTACGTCGAGGCGCTGCGCGGACTCGAGCGCGCCCATCGCGCGGCCGGGCGATTCACGGAGCTGCTCGAGAACCTCCGCGCCCAGATGGCGACGGCCGTCACGCCGAAGCAGAAGATCTCGCTGCTCGAACGGATCGCTACGCTCCACGCCGACGAGTTCCGGGATGCCGCCGGAGCCGCAGCCGCCTGCGAGAGCATCCTGGAGCACGACGCGACGCACCAGGGCGCGCTGGACGCGCTGGCTCGTCACTACCGAACTCTCGAGCGGTGGAGTGACCTCGCCGCCTTGTACGAGCGGCACGCGAAGGTCCGCAGCGGCGAGCACCGCGTCGAGATGCTGCTCGCCGCGGGCGAGGTGCTCGATCGTCGCCTCGGGCAGACCGATCGCGCTCTGGACGCCTACGAGCGGGTGCGCGCCGTGGACGCCGACAACGCCCGCGCCCTCGAGCGGGTGGCCGAGCTGAAGGCGCGCACCGGCGGGGAGCAGAGCGCGCTCGGGGCCATCGAGGCCCTGGCAGAGAAGGCCGCGGCACCGGAAGCGAAGGTGGAGCACTACCTGCGGGCGGCTCGCCTGCTCGAGGAGCGAGGCGACCTGGGGGGCGCCATCACCCGTTACCGCAGGGCCCTCGAGGCGGTGCCCAGGCACCCGAAGGCCCTCGCGGGTCTGCGCGCGGCCTACGTCTCCAGGGGAGACACGGAGGCCGCCCTGGACGTGCTCGAGCGCGAGCTCGGCGCAGCGGACGGCGACATCGCCCGGGGCCGCGCGTGCGCCGAGATGGCGCAGCTCTACCGGGAGCAGCTGCACGACGCGGGAAGAGCCGTGGCCGCCGCGACACGTGCCCTGGAGTACGACGCCGCGCAGGTCGATGCCCTGCGGATCCTCGCGGAGGTCGAGCAGGAGGGTGAGAACTGGGCGAAGGCCGCGGAGCTGTACGGACGGGTCGTCAAGGAGCTCGACCGCATCGAGCCGCCGCGGCGGCCGGCGATCCTCGACGGCTACGTGGACACGCTGGCGAGGAGCGGCGAGGCCGATCGCGCGCTCGCCGTGGCGAGGGAGCTGCTGGAAGCGGCCCCCGACGATCGCGCCGCGCTGAGACGAGCGAGCGAGCTGGAGCTTCAGCACGGCGATCCGGCCCGCGCGCGAAAGCTCGCCTCAGAGATCGTCGAACGCTTCGGCGACGAGCTCGATCCGATGCAGCTATCGCGAGCGCTGTACCGGCTCGGTGAGGCACGGCGGCGGTCGGGGAGCGCGGTGAGCGCGATCAAGCCGCTGGAGGAAGCCGCCGAGCTGGACCCCGCCGGCACGCAGCCCCTCCGCGCGCTCGCCCTGGCGTACGAGGCGGAGAAGGCGTGGCCCAAGGTCACGAGCACGCTCGAGCGGGTGCTCGCGCGAGCGGCGGGCGAGGAGCGCGTCGACGTCCTGGTGCGGCTGGGTGACGTGAAGGCCGGTCCCCTCGCGGACCTGCCGGGCGCGGCGAAGTGCTACCTCGCGGCCCACGCCGAGCGCCCCGAGGATCGGAAGATCCTGCTCAAGCTGATGCGCCTCTACAGCGAGGGAAAGCAGTGGCAGGCGCTGCTCGACGTCATCCTCGAGATCGCGGGCGCCGTGTCCGACGCGCAGGCGAAGGCGCGGTACCTCCACACCGCGGCCCGCGTGGCCCTGGTGGAAATGGGGGATCGCCAGCGCGCCGCGGAGCTGTTCGATCGCACCCTCGAGCTCGATCCCACGTCGAGGGCCGCGGCGCGGGACGCCGTCGAGCTTCGCCGTGCGATGGAGGACCACGAAGGCGTCGAGCGACTCCTCGAGCAGCAGATCCGGGTGGCGGTCGATGCGAGGGTGCCGGAGCAGGCCCTGGAGTTCCTCCGCGAGCTCGCGGACCATCACCTCTCGCACCTCCGCGTCGGCAAGGCCATCGACGCCTACCGCGTCGCCCGCGAGCTGGATCCCGGCAACGCGGAGTACGACCGCTTGCTCGGTGAGCTCTACGCGAGCGATCCGGGCCGCTACCTCGACGAGGCGGTAAGCGAGCACGAGCGGACCCTCGCGTCGGATCCGTTCCAGCCGGCACCGTACAAGCTCCTGCGCGATCTGTACGAGGAGACCGGGCGAAGCGACGGACTCTGGTGCATCTGCCAGATCATGGTCGCGCTCAATCGGGCCCATCCCACCGACGAGGCGTTCTTCCGCCGCCACCGACTCCCTCGCGGCGTGGAGACCGATGCCTCGCTGGCGAGCGACGACTGGGCCGAGCTGCTGATGCACCCGGACGCGGACCCGCACGTCTCCGAGCTGTTCCGGCTGATCCAGCCCTCTCTGCTCGCGTCACGGGCCAAGCGTCACGATCAGCTCGGCCTGACCGACCGGCAGCGCGTCGATCCGGATCAGCACCCCCATGGCGTCGTCGGCGCCCTCGCGAGCGCTGCGAGCGTGCTCGGCGTGGAGCTGCCCGCCCTGTACCTCGACCCGAACCACCGGGGCGGGCTCAAGCTCCCCGCCGCCTCGCCGCCCTGCATCGTGTTCGGTCACGCGGCTCTCGAGCCCGGCCAGCCGCCGAAGGCCGCGGCGTACGTGGCGGCGGCGCACCTGGCCTACTCGCGACCCGGGTTGGTTCCTCGGTTCCTCATCGCTAACCCGACGGCCCTCAAGGCGTGGTTGCTCGCGTCGTTCAAGCTCATCGCGCCGCGACTTCCCATCGCTCCGACGCTGGAGGGTCCGGTGACCGAGGCGCTCGGCGCGCTCGAGAAGGCGATGGTCGGCCCCGCTCGGGACCGACTGGCCCAGCCCGTTTCGCGCCTCCTCGAGGAGGGTGCGCGCCTCGATCTGCATCGCTGGATCCGAGGCGTCGATCTGACGTCGGATCGCGCAGGGTTGCTCGTTTCGGACGATCTCGAGACGACCGTCCAGATCATCAAGCAGGCCCGCGACACCGCCACTGCGGTCCCCGTCGCCGAGCGGCTCCGCCAGCTCGTCCAGTTCGCCGCCAGTCGCAGCTACCTCGAGCTCCGCTCGCGACTGCGGATCGGCATCGAGCACCGCGCGCGGCGCACGGAGCCGCCGCCGAAGCCGAAGCGCGCTCGCGCGACGTCGCCCTGAGCGCGGCGTCGCGCGCTCGCGAGCGGCCGCGGACACGGCGGCTAGCAGCCGTCGTAGACGTACGCGCCGGAGCTGGGCGTGGTGAGCTGCAGGTCGCGCAGGACGATCGAGAGCTGGGGAAAGGCGGAGCACCCCGCGTCGAAGTCGGAGCGACGGTACTCGATGACGAAGACGTGATCGCCGTACGCGCCCGTGTACACGTCGCACTCGGACCAGCGATTGCACTCCTCGGTGACGACGAAGTCCGTCGCCATCTCGTCGCGGCGCCCCACGATTTCCGCCGAGTTCTTCTGGGCCGCGGCGAGGCCCACCGCGTGCGCGGCGTCGGCGAAGAGCCGCATCGCGAGGACGTTGTCATTCTCGGTGAGCCGGCCGCCGCTGCGCGAGAAGGTGTCCAGGTTGTCGATCTCCACCGCGTCGAAGCCGTCGTCGGCACAGCCACGAATCCACTCGCCGACGATGGCCGCGACGGCCGTGCGCTTCTCCGGCGTACCGACGTCGATCATCATCTCGTTCCAGTCGGGATCGATCACGGGATCCCCGGCTCCGTCGCGCAGGATCAGGTCCGGGTGGCTCCCCAGCCAGAAGCTCTCCTCGTGGGGCTGGATCTGGAAACCGTTGACGTAGCAGATGTTGTAGAGCCCAGGCGCGATGGGCGCCTCGCGATCGCGCGACAGGACGGTCACGCCCGCGGGGGGCGCGTACGCTCCGCCGAGCTGGTAGTCCAGGCCACCGTTGGGTGGGGGCAAGGTGAACGTGCCTCCGCCGGTGCCGCCGACGCCGGCGGCGCCTGCGGTACCGCCCGTGGCACCGCTCCCTGCCGCGCCTGCGGTGCCTGCGGCGCCAGATGCGCCGCCGTCACCGGATGCTCCAGCAGTTCCCGCGGCTCCTCCGGCTCCCGCCGTTCCTCCGCTGGCCGCCACGCCTCCTGCACCGCCCGCGGCAACGCCCGCGCTGCCGCCCGTGGCCGACGAGCCGCTCGCCCCGGCGCTCCCGGCCGTCCCGCCCGCGCCGGCAGCGCCACCGCTCGCGCCGACTCCCGCCGCGCCGCCCGTCCCTCGCGGGCTCGCCGACTCCGAAGAGCACGCCGTCAGTCCCGCCGTCACCATCACGCCCAGGACCGCGAACCGCGTGGCCACCATGCTGCAAAAGCTACCACGCTCCGGAGTCGCGTCGCAGCCCCGTTGCGGCTTGGCTCAGCTCGTCGCCGGGCAGCCCGCGGGCGTCGGGGCGTAGAACTTCGTCGACTTGTTGATGGCGCAGTTGCTCTCGCCGAGCGGCGCGCCGCCGGGCTGGCTCGAGCAGTACAGCGTTCCCGAGACGTGCCCGGCGCCGCACCTGTCGCCCTCCTGGAAGTAGACGAGAGCGCCGCCGGAGTTGGCGATGCAGCCGCGCGGGTCGCCGCCCGACATCGTGATCATGCAGCCAACGGGGTGAGGCGCCTGGGGAGGACACGACGCCGTCACGCAGTCGCCGTCGATGTCCACGGGTACGGCGAGGTCGCAGCCCTCGTCGATCTGGCCGTCGCAGTCGTCGTCCACGCCGTTCTCGCAGATCTCGGCGGGCGGTGGCGTGGGACCGCAGCCCCAGCCGTCGCAGTCGCCCCATCCGGGGAACTCCGCGGTTCCCGTGCACGTCTGCATTCCGAGATGGCACTCCGCCTTGGTCGCCTCCGACGGCTGACCGCCGAAGCAGGGCTGGGTCTGACCGATGGAGCAGCTGCAGCCCTCGTCGATGAACCCGTTGAGATCGTCGTCGAGTCCGTTGCCGCAGACCTCGGGAACCGGAGTGTCGATCGCGCCGGGACAACCCGGGGCGGCCGCGGCGCCGCCGTCGTTGCCGGTCGTCGCGGCGCTGCCGCCGCTGCCGCCGCTGCTCGCCCCACCCGCGGCGTCGGAGTTGATGAGCACGTTGCCGGAGCCGCCGGAGCCGCCACCCGTTCCGCTGGTTCCACCCGCTCCCGCGCCCGCCGTCCCGCTCGCGCCTGCCGTGCCCGCGAACCCGCCGGCGCCCGCCACCGTGCCGCCGTCGCCGCTCGCGCCGCATCCGAGCGCCAGCACGAGCGCCACCACGCTAGCTGCGGCACACCGCGAAGTCCGACGCGTCACGCGCGGGACTGTACTCGATCGGAGGCCGGACCGCGGGCTGGCGCCGCTCGCGCCGGTCCGACGACTACGGGACCGTCGTCGGTCGCTGGAGGGCGACCCACGTGCCGTCGGCGTTGCAGGTGGCCACCACCCAGTCGTACTCGGGGATGTAGGCCGCGAAGCCCGGACTGTTGCAGTTCGAGAGGGTCCGGGACTCGGTGCGCGCGGCGGAGCCGGGGGTCTTCACGGTGAAGTGCAGCGAGTCGTCGTTGAACCCCGTCGTGACGCCGATGGCCGAGCCGGCGAGCGTGAAGGCGTAGACGCCCACCGGACCGTCTCCCACGCTGACCGTGTCCACGACGGTGGGTGCACCGGCATTCACGTCGGGCCAGTCGATGACCGCGAGTTGATCGCTGTCGAAGCTGGTCGCGAAGCACGTCCATCCCGCGCCCACCGGCGTGCACCGCACGCGGCGCGGAGAGTTCCCGAGGTCGGCCACCTTCGTCGGCGCGCCGCCCCACGCGAACCAGTGCAGCGCACCCGGCGTTCCGTCGGTCACCGAGAGCACGCGCGAGCTGCCGGTGGGCGCGAACGAGCTCACGACGGCGCCGAGCGCCATCTGATCGACCAGGCCGAACGATGCCATTCCGCCGTCGGGCGTCTCGGGCCCGTAGCGCTCGACGACACCTCCGGTGAAGTTCGACAGGAGCGCGCCGGGCACGTTGCCGGCGGCCGCGTCCCGGATGGGGCTCGAGTCCGTCACGTTCGCACCGCCCGGGTGCAAGGACTGGCCGAACGCGAAGGGCTTGCCCGTGGAGGTGTCGATGTTGATCAGATACCCACCGCTGGGAGCCGCCGCGAAGATCGAGACCGGGTTGTAGTGGACCAGCGTGCCCGACGACGCCGGAAGCGCCGGGCCGAGTCCGGGGACCGGCCACTGCTCGACGACCATCCCCGTGACCACGTCGACGATCTCGATGCCGTCGCCAGTGGCCACGATGAGCATCACCCCGGAGCGCTGCGGGAAGTCTCCGCGAGGCACCGGCTGGACCTCCTCGGGCCCCATGCCGAGCGGCAGCGGAACGGTCGGAAGCGGCGGAACGCCCGACCCCGCTGCCCCGGCGCTCCCTGCTGCGCCCGCCATTCCGGCGCTTCCTGCCGCGCCCGCCATTCCGGCGGCGCCGGCCGACGTCCCGGCGCTCCCGCTGACCCCCGCGGCGCCTCCCGTCGTGGTTCCGCCGGTGCCGCCCGCCGAGGTGCCACCGGTGGCGCTCGAACCGCCCGCGCCGGATGAACCCGCCGTTCCGCCGGTGCCCGCCGTTCCGCCGGTGCCGCCCGTGCCGCCGACACCCGCGCCGGAGGTCCCTCCGGCGTTCGCGTTGGTCTTCTTGCTCTCGTCCTGAGAACAAGCCGGCGTCATCGCAAGCACTACGAGCGCAGCGCCCGCACACGCCGTCGCCCTCTCGTTCCGCAGCTTCGAAAAATAGCCCATGGTAGCGCCTCCTGGTCGGTCACCGACACGCGCTCACACGGACCACGCCCCGCTGATTGAAAGTCCCGTCAGGGTGTCACAATCGAGCGGGCAGGGGAACCCCTCGCGCCTTCGTCATCGCCGCTCCACCTGAATGCGCCCTGCATCCACGTCCGGCTGAATCGCGGAACCGGAGAAGAAGCGCTCGAGATCGTCGAGCTGCGTGAAGTGATCGAGGAGCCAGGCGATCTGCGTGCGCCGCGTGATGGGGCCTTCCACCGCACCCGAGGGCCAGTTCAGATGGTCTCCGCCAGGGAAGTGGACGTACATGGCGGGTGACTTCGCACCTTCCCAGAACCGCCGTGCGTGATGCTCCTGCGGATTGAACCCGCCGACGGGCGCCGCGAAGATCAAGACGGCGGCGGCGATGGTGTCCATCATCCCGACGTCACCGGCGAACGAGTTCGGTGCGACCGAGAAGCGGTGGCAGCCGGCGGGGTCCACGAAGCAGGGCGCACCGCCCGAGTCCACCGGATCCCACCCGATGACGACGCGGATGCGGGGGTCGAGGGCGGCTGCGAAGAACGCGATCTTGCCGCCGAGCGAGTGGCCCGCAGCGGCGATCCTCGCGGGATCGACCGCGCCGGTGACCGGACTCGGCCCCTGGACCACGAGGTCGATCGCCGCGCTCACTTCCCGCGCTGCGAGGTCATGCTCGGGTGCGAGCACGTTGTCGTCGCTGAAGTCGAACGCGACCACGACGAAGCCCCACGTGGCGAAGTGCCGCGAGAAGCTCGCGTACACCCCGTGCGTGGCCGAGAAGCCGTGGAGCACCGTGACGAGCGGGAAGGGTCCGTCCGACGAGACGCTGGCGCCGCCGTCGCCCGAGGGCGCGTAGACGGTTCCCGGCCGAGCTCCCGCGGGGCTGGGGACCGCCAGCGGCTGCTCCAGCACGGCGTACGGTCCGTTGCCGGTGGGATCTCCGACGAACGGGGAGGTCGTGATGGGCCCCCCGTCCGCCGCCGCCTGCCCCGCGGTCCCCGCAGCGCCCGCGATCGCGGCAGTCCCGCCGACGCCCGGCGTCCCGCCGGTGCCCGGTGTCCCGCCGGTGCCCGTCGAAGCGCCGCCCATACCGGCGTCGCCCGGCGGCTCCCCAACCTGCACGTCGCTGCCGCCGCAGCCGATGAGCACCGCCGCGACGGTCAGCACGCAGGACAGGGCACGTGCCATCATCGACACCAGATAGCTCACGCGCGGCTGCTCGGGTAGCGTGAAGGAATCGGTACGGTTTCGTCGAGGACGTCACTCGACGTCGGCCTCACCAGGGCCACGCCGCGGATCGGCTCGCGCTCACGAACCACGCGCGCATCTGGTACGTCGAGCCCGGGAACACCTCGTCGCCGTCAGCCCACGAGAGGGTTGTTCGTCTTCAGCCGAGCGAAGCGCCCGAAGTCCCGGTCTTGGGTCCACAGCTCGCGCACTCCGTACAGCTCGCACAGCGCCGCGATGCGTGCGTCGTGCACGCGTGGACCGACGACGCGGGATTCCTCGAGCGTGAGGCGTAGCAGGGGCCAGTAGGTCTCACTCTCGCCGATGAGCGCGACGCTCGGAGACTCGAGCCACGCGTCAATCTGATCGCTCGCCTGCCGCAGCGTCGATGGAGGATCGTAGATCCGGGCGTGGGTGACGACGCTCAGGAACTCGTGGATGCAGGGCCACGGGATGGCCCACGTGGCTGCGCCCGCGGCGAGTCTGCCGATCGCCGCCGCGGCGGCCTCGTGCCACGGCGAGTCGGCGCGGTGCGCGTAGACCAGGAGGTTGGAATCGACGGCGATCACGGCGGTCGAGCGCTGTCGCCGTAGCTCGCATCCAGCAGG
The DNA here is from genome assembly GCA_964487605.1 of uncultured Polyangiaceae bacterium. Lineage (GTDB taxonomy): Bacteria > Myxococcota_A > Polyangia > Polyangiales > Polyangiaceae > JAJDAH01. The sequence goes on from CAZARU010000001.1 coordinate 72,112, forward strand.
TCGGAGAACGTGGCGCCCTGCAACTCCTGCCTCAGCCCGTTGCCGTGTACGGATGCATCGCGGATCTGAAATGGCGTCACTGGACCCAGAGCCCTCTCGATCTCGCTGCGGAGCCCCGCCTCCACCAGGTCCCGGAGCGTTCTCTTCTGCCTGCGCGCGACGCTCTTCGCGCGCTTCAGAAGCGGGTCCGAGATCTCGATCGTCGTCTTCATGTGGGTAGCAGTATGCGCTGATATGGGTACCCGTCAAGGAATCCACCCGCAGACGCCCTCGCTCAGGGCAGCGACTCGCCGCCCTCCTCCGCCTTCAGCCGAATGGTGCTTCGGTTCTCCGGATGCTTGGGCTGGATGGGGTCGTAGAACGCGCGGATGGGCTCCATGTCTCGCTTCACGTCGCCGCTGAGATCGAGCGTCGGGCCGATGCCTCCCACCTTTCGCGAGAAGTCGAGGAATGCGCAGCAGACGGGCACGTTCGCGAGCCGCGCGATCTGATAGAAGCCGCTCCTCCAGTGATCCGTCTTTCGCCGCGTGCCCGGCGGCGAGATCACCAGGTACAGCGGCTCTCCCCGCTCGAAACAGGTCACCGCGAACTGGACTCGATCGCGCCGGTTGTCCCGGTCGACGGGGACCCCGCCGAGCGCCCGCATGAACGTGCCCAGTGGAAAGCGGAAGACCGTGTCCTTCCCGAACCACGTGGGTCGTATGCCGAGTGACCAAGAGACGGCGAGCATCAGGGGCATGTCCCAGTAGCTGGTGTGCGGGGCGGCGATGAAGACGGCCTGAGGGAGGTCTGGCGGCGCGCCTTCTCTTCGCCACCCGAGGATGGCCAGCAGCAGCTTTCCAATCGCCCGGCGCGCGGGGCCCACGGCGGGCCACGGAGGACGAGCCACGTTCGACAAGCTCCGCGCTGATTAGCCGGTGGCGGCAAGCGCGGTCAAACGATACATACGAACCTGCCGTGAAGGACATCGAACGGGACGGTTCCGTCGCTCGCTCCAGTCGGTTGCCGCTCGCCGACCCCGCGTTGCTTCGCCGCGAGATGGAGCCACTGCACGACGCCTCGACGAACTTCTCGCTCCTGGCGTTGCTCCCGGCGATCCAGGTCGCCTGGGCGGACGGCGCCGTGCAAGAGGGGGAGCGCGAGACGCTTCTCCGCCTCGCGCGCGAGGCCGGCCTCGGCGACGACGAGCGCGCGATGCAGAAGGTCCGAACCTGGCTGGAGGCGCCGCCGTCGGATCGCGAAGTGCACGACGCGCTTTCGCAGCTGCGGCGGGTGATCGCGACCGGCGCCGGCGGGGAGGCTGCGGCTCTGCCGAAGATGGTGCGCTGGGCTCGCGCCGTGGCTCGCGCGGACGGCGGCGCGCTCGGCGTCGGGGCCGTCGGACGGGAAGAACGCGAGACGCTTCGGTGGCTCGAGTCCGCGCTGGATCCCGAAGGGGCACCCCTGTCCCAGCTCGAGGGTGCGCCGAGCCGCCGAACGCGTCTTTCCGGGGAGAACGCCTCGACCCTCGCGATCCTGCGCGACCTGCTCGTCGAGAGGCTCGAGTGCGACACCGAGCACGTCGATCTCGTCCCCGCGGACGTCGAGTCCATGTGGCCGAGAGTCTCGCCACGACTCGGGCTGCGTGGGCCGCCGGCGGTCTTCGGCGTCTCGGAGTCCGACTACCAGGCGTTCATGAAGCACATCGTGTCGCGCTACGTGAAGACGCTGATGACCGGCAGCCAGGAGGCGCTGCGGGTCGCGTCGAAGCACTCGGTGGGCGCCGTCGACGACGCGGAGCTCGTGCGCATCGCCTGGGAGACGCCGATGAGCCGCATGCTGAACCCGACGCTCGACCCGATGGACCGTGATCGGTTCGCCGCCGTACTCCCGGAGGTCTCCGCCCGTGGACGCCCGCACAAGATCGACACGTCACACCTCGCCGGCTACCACCCGCCCCCGGGCATCTTCGTTGAACCGACGGTGGCGCTCTTCGCCATCGGCGACCGCGAGGTCACCGCGCACGCCATCTTCGTCAACGGGCGCGTCTTTCGTCCCGGGCAGGGCGAGTCCTGGGCACGGGCGCGTTGCTTCTTCCTGCAGGGATGCGGGCTCTCGCTGGTCGCAGGGTTTCACCCGAGCCTCCACTTTCCCATGGACTCCGTGATCGCGGTCTCGCGAGAGGTTCTGCCCGAGGCTCACCCCGTCGCGCGCCTGGTGGAAGCGCACTCGTACCTGCAGCTCCCGCTCGACTACGGCGTGCAGTGGAACGAGCGATCCGTGGCGAACAACCACCAGCGGGAGATCTACACGCCGTACCCCGTTTCCGGTGACGAGTTCTTCGAAGGCACGGCCACCTGCTACTCCGGCATCGACGGGAACAGCTCCTACCCGGGGTACGCCTACCCGCTCGGACCGCCGGAATTTCCCGGCGCGTACTGTCGCTTCCTGTCCAGCTACCATCACGTCATCCTCGACTTCTGTCGTCGCGTCGTCGCCGGGGTCGCCCCCGGGGATCCCGACATCGCAGCCTGGGGCGCTGCGCTTCACGGCTTTCTTCCCGGGTTTCCCGAAGCCGACGCCCTCCGCGACGGCGAGACGCTCGCGAGGGCGCTCGCCGGCTTCGTGCACACGGTGTCGGTCTGGCATTCCGCCGAGCACCACGCGTACTCGCTCGAACCCGTCTACAAGATGCCGCACCGCCTCCGCGTGCCGCCCCCGACCGGGGACGACCCGCCCGTGCCCGCAGAGTACTGGACGCGCCCGACGGACATCTTCCGTCAGGAGATGGCCCGCCAGATGTTCTACGAGGCCCACACCGTCCGCGGAATGCTCCAGGCCGAGTACGGGTTCACCGAGCCCGCGCTCGTCGGAGCCGTGAGTGAATTCCACGAGGCCCTCCGGCAGTGCGACCGGACGCAGGAGAAACGGTACATGGAGCTCGACCACATCGCGTGCAGCCTGCAGTTCTAGGATGGAGGGCCATTGCGGACGGGGCACGGGCGCAATCAGTGCTGCGACTGGCACACGTAGCAGGCCCCCGCCTCGCCGCAGTCGTCGCGGGTCACGCAGGTGCCCAGCTTTCCGGGTGACACCTCGCACGTCTGACCGAACGCGGCGCAGGGGACCGGCTCGTTCGGGCGGTCCTGCTTCGTGGTCGTCGGGCAGCCCGCGAGCAGCAGGGCGAGGACCACGAGGTGTGATGGATGCGCCATGCCACGAGCCTAGCGCGAACGCGCGCTACCGACCCGCAGGGCAGTGCGCCCGCGTTGCTCCAGCCCGTCCCGCGTGAGAACCTGCGGCGGCGTCGAACATGGTTCGCACAGCCCTCTCGCTCGCGCTGGTTGCCGCGTTCGCGGCGTGCGGCGGCGACAGCGAGGGCGGTGGCGCGCAACCCGACGCCAGCGTGGGCCCGGGTGGAACCGGGGGCCGCGAAGCTTCGACCGACGCGCCGGCGCGGTTCGACGCGCCCTACTGCGTGGATGAAGGAGAGACCTGCCGGGGCACCTCCGACCCGTGCTGCGAGGGCGACGGCTTCTGCCACTCGGTGACGGCCAAGTGCGCGGCATGCCTGGAGGAGGCCGCGCCCTGCTCTCCGGGTGGGGCTCCGTGCTGCGGAGGTCCCTGCAACGCGGCGACCGCGCAGTGCGGGGTCTGCGTACCCACCGGCTCTCCCTGCGCGACGAGCGGCGACTGCTGCACGGGGAGCTGCAATGCCGAGAACCGGTGTGGCCACGACGGCTGTGGTCCCGTGGGCACGCCCTGCAACGGTCACGACGAGTGCTGCGTCGGTACCTGCCACTTCGGTCAAGGCGCGTGCGCGGGCTGCACGCCGAACACCGAGTTCTGCTCCGACGACGCGAACTGCTGCTCCGGGCGCTGCGACACCACCCGCGCCGTGTGCTGCGTGGGAGCGGGCCACGCGTGCCGCCTGGACGCTCAGTGCTGTAGCAGCGCGTGTGAGAGCGGAAGCTGCAGAGGCTGAGGGGTCGACGCAACGGGAGCCGGACCGGACGGCCGAACTCACGGCCCCTCGCAGCGCCGGTCCGCGTCGGTGAACTTCGCGCCGCAGAAGTCCGGCGGGGGGGATCCGACGACGGGCTGGTCCAGCGTGGCCGCGATGGCCTGGAAGCCGATCCCGACCGAGGCGGCGTCGCACCGAGCGGTCGAATCGACCTTGCCGTCGTGCCGAACGTCCACGCCCGAGCAGATCATCCGCTTCACTCCGGCGAAGTTCGGATCGTCGGGACACAGCGCGACGCCGGCCACCGCGTAGCCAATCTCCGGCACCACGCGCAGGACGACTTCCTCCGGCGCGTGGGCGGCCAGGAGCCCGTCGGTGAGCTCCCAGCGGTTCGTCACCGTGTCGCGGATGACCGTCGCCGTCAGCACGACGTCGTGCGCTGCGAATCGAACGTTGGCCATCGGCAGCGCGAGCTCGTCGAAGCGCGCCACCAGGGTCCGCTTGGTCACGAACGCGGCCTCGTCGCGGGCCGTGGCGATCACGTCGGAGCCGTTCTGCGTGAGATGCGACGCGTCCGGTGGAATCGCGTCCGTGCCGTCGAGCTTCAGCGGCCGCGGGCCCCCCGGCCACGCCTGGGGGTGCGCCGGGACGAACCACTCCACCGAAACGCGATCGTCGTCCGAGAAGCCGCCGAAGCCGCGCACGCGTAGCACCCCGAGGGGGGCGTGCGTGCCGGCATGAACCGCCTCGTTCAGCGACGCGCTGCCGATGACCTGGACCCCGGTGATCTCGGTCTGGACGACCAGGATGCGGCCGACGCCGTTGTCGCGACCGCCGGGGCCGTCCTCGGGCTCCGCCCCGGTCCACTCCGGCGCCGCGCACGACGCGGTGGCGCGGCTCGTCGTGCAGGTGCCGTCGATGTCGTACCCGACGTCCAGGTAGCTGCCGCGTCCGTCGGCGTCCACGCGGTCCCCGTAGTCCACCGAGTGGATCACGGTGACGATCTCGAGTTCGCCCCCCGTGGGGGGCAGGCTCTGCTCGCTCGGCGGCTGGACCGGGCGGCACGTGGTCGTCTCCCCTCGGGGCAGCGCTTCGTCGAAGTCGGCGCCGATCACCGTCTGGCACCCGGCCAGGGCGACGACGATCGCGAGCAGGGGCCGCCTCGGCATGAGCGCGGCGATTCTAGAACGACCTCGGACTCAGCGGGCTGCGCCGGGTTCGATCGCGGCGCCGAACGCGAAGAAGTTCACCGAGATTCGCCAGCTTCCGCCGGGCGCCACGTCCGTCAGCTGCCACCGGAACGAGTGCGGACCGGCGGTGCGCAGGGCGTCCAGGTCCCAGGTGAAAGGAGGCGTCACGCTGCCGGGGCACCAGTTCGAGCGTGACGCGCGCACGCTGCCGATGTCTCCGGTCGGGTTCTCCACGCAGTAGTCGAAGCCGCCCGACGCCGACGGCTGCCGCGCGACCGTGCACAGGCGCTCGCAGTCGTCGCGCCACGGATCGACGTCGCCGACCAGCGCCTCGTCGGCGAAGATGGCGTGAGCGCGCCTGCAGAATTCCTCCGCAGCGGCGAGCCCGCAGCCCGGAGCGCCCCGCGCGCCGCCGTGACCGGTCGCGCGGTACTCGAGCCGCGTGAACACCGTGCCGGGCGGCGTCTCGAACTCTAGGGGTTCGATGCCCGGCACCGTCACGGAGTCGTAGAAGAGCGGGACGACCGCAAGCACGCCGGCGGGCGGACGGCCCGGGACGACGTCGAGTCGCGCGCTCACGGTCCAGCCACCGTCGGCGCCGGTGACCTGCCCCGAAGCGTCCGACCACGTCGTGATGCGGACGCCGAGCTCGTGCGGTCCGGGGAGCCCGTTCGCGACTTCCGTCACGTCCGCTTCCACGCGCATCGGCCCGCCGAACGGCGTGATGGCTCGCACGAGCTCGAGCCCGGGGGGATCGGCCGCCGAGCGAGGCTCGTCGAGGACGATCTCGAAGTTGCGGTCGAAGGCGTCGCAGCTCGCCGGCCAGTTGTGGCCGGTCGGGGGAGGGTCGTCCTCCCACCGCTCGAAGGGGAAACACGTCGTGTCCAGGTCGACGACGAGCGTCACCCGCTCGAAGGGGCCGTCACGCAGGTCGATGGGCGCTGCGGCTCGCTGGAAGTCGGGCCGCGCGGAGTTGCTGCCGATCCTGGCGGAGGTGAGCGCGTCCAGGGAGTAAGGGGCCGCGGGTGCGGCCTCGCCGCCCGCGTCCGCCGACGCGCGCGCTGCCGCGGCGTCCCCGTCGGGAGAGCACGCCGCGACGGTGCCCGCGACCACCAGCCCTGCCGCTCGCATTCCCGGCGAGTGTAGCGCTTCCGATCAGCGGCCTGCACGCCGCAGGACGGCGTCCAGCAGCCGCACGAGCCCGGGCCAGCGAGGCGGGCCTGGCGGCGCGTCCGGCAGGTACGGATCGTCATCCCAGTCCACGAGCACGGTGTCGTAGCTCTGGAACGCCGCGTGAACGATTCCCAGCGACGACGGCGGCGCCTCCGCCCCCTCGCCGAGCCCCGTCAGCGTCGTGATGCGGGGTCGGCGGCAGCTCGACGGCGCGGGGGGCTTCGGCTTGCCCGCTCCCCCGTTCCCGCCACGAACCACGACCGGCGATTTGACCGGCCAGTGCGCCTGAGCGCCGAGCGCCATGCTCATGGGACGAGGCATCGCCGAAGGAGCGCCATTCGGGCAAGAAATGGCGAGCCGCGGGGGGGCGCGAGGGGGTCCCCGTGCTCGCGCGGACCGCCGCTACACGGGGGGAAGCACGAGATCGAGCACCGCGCGGGCGAGGGCTCGGTCGTCGTCGGTCCAGGAGTCCATCAGATCACGCAGCGTGTCCCTGTACCGAACGAGCAGACCTCGATCGAACCCCTTGGCCGCGCGCAGTGCCAGCGACATCTGGACCAGGGTGTCCGTCGCCATGGGGCGACGCGCGGTCAGGTGTAGCTCGACCACGCGATCGACCCAGGCGGCGTCCGCGGTCGCGGCGGCGACCTTGAGGCAGTAGCGGCTGGCCACGTCGATGAGCTCGTCGGGAACGGGGCTCACCTTCGCTCCGCGCAGGACGGCGTTGACGTGTCCGCTGAGCAGGCGGGCCGCCCCGGTGGCGTCGCCGCGGCGCAGCATGCGATCGGCCAGCTTTCCGAAGAGCTGGAACGCGTCGGCGCGCGCCGTCGGCGAAGTGGCGGACGGTCGGGAGCCCGAAGACGGCGGGCGGCTCGATGGAACCGCCGGGACCACGTCGGAGACGACCCGGGAGCCCGCCGTGAGGCTGCTCTCCACGATCACGAGCTGCTGCGTCCCGATGATGATCCGATCGCCGACCTCGAGGGGCATCGGCTGACGAATGCGGCACTCGTTCACGAACACCCCGTTCGCGCTGCCCAGATCGAAGAGCATCACCGAGTCGGCGCTGACGACGATCTTCGCGTGGCGGCGGGAGACCAGATCGTCCTCGAGCCGCAGGCTGCACGACGGCTCGCGGCCGATGAAGTGCTCGCCCGAGCCGAGGGCGACCTCTCGTCCCGGGAGCCGGACGGCAAGGCCGCGGCTCGGTGCTCGCTCGCTGTTCGCACTCATGGACGCTTCCGCGCGGACGGCGCGGACCCTCGGCACACTACCCCCAGGACGCAGCGGAGCAAAAGGCCCGAGCGTGGGGCTCCGGTTCGGCGGTACGCTTTCGGCGGTGCGCGCCCCGTTTGTCGCCTTGATGGTCGCCGCGTGTGGCGCGGCGCTCCCGTCCAGGGTGACGCCAGCGACGCCGCCGCGCCCGGATGCTCCTCCGCCGCGCACGGCGAGCGCAGCGCTGCCGGCGCTCACGGACGCGGAGCGCGCCTACCGCGCGGAGCTCGAGCGGCACGTCCAGGCGCTCTCGGTGCAGATGGGGGAACGGAACACCACCGAGAAGTGGAACCTCGCGACGGCGGCCGACTACATCGCGGGCGAGTTCGAGAAGGCCGGCTACGAGATCGGAAGGCAGGGATACGCCGTGGGTGAAACGGTCTCCCAGAACCTCGCCGTGGACGTGCGTGGCGGGATCCGCGGAGAGGAGATCGTCCTGGTGGGCGCGCACTACGACTCGGCCGTGGGCACCCCGGGAGCGAACGACAACGCGAGCGGGACCGCCGCGCTGCTCTCACTCGCCGCGACGTATCGCGAGAAGCGGCCGCTGCGGCGGGTGCGCTTCGTGGCCTTCGCGAACGAGGAGGCGCCGCACTTCCAGACGCCCACCATGGGGTCGCTGGTGTACGCCCGCGAGGCGGCTGGTCGCGGCGAGCGCATCGTCATGGCCTTGAGCCTCGAGACCATCGGCTACTACTCGGACGAACCCGGCAGCCAGAAGTACCCCGACGGGCTCGCGGCGCGGTTCCCCGACGTGGGGAACTTCGTGGCGGTGGTCGGCAGTTCGGAGATGGCGGTGCACGTCGAGAGGGTCGCGGCCGCGTTCCGCGCGAGCGCGTCGATCCCGGCCGAGGCCGCCGCGTTGCCGGCCGATCTGCCCGGCGTTGCCTGGTCCGACCACTGGTCCTTCTGGCAGATGGGCTTTCCGGCGCTGATGATCACCGACACCGCGCCCTTCCGTTACCCGCACTATCACCAGCCCACGGACACCGCCGACCGCCTCGACTACGACCGCATGGCGCGCGTCGTGGCCGGTGTCGAAGCTGTCATCGACGTCCTCGCGGGGACGAGCACCCCCGAGCCGTGAGCGACGGCGTCGATCGCGACTGGCCGCTCTTCGAGGCGTGGCCGCGCCTCGCGGGGAAGGTCCCGCGCGTACCCCTCGGGGAGTTTCCCACGCCGGTGCAGTCGCTCGACGCCGTGGCGCGCGAGGTGGGGTGCGCCACCGGACGCGCCTGGGTCAAGCGCGACGACGTCAGTTCGCCGCGTTACGGGGGCAACAAGGTGCGCGTCCTCGAGGTGCTCTTCGGGGACGCGGTCCGGCGCGGCGCGACGCACATCTACACGACGGGCGCGTACGGTTCGAACCACGCCGTCGCCATGCTGCTGCACGCGCCGGTCGCGTCGCTCGAGAGCGGCGTGGTGCTCTTCGCCCAGCCGCCCTCCTTCGCGGCGCTCGAGAACCTTCGCGTGACGCTCACGTGTCGCCCCGTGGTGCACTCGCTGCCGCACTGGTCGCTGCTGCCGCTCGGAGTCTTCCTGGCACGACGCGCGGCGCGCCGGCGCGGGGATCGCCCGTACGTCATGATGCCCGGCGGTGCGACGCCCCTCGGCGCTCTGGGCTACGTCTCCGCAGCGTTCGAGCTGGCGGCGCAGGTTCGCGCAGGCGCGCTCCCGGTGCCCCGCACCATCGTCGTCGGCGTGGGTTCCACCTGCACGACGGCGGGGCTCCTCGTGGGGACGCTCCTGGCCGCGCGACGCGGCTTCGGGTTCGTCGGCTCCGGCAGCCTGTCCGCTCCGCCGAGAATCGTCAGCGCGCGCGTCACGCCGTGGCCCGTGACGAGTCGCTCGATGATCCTGCGGCTCGCGGTCCGCACCGCCCGCAAGCTCGCGGATCTGGCCGAGGACGATTCTCTGGCGCTCGGTCGTGACGAGCTCGGGGCGCAGCTCGAGGTCGAGGGACGGTTTCTCGGCAGAGGCTACGGGTACCCGACGCCGAGCGGGCTCGAAGCGCTCTCGGCGTGGCACGCCGCGGGCGCGCACGAGCTGGACACGACCTACAGCGCGAAGAGCGCGGCGGCCGTGGTCGCCCGCATGAAGGACGGCGCGCCCGGTCCCATCCTCTTCTGGTCGACGAAGAGCACCGCGCCGCTCCCCGATCCCGATCCCGCCGCGCTCGCCGCGGCACCGGGACGCCTGCGCCGCTGGATGGACGGCGCCGAGCGCGGCATCGAGCGCGGCCTCTTGCCCGGACCCACGCCGTGGGATCAGCGCGCGCGCGTGGGATCCTCGAAGCCCAGCTCCGCCAGGTAGACGTGCTCGAGCCGCGAGCGGCTCCGGGCGAACTGGCTGCGCACGAACAAGAGGACGCCGGTCAGCATGGCCCACGCACGCCGGAGCGCTCCGGGGCGCTCCCGGGGGACGAAGCCCAGGCTCTGACCCTGGCGGTAGACGCGACCCCTGACGTACGACAGGAACCCGTCGAGGTGCGACAGCACCGGATGGCCGGCGGCGCGCGACCGGAAGGCCCTCACCAGGAACGGCAGCACCGCCATCTGCAGCTCGAGCAGGCCGTAGAACGGCGTCCGAAGCCAGGGTTGTTCGCCCAGCAATCGGCGCGTCTCCTTCTCACCCCACGCGACGTGCTCCTCTTCCTCCCGGCACACGACGCGGAGCTTCTTCTTGATGCCGCCGATGCGTGGATCCTGATCGGGGAGCGTCTGGAGCAGCAGGTCCTTGAAGATGTCGAGCACCATGCCCTCGCCGAGCGCGTGCTCCATCAGGACCTTCAGGGGGTAGTAGTCGTTGTGGGCCGAGAGCAAGCGCACGGACCAGTGAGCGCGAACGGGATTCATCCCGAGGGTCTTGAAGATCTCCGCGAAGAGCTGGAGGTGTCCGAGCTCTTGCTTGGCCTGCCGCAGGTAGAACCTGGCCGCCTCGAGGGTGCGCGCGGCGTAGAGTGACCGCCCGCAGTACACGCCAGTGGCTTCGCCGTACAGCGCCTGCGAGAGAATGAAGCAGACGATCTCGCGGTCCGACGGGTTGTCGAGGTCGAACGTCGCTCCGCGGAAGTCGTACTCGTCCTCGGGCCCGTGGGACGCGAGGCTCACGGGGACGATGGCTCGCGAGGCCGGCCGTGCCCCGTCTTCCGCGGCGATCACCACGCGCGAAGCCTAGCACGGCGCAGGCGAGCGCCCCGCCGACGGGTCAGCTCGCGGCAGCGGCCTGCAGGAAGTGGGAGCGCTCCCGAACCGTCGTCCAGCGGCGGAACGCCTCGAGGGTGGCAGCGTCGTTCGCCGCGAGCTTCTCGAACAGGTAGTCCTGGATCCCCTTGTGCACGGCGCAGATGCCGCTCTCGCGCATCCGTCCCTGAATGGAGCCTTGCTTCACGTAGCTGTCCTCGGGCTTGGCGCCGCAGTACGGAATGTAGGTGCAGTTCACGCAGTCCGGCTGCCCGTCCAGGTTCGACGCCACGAGCAGCGCGCGCACGGTCTCGTGGGTGACCAGCTCGCGATAGCTCGCCGTGCTCACGTGGCCGATCTTGAACGTGTCGTCCCCCTGCGCGTCGAGCATTCGCCCCTCGTCGCTCGTGAAGATGTTGCCGTCGTAGTTGTAGGTGAGCTGACCGATGCCCGCGCCGCCCGGGCTCCGGATGTCCAGGAAATTGGGATCCACGCCGGTGAGGATCTTCGTCAGGAAGATGCTCGCGAAGCGCTCGAGAACCTGCGTGCCCTTCGCGTTGAGCTCCAGGATGTAGTCCACCGCCTCCCGATAGAAGTCCAGGTAGCGGCGGCGCTCGTACTCTATGGTCGAGAACGTCCGCCCGGCGAAGCCGAACGGGTCAACCGGCCGCAGGAAGATCGAGCGGCAGCCCAGGTTCACGTAGGTGTCGATGATTTCCTTGGGCATGTCGAGCGCCGCGCGTGTCGTCGTGAGCAGCGCCTCCACGTGATAGAGGATGGGGTCGAGTCCTAGCTTCACGTAGCGCTCGTTGACGCGCTCGATGCCCTTGGCGGCGAGCTGGTACGAGTTGCCGCCCGCGAGGATGCGCTGCTTGTTGTGCAGCTTCTCCGGGCCGTCCACGCTGGTGCAGATCTGGACCTTGTTCTCCACCAGGTAGTCGAGCTTGTCGTCGGTCAGCAGCGACAGGTTGCTCACCAGCGTGAACTCGAGCTCCTTCCCGTAGGCGCGGTTGCGCTCGTTGGCGTACTGGATGACGTGTTTCATCACCGGGAAGTTCACCAGGGGTTCCCCGCCCTGAAACTCGATGGTCAGGCGCGGCGCCGTGCTGCGGAACACGATGTCGACGGCCTTCTCCGCCGTCTCCTTCGACATGTCCGTGTCCACCTGGTCCATGTCCGCGCGGCTGGCGTGGCAGTACACGCAGGTCTCGTTGCACCGCAGCGTGACGACCAGGATGTGGAGGATGGGGCCCCAGTCCAGGAACCGTCGTCGCTGGTGCAGCCGCTCCGACACTCGCGCGAGATCGAGCTTGTCGTTCAAAAAGCCGCGTTCGCCCAGGCGCCGCTCCAGGTCGGGGCCCATCTCCCCGCGCACGAGCCCGGTCATCTCGTCCGGGCTGACGAACGTCCAGTCGCCGAAGTGGCTCGTGAGCAGCACCTGCTCGCCAATGGGGCGGAATCTGAGCGGGACGAGGCGGCCTGGGCTCTTGGGGCGCGTACCGAGGTTCCGGAGCAGTTGCATGGGCTCATCATGCCTCCATACGGCGGCCAAAGCAGCGTGTATTTCCCCTGCTCGGTACCCGCGGCCGGGTCCCCGCGCTAGGTTCGGCGCGCCATGGCCCGTTCCCCCGTGCTCCCGTACCAGATGTTCGACGTCGCGCGCGATGCCGACGAGGCGCGCCGCTTCGATCGCATGGAATCGATCTACCACCGCGGACAAGCGCTCGTGTGGAACGGCAAGGAGGTGCTCGACGCGCTGTGGGCGAAGCACGGCGGCTCCGGCCTCCACCCCGATCGCCTGGCTCCCGCGCGGCGCATCCTGGGATCGGTCATGTGGGGTGAGCTCGCGGCGTGGAAGATCGCCGCGCAGCTCGCCGACGACCTGGAGCCCCTGGAAGCGCGCATGGCGGCGACCAGTCAGTCCCACGACGAGGCGCGGCACTTCTACGTGCTGCACGACTACCTGGTCCGGGCGACCGGGGATTTCCCGCGAGAGAGCGGGAAGGCCACCGAGCGGCTCCTGGTGGCCACACTCACGGCGAACACGACGGCGAAGAAGATCCTCGGCATGCAGCTGCAGCTCGAGACCATGGCGCTGACCATCTTCCACGCCCTGCGCGAGTCCAACGTCTGCCCCGTCCTGACGGAGCTTCTGGTGTATTACGAGAAGGACGAGGCCCGACACGTCGGGCTGGGGCTTCAGCTCCTGCCGACCCTGATGCGCCGCATGTCGATACGCGAGCGCGTAGAGTTCACCGCGTTCTCGTTCAAGGTCGCGACCTTCGCCATTGCGTCCCTCAAGGCAAACGAGGCGGATCTGCGCGCCCTGGGCGTCGATCCTCGGCGCGTGGCGGTGCTCGGAAAGAGCAAGAACATGGTCGCGTTCAACCAGCTCTGGGACATCGCGCCGAACCAGCGGAGCGACGTCGCCGAACGCGTCGGCCATGCCATCGACGCGCTGGCCGAGGCGCTCTGGCCCCTGGATCCTCACGCTCCCGTGTCGCAGAAGGCGCGCCGCATCCTCGACACGTTCCGCGAGGGCTACGCCACGGTGGACACGACGCTCGAACCCGACGTCCGCTCCGCGCCGGAAGCACCCCGGCCCAGCGCATCCGCCTGACGCCGCTCACCCGAGCACGCGGGCGCCGAGCCCGGCCAGGACGCCTGCGACCAGGTCGTCGAGCATGATCCCGAGGCCCGCCGGCTGGGCTCGCTCCGCCGCGCGCACCGGACCGGGCTTGACGATGTCGAAAGCGCGGAAGAGCCCCCACGCGAGGAGCTCGGCCCCGAGCCCCCGATTCCGCACGAGCGCCATCGCCAGGAGCGCGCCGGCCACCTCGTCGATGACGACGAGCTGTGGATCCTCCACGCCTTCTTCGCGCGCCACCTCGTTCGACGCCCAGATCCCGACCGCGGTGACACCCGCGATCGCCGCCCACTGCACGGGCACGGGCATCACCCGCAGCACCAGGTGCACCGGGAGCGCGCCGAGGGATCCGACCGTCCCGGGCGCGACCGGGGACAGCCCACAGCCGAACCACGTCGCGAGGGTCCTGGCCGTGCTGCGCCGCATGGTCCGCGGCACGATAGCAGCCCGCGGCGGGGCCCCGCCCGGACTCCGCCGCCGGGCGCCGGCCTGGCAACCTGGATTACCCCATGATTGCAGCGCCTTGAGTCGGTGACTTCGCCCGCGCGGGAGCCCCCGGCACCTTGCCCGCCAGAGGACGCTGCCCTAACTAGCGGTCATCAACTGACTGGTGGTCATCCCATGGGCGTGGCGGAGCGGCGACAGCGCGAGAAGGAAGAGCGGCGAACGGCGATCCTGGACGCCGCCGAGGGCGTGTTCCTCGAGAAGGGGATCGTGGCGGCCACGATGGACGAGATCGCCGCGCGCGCCGAGGTCTCCAAGGGTGCGCTCTACCTGCACTTCGCGAGCAAGGACGACCTGTTCCTCGGCATCGCGATCCGAACGCTCCGTGCGGCCGTGGTGCGAACGGAGCGCGCCGCCGCGCACGCGGGGTCGGGCATCGAGCGGCTTCGGACCACGATGACGGCGTACGGCGAGTTCGCGGAGGACCAGCGAGACCGCTTTTTCGTCTCGATGAGCTGGCTGTCGTCGCAGTACGTCGTCAGCGGCGACTCCCCGCAGTTCGAGGAGTATCGCGCGCTCATCGCCCGGCTCTTCGGCATCGCGGTGACCGTCATTGCGGCGGGGCAGTCCGACGGGACCGTCCGCACGGACGTGGCCGCGCCGGACCTGGCGCTGCGGCTGTGGGGGGGCATGTTCGGTGTGCTGCTGTTGCGGCTGCGAACCCAGGAGGTCATCCGTCGCCTGCCCGCGGGAGCGAGCCTGGGCGAGGCGGTGACGGGCTACGTGGAGCTCGCGCTTCGCGGCTGCCGCCCGACCGCAGCCGGGGAGGCGTCGTGAGCGTGTCCGCACCCCGCAGGCTGGCGCGCCTGCTCGCGCCCCTCGCCGTCGTCGCCGTCGGGGTCGTCGCCCTGGTGGTGTTCGTCAAGACCAAGCCCGCGCCGGCCAAGCGGGCGCGTCCCGCCACGACGCAGCTCGTGGAGCTCGCGGTGGCGACGTCGAGCGAGCAGCAGCTCCGCGTGCGGGCCCAGGGGACCGTGGTACCCGCGCGCGAGATCGTGATCCAGCCCGAGGTCTCGGGTCGCATCGTGGAGCACAGCCCCGAGCTGGTCCCCGGCGGCCTGCTGAAGAAGGGATCCGTGGCGATTCGAATCGACGCGCGGGAGTATTCGCTCGCGGCACGACAGCAGAGCGCCAGCGTGGACCGAGCTCGACTGGACCTGGAGCTCGAGCGAAGTCGCGCGAGCATCGCCGAGCGCGAGTGGGCGATCATCGACGAGGATCGCCACGCGACGCCCGAGGGCCGCGAGCTGGCGCTGCGCAAGCCGCAGCTCCACGTCGCCAAGGCCAACGTCGCCTCCGCCGAGAGCGCCTTGGCCACGGCGCGGCTGAGGGTGGGGAGGACGCGCATCGCCGTCCCGTTCAACGCGCTGGTCGTGAGCGAGTCCATCGACGTCGGACAGATGGTCTCGCCGCAGACGCCGCTCGCCCGCCTGGTCGGCACCGATCACTTCTGGGTCCAGGTGAGCATCCCCATGGACCACCTCGGCGTGGTGTCGGTGCCGGGCATCGGTGGCGCGAAGGAGGGATCCGCCGTCACGATCACCCAGGAAATCGGTGGCAAGCGCGTGGAGCGCTCGGGGAGCGTGGCGCGGCTGCTCGGTGACGTCGATCCCGTGGGGCGCCTCGCGCGGCTCGTCATCGAGATCACCGACCCCCTCGGGCTCGCCGCCGGTCGTGAGGGTGATCCGGCGGTGCCCATGCTGCTCGGGTCGTACGTCACGGTGTCGATCGAGGGGCGGACCCTGGAGCAGGTCGTGGAGATCCCCCGGACCGGGCTCCGCGAGGGCGACAGGGTCTTCGTCTACGAGGACGGCAAGCTCCGCATTCGCGACGTCGCCATCGCGTGGCGGCGGCCGACCACCGTGCTCCTGCGGGGCGGCGTGAAGGGAGGCGAGCGGGTCGTCGTCAGCCGCGTCGCCACGCCGGTGGAGGGCATGCCGCTCCGCACCGCCGAGGCCACGGCCGCGCCGGGCGCGCTGGGTCAGCGATGATCGACGAGAGCGGGCCCTCGAGCAGAGAGCCCCTGCCGAGCCCCGGGGCGGACGTGCCGCGCGGGCCGCTGGCGTGGATGGCTTCGAACTCCGTCGCCGCCAACCTGTTGATGCTCGTCTTCGTGGTCGGTGGGCTCCTGATGCTGCCGCGCATCAAGCAGGAGGTCTTCCCGGAGTTCCAGCTCGACCTGGTGATCGTCAACATCGCGTACCCCGGCGCGAGCCCGTCGGAGGTCGAGCAGGGCGTGGTGCTCGCCGTGGAGGAGGCCGTCCGCGCCGTGGACGGCGTGAAGGAGGTGCGCGCGACGGCCGTCGAAGGCACCGCGGCGATCACCATCGAGCTCACGCTCGGGACGGACGCCAACCGCGCGCTCGCAGACGTGAAGTCCGCCGTGGATCGGATCTCGTCGTTTCCGCGGGACACCGAGCGTCCGATCGTGAGCCTCGCTTCCAACAAGCGCGAGGTCGTTTCGCTCGTGGTGCACGGCGACGTGAGCGAGCGCGTGCTGCGCGACCTCGCCGAGGGCATCCGTGACGACCTGCTGCAGAGCGGGGACATCACGGTCGTCGATCTCGGGGGCGTGCGCGCGCCCGAGATCTCCATCGAGGTCCCCACCGAGCAGCTCCGGCGTCACGGCCTGACCCTGGAGGGCGTGGCGGCGCGCGTACGAGCGGCGTCCATCGAGCTGCCGGGTGGCGGCGTGAAGACGGCCGGCGGCGAGATCCTGGTACGGACCACCGAGCGGCGCGAGCGCGGCTCCGAGTTTCGCGACATCGTGCTCTTGACGCAGAAGGACGGCACCGAGGTGCGGCTCGGGGACGTCGCCACCATCCGCGACGGGTTCCAGGACGTCGATCAGGAGGCGTTCTTCGACGGCAAGCGCGCCGCGCTGGTCAAGGTCTTCCGGGTCGGAGACGCGCAAACGCCCACCAAGATCTCCGCCATCGTGAAGGAGTACGTGGCCACGCACGCCGGCGCGTTGCCACCCGGCGTGGGGCTGTCGGTCTGGTCCGACACCTCCGAAATGTACCAGGAGCGGCTCGATCTGATGCTCCGGAACGCGCGGATGGGGCTCGTCCTCGTCGTGCTCATCCTGGGTCTCTTCCTCGACGTGAGGCTCGCCTTCTGGGTCACCCTCGGGATCCCGATCTCCTTCATCGGAAGCCTCTTGCTGCTGCCGTCGATGAACGCGTCGATCAACATGATCTCGCTCTTCGCGTTCATCGTGACGCTCGGCATCGTCGTGGACGACGCCATCGTCGTCGGTGAAGCCGTCCACTTGAAACGCAGCCAGGGGATTCCCCCGCTCCGGGCCGCCGTGGAGGGTGTGCGGGAGGTCGGGGTGCCCGTCGTCTTCGCCGTGCTCACCACCATGATCGCGTTCATGCCGCTCCTGTTCGTGCCCGGCCCCGCGGGGAAGTTCTTCCGGCTGATACCCCTGGTGGTCATGGCCGTGCTGGCGATCTCGCTCGTCGAGTCGCTGTTCGTCCTTCCCGCGCACCTCGCCCACACCAAGCCCAAGCCCGGGCCGCTCGTCGCGCTCGTCGACGCGCAGCAGGCACGCTTCGCGCGGCTTCTCGACCGCTTCATCGAGAACGTCTATCGGCCGCTCGTCGTTCGCGCCGTCCGGCGGCGCTGGCTCACGCTGGCCGCGGGCGCGGCGTGCCTCCTCGCCGCGCTCGGCCTCGTCGCGGGTGGGCGCGTGAGCTTCACGTTCCTTCCCAAGGTGGAGGGGGACGTGATCGTCGCCGAGGTCGAGCTCCCGTTCGGCGCGCCGGTGCAGCGCACGCGCGAGCTCAACGAGCGCATGGTCGCTGCCGCGCGGGCGATCATGGAGGAGAACGGCGGAGAGGCTCGGATCTCCCGGGGCGTATTCTCCCAGGTCGGCAACTCGGGGAGCTTCCGCGGGGGGCCTCAGGGCGGCGGCCCCGCGTTCTCCGCCAGCCACAAGGCGGAGGTGGCCGTCTTCCTCGTCTCCTCGGACCAGCGTGCGATCACTTCCACGGAGTTCACCGCGAAGTGGCGCGAGCGCATCGGCGACGTTCCGGGGCTGGAGTCCCTGAAGTTCCACTTCAGCACCGGTCCGAGCGCAGGTGACCCCATCAGCGTGGAGCTGGCGCACAAGGACCTCGACGTCCTCGAGCAGGCCGCGGGGCGCGTCGCCGCGCGCCTGGCGGACTACACCGGGGTCTACGCCATCGACGACGGCTTCAGCGACGGCAAGCCGCAGCTCGACTTCCGGCTGCGCTCGGAGGCGCGCACCCTGGGCCTCACCGAGACCGAGCTGGCACGACAGATCAGGGCCGCTTACTTCGGCGCCGAGGCCACGCGACAGCAGCGCGGGCGCGACGAGCTCAGGACGTTCGTTCGCTTGCCGCAGGCGGAGCGAGCTTCCGAGTGGGACATCGAACACCTGATGCTGCGCACGCCCAGCGGCGGCGAAATCCCCCTGAGCCAGGCCGCGGACGTCGAGCGCGGCGCCTCGTACACCGAGATCCGGCGGCGCGACGGACGCAGGATCGTGAGCGTGACGGCCGACATCGACGAGAACGTCGCGAACGCGAACCAGGTCGTCGGTGATCTGCAGAAGACCGTCGTTCCGTCGGTCGTCGCCGAGTTTCCGGGACTTCGGTCGTCCTTCCAGGGCGAGCAGCGCGCCCAGGCCGAGACGCTGGGGAGCCTGGGTTCGGGGTTCGTCATGGCGCTCTTGGCGATCTTCGCGCTGCTCGCGGTCGTGTTCCGGAGCTACGTCCAGCCCGTGATCATCATGGTCGCCATCCCGTTCGGGGTGGTCGGCGCGGTCATCGGGCACGCCGCCATGGGCTACACCCTCAGCCTGATGAGCATGATGGGCCTCGTGGCTCTGTCCGGCGTCGTGGTGAACGACTCGCTCGTGCTCATCGACGCCGTGAACCGGTTTCGCGAGCAGGGCATGTCCGCCTTCGAGGCGATCATCGCCGGCGCCACGAGGCGCTTTCGACCCATCCTCCTGACGTCCCTAACGACGTTCTTCGGCCTGGCTCCGATGATCCTGGAGACCAGCGTGCAGGCGCGGTTCATGATCCCCATGGCGATCAGCCTGGCGTTCGGCGTCGCCTTCGCGACCATCATTTGC
Organism: uncultured Polyangiaceae bacterium; assembly: GCA_964487605.1. Taxonomy (GTDB): domain Bacteria; phylum Myxococcota_A; class Polyangia; order Polyangiales; family Polyangiaceae; genus JAJDAH01. The sequence continues at coordinate 91,133 of CAZARU010000001.1, forward strand.
CTGCTGCTCGTCCCTGCGGTCTACGCGCTGGTGCTCGACGCGCAGAACGGCGTCGCCCGCTACCGCGCCTGGACGGCCGGCACGCCGCCCGAGGGGCTGGACCCCATTCCGGGGGAGTAGCCGCTCGCGTCATGCGTGGGCCCATCGGCGCGCTGCGCCCCGGTCCTCGATCCGCGCGCGAATCTGGGATACGTGTCGCGGTTCGGCCCCCCATCAAAGGAACCCCCGATGAAGCTGCACTTTCACCCCGTATCCGTGACGTCCCGCCCGGTCCTGCTCTTCGCCGCCGAGAGCGGCATCGAGCTCGAGAAGAACGTCGTCGATCTGATGACCGGCGCCCACCACCAGGAGCCGTTCACGTCGCTCAACCCCCGTCGCCTCGTGCCCGTGCTCGAAGCCGGCGACTTCGTCCTGGCCGAGTCCTCCGCCATCCTGAAGTACCTGGCCGACAAGATCGACTCGCCGGCGTACCCGAAAGATCTGAAGAAGCGTGCGCGGGTGAACGAGCGCATGGACTACTTCAACACGAGCTTCTATCGCGAATTCGGCTACCACGTGGTCTATCCGCAGGTGTTTCCCCACCACGCGCGCAAGGACGAGGCGGCCACGAAGTCGACCATCGAATGGGGCTGCGAGAAGGCGGCTGCGGAGCTCGCCATCATCGACCAGCACCTCCTCGGCAAGCAGAAGTTCGTGTGCGGTGACGAGATCAGCCTGGCCGACTACCTGGGCGGCTGCTTCGTGACGGCCGGCGACTGGATTCGCGTGGACTACTCGAAGTACCCGAACGTGAACCGCTGGGTTCAGTCACTCCGCGCGCTCCCGTCGTGGAACGCCGTGAACGAGGTGCACAGCGGCTTCGCGAAGTCCCTGGAGGCCAAGACGTTCGCCGTCCCGGCCTGAGCCGGCGCCGAAGGCGTCCGCGCGGCTACTCCTCGATCACGGTGCAGGAGTCCGCGCGGCCGACCTTCGCGACGACCTCGTTCTGCCAGCGCCCACCCGGCGCCCAGCGGGTCTTCACGTTGTCCAGGTCGCCCAGGAACGTGACGCTGCACACGGCGACGAAACGCGTCAGCTGTTTCAGGTCGGCGCCCTGCGGCGGCTCACGATGCAGTCGCCACGCCACGGACGGTTGCGCCCAGACGTCGGAGACGAGCACGAGCTTGTTGTCCGGCGACGTCCGGTACGGCTGGATGATCCCGCGGTTGTTGTCGTCCAGGGGAGCTCCCGCGACGCGGGGAAACTTCTCCGTCTCCGACTTGAACGCGCACCGGGTGCCGTCGAACTCCTTCTCGTGGGCGCACGCGAGACGCTCGGCGTCGGCGGTGACCAGCGTGAGCTTGACGTCGACCTTGGCGCCGGGCGTCCAGCTGCTCTCGTCGGTGAACTCGGGCTTCGGGCCGAAGGTGGACGAGAGCCAGACACCGATGGGGGAGAACGGGATGAGGACCATGGCGCCCACGAAGCCCGCCGCCACGAGGTAGCGGCCCGCCACCACCGGCGTCGGCTCCGCTTCCTCACGGCGACGTGGCCGCTTCTTGGTGGCCGCTGCAGCGCTCACTGGCCGGGTTTGATAGCGGAATCCCGACGGAGGCCCAAGGGGATTGTGGCGAAAGGCTGCCGGCAGGCCCGATGCGGGAGGCTCGGGGGGCCTCTGGAACGGGGCCCGGCTGGACGACGGCGTGGCAAGCGTGGCGTCATGCGCCTCCATGCCCGGTTCGGGATTCGATCGGCGGAGCGTCGTCGCGCTCGGACTGCTGGTGGGGCTCGCTTCGTCCGTCGGCTACCGGTGGAGCGACCTGGTCGATCTCGAGGGCGACATGGACTGGCTCCTGGCGGCGATCTGGATCGCGCTGGCCGCCCTCATCGTCTGGAACGTGTCGCCTCGCCGGGACCTCGTGATCATCGCGACCGGCCTCTGCGGTGGTGGACTCATCGAGTGGTGGGGCACCAGCACGGGCCTCTGGAGCTACTTCACGCGCGAGACGCCGCCGCTCTGGATCCTGCCCGCCTGGCCCTGCGCGGCGCTCGGGATCGATCGCCTCGGACGACTCCTAGACGCGCGCGTCGAGGCCTACGAGCGGAGCCGGGAGCGCGCCGTCCCCGAGGCGGTCTGGCGCGCCGTCTACTTCACGGTCCTCCCCGCCTTCGTCGTCTGGATGGTGGTCTTCCTGCGCCCTGCCGCCACCCACCCGGCCTCGGTGGCCGTGGTGTGCGTCATGGTGGCGGTCGTCGTCCGCGGCGTGCGTGCGCGACGAGACGTGACGCTCTTCGTTGCGGGCAGCGCGCTCGGCCTGTTCCTCGAGTACTGGGGCACGAGCCGCGAGTGCTGGACCTACTACACGGCAGAGGTGCCGCCCGTCGTCGCGGTGTTCGCCCACGGGTTCGCGGCGGTGGCGTTCGCGCGCGTCGCGGACGTCGTCGAGGCGCTGCTGGCGAGGCTCGGCGTCGCTTCGCTGCCCGGCCGGGTGATCAGCGGCAATCCTTGAACGCGGCCTCGAACAGCGCCTCGCCGAGGAGCTCGTGGCCGCGCGGACCGAAGTGGAGCCCATCCCTCAGCGGCTTGGAGATCTCCGGGCAGAGGTGCGTCGGCTTGCCACACGAGAGCAGCGAGTAGGCGTCCACGTGGCCGTCGATGGTGCCCGTCTTGCGCTGCTCCGCGATCCATTCGTTCAGCGTGAGCGTGGCCTGGCCCCTGCGGTCGTTGAAGTACTTCCGGAAGCCGCCCCAGGGCGCCACGCTGATGGCGTGGACGCGCAACCCGCGTTCGCGGGCCTTTGCGTACATGTACCCGAGGTCCTTCGCGACCTTCTTGGGCGTCCTGCCCGCGGTGAGATCGCTGTAGAGATCGTTCACGCCCCCGAAGACGACCACGTCCGTGTACGCCGGGCGTTCGGCGATCTTCGTGCCGGATTGGTCCTCCCCGAACACGTCCATGTCGAACCGGCGCCGCATCTGGTTGACCATCTTTCCCCCGCGCCCGTAGTTGTCGAACCGGCTCTCGGGGCATCGCTTCTCGAGCCATCGCAGGTAGCCGCCCCCGTGCGACTTGTAGTCCGTGAGGGAGTCGCCGATGGCGGCCACGACGTAGGCGCGCGTCTCCTTGGGCGGCGCTGGCGGCTTCGGGTCGGCGTGGGCGCTGGACATCACCGCGACCAGCGCGGCCAGGCCCGTGGCGACGGTCGCCCGGGCGAGCAATCGAGTGCGCGTGCGTGGTCCGAGCCGGCTCATCGGGCTCCGGTGGTCTAGAGCGTCCCGGCGTTCGGGGCCAGCGCGTCGCACGGTCGAGCCGGGCGCGTGGCGTCGTGGGACGGCAGGAAAAACGCCCGGTGGGAGCAAAAAGGCTACGCTGCCGCCGCCGTGCCCAGCGCCGTCGAGGTCTACCGTCGGACCCAGAAGCCGCGAGATCTGGTGTGGAACCGCTTCGTGTGTCGGCCACCGGCGGCCGTCATCGTCGCCGCCCTCGCCGGAACGCGGGTCACGCCGAACCAGATCACGCTCGTCGCGTTCGTCGTGGCGACGGGCTCGGTCGCGGCCATCGCGCTGGCACCCGGCTACTGGGGGCTCGTCGCGGCCGTGCTCCTCTTCGAGTTCTCCTACGTCCTCGACTGCGTCGACGGGATGCTCGCGCGCTGGCGGGGTACCGCGTCGCCGGAGGGGCAGCTCCTCGACTTTCTCATGGACGAGATCAAGGCGTTCATGGTGCTCGGCGCCGTGGCCTACCGGCTCCACGCCGAGTCCGGCGACGACCGCTTTCTCCTCGCCGGCATCGGCGGGTTGATCGCCCTTGCGACCGGCATCGCCATCACGACGTTCCAGCGACGCCCCGAGATTGCCCCACCAGCGCCCGCCGAGCCCCCGGAGCCGCGAAGGCCCTCGCTGGTCCGTCGAGCCATCGGCCTCGCCGAGCGGGTGGCGCAGTACCTGATCCACTACCCGAGCTACGTCTTGCTGGTCGCCGTTGCCGGACGCATCGACCTCTACTTCTTTCCGTACGTCGCGGTGAACGCCCTCTACGCGCTCCGCGCGCTGGCCTCCGTTGCCGTTCGATTCGGACGGTGACCACCGGCCCCGACCCTCAGAGGCCGCGTGCGGTCCGTTCCGCGTCGAGCGTGCGCAGCACGGCCAGGTCCCCGAGCACGCTGACGCGTGGCTCGCCCACGGCGGTGGCGTCGGGGGACGGTCCGAACAGCGCCGGCAGCGTCCGCTCCGTCACGAACGTGGTGCCCGCGGGAGGCGGCCTTCGGATCCGGGGGCGGTCCATCGCGGCGACGACGAACGCCCACTCGCCGTAGGTGGGCATCGGACCGCGGTAGAGCGCGGGGACCAGTCCCGCGGCGCGGGCCGTTTCGCTCACGCTCCCGGCGGTGGTGGGCGAGGCGAAGGCGCTGGCGGCTTGCGTCGCCACGACGCCGCCCGGCGCGAGGCGCGCCGCGGCGAGGGCGAAGAAGTGCCGGCTGTACATCTTCGCGTCTGCCGGGAGCTCCGGGTCCGGCGCGTCGGACACGATGACGTCGAAGGTGTCCTGTGCGCCGGCGAGCCACGCGAGGGGATCGGCCTCGACGACCGCGACCTTTCCCGACTCGAAGGCTCGCGCCGATCGCTCGCGCAGCCACCGGGATCCACGCGCCAGGCGAACGAGGTCCGCGTCGGGCACCACCACCGTCACGCTCTGCACGTCGCTCCAGCGCGCCACTTCCCTCTCGGCCAGCCCGTCGCCGCCGAACAGAACGAGCACCCGTCTCGGCGTGGCCGCGGCGGCCATGGCGGGATGGACGAGCGCCTCGAAGTACCTGGGCGCATCGATCCCGGAGATGCGCAGGCGACCGTCGATCCAGACGTCGAGGGTTCCCTGCGACGACGTGACGACGATTCGTGAGCGGTCACCGGCGCTGGCCCAGAGCACGGCGCCCGAGTGGGAGGCGAGCGCGCCGGTCGGGACGACCAGCTCCGCCGCCCCGAACGACGCCACCCCCACGGCGAAGCTCGCGAGGGCGGTGCGGCGAAAGGTGCGGGCCCCGGGCGCGGCGATGCCGTCGAGGCGCGTCGAGAGTACCGGGACCCAGAGGGCGGTCGTCGCCAGGACCAGGCCGATGGTGAGCCCGGTCCGCGCGAAGCCGATGGTCGCCGCGGCCACGAGCCCGGCGAGGCCGACGACCACGGCTGCGAGACCGACGAACGGATCGGCGGCGCGCGCGGCGACACCGAAGAGGCGCGCGGGGACGCCGAAGAGGCGCCAGGTCCCGGTCAGGGTGCAGCCGTGGGCGGCGCCCGTCGCCGCGCCCAGGGCCACGAGTGCGGCCACGAGCGCGTCCCCGTGGAGGAACGCTGCGTGAACGGCGAACCCGGACATCGCCGAGATCGCCGAAGCGAAGAGGAGCGCTGCGGGGAGCACCCGGCGCGGGTCTCGCGGCGTCAGGGCCGTCCAGCGCGCCGCGGCGACCGCGGCGAGCGCGCCGACACTCGCCGTCGTCGCCCGCGGCACCGCCGACTCGGGCCAGCAGTCCGCGGGTAGGCGCACGAAGACCTCGTGCCCCGCCGCGACGGCGCAGCCGAGGACGGCGGCGGACGTCAGCAGCAGCAGGCCCGCGGGATCGCGCGGGCTACTTGCCGCCGTAGTAGCCACCGCCGCGATACCCGGAGGACGACGAGCCGCTTCCGGCGCCCCCGCACGAGCCGCAGGCGGCCAGCATGCAGATCATCAGGACGATGAGGATGAGGAGGATGAGGACGACGGGGGTGCTGCATCCGCTCTTGCCGGATCCGCCGGCGGCAGCGGCGGCACCGCCTGCGGCGCCGAGCTGCGCGCCAGGACCATTGGGATCGAGATTGAACCCCTGGGCGAGCGCCGCCCAGGGCACCGGCGACGAGTAGCTCCAGTGGGCCTCGCCTGGTGACTCCTCGCGAGACAGCACGTCGCGCCCGTTGACGAAGTCCGCCGTTCGCGTGGTCTCTCCGACCTCGCACTTCCAGTACACCTCGCCGAGGACGTACTCGACGGTGGCCTGTCCGCGATTGCGAATCTGGAACTGCTTGTCGCCCCAGGCCACGCCGTCGGGCATGCCGCCGAGACCCAGCTCCGCCAGGTTGACGGGGTTCACCCACAGCCATCCCGTCTCGGGATCCTTCACCAGCCAGCGGTAGCCGACGCGCTCGCTCCAGATCAGGTACTCCTCCCAGGAGTAGTGCTCGTCGTCGAAATCCGTGCCCCGGCGGACGTACGCGATGCAGATGTACTGGACGCCGTCGAACGTCCCGTGGGAGCCGATGGGGATGTCCGGCGCCTTCATCGCGGCTTCTTGCTGGGCGATGACCTGCTGCGTCGCGATGTCGCTCACCGCGTGGCAGTACGGGCACCCGACGCGCTCGCCGCGGTCGCCGCTCAGCTTGGGAATTTCTCCGCCGCAGCTCGGGCAGGTGATGCTGGTGGTCTTGACCTTGTGGACGTGCCGCTGCCCGAACTGGGTGATCTGCATCTGGGGCTCGTCGAAGACCCAGCCCATGAACACCGTGTACGCCCCGGAGTTGTCGCCGTAGTCGAGGGTGGCGAAGGCGTTCTGGGGTCCGTAGCAGTCGGCGTAGTGGCGGACGTAGCCGGGCGGGAATGCCCCGGGCAGCTCTCCTTCGCCGCTGACGATGCGTCCCGTCTTGATCTCTGCCACCCGCACGAACGTGTTGCCGAGCGCAACGTCGAGCTCGACGGTCAGCGCGTTGAACGGCGGGATGGCGAGGCCGGGGGCGTGCGTGGTGACGTACCAGTGGCCCTGTGCGTAGGCGAGCCAGCCCCACTGTTGCCCGTAGTCGAAGGAGACGTAGTACTCGTCCCACGGGCCCTTGCCGTGGTCGAGCTGCACGCGGCCGAGCACCTCGAACTGCCGGCCCGACAGCGTTCCCTGGTCGCCCACGGCGATGAGCGAGGGCGTGTTCGCGATCTCGGCGACCTGTCCCAGGTTCTGCAGCCCGCGGTCCGAGCGCATCACCGTCGCGCGACAGAACTCGCAGATCTTCGCGATGGACGAGCCGACGCCGAACTCTATGGGGGCGCCGCAGCTCGGGCACTGTCCTTGTGCAACCGCCATGAACCGCCGGGCGCGACTCTAACAGGTTCAGCGCGCCGACGCCCTGGACTCCTCGAGCGCCTCTTCGACCAGGACCCGCAGGTCGGCCGTGGCGGCGTCCGCCCGCTTCGCGCGGGCCGGGGAGCGCGCGGCGGTGCTCGCCATCGCTTCCAGCTCCTCGAGGCTGGCGTCGGGGTCGGCGAGGAGATCCTGGTCCTTCCGCCGGGGCTTCTCGCGGTTGAAGAGCCGCAGGAGCCACGGCTTCGACTCCGAGAGCGGGACGTCGCCCGTCAGGAGGCGCTCCGGAGCCTCGCGGAGCTTCTGCACGACGGAAGCGTTCGAGGCCGCCCAGGCATCGGCGTCCGTGAGCAGAGCTTGCTGCGTCGCCTCGAGCTCGGCGATGGCGGGACGAAGCTTGTGCCCCTCGGTGTGGGCGAACAGCGCGCAGGCGACGGCGAGCTCGGGAGTGCTCAGTGTGGTGAGCTTGGCGACCGACGGCCCGCCGCAGCTCTTCGAGTAGACGTAGGAGCCGGCGAGGAGCAACGGACCGAAGCCGAGCGCGACCGAGGCGAGCTCGCCCTCGACGTCGGCCTCGGCGAGGAGCGCGTCGTCCTCGGCGGTTTCCAGCAGAAAGACGACGCCGAGCGCGCGTGCGACGTGGGTGGTGAGCGCCACCGGAGAGCGCAGGAGGGCCACCGGCAGCGTGAGCCGCCAGCCGTCCCCGTGCTCGCTCAGTCCGCCGCTACCCTGGGGCGTGGTGGGGACGGCACACGCCCCGCTCGAGCAGGAGGAGCCCACGGCCGGCTCGGAGTCGTCCGCCTCCACCTGCACGTCCAGGGGAACGTCCTCGAGGCCGGCGTGCCGCTGCATCCGCGCGACCAGGCGCGCGGCCGACGGCGCGTCAGCACTGAACTTGTCGGGGAAGAACTCCTCGGTCGGGAGCACCAGGGGTCGCTTCCCCGTCTCTTCTCCCACGGCGGAGCGAAGGCGCGCATAGCGACGGATGATGGCGACCAGCACGTCATCGGGCGGTAGCTGCATCGCGATAGCGTGCCAGACAAGGAGCCTCACGCAAAGCTGCTGCGGCCCGTGCCCCCGAGGGCGGCTCGCGCCGCGGCGATCCCCGCGCGAGCCGCTTCGAGCGCCGTCCGCGGGCGACCCGCCACGACGTCGCCGGCCGCGAAGAGGCCGCGACACCCCTCGACCCGCGCCCCGGCGCACCGGACGCCGATTCGTTCGAGAACCCCCAGGCCGCGACGGTCCAGCTCGACCCCGTGCAGCGACGAGACCGCGCCCACCTCCTCGCCGTCGAGGGAGAAGCGGACGGGCGCGTCCAGCGACAGGTGGAAGGCGGTGGAGTCCCGATACGCCTCGCCGGGCCCGTCCATGGTGATGCCTGCAGCGGCCACGCCGCCGACGGCGAGGACCACGGCGTCGGCGGGCAGCGCGGAAGACTCGCTCGTGTGTGCGCGGAGCGCGCCTTCGGTCTCGACGCGGAGCACCCGCGCGCGAACGACCGAGACGCCGAGAGCTTCGAGGAGACGGTCCCTTGCCGCTTCGAACCGGGCGCCCGCGGCGCCGCCCGGTGGCGACGTGGTCTCGCCGACGCCGAACCCGGCGAGCTCACGCACGCGCTCGGCGGTCTCGGGCGACGTCCCGAGCCACGGACCGACGAGCATCGCGTCGGCGCCCCGACGGGCCTCGGAAACCGCCAGCGCGAACTTCGTGAGGCGCTCGTCGTCCTCCAGCGTCCGGGCGAAGTCCACGTCGGGAGCCGCGGGCGGCGGAGGATCGGCGAGCGTGAGCTTCGCGACGACGAACGTCGTGCGGGTCCGTTCGGCCCACTCCGTGTCGGTGAGCGCGCGCACCATGTCCTCGGCGTCCCACCCGTCGCGCGGGAGGTCCGCCACGCCGACGGTCTTGCCCGCGAGCGGTCCCAGGTCGAGGAGCGCGGAGTCCATGCCGGCGGCGGGCCGCAGCACCCCGGCGGGCGTCACGAGCCACCGAGGAGTGGAGGACACGTCCCAGACGTCGAGAGCGGACGCGAAGGCGAGGACCTCCGCGTCGATGTCGTGACGTCGGTCCTCGGTCCAGGGCGAGACGTCCAGCGCGCCGGAGTAGAGCGCCGAAGCTCCGGCACGGTCATGGGCGAGCGTGACCTCCGCGCCTCCACGAGACGCCATCCACGCGGCGGCGGTTCCGGCGATCCCGCCGCCGACGACGACGACCTTCACGGCTCCTCGCGCGGAGCTGCGACACCGAGCTCGGCACGGATGGCCGCGAGGGTGAGCGCCTCCTGTCGCGCCTGCTCCATGCCGATGCACGACGCGCGCCGCTCCGCGGCCGTTCCCAGGAAATCGAGGGCCATGGCGTGCCCGGCGCGTGGCGACTTGCCGGTCGCGTGGGCCACGATGCTTCCGCAGCGAGCGGCGCACCGCATGCCGCCGCACGCCCCCAGTCCGAGACGCGTCCGGCGCGAGACGTCGTCCACGTCGCGGGCGAGCTCGTGCTCGACCACGTACCGGATCTCCGCCTCGGTGACGGGCTCGCACGGGCACACGATGGCCCCCTCGCGCGGGTTCCGGGCAATGCGCTCGCAGACGCGTCGCGCGCGGCTTCCGTGCCGGTACTCGAGGCGAGTTGCCGCCATCGGCTCGAGCCCGAACTCGCCGGCCAGGCGCTGTGGATCGATCGTCTCGTCGCCTCCCGGGAGCGCGGCGATGTGGGTCGTCACCGGGGCGGTGTTGCCGAGGCGTCGTGCGAGCGCGTCGGTCATCTCCTCGGCGAAGATCCGGTAGCTCGCGAGCTTGCCGCCGATCATGGAATAGAGCCCATCGGCGCGGTGCCGCGCGTGATCGACGACCTCGTGGTCACGCGACAGCGCCTCCTCGTTCTTGCCCCAGGCGTAGAGCGTAGGGCGCACGCCGGCCCAGGTGCCCACCGCGCGAGCGTCGCGGATGGCAGGAAAGACTCGCTCGACCGCCTGGACCAGGTACCGAACCTCGTCTCCCGTCGCGACGCAGCGGTCGAGGTCCCCGTAGAAGTCGTCGTCGGTGGTACCGATGACGCTCATGTTCTGCCACGGCTCCAGGAACACCTGACGCCCGTCGATGGCGCGGGCGACGATGGCATAGTTGGTCAGGCGGCGGTCGAAGTAGACGTGGATGCCCTTGCCGGGGCGGATGCGAGCCGCCCTGGGCTCCAGCCCGCACAGCGAGGCGGTGATCGGCGCCCACGCCCCGGTGGCGTTGACGACGGCGCCGGCGGTGCACGAGCCGGTCTCGCCCGTGTCGCGGTCGCGCCACCGTACGCCGTGGACGGAGCCGTCGTCGCGGCGCAGGAGCGAGGTGACGGTCGTGTGCACCCGGACGGTGGCGCCGTGCTCGATGGCGTCGATCGCGTTCCCCACGCAGAGCCGGACCCCGTCGATTCCCCACTCGTCGAACGCGATGCCCCCGACCGTGTTGGCCATGACCCCGGGTTCGAGCTGGTGGAGCTCCTCGGGAGTCAGCCGGGTGTGGGGTTTGCCGCGCTTGAGCGGCTGGTAGCGATCGTAGAGGTCGAAGAAGGCGTCGAGCAGCGTGAGCGCCACCTTGGCGACCCCGCGTCCGGCGTGCACCGGCATGAGGAACGGAATTCGAAACAGGAGGTGCGGCGCGATGCGCTGGATGTGGCCCGAGTCGAGGCACGACGTGTAGGTGACGTCCGGATCGTAGGTGAGGTAGCGCGGCCCACCGTGGATCATGCCGCTGGAGTTGCCGCTCGCCCCGAACGCGAGGTCGTTCCGCTCGAAGAGCGCCACGCGCATTCCGCGCAAGGCGCAGTCGCGGGCGACGCCCGTGCCGTTCACGCCACCTCCGATCACCACGACGTCCACGTCGCTCCGGGCGCCGTGGGAGATCGCTTGGGCGGCCATGAAGGCGGCGAAGCTAGCCGTCGGTGGGGGGGCCTACAAGCCGCGGGGCCACGCGCCGGGCGACCGCGAGGACCGACGCGGTGCCGTTCTTGGCCCCGTCGACCACCTGCCGTTAGCGTCCGGGCCGTGATCAGGCGAAAGGCGCTGCTCGTGGCCGCCGTCGCGGTTTCGGGCCTTCTGTTCGCTCCCGAAGGGCGCGCGGAGCCCGCGCCCCGCGGTCGCGGCGGGCGTCCGGAGGTTCGCCTCGATCGCCTGGAGTTCCCCACCACGGTGGCAGCGTGGTGGCTGCACAAGAAGCACCTGCGTCAGACCCTCAAGCGCGAGTCGCGTCGCCTGGACTGGGGCGCGGGCGCGGGCGCCAAGATCGTCTACCGATTCCGCGTCGAGGAGCTCGACGTCGTCGAGCAGGAGGGTGTCGTCCACGTGAGCTGCACCGCCCGCGGACGCCTCCCGAAGGGAAAGGCGGCTCGCAGTCGTCTCACGTTCAGCGGTGCAGCCGCGCAGCGAGGCAAGGTGATTCGCACGGTGCTCGACGTCGTGGCCCGCGGCGTGCTCACTCGCCTCGCGGAGATGGAACGCATCCGTCGGGGCGACCTCGAGCCGTCGACCGGCGGCCCCCGGCCCTGACGTCCAGCGCCCCGCGCGGCGCGCCGGGGCGTGCCGCCGCGAGGCGTTGCTTGCCCGGTGCCGATGCGGTAACCGCCCGACCCATGGCCACGAAATCGCTCGACTCCTTCAAGACCCGCGCCGAACTGACCGTCGGGGGAAAAACCTTCGCGTACTTCAGCATTCCGCGGTTCGCGGAGGCCACGGGCATCGACGTGGCGCGCCTGCCGTTCTCGCTGCAGATCCTCCTCGAGAACCTGCTTCGGACCGAGGACGGCAACTCCGTGAAGAAGGAGGACATCCTCGGGCTCGCGAACTGGGATCCGGTGGCCGAGCCCCAGACGGAGATCGCGTTCACGCCGGCCCGCGTGGTGCTGCAGGATTTCACGGGCGTTCCTGCGGTCGTCGATCTGGCCGCGATGCGCGATGCCATGGCGTCCATGGGTGGTGACCCCGGCAAGATCAACCCGCTCTTTCCGTCCGAGCTCGTGATCGACCACTCCGTGCAGGTGGACTCGTACGGGAGCAAGGATTCCTTCTCGCTGAACTCGATGCTCGAGTACTCGCGCAACGCCGAACGGTACGCGCTGCTGCGGTGGGGGCAGGGAGCGTTCTCGAACTTCGCGGTCGTCCCGCCGGACACGGGCATCGTCCATCAGGTGAATCTGGAGTACCTCGCGCGCGTCGTCTTCGAGCGCGACGGCGTCCTCTACCCCGACACGCTCGTCGGCACCGACAGCCACACGACGATGATCAACGGGATCGGCGTCCTCGGGTGGGGCGTCGGGGGCATCGAGGCCGAGGCTGCGATGCTCGGTCAGCCCATCAACCTGCTCGTTCCGCAGGTGGTCGGCTTCCGGCTCCACGGGAAGCTGCCCGAGGGCGCCACCGCGACCGACCTCGTGCTGACGATCACCCGGATGCTGCGGGACAAGGGCGTCGTCGCCAAGTTCGTCGAGTTCCACGGTGAAGGCATCGCGAGCCTGTCCCTGGCGGACCGCGCCACGCTGGCCAACATGAGCCCCGAGTTCGGCTCGACCTGCGCGATGTCCCCCATCGACGCGGAGACCCTGCGGTACGTTGCGTTCACCGGGCGCGCCGAGCTCGTCCCGCGGATCGAGGCCTACGCGCGGGCGCAAGGATGGTTCCGCGCGCCCGGCGCGCGAGATCCGGTCTTCACGGACACACTCTCGCTGGACCTGGCGACCGTCGTGCCGACGCTCGCCGGGCCGAAGCGCCCTCACGACAAGGTGGCGCTCACCGCCGTGCCCTCCTCCTGGACGAAGTCCCTCGGACAGATGCTGGAGGCGACCAAGCAGGACGATTCCGCGCGATCCAGGCGTGTCCCCGTGTCGCTCGACGGCGAGAGCTTCGACGTCGGTCACGGGTCGGTCGTCATCGCCGCGATCACCTCCTGTACGAACACGTCGAACCCGTCGGTGCTCGTGGCGGCGGGCCTGGTGGCCAGGAAGGCCGTGGCGAAGGGCCTCACGTCGAAGCCCTGGGTGAAGACGAGCCTCGCGCCGGGGTCCAAGGTCGTCACCCAGTACCTCTCCAAGTCCGGCCTCCTCGATTCCCTGGAGCAGCTCAAGTTTCACGTCGTCGGATACGGCTGCACGACGTGCATCGGCAACAGCGGCCCGCTCCCCGAGCCCGTGAGCCAGGCGATTGCGTCGGGGAACCTCGTCGCGGTCTCGGTGCTGAGCGGCAACCGGAACTTCGAGGGGCGCATCAGCCCGGATGTCCGGGCGAACTACCTCGCGAGCCCGCCGCTCGTCGTCGCGTACGCGCTTGCCGGTCGGATAGAAATAGACTGGGCGACCGAGCCCGTCGGCCAGGGGACGGATGGAAAGGACGTGTTCCTGCGCGACATCTGGCCGTCCACCGAGGAGGTCGCGTCCACGCTCGCCGCCGCGGTCACGTCCGAGATGTACGAGTCCGAGTATGCCGAGGTGTTCACGGGCGACGAGCGCTGGAAGGCGCTGCCCGTTCCCGAGGGTGATCGCTTCGCCTGGGACGAGAAGAGCACGTACGTGCGCCGCCCCACGTTCTTCGACGGGCTCGCCCCGGAGCCCCCGCCGCTCGCCGACCTTCGAGGCGCGCGCGTGCTCGCGTTGCTCGGCGACACGGTGACGACCGACCACATTTCGCCTGCAGGCTCCATCGCCAAGGGCTCGCCGGCCGCGCAGTACCTGGAGTCCCACGGGGTCTCGAAGGGCGACTTCAACTCCTACGGCGCTCGGCGCGGGAACCACGAGGTCATGGTGCGCGGCACCTTCGCCAACGTCCGCCTGAAGAACCTCATGGCCCCGGGAACGGAGGGGGGTGTCACGCGCCACCTCCCCGGCGGCGAGGTCATGAGCATCTACGACGCGTCGGTGAAGTACCTCGCCGACGGAGTCCCGCTCCTGGTGATCGCCGGCAAGGAGTACGGGTCGGGCTCGTCACGCGACTGGGCGGCCAAGGGGACTTTCATGCTCGGAGTACGGGCGGTGATCGCCGAATCGTACGAGCGCATCCATCGATCGAACCTCATCGGCATGGGCGTCTTGCCGTTGCAGTTCGTGGACGGGCAGACGCGGGAGTCGCTGGGCCTCGATGGAACGGAGGTCTACTCCGTCAGCGGCATCGCGTCGGGTCTCGCGCCCGGAGCGAAGCTTCGCGTCACCGCCACGGCGGACGGAGGAGCGGATCGCTCGTTCGACGCGCTCTCGCGAATCGATACCGCGGTGGAACTCGACTACTTCCGACACGGTGGGATCCTCCAGTACGTGCTCCGCCAGCTCTCCGCGAGCTGAGCCGTCAGCGGCGCAGGACGCCCCTCACGATCTGGTAGCCGATGGCGAGCGCGAAGTCGGCGCTCCCCGTCGGATCGTGCGGCACGTCGCGAGCCACGCCGAGGTGGGTCGGTGAAGGTGCGCCGGCGTCGCCCAGGGCACCGGAGGGTACGGCGGCGTCGGGGGCGACCGAGCCCGGCGGGCCTTCCGCCGGCAAGTGGTTCTCGAGGTCCGCCTCGCGGACCACCCCGAAGCCCTTGTCCCGTGCCACCGAGGCCTCCACCAGCACGTCGGGCTGGATGCCCTGGGCCTGAATCGCGCGCCCCTTCGGCGTGTAATAACGCATCGTCGTGAGCTTGAGGCCCGCGCCGCCGGGCAGGTCGAGGATCGTCTGCACCGACCCCTTGCCGAAGGTGGGCGCGCCCACCACCGTCGCGCGCCGGTGGTCCTGAAGTGCTCCGGCCACCAGCTCCGCGGCGCTGGCGCTGAACTCGTTCACGAGCACGACCACGGGCTCCTTTCGCAGAGCACCACCATCGTGGGCCCGGGCCTCGTCGACGACTCGCTTGTGGCTTCGCGAAGTGAAGACGACGCCGCCGTTCATGAGTTCGTCGGCGACGCCGACGGCTTCGTCGACGAGGCCGCCGGGGTTGTTCCTGAGATCGAGGAGCACGCCGCGAAAGCGTCCGCCGGCCAGCGGGCGAAGCTTCGCCACGTTCTCGAGGAGCTCCTGGTGGGTGCCGTGCTGAAACTGCTTCACTCGCAGATAGAGCACGTCGTCCTTGAGAAGCTCTGCGCGTACGCTCGAAACCTCGATCACCGCGCGCTCCACGGTGAAGTGCAGCGGCTTCTCGACGCCGTCACGCCGAATGGTGAGCATGACGCGGGTGCCGGCTTTGCCGCGCATCGCGCGGACCAGCGCGGCGCTGGAGCGGCCTCGCACGCTCTCGTTGTCGATCGCGACGATGCGGTCTCCGGGGCGAATGCCGGCGCGGTCGGCGGGCGACCCCTCGATGGGCGCGATGATCGTGATGACCTCGTCACTGAAGTCCACCTCCACACCGATGCCCCCGAACCGCCCCTCGGAGTCGTCCTGGAACATGCCGTACTCGACGGGCGGCAAGTACGCGGAGTGCGGGTCGAGCTCGGCGACCATGCCCGTGATGGCTCCTTCGAGGAGCCGCGACCGCTCCACGGGCTCGACGTACTCGTTCTCGACGATGACGAGCACGCGGGCGAGCTGGCTCAGGGCCGCGTACGGGCTGCTGGCGCCGGTCTTCGCATTCGCCCAGCCCGTGACGGCTGCGCTCCCCGCGAAGGCGCTGGCGCAGAGCAGGGTCCACTTCGTGAAGGTCCGCATGGGCCGAGTATGCGCGCCCCCCGGGCGGCGGTGGAGGCGGTGACCTTCCGCCTTCGCCCCCGCAGATCACCGCGCGAATCCCCCCGCCGGGTCCCTGCTCCTCGCAGTGCGAACCCCTTGGTTCTCGAGGCTGTGGGTGGTAGTGTTGAAAAGAGCGGGCTGTGTCCACACCCGCCCACATCCCGATGAGCGAAAACAAGCAGGGCGGAAGCGACAAGCGCAAGCAGAGCCTCTATTTCCCGGAGGCCATGCTCCAGGAGATCAAGGACGAGGCCGCGCGCCTCGACCGGTCCCTCTCGTGGATCGTCCAGCGGGCGTGGAAGATGGCGCGCGTCGACATCAAGAAGATCCCGAGCGTCAACGACATCGGTGACGACGAAGAGTCCGAAGCCGAGTGACGCACCGTCGGCGTCGACCGTGCGGGAGTCCTTCGCCAGCGGCCCCGACGGTACGCGGCTCTACGTGCGACACCGCCCGGGTCCCGCGCCGCTCACGCTCGTCCTCTGCGACGGGCTCGTCTGTGACGGTTTCATCTACAAGTACCTCTGGGACGACGCGGCGTCCGTAGCCAGCGTCGTTCACTGGAACTACCGAGGTCACGGTCGCAGCGAGTCGCCGCGCGACGCGACGCGCATCTCGATCGTCGACCACGCGAAGGACCTCGACGCGGTTCGCCGTCACGTCGGCGATCCGCCCGTGGTCCTGGTAGGACACTCGATGGGGACGCAGGTGATCCTGGAGGCGTTCCGGGAGCGTCGCGAGAGCGTCGCCGGGCTCGTCCTCTTGTGCGGCAGCTTCGGTCGGGTCACCCACACCTTCAAGGGCACCGACGTCCTGGCCACCGTCGTTCCCAGGCTCCTCGAGCAGGTGGCGCTGCACCCGAAGATCGCGAAGGCGCTCTGGTCTCGTGTTCCGCCGAAGCTCGCGGTGCGCATCGCACTGCTCGCTGGCGAGGTCGATGCTCGGTCGCTCCGCCCGGAGGACATGGAGCCTTACTTCGACCACGCTGCCCACGTGGATTTCGAGATGTTCTTGCGCATGCTCCAGGAGGCCGGCGCACACTCCGCCGAGGACTTGCTCGAGGACGTGGAGGTCCCCGCCCTGGTGGTCGCCGGCGGAAAGGACTCGTTCACGCCGGCCGAGCTGTCCGAGGCGATGGCGGAGCGGTTTCCTCGGGGTGAGCTGTTTGCGATCCCCGAGGGGACGCACGTGGCTCCCCTGGAGCACCACGATGCGCTGGCGGAGCGGCTGACCACGTTCCTCGGGGACCTGCGCCCATGACCACCGTGCGGACCCTCGCCGCGGCAGTCCTGCTCGCTGCGTGCGCACGCGACGGCGCCAGCGGCGCTCCGGCGCCTTCCGCCGACCTCGCGCCTGCCGCCTCCGCGTCGGCGACGGCGAGCTCGAACCACACGCCAGTGCCTGCGGCGAGCGCGGCGCCGGCGCCGGAAACCGGTTGGCGGATCACGCGCCTTCGACGAACCTCGTCGGGGGAGTGGGAGGCGCAGCTGCCGGACTCGAGGCACGCCCGCGCCGTCTTCGGCACGACCGCGGCTCCGCGAGCTGCTCGTGGGCCCCTGGTGCTTTCGCGCCTCGGCGAGGCGCTGGCTCCCGGTCTCGTGGCGGAGACGCGCCTGCGCAGCGTCCCGCTCTCGGAGGTCATGACGGCCGTCGAGGGCGACGTGAATCGCGCCCACCTGAAGCGCGAGCTGCGGGTGCTCGGCGACGGGACGGTGGAGGTCGCGATCGTCGTCCGCCCCGAGTCCCGGAAGACCGTGGACCTCGCGAACGTGGCGCAGGGCTCGACCGCATGGTCGCTGGACTCGCACCTCGTCTCTCGCGACGCGATCCCGCCCGACCGCACCGCCCTCCTGGCGGCGTACCAGAAGGTCCTCGCGCTGGACCACCTGGCGGGCAATCTCGCGAGGAGGTACGTGGTGCAGAGCGGCGCCGAGGGGCTCGTCGCAGCCGAAGGAAACGAAGCGTTCTCGACGTCCGGCACCGAGGGCGCCCTGACCGACGCGTTCGCCCGCCTGGCGCGCTCGCTCACCTACTCGCGGTCGCTCCTCGACGGCCTCCGTCGCCTCGATGCGACGCACATCGAGGGGGCCGCGCGGGGGTCGCGCCCCGGGGATCGCGCGTTCACGCCGCGCCAGGCGCAGGAGGTGGGCGAGCGACGCGACGCGATCATCGCGGTGATCGAGCAACGAAGACGTCAGCGCGGAGACAAGGCACTCGGGCTGCCCTGAACCGGCGGACGACCACGCGGCACCTTCTGCGTTCCCAACGCGCGCCAACGCAGTAAGCTTCGTCCGTGGTTGACGGCATCGACTCCGCACTCCTAGGGCGCCTGCTCGGGCTGATGGCTCACGACCTCCGGAACCCCCTGGCGGCGATCCACTCGAACCTCGGCTACGTGGAGGGCGGCGCGGCCCTGGACGCCGACGGCCGCGAGGCGCTTTCGGACGCCATCGTCTCGTGCGACGCGATCGCGCACATCATAGACAATCTGGAGATACTGGGTGCCCACCTTCGGGTTGAGGCTCCGCCCGTCGAGCAGCGCTTCGACGCGGGCGCGCTCATCCCCGACGTCGTGGTGACTTGCGGCGCCGCTGCCCGGAGTCACGACGTTCGCCTGGTGCAGGCCCCCCACGGCGAACCAGCGCTCGCGCTGGGCGACAGGGAACTCTCCCGGCGAGCCCTGACCAACCTCGTGCGCAACTCGATTCAGCTCTCGCCGGCGGGCTCCGAGATCGTGCTCTCCGTCGAGGGGCGAGGTGAGCGCGTGATCGTGCGTGTGGACGATGGCGGAGAGCCGCCGCCGCCCGCGCTCGCCGAGGCCGTGTTCACCGCGGTCGGACAGATCGAGGGCAAGACCAAGCCGGGCGGACGCTACAGCCGCGGCCTCGGGTTGATGGCCGCACGCCTTGCAGCCGAGCGTGGCGGTGCGACAGTGGCCGCGGTGGCTGCGCGCGACGGGTACCGCAGCGCGTTCGAGCTCTCCCTGCGAAGGGGCTGACGGGCCCGCGCCGGCGGCATCAAGGCTGCAGCACGATGGGCGAGTCGGGCTCGCGGTAGAGGATTTTTCCGGTTTCGCCCGGGCAACCCCAGCACGTCGTGAAGTGGAGCCGCGGCCGGATGTACCCGTCGTAGGCGAGCGCGACGGGACCCGGCTCGTTCTTCATCACGAAGCTCGACGCGAGCGCGTACTCGTCTTCGCCGATGACGCGGAAGACCACGACGAAGCTCGTGTCCTTCCCGGACCGCGCGGCGACGACCAGGAAGTCGGCGCCGGCCACCGGATTCCAGAGCAGGGGAGCCACCGTGAACGAGAACCCCTTCTTGTCGCCCGGCCCCCGCGCGATCACCGTGTTCGCCGCGTCGGGATCCCGGAAGTACACGACGTCCTTGCCCAGCGACTCCGTGATCGGGCTCGCGCGGAGCAATGCCTCCAGGCGCGTGGCGGGTAGCTTCGCTCGCAGGTACGTCTGACCGAGCTTGGGCTCCGTCACGACGGCGGCGTTCGGGGGCCCCTTGCAGCATCGAAAGCCCAGGTCCTCGGCCTCGAGGGTCGCGTCGAGCCCCGTTCGGTGGGCGCATCGGTGAAGGGGCGCTTCCGCGTCGTGCGCCGCGCCGCGAACCGCCGCGCGGCGCAGCTGGCCCTCCACGGTCGGGACGACGTCACTGGCCGTCCACTCCCGCAGCGCGCCCATGCCCAGGATCTCGAAGCCCGAGGCGCAAGACTCTGGGGAAGTCCCGCACCGGCCGTCCCACGTGGCGCCGCCGGCGAAGTCGTCGCTTCGTGGCCCCTTGCACGCGCGCTCCCACTCGAGCTCGGTGCAGAGGCGCGCGCCGCGATCCGCGCACAGCCGCTCCGCCCGGTCGCGACCCACGCCGGTCAGGGCGGGCTTGCCGGGCTCTCCGGGGTAGGGGAGCTTGTCGATCGTGAACGGTCCGAGCGTCACCTTCTTGCGACGGGGTTCGACCTCCGGTCTGCGCCCGTTCTCCCCCGGCACGCTTCCCGCCAGGAAGTCCCCGCCCGGGATCTCGACGCGCTCCCCGGAAAGTGGGGTGTGGCGGGGACGCCGCGCCGGCGCGGCGGGGGCGGAGGTGCTCGCCGATGGGCTCGCCGTGGAGACGCCACTGGGTTCTCCAAGCGTCCCCTCTCGGCAGGCGGAGTTGAGCAGGCTCGCCACGGCGAGGACGGCCGTGCGTGTCGCAGAGCGAGGCATGCCTCCGATCACGGTGCGGAAACTTGGCGGGTTCCTGCCGAGGTTACAAGTGCGCGTCAGCGCCGCGCGGCGCGACGCCGTTCGAGGCGGCGGGTGACCGGGTGACGCCGTGCTTCTCGGAGCGACAGATCGCGTCGGTCGGCGACGCGGGGATGTCGGTGTGTTCACCCGCGCCGTTCGCCGAGGCAGACCACGGAGTGGCCGAGGCGTGCCTCCGTGCGCTCTCCGCGCCCGTCACGGGTCCCCCTCTCGGCGAGCTCGCGCGCGACGCGCGGCGCATCGCGGTCGTCGTCTCGGACGCGACACGCGACGAGCCCCGAGGCGCGCTCATCGGAGCGCTCCTCCACGTCCTGCCGCGTGATCGGGTGCGACTGGTGATCGCCGCGGGGACCCACCGTGCCGGCGCCGACGTCGTTCCCGCGGAGTACGCCGACCTGCCCACCGTCGTCCACGACGGATCCCGCGACGACTCGGTGTTCCTGGGTGAGACGATTCGCGGCACACCGGTCCGGCTGGCTCGCGTGATCGTCGACGCCGACCTCGTGGTGGCCACGGGCCGGATCCGACCGCACTACTTCGCGGGGTACTCCGGCGGTGTGAAGGCGGTCTTCCCCGGGTGCGCTCACCGGGACGGCATCCTGGCGAACCATCGCCTCAAGGCGGATCCGGGAGCGCGTCTCGGTCGCGTCGACGACAACCCGTGTCGCGCAGACATGGAGGAGGCCGCCCGGATGCTCCCGGGAATCCTCGTTGCGCTGAACGTGCTCCTGGACTGCGACGACCGGTTCGTCGCTGCGGCTTTCGGCGATGCGGTCTCCGTTCACCGAGTACTGGCGCGGCGCGCGGGCGACGTCTTTCGTGTCGTCGCGCCGCGCTCCTCGGTCGTCGTCGTCGCCGATCGACCACCCGTGACCGCCTCCCTCTATCAGGCTTCGAAGCTCCTGCCGCCCGCCGGGGTGGTCCTCGAGCCGGGCGGAACCGTCATTCTGGTCGCCGAGTGTACGCAGGGCGCGGGACCCGCCGACCGCGTCAACCACGGGATCTACGAGCTCGGTGTCGCGCGCCAGCTCCCACGCCACCACGTCGTTCTCGTGAGCGAGCTCGGTGCGGCAGAGGTCGCCGCCAGCTACGCCACGTACTCGCCGTCGCTCGCCCGGGCGCTCGCGGACGCCGAGCGACGGCACCCGGGTGCGCGGCCCGTGCTCCTGTGGCGCGCGGCAGAGTCGATCGTCATCCCGGCCGATGGGCCGTCGGCCTGACGCGGCGCGGCGCCCTCGCCAAGCGCGGGACGCGACGAGGTCGCTCCGCATTGCCGGCGGCGCCGTGACCGCGAGTCCCGCGCGAGGCTTCAATGCGTCGAAACCCGGTAGGCACGTCAGGCGCGCGGTACTAGAACCTACTCCGCCGTGAGGTCTCGCAGAGCATGAGCGGCCGCAAGGTCCGGATACGAGGTCGGATCCTCTACCTCACGAAGGACGCCGCCCTGCTCGAGAAGCAGCTCGGCGGCACGGATCTGGACCGCGAGAGCGTCGTCGGCTCCGCCCAGAACCCGGGGGCCCAGCTCATCGACAACATCTCGACGGACGAGATCACGCCGGGATGGGTCTGTTACTACTTCGACCCGACGCTCGCCCGCTACTGCCTCGTCGGGCTGCGAGGGGGAGTCGTCCAGCGGGACGCGATCGCGAGCGGCGGCTTCGGGGTCATCGTCAGCGGGCGGAGCAAGGGGTGCGGCAGCTCGCGCGAGACGGCGCCTTACTCCGAGCGCGAGGCCGGCGTGCAGCTCGTCATCGCCGAGAGCATCGAGAAGATCTACCAGCAGAACTGTCAGAACATCGGGCTCTACACGTCCACGGACTTCTCGCTCATCGAACGCATCGAGGCCGGCGAGGAGCTCGACATCGCAGAGTTCACCCGAGGGCTCGACCCCATCAGCGCGCAGATCGTCGAGTGCGGCGGGCTGTTCGAGTACAACAAGCGCCGGATGGCCGGCGAGCTGTCGCCGCCGAGGGCGGACACGCCGCCGCGTCCCATGACGCTGTGCGAGAAGATCATCGCGTCCAAGGCCATTGCCGACGCGAAGACGGGCGCGCTCGGCGTCGCCGCGGTGAAGCCTGGGGACGCCCTGTTCGTGCGCACCGACGTGCGCTTCAGCCACGAGTACGTCACGCCCATGGCCGACTCGCTCTTTCGTGCGGGGTTCGGTGACGACGCCCGTCCGACGGACCCGAGCTCGGTCTTCGCGTTCCGTGACCACTTGACGTTCCTGGACCTGGTGATGCCCGCCAAGCACAAGGAAATGGGTCTGCAGGAGCAGGCGGCGAGCCTCGCGACCGTTCAGGAGTCGTTCGCGAAGCGGCATGGAATTCGGCTGTACGGCGAGGTGGTGCGTGACGGCCGACCGGCGGGGAGCGAGGCCATCTGTCACAACAAGGTGATCGAAGAGCTCGCGCTGCCGGGCCATCTCGTCGCCGGCACCGACAGTCACACCTGCATGGCTGGATGCCTCGGCGCGTTCGCTTTCGGTGTCGGCAGCACCGACATGGCCAACGCCTGGTTCACGCGCGACGTTCGCGTCAAGGTGCCCGAGAGCGTCCGCTTCGTGCTCGAGGGGGAGCTCTCGGCCGGCGTGTGCGCCAAGGACGTGATGCTGCACATTCTGAGCCTCGACCACTTCAAGTCCGGACGTGGCATCGGCCAGGTCCTCGAGTTCTCCGGCCCTGGCATCGCGGGCCTGCCCCTCGACGAGCGGGCGACTTTGACGAACATGGCCGTCGAGGCGGGCAGCTTCACCGGCATCATCGAGGCGGACGACGTCGTGATCCGGTACCTGGTGGAGATGCGCGGCATCGATCCGGACGTCGCCAGGCGCGGCGTCGTGGTCGCCGATCCAGGAGCCGAATACGCCGCCAGCTATACCATCGACCTGGCATCGATCCGCCCGATGGTGGCGACACCAGGGGATCCCCGCAACGGCGTCCCGCTGGACGAGCTGTCGCGCTCCACCGGTGGCGATGTCCGGATCGACATCGCGTACGGTGGATCGTGCACCGGCGGCAAGAAGCACGACATGGACCTCTACGCTTCGGTCCTGCAGAAGGCGCTCGACCGCGGTAAGCGCGTCGCCGATGGCGTGCACCTGTACATCCAGTTCGGCTCCCAGCACATCCGCCGCTACGCGGAGGAGCGCGGCTACGTCGATCTCTTCCAGCGTGCCGGCGCCGAGCTCGTCGAGCCGAGCTGCGGCGCCTGCATTCGCGCGGGGCCCGGCGTGAGCACCACCGAGGCGCAGGTGACCGTCAGCGCCATCAACCGGAACTTCCCCGGCCGCAGCGGTCCCGGCAAGGTGTACCTCGCGAGCCCACTGGTCGTCGCGGCTTCGGCGATCGCGGGGAAGATCGTCGGGCCCGATGCCATCTGACGACTGCGCCTCGGAGAGGGGCTTCCAGGTTGGGCCCCAGACCGTCGTGAGCCTCTCGTACGACCTCTACGACGCCGAGAACGAGATCATCGAGTCCTCCGACGACGATTCCCCGCTCGAGGTCGTCTTCGGTCATGGCCAGCTCGCGGAGGCGGTCGAGCGCGCGATAGAGGGCCTGGAGGCAGGCGAGTCGACGAGCGTCGTCCTCGAGCCCGACGAGGCCTTCGGACCGCGTGACGACGCCGCGGTGCTCGAAGTGGAGCGCTCCGAGCTGCCGCCCGGAGCGGCACCGGGTGACGAGTTCCAGGCCGAGACCGAAGGCGGGGAGCCCGTGGCGCTGCGGGTCCTCGAAGTGACGGAAGCCACGGTCGTCCTCGACGCCAACCACCCGCTCGCCGGCCAGTCCGTCCGCGTGGACTTCACCATCGAGGCGGTGCGCCCCGCGACCGACGAGGAACTGCGGGTCGCCGTCGAGCGGCTCGATGCCCCGGAGGCCCTGGTTCGCCCGGCCGACTTGATCCGGCGGGACCGTTGGGGGTACGAGAAGCCCCCCCGACGGCGCTAGGTACGGCGCGCGTGCGCTGGGTGCGCCACCAACCGAAGAGCCGAGGATCCGAGCATGAGCGAGCCCGAAGAATTCAAGTTCGACATCCGCGTGCGCCAGCGAATGTTGCGAAGCAACCGCCTCGCCGGCGCGGACCTGGAGCAGCGGATGGCCAAGCTGGTGGACGTTTCGACCAACGGCGCGACGGTCGAGCTGAAACAGCCGGCACTGGGCGGCCGCGAGTACCCGAAGGACGTGCTGCCTGCCCCGTTCGGCCGCGGCAAGTTCGACGATCTGCCGCCGCATCCACCCATCCAGCCGCTGGACCCGCCGGCGTTCGACGCTCCCACGCGCCCGATTGACGACGAGGCGTCGACGGATTCCGGATGGGACGAGCCGTCGTGAGCGACGGAGGAGACGATGCGCTTCCTGCCATCGACTTCAGCACGTTCGTCCTGTCGTTGAGCCACTCCACGCTGGTGCACCTCGGCGACGCCCCCGACCCGGGCGGCGCGAGTCAGGAGCCCGACCTTCCCATGGCGCGCCAGACCATCGACCTCCTGGCTCTGCTTCAGGAAAAGACCAAGAACAACCTGAGCGGGGACGAGGAGCGCGTCCTCGAACAAGCGCTGTACGACCTGCGGCTGAGGTTCGTCGAGGTGTCCAAATCTCGGTGAAGGCTCTGGCCGTGGCTGCCATCGCCCTGGCCGTGTCGCAGTGTCAGCGAAGCGGACCGGTCGGAGCCGACGCCGGCGCGCCCGGCCATTCGGCGACGCCGGTCCACACCCCGACGGCTCCCACGACGGTCGTCCTCCCGGGCGGTGTCTCGGCGCCTGCCAGCTTCGCAGATCTCGCGGCGAAGGCGGATCTCGCCGTCGTGTTCGTCCGCACCCAGCAGAGCCAGGAAGGGCGCACGGGACGCCGTCGGATCGTGCAGGAGGGCCTCGGGAGCGCGTTCGTCTACGACCCGGACGGGCTCATCTTGACCAACCACCACGTCATCGCGAGCGCGACGGACATCTGGGTGGTCATCGGGAAGGAGCGCGACGAAATCGAGGCGAAGGTGATCGGGCGCGACCCGCCGACGGACGTCGCCGTCCTGCGCGTCGATCGCAAGGGTCTGCCGCACCTACCCCTCGGCGACTCCGACGCGACGCGCGTCGGGGACTGGGTCGTCGCCATCGGGAATCCCTTCGGCTTGGCCCACACCGTTTCGGCGGGCATCGTCTCCGCCAAGGGGCGCACGAGCAAGGACGTTCCCGGACTCGGTGATGGAACGGGCTATTACAACTTCATCCAGACCGACGCGAGCATCAATCAGGGCAACAGCGGAGGTCCGCTCATCGACACGACCGGCCGCGTCGTCGGCATCAACACGGCCATTCGCGCTCGCGCCAACAACATCGGGTTCGCCGTACCCATCAACATGGTCAAGGAGCTCCTGCCCCGACTCGTGAAGGACGGCGAGGTGAAGCGCAGCGCCATCGGCATCGTCGTGGCTGCCGTCGCCGACGTCGACCTCGCCCGCCTAGGGATCGCGGGTCGGGATGGTGCCCTGGTGAGGAGGGTCCTCCCGGGGGGCCCCGCTGCCCGGGCGGGTCTCGCCGAGGACGACGTCATCGTCGCCTTCGACGGAAAGCCGGTGCCGGGACCGGAGCGCCTGCGCTGGGAGGCCAGCATGGCAGGCGTCGGCCGGACCGTCCCGCTCGAGGTCCGGCGCGGCAAGCGGACCTTCAACCTACAGGTCCAGCTGGGCGAGCTGCCTCCCTCCGCCCCCGCGGAGGAGCTCCCCAACCCGTTCGATCTGCCCTGACGGCGCCGGGGCGGGTTGCCCCGCCCGCGGATGGGGGGGTGAGCCGCTTCGGTGACGTACAATGGCGCGTGATGCCTACCCCCGAGCCTCCGGCCAGCTCCGGCGCGCCGAGCGGTGCCGCGGGCCCGGCGAGCGGCGGCCGCTCGCCGGCGGCCAAGTCCCCGGAATCCGGGTCGGAATCGGAGTCTGATCCGAAAGTCAGGGGGGTGAATAGGTCTGGCACGCGGGCGTCCAACCGACTGGCCCGCCAAGCGGAGGCCGACGAGGACCGTGAACTCATCGAACGAGCACAGAAGGGCGATCGCGGAGCGTTTCGCTCCCTGGTCGAGCGCCACCAGCGCCGCGCGTTCGCCATCGCCCTCGGCCTGGTGCGCGACGAGAACGACGCCCGGGAGGTCGTCCAGGAGGCGTTTCTCCGGGTCTACCGGGGCATCGACGCGTTTCACGGCGGATCGAGCTTCTTCACGTGGCTCTATCGGATCGTCACGAATCTCTCGATCGACCTCATGCGAAAGCCGTCGCGGCGCGAGACGTCGCTCGACACGCAGAACGCCGCGCTCGTGGACGAGTCGGACATCCCCCTGCTCGCCCGCGTGGATGGCGCCGATCCACTGGACGTCGTGCGTCGTCGCGAGATCCGTGAACGCATCCAGCAGGCCCTCGACGACCTGCCGCCGTACCATCGGGGGGTCATCCTCATGCGCGAGGTCCAGGGCATGAGCTACGAGGAGATGGCCAAGGCCATGAAGGTGTCCAAGGGGACCATCATGAGCCGGCTCTTCCACGCACGGCAGAAGCTGCAGCGCGCACTGACCGATTGCTACGCGGAGCAGCTCGGAACCCTCCCGAGCAAGCGTGGAGGCTCCCCGTGAGCGCGCCGAGCGACCGCGAGCTGATGCAGCTGCACGACGACGAGCTGTCGGAGCAGGCCGCCAGCGAGCTCCTGGAGCGTGTCGGCGAGGACGAGCGCGCGCGAGCCGTTCTCGAGGGGCTGTCCCAGATAGGGGACGTCGTGCGCGCCCTGGCGCTCGACCGCGTCGCCAGCACCGATCTGACCGAGGGCATCCTCGCCCGCATCGATGCCTCGGGCAACGCGGCGAGCCCACTCGTGGTCCTCGAGGGTGGGGCGCCGCCCGTCTCACCGACGCCTGCCAGCAAGTGGAGTGTCATCGGCGTCTCGGCGGCGGCCCTCGCCGCCGCTGCCGCTGCGGCCTTCCTCATCGGGCGTAGCGATGCCCCGACGGCCCCCGTGTTCTCCGCCGGGGTCGCCGCGAGCGCGCCGCGTCTCGCGACGTCTCGCCCGGTCGCGCCACGCGCGGTCGGAGCCGAGGCTGCGCAGGGCGTCGCTCCGGCCGCGTTCATCGAGGCCGTGGATTTCGGCATGAGCAACGGCACGATCTTCGTGGTATCTGGCGCCCAGGAAGACGACACACCCGTCGTCTGGGTCACTGACGAGCCGACCACGCTATGAAGACCGCCGTCACCACACTGCTCGCCGTCCTGGCGCTCGTCTGGTCGGCGCCGCTGCACGCGCAGCCGAAGGGTGCTCCCGAGGCTCCCCGACCCCAGGAGCCGAAGAAGGAAGACGCGCCGAAGCCCGCGTATGCCATCGAGGTGGTCGTCCTGCATGGCACCAACACCAAGAAGGGCATCGACGGCCGCATCGAGAAGATGCCCGAGCTCACCAAGCCGCCGTTCTCGTCCTACGACAGCTACGAGCTCCTGAAGAAGGAGACTCTCGCGGCGCGGAAGGACGAACCCAAGACGCTGCAGCTTCCGAATGGCCGCGTGCTGCAGACGCGCCTGCTCGAAGTCGTCGCGAAGGAGCAGGTGAAGATCTCGGCGAGCATCGACCACCCGGGTGGGAAGAAGTTTCTGCCGCTCCTCGAGGTGAACGCAAAGCTCGGTCAGCGCTTCATCGTCGCCGGCCAGAGCTACAAGGGCGGGATCCTCGTCCTGGTCATCCGCGTCGTGGCGGCCTGAATCACGACCCCAGGCACCCGAGCTCGATGTCGATGCTGCCGGTCGTGGCCGCCTGCACCGCCGTGCAGGTGGACGGGCAGAGCGTGATGCGGGTGGGGGACAGGTTGTCGTCGTAGTGCCAGCCTGCGCCGCAGCCCGTTCCGTCGTTGACGCGCGTGAGGGTTTGCCGTGTCGCGCCATCGTCGAACAGCACGTCCACCTGGTCGAGGTCGACGATCCCGGCGTCGGTCTCGGGCATCAGGTACTCACAGGAGAGCGCGGAGCCGCGGATCGTGTCGAGGGCGTCGGTCAGGGCCTGAACCACGTTGCCGCTCGTATCGACGACGAACGCCGCGTTCGTCCCGCCCTGGCTGGCGATGGTGTTCAGGTTGGCCTGAGCCTGGGCGGCCTCCGCCGGCGAAAAGATGCCGAGGACGAAGGTCAGGACCTGCGGTGTTCCGGCGAAGCCTGCCTGAGCGATGCCGGCGACCTGGTTGATGTTCGTGGGTGTGCAGCGGGTGGGTAGGCCGTCGGTGGCGAGCAGTACGACGACCTTGTGAGCCGGGTTGGCCGCCGCCCACGTGCGCGCGTGATCGATGGCTCCCTGGAGAGCGGGTCCCGTAGGTGTGGCGGCGAACGGAGTCTGAGCCGCCAGGGACGTGACCAGCGCCGACTGGTTGCCGGGCAACGGCGCGATGTTCACCGCGGGCGTGGCGTACGCAGCAGGGACGCACGACTCCTGGTTCAGGCAATGGCTGGTCGTGATCGCGTTGCAGGAGTTGCCGGCGCCGCAGGCCGTTCCGCCCACCGGAATGCAGACCGTGTTCGGGTCATGCGAGCACACGCCGCGTGGAACGCACTGGAAGGGGAAGCAGTTGGCGTTGGTCTCGCAGATGGCGTTGATGTTGTTCGCGCACGAGCGCAGCACGCACGGCCCCCCCGTCCCACACTGTGCCGACGCCGTGCACTGCGCCGGAACACCCGGCGCGCGCTGCGCGAAGTACTGGATACCGACCCCGAGGCCGGCGGACTTCGGGTCCTGGACGAAGGCGGTGAACGCCTGCTTCATGCCGTCCCACTTCGTCGCGCCGCTCGACGTCGTGTCGAGCATGGACCCGGAGATGTCCATCATCACGTACATGTCGAGGGGGATCTGCTCAGCGCGGACCGTCGTGAGCGCACACGCGTCCTCGGGCGGAGGTTCGGCGTCGTAAGTGAACCGCACGTCGGGCACGCCGGCGTCGCCGACGGGCGACCCCGCCGCGCCGCCCGCTGGGCCGCCGCCCGCCCCGGCCAAGCTCGAGCCGGCGAGGCCGCCCGTGCCTCCGCTCGCTCCCGCCGAGCCCCCCATCGCGGCGCTCGCGCCGGCTCCGCCGACACCCGACGACCCGTCTGCGGCCCGATCGGCCGCGGCGTCCGCCGCGATGGCTCCCCCGGCGCCGCCCGGCGGCCCCGAGGCGTCGGACGAGGAGCACGCGGTGGGGAGGAGAACTGCCAGTGCGGCAGCGATGCGGCGCGAAGCCATGCCGCATTCTGCGCGGGCGGGCGCCCGCGGTAAAGCCTCAGCGGCCCGCCGGGCCGGAACTCGGAGGCCGAGCCGCCAGGCGCAGCGTCACGTCGAAGGTGGTCCCTTCGCCGAGTGAGCTCCTGACGGTGAGCGTGCCCCCGTGGGCGGAGACGATGTCCTTCGCGATCGACAGGCCGAGCCCCGTGCCCTTCCCCTCCGGCTTCGTCGAGAAGAAGGGATCGAACACGTGATCGAGGACGGCTCGCGGGATGCCCACGCCGTTGTCCGTCACTTCCACGACCATGACCTCCATGTCGGTTTCGACGCGGGTCGAGATGCGCAGCATCCCGCCCGTGGCGGCCATCGCGTGCGACGCGTTGGTGAAGAGGTTCACGAAGACCTGCGTCAGCTGACCTCCAACGCCGCGGACCGGAGGGGGCGAATCGACGAAGTCACGATGAACGTCCACGCGGTTCGACGCCAGCTCGTGCTCGCAGAAGACCAGCGCCTTGTCGATGACCTCGTGGACCACGACCGCACCGGGGACGTCGTGAGAGGGACGTGCGTAGGCCATGAGGTCGCGAGTGAAGAGCAGGATGCGCTCGGCCGCCTCGCCGATGCGTCGCAGGCGCTCGACGTCGTCCGGGTCGTCGGTCCCACGCGCCGCCTTCTTCAGCAGGAAGTCCGAATAGGCGACGATGGACGTGAGCGGGTTGTTGAGCTCGTGAACGACCCCGGCGACGACCTGCCCCAGGCTCGCGAGCTTCTCCGCCTGGATGAGCTGACCCCTCAAGCGCTCCACGTCGCCACCGGACTCGCGCATGCGGTCGTAGGTGTTCGAGCGACGGACCGCCGTGGCGATCACCTGTGCCGCGCGCTCCAGCGCGTGGGCCAGGGGGTTGGCGCTCGACTCGAGGGCGGGGTCGTCTCCCGCCACGTGGAGCGTCGAGCCGTCGCTCCCATCGTCCAGGGCAATGACCCTCTCGAAACGGGCGCGGGGGAAGAGCCGCGTGGGATCTCGGCCCAGCTCCGCGTCGGGCTCCGACGGGAGGCGATACTCCACGATCTGATCGCCCCCGTGGATCTCGGCGATGCACGTCCCGACCGCCAGGTGCGGAAGCCAGGCGTGCAGTCGGTCCACGGCCGCTCGCGCGACGGCGCGGGCGCCGGCGTCGAAGGGGAGCAACAGCGCGAGATCGAGCAGGTCGGTCAGAGCGAGGCCGGTGTGCTCCGCCGTCGGGCTCTCGCGGGCCTGTCGAAGCCGGTCACGCGCCTCGGCCATGGGTCAGGGCTCTCCGCTCGCCTTGTCCAGGTCCAGGATCTTCGCGTCACCGACGTAGCTCTGCGTCTCGTACTTGGTGATCTTTCCGATCTTCCGCACGATGTCCGCCATTCGCTCGGCTTCACGAATGATGACGTTCGCCGCGGCGGCGGCAGGAGCCGCCGGGTCCGTCGTCCGGCGCAGGAGCTCCGAGTAGCCGATGATGCTGGTCAGGGGCTGGTTCAGCTCGTGGGCAGCGGTGCCCGCGAGCTGGGCGAGCGCTGCCTGCTTTTCCTTCGCGCGCAGCTCTTCCTGGGCCTTTGAGAGCCTGGACTCCATTCGCAGTCGCTCGCGAATGTCGGTGAACACGCCCACCGATCCCACGACCTTCCCGTTCTCCTCGATGAGCGCGGCCGAGAGCTTCACCGGAATCGTCTCTCCCGTGGCTCCCAACATGTCGACGCGATAGTCCTCCAGGCGGCCCGCGCCGCCGTGCTCGGGACTGCGTATGAACCGCATGACCTCGCGGGCGACGTTCTTCGGGTAGAGCTGCTCGACCGAGATCCTGCCGATGACGTTCTCCGGGCGATAGCCGAAGATCCGGGAAGCGGCGCGATTGAAGAGCAGCACTTTCCCGCGGAGATCCGCCGAAACGATCGCATCGACGGAGCTCTCGATCACCCGCTCGAGAAACTCCTTGGTCTGCCGCAGCTCGATCGCGATCTTCCGTTCCACCGTGACGTCTCGGAACGTGCAGAGGGCCGCGCCGTCCTCGTGAAGGACGGAGCTGAAGTTGAAGCTCAGGACGATTTCACTGCCGTCGCCGGCGGCGACCCGCATGTCCACGCTCTGCGGATAGATACCGTCCCGGAATCCCCTCGCGAGGCGCGCCGCGCGGTCGCCCTCGCTCTTCGCCAGAAAGTGCTCGAACTTTCGGCTCATGAAATCCGTCTCCGTGTAGCCCGTGATCTCCCGGGCTCGCGGATTGCTCAGCACGATGCTGCCCGCCTCGTCGATGACGAGCATGCCGTCCGCGGTGCTCTCGAAGAAATCCGCGTAGCGCTGGAACATCTGCACGCGTCGTTCCGCTTCGACGCGGGCGAAGGTGCTCTGCCGAGTCTCGTCCCGCAGCGACTGCAGGATGCGCGCGTTGCGAAGCGCGATGGCCGCGGCGTTGGCGACGGTCTGGATCAGGGCCATCTCGTGCGTGGCGAAGGGCACCGTGCGGCGGGAGCGGAGGAAGATGACCCCCATGGGTCGGTTCTCGTGGATGATCGGAACGAGCGCGACGGAGGCGAACTCGATCGTCGGAAGGGCCTGGCGCACGGCCTCCATCAGCGGATGGCTGGCCGCATCGCGGATCACCAGGGTCTGGCCATTCCCGAGCACCTGACGAATCTCGGGGTACTTCTTGAGGTCGATGGGTAAGTCCCGGAGCTGCTCGTCGTCACTGGTGGCGACGACGTAGCCCAGGTGCTCGGCCTCCCCCACCAGCACGATGCTGCACCGGTCCACGTGAGCGACGTCGGCGACGCGTTGGACGACGGTGAAGAGGATGTTCCGGATGTCCAGGCTCGACCCCAGCGCCTGCGTGAGCTCGAGCACGGTCTGCGAGCCCCGCTCGCGCCGGCTCAGCCGCTCCACGTAGTCGCGGACGCGCATCTGGCCGCGAATGCGGGCCACCAGCTCTGCGGGTCGAAACGGCTTGTGGACGTAGTCGTCCGCGCCGCACGCGAAGATCTTCTGAATCTCGTCTTCGCTGTCGAGTGCCGTCAGCACCACGACGGGCACCTCGGCGAGCGCTGGCGTCTCGCGCAGGTGCTTGAGTACGGCGTAGCCGTCCGGGTCCGGCATCACCAGGTCGAGGAGGACCACCGAGGGCGTGGTCTTCGTGAGCACTTCGAGCGCCTTGGCGCCGCCATCGACGCAGGTGCAATCGAGGCCGGCGGCGCGCAGGGCCTCGTCGATGACGCGCCGGCTCACGGCGTCGTCGTCCACCACCAGGATGCTGCCGTCGGAGTTCACGACGACGTCATCGTAGGCCGGATCGGTTCACGGGGCGAGTCGGGGTCAGCCGCAGGTGCCGTCGGGGAGGCACCGCTCGCCGTAGTCGCACGTGATGCCGGCGCAGACGCAGCGACCCGCCGTGCACGTTCCGTTCGTTCCGCCGTTGCAGTCCGTGGACTGGTCGCACTCGCACCGGGTGGCCAGGCACGCGAACTCCGGGGGGCACGCCCGGCCGCAGGCGCCGCAGTTCTGCGCGTTCGTCGCCAGGTCGAAGCATCCCGCGGGCGCCTGGCAGCAGGTCTGGGTACCCGAGCAGGCGCTCGCGCCGTTGCACGAACATCGACTGCCCGCCCCGCCGTCCGGAATGCAGGCCTCGCCGGGCCGACACGTCACGTCGCTCCCGAATCGATGGCATCGGCACAGGCCCCCCGCGATGCAGTCGCCCGAGCCGC
Source organism: uncultured Polyangiaceae bacterium (assembly GCA_964487605.1). Taxonomy (GTDB): domain Bacteria; phylum Myxococcota_A; class Polyangia; order Polyangiales; family Polyangiaceae; genus JAJDAH01. Next base: position 124,049 of record CAZARU010000001.1, read on the forward strand.
CGGATACGTCACAGTGGTTGTTGTTCGAGCAGCCACAGAGATTCGCGCCGGCCGCGCCACACACGAAGCCACCGCTGGTGCCTTGCGCGGAGCAGTTGTTGGCGCAGCCGCCGCAGCGCGTGTTCGTGTTCGCGTTCTGCTCGCAACCATTGTCGCTGGTCGGTGCCGTCGGCAGCGTGCAGTTGGCGCGGCCCAGGTCGCACGCGGAAGCGCACGTTCCGGCGACGCACGCGCGAGACGTCACGCTCGTGGCGTTGCAGGCACGGGCGCACGCCCCGCAGTTCAGCGCGTTGGTCGCCAGGTCCGTTTCGCAGCCGTCATCCGGCGCGGGGCTCGCCGGTTGCGAGCAGTTGGCGCCAATAGCGCACGCGCTGGTGCACAGGCCGGCGGCGCACGTGGGGGCCCCGCTCACACCCGAGAGGGAGCACCCCCTGCCGCACGCCCCGCAGTGCTGCGGATTCGTGGTGATGGCCGTCTCGCAGCCGTCGTCCGCCGCCGGCGACAGCGGAGTCGTGCAGTTCCCGAAGCCCGCGTTGCAGGTGGACGTGCAGATACCGGCCGCGCAGGTGCGTGTCTGCACGTTCGTCGTCGCGCAGGCGCGGGCGCACGCGCCGCAGTGACTCGGGTTGGTCTCGACGTTGGTCTCGCAGCCGTTGTCCGGCGCGGGGGCGGCGGGCGCGACGCAGTTGCCGAAGCCCACGCTGCAGAGCGACGTGCAGAGACCGCCGGCGCAGGCGGGAATCGCCACGTTCGTGGACGCACACGCGCGTCCGCACGCACCACAGTGTGCCGGGGTCGCGTCCAGGTTGGTCTCGCACCCGTCGTCGAAGCCCGGGGCCGGGGGCGACGTGCAGTCGCCGCGGCCGACGCTGCAGGTGGGAGCGCACACTCCGCCCGAGCAGGCCGTCGCCGAGGCGCCCACCGGGGAACAGGCGCGCCCGCAGGCGCCGCAGTTTCCGACGCTCGTCGTGAGATTCGATTCGCAGCCATCGTCCGCCTGCGGAGCGAGCGGGGTCGTGCAGTTGCCGAACCCCGCCTGGCACGTGGGAGAGCACAGGCCGGCGATGCAGACGGTGGCATCGGCCTGGGCGGTGCTGCACGCGCGCCCGCAGCTTCCGCAATGGACGGGGCTGGTGACCAGGTTGGTCTCGCAGCCATCGTCCGCCACGGGTGCGGCAGGCATCGAGCAGTTCCCGAGGCCGAAGGTGCAGGTGGAGTCACACGCAGCGTCGGTGCATCGCCGCGTGAGGACGCCCGCCGAGCCACACGGTCGACCGCATTCGCCGCAGTGTTCCGGATCCGTCCTCAGGTTGCGCTCGCAGCCGTTCGCGGCGACTCCGTCGCAGTCTGCGAATCCCGGATCGCACGACTCGATGCCGCACGAGCCCAGCTCGCACTTCGCCGTCGCGTTCGCCGGGACACATCGATTGCCGCAGAAGCCGCAGTTCTGCGGATCGGCCAGGACCGCCGTCTCGCAGCCGTCCGAGGCCATGGCGTTGCAGTCGCGGGTCCCTGGCGCGCAGTTGGACGGCTGGCACAGGCCCTGTGCGCAGTCCCACTCGCCGGGCTGCGCCGTGCAGTCGGTCGTGCAGTTGCCGCACGCCGTCGGATCGGACGCCGTGTTCCGCTCGCAGCCCGTGCCCGGCTGGCCGTCGCAGTTCGAGTAGCCGATGTCGCAGGCGCCGATGGTGCACGTGCCGTTGATGCAGTTCGGAGTGGCGTTGGCGAGACTGCACGCTTCGCCACACCGCCCGCAGTTCGCCGGGTCGGTCCCCGTCGCCGTTTCGCAGCCGGGGGCCAGGGGAGTGCAGTCGGTGTAGCCGATCTCGCACGCCGCTATGGTGCACTCGCCGAGCAGGCCGCACGCCATGACGGAGTGATCGCCGACGCACGGATCGCACGTTGGCGCGCCGCAGCCGAAGGCAGGGTCGGTGACGGACGCACACCCGGAAGGACAAGCCTTGGTGCCGAGGGGGCACGGACCCGCTTCCGCAGCCACGTCCGGTGAGGCGTCGGACGTGGAGCCGGCGCTTCCCCCGCTCCCTGCCGTCGTTCCGGCCGAACCGTCAGGGGTCGCGCCGGCGGTGCCGGTGGTCCCCGCGGCCCCCGCGCCCCCGCCTTCCCCCACGCGAAACTGATCGAAGTCCTGGGTACACGCGACGCACCACGCCAACAGGGCACCCGCGATGGGGAGCCACGGCTTCATCGGAAGCTCCCGACGACCCTCAGCGTTCCCGGGCCGAGCGCGACGCGGGTGCCGTCGCCGGCGCCCCTCTCCGCCCGCGGCCGATCGAGGACCCAGAGAACCGCCCCGCCGCCGGCACCGAGCAGGCCGAACACCAGCCCGACGTTGGCGATCGTCTGCTCGGACTTGCCACGGTCGATGTCGTCGGCACGACTTGGCGGGCACACGCCGCGGCGGCAGGCGTCCTCCAGGTCCGAGAACGTGGCGCGGCTCATCGAACCGGCGGCGACGAACGTGATGAAACCCGCCGCGCCGACCGCGAACGCGCCAAACGCGAACGGGCGCAGCGACGGACCCACGTCCTCGGCGGGAGGCTCGTCCGCGGGTGGCGGCGAGCTGGCGGGACTCGCCGCGGGAGCGCGGGCGACCGGCGCCGGCCCGGGTGGTGGTTCGTCCGTGGACTCCTCCAGGTCGAGGGCCACGTCCGTGACCAGCCCAGCCCTCGCCGTCACGAGCTTCCAGACGCGGCGGCCGCCGGGCAGGCGCGCCACGACGTCCACGGGTCCTGGCGGGACGCCGATGGAGGCCCATCTCGGCGGCGGCACCTGACGCTCCCCGACGAAGAGCGACACGTCGGTGGCGTGGGGATCGAGCGTGACGTTCAGGACGGCCACCTGCGGGCGCAGCGCCGCAAGCTCCGCTTCGGCCTTGTCGGCGGCTTCGGAATAGCGCGGTACTCGCTCCGCGAGCTGCTTCGCCTCGCGCACCGTGATGACGAGTTCTTCGTAGGCCAGATGCTTCGCCCCGCTGCGCTCGAGCGCGCGCGCGTACATCAAGTGAGCGTTGGGACTCGCCACTTCCCCGTACGAGCGCTGAAAAGCGTCGGCGGCCCCCGCGAAGCGCGCCTCCTTGAAGAGCTGGACGCCCTCGTCGTAGTGCCGCTGCGCCCTGGCGGCGGCTTCGGGCGACGCCGTGTCGGGCGGCTCGCCCGCGCGAGCGGCCACCGGCCCGAGCAGGGCCAAGGCGATTCCCAGGGTGCTGAAGCGGCGGGCGAAACTACCCCGCATGGGACGCGAGCCTATCACAGCGCCGTCTCGCGCGAGCCGGTGGCCTTGTCTGCGCCACCCGGCTATAAACCGGGGCGGTGACGAAGCCACCGACGGACGTCGACCCGCCCAAGGGGGAGGGGGCCGAGGTTCTCGACGAGCTCGACGATGACGCCATCGTCGCCGCTCAGTCGGCGGCGCACGTCCCCAAGCCGCGACAAGCCGTCCGGATGGACGACGAGTCGTTCGTCATCGCCGACGAAGCTCCTGCGAGGGCCGACCCCGAGCGTCCCGGAAGGCAGACCATCCCCAGGGGACTGCCGGCGTACCGTCGCAACGACGCGACCATCGTTCTGAAGCGACCGCCGGGCCTCGGCCCCAAGACGTCGGGGGTGTGGTGGATCTGGGTCGGCGCCGGAGTCCTGGCGTTCGGCTTCGGTGGCGCTCTCGCGATCATCACGCGCGACGACGGCAGCGCGGGGAAGGGCGAGGCTGTCTCCGTCCCGACGTCGGAGCCCGCGACGCCCGCACCGACGTCCCAGGTCGTCGTGCCGCCGCCGGCAGCGCCAGAGCCGGAGCGAGACGCGGCGAGCGCGGTGAGTCCGGCGGAGCTTCCCGTGGAGCGCGCGGCGCCACGTGTGACGCCTCGTTCGGCCCCGCGGTCCGCGCCGGCCTCCGCGCCGCCCGCGGCGCCGCCCGCGAAGCCGACGTCGGACATCCCTTCGAAGATCTGAACCACCAACGAGAGGTGACGCGATGACTCCTGCAGTAAGCACCCAGGGGATGCCACCCGGCCCGCCGGGTTACGGCGGACCACCAGGATACGGTGGCCCGCCAGGTCCGCCCGGATACGGCGGTCCGCCAGGCCCCCCGGGATACGGCGGTCCGCCAGGTGGTTTCGGGCCGGGACCCGGAGTCCCTGCGGGCGCACCCGCCTTCGGAGCGGGCGCGCCGCCGAAGAAGAGCAGGATGGGTCTCTTCATCGGGCTCGGCTGCGGGGCGCTGTTCCTGCTCGGGGGTGTCGTGAGCGCAGGCGCCTACTTCTACCTGCAGAGTCGGCAGGAGGAACGGTCGGAGGCCATCGGCAAGGCCGTGGAGGCCAGCGGAAAGGGGCAGAGCACGAGCGGTTCCGCGTCCGGCGGAGCCTGCAAGCGCGCGAAGCGGTGCTGCGAGGCGTTCGCCGCGAAGGCGGGCAGCGTGGCCAGCCACTGCGCCGCTTACGACAACCCGCTGATCTCGGACGACGCTTGCACCCAGGCGCTCGACGGGTTCAAGAAGGGCGCGTCGGCCATCGGCGTGACCTGCGACTGACGCGTCCGCCACGACTCACCAGCGCCGACCCGGCGGCGCGCCGCGGAGCGGAACTTCCTTGCCGCGGTACTCCAGCGCCTCGATCGTGTCCGAGGCTGCCTCGAGTCGCCGCTTCATGCGGGAGACGCGCTCCCGGTCCTTGGAGAGATCACGCCGCTCCCGAGGGTCGGCGACGACGTCGTACAGGAGGTGAGCCTTTCCGTCGCCCACTTCGATGATCTTCTCGCGTCCGTCGATCAGCGCGCGGCGACGGTCCTGTAGATCGTCCCGGGGGAGGTCCAGGACGACGGGGCGCGCCGCGGGGGCCGCTCCGAACAGCTCCGAGACGAGGCTCACACCGCGCAGGGGTGGGTCCACGGGTGCACCCATGAGATCCAGCACGGTCGGCGCGAGATCGATGTGCCCGCGCGGCTCGTCCACGACGCGGGGAGGAGCCCCCGGCGCCGCGATGACCCAGGGGACGCGCACGAGCTCCTCCCACAGCTCGTAGCCGTGCTTGAGGTGCCCGTGCTCGCCGAAGGACTCGCCGTGGTCGGCCGTCACGATGACGGTCGTTCGTGGCCCCCACGGCTGCTCGAGGCTCCAGTCCACGAGCTTGCCGGCCCACTCGTCCGTGTAGTGGACCTCCTGCAGGTAGTAGTCCCGCGGCTGGGTGCCGAAGTGCGGACGGCCCTCGTGCGGCAGGTACGGGCTGTGCGGGTCCATGAAGTGGACGTACGCGAAGAACGGTTTCTCCCCGGCCGCCGCTTTGGAGAGCATCTGCTTCGCCAGGTCGTGCAGCCGCTCCCCGGTGACGTTGTCCTTGGTCGTGTTGTTCAGGAACGTGCCGGGCAGCACCCGGGAGTCGGAGAATCCCTGATCGATGCCCGTCCCTGGGAAGAAGTACGCGTGCGCGAAGGCCCCCAGGGTGGCGTGACCCTCGGTGCGGAGGTGCTCCGTGAAGAAATGATTTTCCGGGTACCACCTCGTGAAGAAGTAACCGTTGCGAATCATCTCGCTCGGGTAGCGCCCGGCCAGGAGCCCCGCCACGGACCGGGCCGTGGCGCTGGAGATCGAGTAGGCCCGCGAGTAGGTCACGGCGCGCTTCGAGAACACGCTCAACCAGGGAGTCACCTCCGGACCGCGCTCGCGCACGACGTCGGCGCGGAGGCTGTCGATGACGACGAGCAAGACGTTCGTGGGCGTTCGTGGCCCCGCCTGCTGTCGCGGTTCCGGCGTAGAAGACACGGCGGCGGCGGACGACGCGCTCGCCGGCGAGGGGGGCACGCCCGCGTCACGAGCGCCCGTCGCCGAGGGCGGCGCACTGCCCTGGCCGGCCGGGCTGGCGTCCCGACAGGCTCCGAGCGCGAGCGCGGCGCAGAGCGCCGTCGTCCGCTTCACCATCGCTGGCCGGCGGGGGCGCCCTTCAGCGGCGCGCCGCCGAGCACCGGGGTGTTCGGGATCTTCGCCGACTCTTCCAGGTAGATGGCCTTCATGCGTTCCAGCAGGTCCGGTGACTCCTTCGAGAGGTCCTTCGTCTCGAGGGGATCTGCGCCGAGATCGAACAGCTTGTAGGAGCGGTCGTTGCCGAAGGCGATGAGCTTGTGCCCCTCGGCGATGACGGCGCGCCGCCGGTCCATCAGGTCCGACCTCGCGAGCTCCACCACGACGGGACGCGCCGCAGGCTTCTCGATCTCGCCCCGGATCTCCGGCAAGAGACTCTGGCCGCGGAAGGGGGGCTCCGCGACTAGCCCCATCAGCGCGGCGATGGTGGGTGCGAGGTCGATGTGCCCGCGCGGTACGGTGATGCGTCGCGGGCGAATGCCCGGAACGGCGAAGAGGAGCGGGACGCGCACCAGAGGCTCCCAGACCTCGTAGGCGTGGCGGAAGTGTCCGTTCTCGCCGAATCCTTCGCCGTGGTCCGCCGTCACGACGATGGCGGTCTCCTTCGCCCAGGGCTGCTTCGCCACGAAGTCGAGGAGCTTCTGCACCCATGCGTCGGTGTAGTGCACCTCGTTGTCGTACAGGTCGCGAGGCTTGGTGCCGAAGTTCGGGTGGTCCTTGTGGCGCTCGTACGTGTGGTGGGGATCCATGTAGTGGAAGTACGCGAAGAACCTCTTGCCCTCTCCGAGCTCGACGTTCTTCGGGTCCGAGAGCATCTCGATGGCGAGCTTCGTGAGCTTCTCGCTCGTGACCGACGTGACGGCCTTCAGATCGACGCCGCCCGGGACCAGACGGTAATCGTCGAATCCTTGCGCGTTGCCCAGCGCCGGAAGGAAGTATCCGTGGGCGTGCCCGGCAAGCGTGCGGTGCCCCGCCTTCTGGGCTCGCTCGCTGACGAACACGTTGTCGTCGTGATAGCGCGTGAAGAAATAGCCGTCGCGCTTCATCTCGCTCGGATAGGCGCCCACCAGCGCGGGCACGACGGACATCGCGGTGTAGCTGGAGACGGAATAGGCGCGTGTGTAGCTCACGCTCTGCTTCTCGAGCGCCGTCAGGTTCGGAGCGATGTCGCGCTCGTAGCCGTTCCACGGCATGTCCGCGCGCAGGCTGTCGATCATCAGCAGCAGCACGTTGAACGTCTTCGCCGGTGCCACGACTTCTGCCGAGGGCGTGGTCGGCGTGGAGCTCGGCGCGGGCGTTGCGGAGGGCGGCGCCTCCGCCCGCGTTTCACTCGCAGCAGCGGGGTGGCGGGACGCGCCGTCACACCCTGGCGCGAGGAGCGCGGCGATGGCTGCGATGGCACGGGAGGTAGACAGGGGGCGGAGACACATCGTCGTGCGCTTGGCTCTAGTACCGAGTACTCGAAGTTCCTACCCGGTCTTGGTGCGCGACGGGCCGGCGCGGCCCCCTCGCGCTTCTGCCGGGGCTGCGGACGGGCCCGGACTCCTTCATTGGCGCAAGGGTGGTGACGCCGTGGGTCCGACGGCTGGAGGGGGCGAATTCGCCGGCACGGCGCCGCTGCCGCCGAGATCGCGCCAGACGGCGCTGGCCCACCGGTGACCGCCCGTCCACGTCGGATGTCGGCCGTCGTCCATGCGTGGAAGCCGGAGCGCGGTGGAGTCGAAGTAACGACAGTGACCCAGATTCGCCCGCAGCATGTCCACGAACCCCAGATCCTTCTTCCAGGCTGGCGGCCCGATCCACAGGCAAGCCCGCCCCCGAACGTCCTCCACGAGCCGTCTCACGGCACCGCGCCGCCGAGCAGGCGTCGGCTCGAAGAGCTCGTTCGATCCGAGCGATACGATCACGAGATCGGGCTCATGCTCGTAGACGGCCTCTTGCAGCTTGCGGCTGTTGTCCCACGACAGTGTGCTCGAAGAATCTTCCGCGAGCACCACGTACGTGGCGCCGCTCCGCGCGAACACCGGCCGCAGGTAGTACCCCACGAGTGGGGCCATGGAGTCGCCGACGTGCAGGACGCGGCGTGCGCTGGCGGCGGTCGCGCCGGCGTCGCTGGCCAGCATGAGCGGGCCGGTGGGGGCCTCCGGAGTCACCGCCGATGGTTCCGGGCGCTCGCTCGGAAGCTGGCTGGCTGGCGGCGGTGGTGCCGAACGCGCTGTCGCGGGTGAGGCGGCTTCCGCGGGCGTAGCCCGAGCGTCAGCGCCACGATCGGAACGCTCGCAGGCGACCACGAGGAGGAGCGCGGCCAGAGCCGGTCGCATCCCCGCATTTCAGCTTGCCCGCGTGATCGAGGCCAACTCCGTGCGGCGAGTGCGGTACGGAAGGGGCGGCCACGCCGTCTCTGCGCGCCGACCATGGAGCCCGGCGTCGCTCTCCGATAGGCTCGTTCTCGTTCGTGACCCTGCGTGCCCTGCCCAAAGTAGACCGTGTCGTGGACGCACCCGGGCTCGCCGCGGTTCGCGCCCAGCTCGGTGATCGCACGCTGACGGCCCTGGCACGCGAGGCCGTCGGCCGCTGGCGCGCCAAGGTCAAGGACGGGGCGGTTCCACCGTCGTTCGACGAGGTGGTCGCCGACGTTGGGCGCGGCGCGGCGGAGCGCCTGCGTGTGCGCGCCCGACGAGTGATCAACGCGACCGGCGTGGTGCTCCACACGAACCTCGGCCGTGCTCCGCTTCCTGCCGCGGCGCTGGAGCGCCTGGTGAACGTCGCCGCGGGGTACCAGAACCTCGAGATGGACCTCGAGATCGGCGAGCGCTCGCGGCGCGGCGCGGCGGTCGAGGCCGCGCTGGCCGAGCTCGTGGGCGCGGAGTCCGCGCTCGTGGTCAACAACAACGCGGCCGCCGTGATGCTCGTCCTCTCGCACCTCGCCGCGGGACGCGAGGTGATCGTCTCGCGGGGCGAGCTCGTGGAGATCGGCGGGGGCTTCCGCGTTCCCGACGTGCTGGCGCGTTCCGGCGCGCGCCTCGTCGAAGTGGGGACGACCAACCGCACGCGCGTGGCCGACTACGCCGCAGCCATCGGGCCCAATACCGCGTGTCTGCTCTCCGTGCACACCAGCAACTTCGAGATCTCGGGCTTCACCGAGCGCCCAGCGCTCGGCCAGCTCGCCGAACTCGGCCGCACTCATTCGTTGCCGCTCGTGGTGGATCTCGGAGGCGGACTCACGCGGCGCGCGGCGGAGCGGCTGGGGGCCGCCGCCGACACGTCCGGCGAACCGACCATCGAGGCGTGTCTGGCCGCGGGCGCCTCGCTGGTCTGCTTCAGCCTGGACAAGCTCTTCGGCGGGCCCCAGGGCGGCGCCATCGTCGGCGGCGCAGCTCGTGTCGGCGCACTCCGGAAAGATCCCATGGCGCGCGCGCTTCGGCTCGACAAGCTCGGCTTCACCGTGCTCGAGGTCGTGGTGGACGCGCACGCGCGTGGAGCCCTGGACGAGTTGCCCGTTCACGCGATGCTGGGCGCCCCGGTGCAGGCTCTGGAAGGCCGCATAGGGCGCTGGGTGGACGCGCTCGCAGCGCATCGCGACAAGTTCGAAGTCGTCGAGTCGACCTGCGCGGTGGGTGGCGGCACGCTCGCCAAGCTGGCCTCCCGCGCTCTCGCGATTCGCGTGGCGTCCCCCGACGGGCTTGCCCGCGCGCTGCGGGACGGCGAGCCGCCCCTCGTCGCACGCATTCTCGACGGGCGCGTGCTCGTCGACGCGCGCACGGTGTTTCCCCACGAAGACACCCTGCTCGTCGATGCACTGGGCGCCGCCCTCGAGGCTCGCTCCTGACGCAGGCTCGGGCGTCGGCTCACGTCGTCGCGCGCAGCGCTGCGTCCAGGATCTCCGCCTCGCTGACGAGCACCAGGTTCGCCGCTTCTCCCAGGGGCACGAAGCTGTCGGCACTGGTGACCCGGGCCACCTTGGCCTGGACGGACGCCTCCGCGAGTCGGGCCAGGATCTCCTCCGACGGGCTCCCGCTGCGGCGGCACTCGTCCACGACCAGCAGCCGTCCGGTGGCGTTCGCGTGGTGAATCAGATCCCCCATCGGCAAAGGAACGAGCCATCTAAGGTCGAGCACCCTGGCGCGGATGCCGTGGCGCTCCTCGAGGGTGCGCGCGACCCGCAGGCTCATGAAGAGTCCGTTGCCGTAGCTCGCGAGCGTCAGGTCGGCTCCACTTCCGTAGACCCTCGCGCGTCCGAACGGAGCGGCGCCGCTCGGGGCGGGTGCGAGCCATCCCCCGTCCCCAGGGTCGTGAAGGTCGCGCGTGTGGTAGAGCGCGATGGGTTCGAGGAGCACGACCACGCGTCGCGAGCGACCGGCGAGCGCGAACGCCGTGCGCAGCATCTCGATGGCGTCGTCCCCTCGGGCGGGCACCCCGACGACGACGCCGGGGACGTCGCGCAGGACGGCGACGGAGGTGTCGTTGTGGAAGTGGCCGCCGAAGCCCGTCTGGTAGGCGAAGCTCGCGATGCGAACGACCATCGGGTTGTCGTACGCACCGTCGGAGAAGAACCGCATCGTGGAGGCTTCACCGCGGAGCTGATCTTCCGCGTTGTGAAGATAGGCCAGGTATTGAATCTCCGGGACCGGGAGGAAGCCGACCAGGGACGTCCCGAGGGCCAGGCCGAGGATCGTCTGTTCATCGAGGAGCGTGTTGAAGACGCGCGCGGGTCCAGCCTGCTTCAGGAGGCCCTTGGTCAGTCCGTACACGCCGCCCTTCTTCGCGACATCTTCGCCGAAGACGAGGACTTCGGGCATCGACGCGAGCGCGTCTGCCAGCGCCTGGGTGATGCCCTGGGCGAGAGTGAGCGCGCCGCCTTCGGCGGGTGGCGCGGCCACCGTCGTGGGCGCGGGGGCCTGCGCCGGCGGATCGAGTGCAAGCGCCGAAGCTACCGCGCTTCGGCTCTCCAGCCGTGGCCGTGCCTGGGCGCGCTCGGCCTCTCGTGACACGCGGTCCCGGGCCGCCGCGCCGAGCGCGAGCGCCTCGTCGCTGGAGATGGCGCCGGCCGCGAGCAGCTCGGTGGTGGCGAGAAGCACCGGGTCTCGGTTCACCAGATCCTCGACCTCCGCCGGCGTGCGGTAGGTGGTGTCGACGTCGCTCCCGGCGTGGCCGAGCAACCGCACGCACGTGAGGTGGAGGACGGCGGGCCGCCGCGTGGTGCGCACGTGCTGGATCGCGTCGCGAGCGGAGCGCCACGCGTCGAGGATGCCGAGGCCGCTGGCCGAGAAGTACCGAAGGTGGGGCATCGCGCGGAGCCGCGTTTCGACCCAGCCCGTCGGCGAGCGGACGCTGATGCCGAGCCCGTTGTCCTCGCAGACGAAGAGCACCGGGAGCGCGAGGTTCTGGTGGGTGACCCACCCTGCCGCGTTGAGTGCGCCGAGCGCCGTCGAATGATTGATGCTCGCATCGCCGAAGGACGCGACGGCGACCGAAGCGGCGTCGAGCGGTAAGGTGTCGTTTCGCAGCCCCAGTCGCTCGCGCCGGTCGATCCCGAAGCCGATGCCGACCGCTCGGGGCAGGTGCGACGCGATGGTGCTGGTCTTCGGGATGATCCCGAGCGCCCTGCTGCCGAACACCTTGTGTCGCCCTCCCGACGTCGATTCCTCGCTCGACGCGACCAGCGACAGCGCGATTTCCCGCACCGGGTCGTAGGAGGACGCGTGCCGAGCGCGCTCCAGCACGAGCGCGGCGCTCCGATAGTGCAAGAGCGCCGGGTCTCGTGGCGTGGTCAGCGCGCCGAGCACCACGTTCGCCTCGTGCCCCGAGCTGCAGATGGTGTAGTGACCGGCTCCCCTGGCCCGGAGCTCGTGGGCCGCGACGTCGAGCTGGCGCGCGAGGAGCATCGACTCGAGCAGGCCCCGTGCCGTCGCCGCGTCGAGGCCCTCCGGCAGCGGCGCGGCGGGTCCGGGCGCCGCGTCACGCACCGCGCGCTCCCAGTGGTCCACCAGGTGCCGGATGCGTTCGAGCGACATCAGTCCGCTCGATGTCCGGACGCCACCAGCGTCACGCCGAGCACGACGAGGGCCATGCCCATCCACATTCGTCCGGAGACGTGATCACCGAAGACCCAGCGGCTCGCGAGAGGCACGCCGACGTACACGAGGGCCACGAAGGGCGTCGCGACCGCGAGGGGGGTCGTCTTCAACACGCCGAGCCACGTCAGCACGCTCACGCCGTAGCTGGATATTCCGGCCAGGAACCACGGGCTCGTGGCGAGCGACAGCGGCTTGAGCGAGTCGGCACCGGTGAGGGCGGCCTGGCGAAGCAACAGCTGGGCGCCGCCGTTGAGGGCGACGGTGACGATGGCGAGGACGAGGGCAGTACCCGTCAAGATCGGCCTCAGAGGTCGAGTCCCTGCGCCCGGCACCACTCGATGGATCGCCGCATGCCCTCTTCGAGCTCGACGGTCGGCTCGTAGCCGAGCTCTCGACGCGCCTTCTCGATGGAGACCGCGATGGACTCACCGAGCTCCCCGGCGACGTGGATCTCCTGCTGGTATAGCCCTGCCATCTGCAGGATCGAGTCCACGAAGCGGGCGACGTCGCCGCCCAGTTTCGGGATGTACCGCGGCCGCAGGCTGACGCCGAGGATCTTCGCGACGGTGTTCAGGATCTCGATCCAGGAGTAGGGGCGCCGGTCGGTGATCCAGTACGTCTGGCCGGCAGCGCGCTCCACCGAGCCGGCGAGCAGCAAGCCCTGCACGGTGTTGTCCACGTAGCTCATGCTGCGCAGGTTGTCGCCGCGCCCCACGACCGGAGGCGTCCCCTTCTTGATCATGGTGAAGAACGTCGTCTGTCGCAGCGGCTGGTTCGGACCGTAGAACCAGCAGGGGCGCACGATGACGCCTTCGATGCGACCGGCGCGGTGCGCGTCGTTCAGGAGCCACTCGCTCTGCAGCTTGCTCAGGCCGTAGTTGAGGTACGGGCGCGGAGGATCGTCCTCGACCATGAGCCGCGATGCGTGCTCGTTCAGTCCGGCGGGCGAGTTCGAACTCACCGCGACGAAGCGTCGCACCTTCGAGCGTAGCGCGGCGTCGAGCAGGTGCCGGGTCCCGCCGACGTTGATGTCGTACAGATCCGCGATGCGCTTCGGGTGGATGATCCCCGCGCAGTGATAGACGGTGTCGATGCCGCTGCAGAGGTCGTCCGGGAGCCGCGGATCGCGGAGATCCGCCCAGACGATCTCCACGTCGTCCCGGCCTCCGAGGTCTGCGGCATCCTGGCCGGGCAGCGCGACGATGCGCACGGGCTCGGGCTTCTGGTCCACGGGTCCGAGGCGCGTGCCGCCCGTGATGGCGCGAACGAGGCTGCTTCCGAGCCATCCGGGGGCGCCGGTGACGAGAATTCGCGGCGAGGCCATGAGCGACGCCGGAAGTACCGCGCCGGCTCGGGGACCACAAGGTCTCGCGGCGGCCGGAGCCCATGCGGCCCGGCGCTGCGCGCGCGACTCAGCGACGGCCGAGCACGCGCAGGTCGCCTCGTCGCTCCGTCGTGCCCTCCCGATCGAGCTGCTCGAGGAGCGGGATGGCCTGCTTGCGCGACACGCCGGCGATCTCCTTGAAGGTCGGCACGCTCATGGCGCTCTCGGTGGCGAGGTGCTCGCGAACTCGACGGCGCAGGTCCTCGAGACACCGCTCGGCGAACCACATGCCCCCGAGCCGGCGTGCATCCCCCTGCGTGCCGAGGCGGCCGAGCGCGCCGCGTACGACCTCGGAAGTTTCGCCGGTCGTTGCGACGACGTCCGCTTCCGTGGCCCCCTCGAGGCCCGCGCTCTCCACGGCTTCGAGGGCCCTCGAGGCGACCTCGGTGCTCGTGGCGCGGTTTTGCAGCGCGAACGCGGGGAGCGCGACGACGCCCTGCTCGGCGACGACCCTTTGTGCGCGCGTGGCGCTCTCGAGCGCGAGGTCCGCCACGATGCGGCTCGAGCGATCCGCGAGCGCGCTGCGGAGCGTCTCCGCCGAGATCCCGGGCTCGTGGGGGTGGGTCTCGTGGTGCCGCTCCACGCGCCGCAGGAGTTCGGTGCCCACGCGGTCGATGGCCTCGCGGGTCGTCCAGGAGCCGCCGCCAGGCAACGCGACCAGCACGCTGCTCTTTCGGGGCACGGCGCGCTCGACGTCACCCGCTGAAAGGCCCAGGCGACGTTCGACGTCCACGGCGACGACGGGGCGCGGCGCCCAGGCCTTGGCGAAGGCGGCCATGGCCCGATCGAGCTTCCCCTCCGCGAGATCGCGCAGCGCGGACGTGTGCTCGTCGCGCGCTCTGGACCGCGCGCGCGGCAGCGGTGGCGCGCTGGCATCGAGGACACGACCGCCCCCCAGCACGCCGCCCCTCGCCCTCGACTCGGCGAAGCCGCGAAGGACGTAGCCGAGGCCGCCTTCGAGGGGGATCGGCTCGTCGAGCGTGAGCCGGGCGAGTCCTTCCCCCAGCGAGCGGATCCGCGCGCCGGTGCGGCGGGCGCCGGCGTGGAACACCACGGGTGAGCCATCGCGGAGCAGCTTGTCGGTCCCGGGCAAAGACGTGAGCGTGACGTCCGCGAAGCGCGGCCGGGGCAGATCCGGATCGAGCGATACGACGTCGCCGCGCTCCACGTCGCTTCGGTCCAGCTTCGCGAGGTTCACGGCGACGCGAGCCGGGGCAGATACGGTCGTGACCGCGCTCCCGTGCACCTCGAGCGCGCGGCAGGACGATGGCCGTGTCCCGCCGACGCCGGCCACGTAGACGTCGTCGCCGACCGACAGGCGGCCCCGCGTCAGCGTTCCGGTGATCACGGTGCCTGCACCCTTGACCGAGAACACACGGTCGATGGGGAGCCAGAGTCGCCCGGCTCCCGCGCGCTCGGGCACGGACGTGGCCAGGTCGCGCAGCGCTCGGTCGAGCTCGGGGATGCCCGCTCCGGTCTCGGAGGAAGTGGGCAGAATGGCGTCGGGTGTGAAGCCGAGCTCGTCCAGGACGCCTTCGACGTCCGCCCGCGCGAGGTCCAGCGTCTCCGCGTCCACCAGGTCACACTTCGTGAGCGTGACCAGGAGCCGCCGTACTCCGAGCAGACTGCACACGTGCAGGTGCTCGCGCGTCTGCGGCATCACCCCGTCGTCCGCGGCGACGACCAGGAGGATCGCGTCCACGCCACCCACTCCCGCGATCATGGTGTGCACCAGCCGTCGGTGCCCGGGCACGTCGATGAAGCTGAGAGAGCTGTCCGGGAGCGCGGCGAAGCCGAGTTCCAGGCTGATCCCGCGGCGCTTCTCCTCGGGGAGACGGTCCGTGTCCGTCCCGGTCAGCACGCGCATGAGCGACGTCTTGCCGTGGTCCACGTGACCCGCGGTCGCCATGACGACGCGGCGCTCGGGGCGAGGGCCGGACACGGCGCGAGGCTAGTGTCGTGGGCGTTGCGTCGCAACGCGCGCAGCGACGGGGGGGCCTCGGCGGAAGCGCACGGGAATCGAACCCGCCCGGGACACTTTCGCGCCCCACACCGGTTTTGAAGACCGGGGACTGCACCAGCACATCGCGCGCTTCCGCGCGAACGTCTAGCGGTGCCGCGTCCTCGCAGCAACGGCGGTCACGTCGTGGCGGGCTCGCCAGCCGCCTTGAGCGCGAGCCGTCCGCGGTGCACTCTGGTCTTCACGGTCTCGCGGCTGGCTCCGACCTCGGCGGCGGCTTCGGACATGCTGAGCCCCTCGAAGACCGTCAGGAGGATCGCCTCGCGCTGCTTGTCCTCCAGGAGACGGAGCGCGTTCGTGATGGCTTCGGCTGCCTCGACCCGAAGGGCGACCTCGCTCTCGCGCGTCGAGGTCTCGGGCAGGACACCGTCGCCGGTGAGGCGTTCGTGGACGTTTCGCGCGTACCGCGCCTCGTCGTAGTACGAACGCCGCGCGATGGTCTGCAGCCACGCGAGGACCGGCGAGCCCAGCTTGTACCGATCGCGCGCGACGTGCGCCTTGGCGAACGTTATCTGCAGCAGATCTTCCGTGAGTTCGACGTTTCGCGAGAGGCGCCTCAAGAAACGGCGCAGCCGGGGCGCCACCTTGCGGTGGAGCGCCTCGAAGGCGCCCTCCGCGCCCTCGACGTGGGCGGCCATCAGGGCTTCGGCGGAGGCCTGAGCCATCCACGGTGGCGGCGGCGTCGAAGGGGCGGCGACGCGGCGGGGCAGTTCGGTGCGGGTCATGCTGGGTTCCTCGTGATCTCTGCTACCGACTAGTAGGTAGGTACCGTTGCCAAACAAAAGGCCTGCTCATGTGGGTCGAACTCCCACAGAGCGACGAACCTGGCCGAGGACGCGGTCGATCGCCTCGATCCCGTGGACGCGGGCATGCTGCAGGCCCCCCTGCATCGCCGCGAGCAGAAGCGCAGCGTGGTCGGCGGCGTTGCCCTCGAAGCTCAGATCCCCCTGGGCCCTCCCCTCCGCGAGGAGCTCCGAGATCCACTCGCGCATGCCGTTGTCCAGCGCTCTCACCCTAGCTCGCACCGCTTCCGGGAGCGCGTCCCACTGCGACTGGAGGCTGCCGAAGGGGCAGATCTTGTCCTCTCCCGCCATCCCGCGGGTGTACGCGAAGATGGCCTCGAGCTTCGGCAGCGCTCGGGTCGTGCTCGCGTCGAGCGCCTCGCGGAACCCCTGGAGGCCCTCCGCGAAGTGGCAGCACAGGGCCTCGCCCAGCGCCTCCTTGCTCGCGAAGTGGTGATGGATGCTCGCCTTGCGGATCCCCAGCCGCTCGGACAGGTCCCCGTAGCTGAACGCCGAGTAGCCGCGGGTCTGCAGGAGCTCCGCCGCGTGATCGAGGATCTCGCTCTTTCGGTCCACTGGGGAGGCAGTCTACCTACCAATAGGTAGGCGTCAAGAACTAATCTTGGAGTGGGAGGCTATTCGGCGGCCGCCGAGGTGGCGTCCGCGTCTGCCGCGCGGCGCTCCGCCTCCGCCCGCTGGGCGGCGTCGGGGAGCCCCGCGGAAGCGCGCCGGAAACGGGCCGCAACTCCGCGCCAGAAGGCTTGGTCGCGCCCCGTCCTCGGGACCAGCGCCGACAGCAGCGCCGCGTCGAAATCGGCCATGGCGGCGATCGGCCCACGGCCACGGGCGACGGCGTCGAGGGCCGCGATGTCGCCCACCCGCTCGGCGAGCAGCGGTCCCTGCAGCATCATGGCGGCGGCGTCGCGGGGGCCACCGGCGAGCGCGCGCGACAGCGCGCCGACGAGCTTCGCCTCGTCGGCCGGGACGAAGGTCAGGCGCGCGGCGGACTCGAGGTCGCCGATGCGCCAGTAGCGCTGCGCGAACGCCACGAGCGCGCGTGCCCACAGGCGTCGCGTCGCGTCGGGGAGTGGCCTCGATTCCAGCAGCGCGCGGTGCTTGGCCGGAATGCCGCGGTCGAGCAGCGCGCGGAGAAGCTCCGGCTGGGTGGGATCTTCGTCCCCGAGGAGGACACCCGCGTAGAACGTCGGCAGCGTCCTGGCGAGGTCGACCAGAGTCGTCGACTTCGCGGGCGCGGGCAGGGCCGGAAGCAGGAGTCCGTCCAGAGAGTCGATGCGGCGACCGGCGTACAGCTTCGACAGCAGGGTGCGTGCATGGGACAGGCGCTCGTCGTGCAACACGCCGGTCTCCGAAAGGCGGCGCAAGCCGACGAGCGCCGCGTCCCGACCTCGCGCCTTCCGTGGCTCGAGCGCGGCATCGAGAGTCGAGTAGTACACCTCCCGGATCTCAGCATCCTTCTCCATGTCCTCGGGGAGTTGCACGCTGCGGGCGATGTCCACGAAGCGCAGGTCGGCCATGCCCGCCTCCACGGCGACGATGCCCTTCGAGTAGCCCTCGAGCTTCGCTCCGGCCGCCGAGAGCGTGTGGATGGCCTTGGCTTGCGCCGCGATCCAGTGCAGGAGCGTCCCCTGCATGAAGCGATCGAACGTCGCCTTGTCGTACGGCTGATTCAGCGTGGGCGCGTCCCTCGCCAGCCGTCGGAGCCGCGCGCCCGTCGTCAGCCCGACCAGGACGTCGCGGATGGAGGCGTCCAGGGCGACCTGCTCGTCGAGGAGCGGTGCGGTGAGCGTGTCGCCACACTCGCCCGGACCGAGGTCCGCGCGGAGCGCTCGGACGAGGCCCCGCGGGAAGGCCGCACAGCCTTCGAGGGCCGCCAGCTCTGCGTCGCGGGCCGCACCGGCGGAAAGGGCCTTCGCCAGGGCCTCCAGCGTCGCGGCTCGGTCCGTCGCGCAACTCGGAGCGGTGCCCGGCAAGGCGCAGTGGGCGGGCGGCGGCGGGACGGCGGCGGGGTCGTCCGGTGCTTGCTGCGCGGACGCAGCGGGCCGCGCTTCGGCCATCGCCGGCGCTGCCGGTGCTGCCGGCGCCGCGGCAGGCGGTGCAGCCGCGGGGCTGCAGCCAGCGAGGGCCACGGTGAAGGCGAACGCGATGTGCTTCATGCGGTGGCCGTAGCGGAGCGCCGTCGGCGAGTCCAGGTGCGTGCGTCAACCCCGTCGAGCAGGCGGCCGTCGCCGCCGAAGACGGTTCGACATCCTGGGCGCACCGGGTAGAGTCGCGACGTGCACGTCTTGGTTCGCGCTTCGCTCATCGGCCTCGTCGTCGCGGGGGCCGGGTGTTCCCGCGGTGAAGGATCTGCCGCACCGGCGCCCTCCGGATCGGTCGAGGCCCCGGCGCGCGATCGGCACGCCGATGGCAAGGCCATCGCCGCCGAGCGTGCTCGGTGGAAGGAGAACTGGAAGGCCGTACCGGAGCTTCCCTCTTGCGCCGACCTCGAGCTCGGTGCCGACGAGAAGGCGCTGTGCACGAAGGCGTCCAGTCGTCGCGATGCCCTGCGCGCACTCGAGCAGGGAGACCCGCCTGCCGCCGAGCTGCTGGATGCGGCGCTGGCGCTGGCGCTCGACTCCACCGCCGCGTGGAACGCGCTCCGCTCCCGCGGCGTCACCTGGATGATCGACGATCTCGAGCGCCGCGACGGAGGGGCTCCGCGCGATCCCCACGATCACGGGCACGACACTCCGCCGCCTGCTGCAAGCGGCCCGAAGGGCGCGGTCGGCGCCATGCCGGGCACCGGCCACGTCGCCGCGGATCCGAATCCCTGGTCCGGCCACGTGAAGGCCTACCTCGCGACGGCAGGCCTGGGCATGGGGCGGATCACTGCCCACTTGCGCCTGGCGCCCGTTCCCGTTCGCCGCGAGGCGCTGGCGCGCCTGGAGACGTTCCTGGCGAAGTATCCCGACTCGCGCACCGGTATCAACGCGGTGAACGACGCGTTCTTCGGGGAGCAGGATCCGGAGATTCGCGAGCGGCTCGGGAAGATGAGAGATGCTGCGAGCGCGCGGGTGAAACGGAAGCGCTGAACGGTCGATTCAGCCTTGTTCTGCCTCGAGCGCCGCGCGAAGTTCCGCGGCGAGCGCCGCGCCCTCGGTGGCGTCGAGCGTCCGCGCCGGCCACTCGATGCCGAGTCCCTGGGCCGCGTCGGGCTTCGGAATGACGTGGAAGTGGACGTGGAAGACGGCCTGGTGAGCCGCGGGGCCGTTGTTCTCGAGCACGTTGAACGCCTCACAGCCCGTGATTCGCTTCACCGCGCGGCAGATGCGTGGCAGCGCGCGGCCGACGGCGGCAGCCGACTCGTCGGAGAGGACATCGAGCGTCGGTGCGGGCTCCTTCGGAATGACCAGCGTGTGCCCGCGGCTGACCGGGCCGATGTCCAGGAATGCGAGGACCTTCTCGTCTTCGTACACCTTGTGGCAGGGGATCTCGCCCCGGAGGATCCTCGCGAAAATCGTGTCGCTCATCGCTCGGAGGATACGCCGGATGTGCCCCGCTCGTCGTCTCCGGACGTGGAATCCGG
The DNA here is from genome assembly GCA_964487605.1 of uncultured Polyangiaceae bacterium. Lineage (GTDB taxonomy): Bacteria > Myxococcota_A > Polyangia > Polyangiales > Polyangiaceae > JAJDAH01. The sequence continues at coordinate 143,763 of CAZARU010000001.1, forward strand.
TCGCACGCGCAGCTCCGCCGGAGGCGCCACCTCGGCACCGTGGGCCGGCGGCATCCGCAGGTACCGAGTGAGCCAGCGTACCCCCAGGTAGAAGGGAGCCGTGTCGAGGAGTGCCGCGGCGACCTTGAACACGTAGCCGGCCCCTATGAACGCCAGGAGCTGCGGCCAGAGATCGCGCCCGGCGTCGATGGGCAAGGCCGACGCAAGGAAGTGGGTCACGAGGATCACGGCGACGGTGTCAACGAGCTGGCTGACGAGCGTCGAAGCATTGTTGCGCAGCCACAGGTGTCGGCCCTTGGTGAGCCCCTTCCAGAAGTGGAACAGCTGCACGTCCACGAGCTGCGCGGCGAGGTACGCGAACATCGAAGCCACGACGGCGCCGAAGGTCAGGTGCTTCAGCTCGAAGAACACTCGCCCATGGGTTCCCTCGGGCGGCAGGCCGGTCGCCGGATCGATGGGAACTTCCGGGGGCAGGACGCTGCCGAGCCACAGAAAGAGCACGACCCACGCGTTCAGAAGGAGGCCGACGAACACCAGGTGGTTCGCGCGCTTTCTACCGTAGAGCTCGCTGATGAAGTCGGTGCAGAGGAACGTGACGGGGTAGGGGAGCACGCCCACCGCGAGCGGCATGGGAACGCGCACACCGAAGACGTGAAAGGAGAGATCCAGGAAGCGCGTGATGCCCAGCAGGTTGAGCATCGTGAGCGTACCCAGGAACAACCCCGCCAGCACGAGGTAGACCCGCTCGCGCCGCGCGAGGATCTCCCTTTCATCCAGCCGCGGTAGTCCGGGCCAAGGGTGCTGCTCGCTCGGGAGGATTTCCTCACGCTTCACGGTTCGACGTCCTTCGTGGCCGCGTCATCGTCCAGAACTCGAGACCGTCGAGCATCGCCAGGCGATCCTGCCTGGTCACGACGTAGCCGTGGCGCTCGTAGAGCTTGACGCTGGTCTGGCGATCGGTTTCCAGATAGCAGCGGACGCCTGCGTCGTCCGCGCGCCGCGAGAGCGCGCGCAGCAGGGTTCCCCCCAGTCCACGTCCCTGATGGTCCGGGGCGACTCCGAGCATGAAGAGGTACCAGCACGGGTCGGTGCAGTGGTGCCGCTCGAGGTACGCGCCGATCCGGGCGTATCTCATCGCCGCGCGTGGTCCGGCCGTGACCGGTCCCGCCGAGATCAGGGCGCGCGCGCCGAGCGCGAACGGGTATTGCTCCGGCGCGAAGCTCAGGGAAACGGCGATGGGCTCGTCGCCGTCGAACACCGCCTCGCCGTGGCCGTGTGCGACGGTGGCCAGCGCGAAACCCACGGCCACGCGGCGCAGGATGCGCGTGCGCTCGTCCGCGTCGCGCCCGGCGAGCAGGGCCAGCGTTCCCGGGTTGTCGCGAAAGGCCCGAGCGAGCGTCGTCGCGACGCGCGGCACGTGCCCGAGACCGATGGGGCGCACGGTCATTGCGGAACGGCGAAGCTTCGACCCATGGTCACGGGGCTGCCGCTGAACGGAGGGATCTTCGCGGCACGAAACGAGGCGGTGACACACTGCCCGACGGGGGTTCCGGCGAACGGACCGGAGAGGCTGACGCCGGTGACCGACCCGTCGGGTGAGAACGTGACCGTTGCGCGCCCGCTTCCGGAGGGGCCATTCGCCTTCCGGCATCCCGACGCGGATCCTGCCGCCGATCCGAGGGCGGCGAGCAGTGCCGACCGATTGACGCCTTCCGCCTTGACGGGAGGCTTCTCGGGAGGCTTCTCGGGCTCCTCCTTCAGGCGGATGGTCGAGGGATTCTTCCCGTCGTCGGTCCGACGCGGAGCGTCGACGCTCGGATCCCGCTCGCGCTCCGACGCGCGTGAACGCTCGTGGTCGGCGGCGCTCTCCTGCATCGGGAGGCTGTCGACGGAGATCGCACGCGCGCCCTCACCCACCGGAAGGCTCTCCACGTCTAGACCCTCGTCGTTCCCGCGCCGCGCCGCAGGTGCGGCGTTCGCGGGGACCACGGGGGACGCTCCCGGCGAGTGCGACGAAGCGACCGGAGGCTCGTCGCGAGAACGCAGGAAGAACAGCACGACGACGAGCAGCGCCAGAATCGCGACGACCGTGAAAGCGAGCACGGGGGACCTGGCCGGGCGAGCGGCCTCGTAGGAGCCCGTTCCGGGCGGAGGCTCGCTGCGCGGCCTCAGCGAGACGGATCCGAAGGCGTAGGCCGGCGCCGTCGCGGTCTCGACGTGATCCGCGTCGCCGACGGGCATCTGGACCACGGCTTCTTCGACCGGCGTCGCCTCGATGCGACTCAAGCTCACTTCCTCCGGTGCGACCAGGCTGAGCTCCTCGATCTCGCGCGGGGAGAGCACCGGTTCGGCGGGAAGCACTCCGGCGCTCGGCGCACTGCCGTCCAGGTCCTCGAGGGCGGCGCGCACGGCAATGCGAATCCGCTCGATGCGCTCGCCGAGGACCCGTTTCACCAGGCTGGCCACACCTGCCCGGGTCACCAGGATGCGCTCGTCGACGAGGTACCGCTCCAGGGCATCGCGAAGTTCGTCGGCCGTCTGAAACCTGAGATCCAGGTCGCGCTCGAGGGCCTTCAGCACGATCGGTTCGAGTGCGCGAGGGTAGTCGGGGATGACGTCCGTCGGTTTCGGCAGTCTCCCCCATTTCACCAGATCCAGCGTGTGGGCGTTGTCCCTCCCCACGAACAGGCGGTAGCCCGTGGTGAGCTCGAACAGGACGATGCCGAGCGAGAACACGTCGCTGCGCCGATCGATCGGGTCGCCCCGCGCTTGCTCGGGCGACATGTACCCGAACTTCCCCTTCACCTCGTCGGTGTCGTCCACCTGGCTCATGGCGTTCGCCACGCCGAAGTCCACCAGCTTCACGTTCCCGTCGATGCCGCACAGGATGTTGTGAGGTGACACGTCGCAGTGCACGACCCCACGAAGCTCCCCGTCCCAGCCGGTCAGCTCGTGCGCCGCGTGAAGCCCCGCGGCGGCGTCGGCGATCACGCGGACCGCGATCTCGGGGGGAATGGGCCGGCGCTTCTTGGCCTCCTGGATGACGGCGCGGAGCGAGTCCCCTTCGACCCACTCCATCACCATGTACAGCAAGCCCCCCGCCTCCGCGGTGGAGTGCAGGTTGACGACGTTCTCGTGGTGGATGCTCCGAACGAGCCCTACCTCGTCCAGGAACATCGCCCGGAACTTCGGGTCGTCGCTCAGCTGCGGGAGCATCGTCTTCACCGCGACCAGGCGCGGGCCGCCCTCTGCCCCGTGCTCGCGGGCCACCCAGACACTCGCCATACCGCCCTGCCCGATCTTGACGAGCAGCTCGCAGCTCCCGAGAGACACTCCGCGCTTCAGCTCGATGGTCACGGTTCGGCGCGGACCGGCCCGACGGCCGCCCGCCCCGCGACCTTACCGCCGGGGAGCGGGAGTGGGCAACGACGGTGCCGCCGGGAGCGTGACCGAGAACCGCGTACCGTTGCCAGTCCGGCTCTCCACGCTCGTCGTTCCGCCCATGGCCGCGACGAGGTGCTTGACGATCGCCAGGCCCAGGCCGGTGCCCCCCACGGCTCGCGACCGACCCTGGTCCACGCGGTAGAAGCGCTCGAAGATGCGGGGCAGATGGTCCGCCGGTATCCCGGGACCGTCGTCCGCCACCCAGACGACGACGTCTTCGCCCTGGCGGACGCCGACCTCGACGTTGACGTCCGGGCCGCCGTACTTCAGCGCGTTGTCGACGAGATTGGTCAGGACGTGCTCGAGCGATCGCGCGTCGGCGAGCGCGGAGCCGAGGCCAGCGGCCGTCAGCTTTGCGCCTGGCGGCGCTCCGGTCGCCGCCGAAGCGACCACTCGGTCGATGATGCCCCGGACGTCCGTCGGCGCTATGTCGATCTGGAACTGACGCGACTCGATGCGCGAGAGGTTCAAGAGATCCTCGAGCAGCGCCCGGAGCCGCTCGGCGTTCCTCTCGATCATCGCGACGAACTTCGGTGCCGCGTCGGGATCCGAGCGCGCGGCGGAACACAGCGTCTCGGCCGCCGACAGGATGGCCGCGACCGGCGTTCTCAGCTCGTGGGAGACGTTGTCGACGAAGTCCTTCCGGAGCGCCTCGAGGCGGCGCTGTTCGGTCATGTCGACGAAGACGGCGAGCCGAGCCTCGGGAGCTTCGAGCCGCGTGATCCGCACCAGGAGCCGGCGGGGCGGAGCCGCGTCGAACTCGATCTCGTCCTCCACGGCTTCTCCGGTGTCCTCGGCTTCCTGGAAGACTCGAGCGAGCCTCGCGTTCTGGAAGGCCTCGTCGACGGGCTGGCCGACCACGTCCGGTGCGACGCCGAGCATGCTGCAGAGCGCGGGATTCACCCGGACCACGTGCGAGTCGGCGTCGAGCAAGGCGACTCCTTCCCGCATGCCGTCGAGGATGGCCGCACCGTGGTCTCGCTCCCGGGCCAGGGCCCCGAGGGTTTCGGACAGACTTTCGGCGAGGCGATCGAGGACGACGCCGAGCTGACCGAGCTCGTCCTTGCCGCTGATCCCCGTGCGCGCATCGAGTTCTCCGCTCGCCATCCTGCGCGCGGCGCTGGTGAGCGCGCGGGCGGAACGGGTCGTGAGCTCCGCCGCCAGGGTCGACATCACGATGGCCACGGCGAGCCCCAGGAGGAACGCGACCCCCAGCACCTTCTGCAGAGTCCTCACGGCGTCGTCGAGCTCCTTCATGGGCAACGCGACGCGCGCCACTGCGCGCCCTCGTTTCGTCTCGAAGCTCGTCGCGACGTACAGGAGTCGAGCCCCGAGTGTCGCGCTGTCACGCTGATCCGCGCTCTCACCCCCACGCATCGCTGCGGCAATCTCTGGACGGTCACTGTGATTCTCCAGCGCACGCAGCTCGTCGCGCGAGAGCTCCGAGTCCCCGAGGACCCGACCGTCGCCGCGGACGAGCGTGACTCGCGCGCCGGAACGGCTCCCGAGTTCGTCGGCGAGAGCGTCCCAGGCCTGCTCGTTGGCCGGGTCGAGCTTGGCAGCGTGGGTGGCCACCAGGCGCGCTCGGTGCCCCAGCTCGGCGCGCGTTCGCTCGGTGACCGTTCGAGCCAGGGCGGGGTGCAGGTAGGCGTACGCCGCCAGTACCGACGCGGCGATGACGACGAGCGAGACGGCGAAGAGCTTGGCGCGAATCCCGAGCTTCACCTGTTCGCCCCGTTCGGTGACTCCACGAAACGGTATCCGACGCCCCGAACGGTCTCGATGTAGTCCCGGGCAGCGCCGAGCTTCTCGCGCAGACGCTTCACGTGAGTGTCCACGGTGCGCGTCGCAATGGGCGCCTGGATCCCCCAAACTTCCTCGAGCAGCGCGGACCGCGTCTGTACGCGACCGCGACGGTCGTAGAGCAGCGTGAGGAGCTTGAACTCGAGGGCGGTCAGTTCGAGCGCTGCGCCCTGGATCCAGGCACGGTGAGCCTCCCTGTCGATGGCCAGGCAACCGAACGTTGCCGTTCGCTCGAGGGGCGGAGCCACGCCCTGCGCGCGGCGCACGACCGCCTGGATGCGCAGGAGCAGCTCCCGGACGCTGAAGGGCTTGACGACGTAGTCCTCGGCGCCCAGCTCGAAGCCCACGACTCGATCGACCTCGTCGCCGCGGGCCGTCAGCATGATGATGGGAATCTCGCGGGTCGTTGCGCCGCGCTTGAGCTCGGCGCACACCTGCCGCCCGGAAACGTCCGGCAGCATCAGGTCGAGCAGGACGAGGTCCGGCAGGTGGCTTCGTGCCAGTGCCAGCCCTTCCGTTCCCGTCGCGGCGACGAGCGTCTCGTGCCCCGCCTGGCTCAGGTTGTAGGCCAGGACTTCACGGAGGTCTGCCTCGTCTTCGATGGCGAGAATGCGAGCCATCAAAGGCACCCTGGCTTGATGCGGCGGATCCCGTTGCCGTCGAAGAAGAACGGCGGGCTGCAGGGGGATGGCGCTTTGGCGGCGGTCGGGGGGGCGGGTGCCAGCGGTGGTGCCGCAGCGGCAGTGCGCACGGCTTGCGGCGCTCGCGCCGGCGACGCGGGCTTCGGCGCTCCCGCGAATAGCCTCGGTAGCCGTGGCTTCGTGGCGTCGGTGTTCGCCTCGGTCGGCAGTGCGCTCGGCTCGATGGGAGGAGCGAGCGCCGCGGTGGCGGCGGGGGAGGTGGGGACGGTGGACGCGCCGGACGCGCCGGACCCCGCGGGTGGCCGGCTCGGTGCTCCTGCGGAGGGCGTCGCCAGCTCCTCACCGTTCGTCCCGAGGAGGAGTCCCACGCCGACCATCAGCATCAAGAGCATGGCCGCCGCGACCATCGCGAGGGCGCGTTGACGGTGCTGCTCCCGCGTCCGGTGCGACCCGGCGCCCGTGACCTCGTCCCACCGCGCGTCGGCGCCGGCATGTTCCGATGCCGGAGCGCCCGTGGCCGCGGCGAGCGACGGCGGCGGATCGTTCGACGCGAGCCCGTGCACGCCCTCGCGGTACACGGTGGTCGCCCCCTCGTCGTCCGCGATGCTGCGGCGAACGAGCTCGGAGGGGCTGGTTCCCCGCGACGAGATCTCCTCGCGGCTGGCTCGATCCGCCAGCGGCTGCAGGATGCCGTCGGTCGTGTCGGTCAAGTCGGTCAGCTCGGAAACGGACGACACGCTCTCGATGTCGGCGACGACTCTCTCGCGCCGCGCGAGTATGTCGCCCACGGCGCCCTCGACCCACTCGCCGACTTCTCGCGGCGACGCGAGGGGCGTCGCCTCTTCGAGGGCGATGGCGAACTGTCGGGCGGTCTGGAAGCGGTCCGAGGGCTTGCGCGCGAGCCCCTGCAGGACGACGCGATCGAGCTTGCGCGGGATGGTCGGAATGATCGCGCTTGGAGGTGGGATGGGACGGTCCAGGATCTTGTCGAGGATCTCCGCCGCGTGCTCGCCGTCGAAGAGCCTTTGACCGGTGAGGGCCTCCCAGAGGACGGTCGCCGTGGCAAACAGGTCCACTCTCCTGTCGACGTCTCCACCGCGCAGCTGCTCCGGGGCCATGTACGCCAGCTTGCCCTTCATCTGCCCGTCTCGGGTCGTCTGCACCCGCGCTGCGGCCTTCGCCACGCCGAAGTCGAGCACGCGACTGACGCCGTCCACTCCGACGAGGATGTTCTGCGGCGAAACGTCCCGGTGTACGACGTGAAGCGGCTGCCCCTGGGTGTCCGTCGCCTCGTGTGCCGCGTGAAGTCCGTGGAGTGCACCGGAGATGACCCCTCCGACGACGCCGACCGGCACGCGCAGGCCCTTCTTCCGTGCGGCGCGGGCGACCTTGGAGAGCGTCTCACCGCGCACGTAGTCCATGACCAGGAAGAGCTCGCCCTCGGTGGCGACGACGTCTACGGTCGCGACGACGTTGGGGTGCTGGATGCGGGCGGCGACGCGCGCCTCGTCGAGGAACATCGCCGCAAACTCGGGATCCTTCGAGAACTGCGGGTGCAGCCGCTTGATGGCCACGGTTCGCGAGAACCCGACGGGGCCGAGGAGGCGCCCGTAGTGAACGGTGGCCATCCCGCCCGAGGCGATGGGGCCGTAGAGCGCGTAGCGCCCCAGAATGCGCAGCGGCCTCTCGCGCGGGTCGGCCATGGGCGGCGAGACCATAGCAGCCCCCGAGCCTTCAGGGTTCGCGCCGGGGGCCGTTCAGCGGACTGGAGATGCCGCCATGAGCGAAAACACCGAACAGCGCCCGGACTCCCAGACCTTCGCCCGCGAGGAAGATCTCCTCGATGCCATTCGCAACAGCGAGTGGGAGTCCCTGCGGCGAAAGTGCGAGGACGCCGCGGACGATGGCTGGGGCTGACCCCGCCCGGCGAGCGGCGTCAGACGAAGCTGTCGTGGTAGCCCGGGTCCTCGACGTCGAGCGCCGTCGTCGTCGCCGCGAGAGGCTCGAAGCAGTCCAGCATGACCGCGAGCTCGTCCGTCCGCGCTGAACCGAGGCTCGACTCGTAGGCGCCGGGGTGCGGGCCGTGGGGGATCCCCGCGGGGTGGTGCGAGATGCTCCCCGACCCCACGCCGCGGCGTGAGGTGAAGTTGCCGCGGCAATAGAAGAGCAGCTCGTCGACGTCGACGCTCGAGTGCGGGTAGGGGCACGGGACCGCTTCCGGATGAAAGTCCACGAGTCGCGGGACGAAGCTGCAGATGAGCGCGCCGCGCGCCTGGAACGTGCCATGCCACGTCGGCGGCAGGTGGACGAGACCCGCGCGCGGCTGGAAGGACAGAATCGGAAACGCCCACGGGTACACGGTTCCGTCCCACCCCACGACGTCCAGCGGGGACGCGTCGTAGCGAAAACCGTGACAGCGGCCGCCACGCTTGACGACGAGATCGCGAATGCCCTCGTCGAGAGGTCCCACGTGGCTCGTCGCCCGAAAGTCCCGGTGGCAGTACGGTGCGTCCATCGTGAGCTGCCCCACCTCGTTGCGCCACTGGCGCAGCAGGCCCAGGCCTCCGAGGCACTCGAGGTGGAGCCAGAACTGGGACCGTGAAGCGTCGGGAACGAAGCGGTGCACGATGCCGCGGGGCACGCACACGTAGTCGTTCTGCTCGAACCGCAGATCACCCAGAATGGAGCGCAACACGCCGCCGCCTTCGTGGACGAACACCAGGTCGTCGGCGTCCGCGTTGGCGAAGTAGACGGGATCCTCCGCGTTCGGTCGCGAGACCGAGACCACGACGTCGGAGTTGAACAGCAGCGGGACGCGGGCGTCCACGGGACAACCCGCGAGCTCCGGGAGCTCGAACGACTTGTAGTGGCGCTTCGCGAGCGGGCGAGGAGGCGCGGCTACCGGATGGGAGAAGCCGTGAGCGGCGTCACCCAGGCGCTGCGTGTGCGGACGCCGCTCGTGATAGAGGATGGTGTACGGGCCCCCGAAGCCCTCGCGCGTGATGCACTCCTCGTGGCGCAGCGCCCCGTTCGCCGAGCGAAGGGCGACATGGTGCTTCTTCGCGACCTCTCCGACGCAGATGCGGTCGAGCACGGCGTGATTCTCCCTTCGCGCGTCAGGCGCGTCCTTCGGCCTTCTGTTCGCGTTCGATGCTCTCGAACAGAGCCCTGAAGTTGCCCGCGCCGAAACCGGCGTCGCCCTTGCGCTGGATGACTTCGTAGAAGAACGGACCGGCGGTCGTGTCACCGTGAGTTCCCGCTGAGTCCTTGAGGAAGATCTGCAGGAGGTAGCTCTTGTCGGCGTCTCCGTCGACCAGGATCCCTAGCTCGCGCAGCTCCGCGACGTTCTCGTCGATGGTGCCGACGCCGATGCGCTTCAGCCGCTCCGGGAGCATGTCGTAGTACGTGGCGGGCGTCGGCATGAACTCGATCCCGCGCGCGCGCATCTCGCGGACGGCGGGGAGGATGTCCTTCACCGCGAGCGCGGCGTGCTGGATGCCGTCTCCGCGCTGTTCTTCGTGAAAGATGTTGATCTGCGACGACCGGAAGAACGGTCGCCAGGGCTCGTTGTTGGCGAACTTCGCTCCCGAGGTCGGGTCCCACATGACGATCGAACGCAAGCCGGAGCCGTGATCGGACGGCTGGGATGCCACGTCGTCGGTGTGGAACTGGACGTCCCAGAACCGTTCGAAGCCCATCACGTGCTCGAGCCAGAGAATCGTCGGAGACAGGGTCTCGAAGTTCGACGTGATGTGGTCGATGTGGGTGACGCCCAGGCGGTTCCGTCCACCCATAGGCGCCGGGTGGCGCGCCATGCCGGGAAAGAGGTCGTCGAAGCCGTGTCGCTCGACGAAGCGGAACGTCGTTCCGCCGAACGGGGTCGTGATCGAGAACGTCTCGAGCGTCGACGCGCCGCCGCCGAACGTCTGGATGTCGTCGATGGGCGTGCCCCCTCGGCCTTCGAGCAAGCGGAACGTCTTTCGGACGTCGCTCACGCGGAAGATCACGGACCCGACGCCGTCGGGGTGCTTGCGCAGCCACCGCCAGGCGCGGCCGCCTTCCCCCTCGGGTGCCGAGCAGAGGATGGCGCAGTCCCCCGCTTCGAACAGGATGGACCGCTGCTTGCCCGCCGCCGTGAGCTCGTCCCCGCTCACCCCGACCTCCGCGAAGTCGAGCTGCGACGTGTAGAAGCGCCGGCTCCGATCCAGGTCGCGCACGTAGTAGTGAAGGGCTTCCACCTTCGTGATTCCGAGGGATTCGACCTTTGCCATGAGGGTTCCTTCAGGGGCTGGGTTGCGCGTCCGGCTGGCGATCGGGATGGGCCCGCCGGAACGCCTCGAGCTCACCGGCCTGCGCCTCGCAGGTCGCGAGCGTGGGCCACCGGGCGGGGTCCGCGCCGTAGCGCCGAGCGTTGTAGAGCTGCGGGACCACCAGGACGTCGGCGAGCGTCACGTCGTCTCCTACGAGGTACTGCCCCGCGGTCGTCCGCGCGATGCTCTCGACCGCGTCGAGGCCAGTGGTGATGGCGCTCGAGGCCCAGGCCTTCGCCGCCGCGTCTCCGGCGAGTGCCCTCACGCGCTCGAGCGTTCCCAGGTTCTGCAGCGGCTGGGTCCCGGAGTTCACGAGCTCCGCGATCTGTCGCGCGCGGGCCCGGCGCCGCGCGTCGCCCGGCAGCAGTGGAGGGGACGGATGAAGTTCATCCAGCAGCTCCAGGATCGCCATCGACTGGGACAGGGCGAAGCCGTCGTCGAGGACCAGCACCGGGACCTGACCGAAGGCGTTCAGCGCCGCGATGGCTTCGCTCTTCTGCTCGCCCTTCAGGAGATTCACCGCCTGGTACTCGTACGGTACACGCTTCAGCTCGAGCCCGATTCGCACCCGCCACGACGACGTGCTTCGCCAGTAGCCATGGAGCTTCACGCCGGAACGACCTTCTGGGAGATCTTGCCGAAGATGCTGCGACCGACGGCATCCAGCATCTCCACCTCGATGGTGTCCCCCACGCCCATGAACGGCGTCGAGGGCTGGCCGTCCTCCAGCGTTTCGAGCATTCGGCGCTCGGCGAGGCACGAGATCCCCCGCGCTTGGTTCGAGTTCGACACCGTTCCGCTGCCCAGGATGGTCCCCGCCGTGAAGGCCCGGGTCCGCGTGATGTGTTCGATGAGGTCGAAGAACGAGAAATGCATTTCGGGCCCTGCCTCCGGGTCGCCGACGAGACGTCCGTTGTACGTCGAGCGAAGGCGGAGGTGTACGCGCCCGTCGCGCCACGCGTCACCCAGCTCGTCCGGTGTGACGGCGAAGGCGCCGAAGGCGGTGGCCGGCTTCGACACGAAGAACCCGAACCCCTTCGCCAGCTCCGCGGGGATCAAGCTCCGCAGCGAGACATCGTTCGCGAGCGTGAGGAGCCGGACGTGCGTCGAGGCCGCGGCGGCACTCGTCCCTCGGGGCGTGTCGCCCAGGACGACGCAGATCTCGGCCTCGAAATCGAGACCCCACGCGGGGTCCGGCAGGGGTATGTCGTCGCGCGGCGCGAGGAGAACTCCGGACCCGCCCTGGTACACCAGCGGATCGGTCCGCAGCGTCTCGGGTGGGTCCGCGCCGCGAGCCTTGCGGACGAGCACGATGTGGTTGATGTATGCGGACCCGTCGACCCACTCGTAGGCGCGCGGCAGGGGGGCACCCAGCTCCGCTGGGTCGAGCGGCACCGTGCCCGCCCTGCCGGCGGCGACGTCGCCGTGGAGGGCTCGCAGCGCGTCCGCGACGCGCTCCCAGTCGTCGAGGGCGGCCTGCATCGTCGGCGCGATGCCCTCCGCGGCCGCAAAGCGTTCGCCGGTGGGGTCCACCACGACCAGCTTGCCGTCGCGTGTTCCGTCCTTGATCGTCGCGAGCCGCACGGCGTCCTCGTCCTGCGGCGTAGCAAGGCACTCACCAGCCTTCAACGGGGATCCGGGTGCCGGCGTCGGCTCCCCGGCCGGCGTCGTGCTAGGGTGCCGGGCACATGGCCGACACCTCACGCCCCTGTGGTCCCCACACGACGCTCTCGGACAACGACGCAGCGCGTATCACGCAGTGTCCGTGCGGCGCCGTGCACGTCCAGCTCCGGACCGCGGGTGTCACGGTTCAGCTGTCGTCCGACCGCTTTCACCAGGTGGGGCTCGCCGTCATGGGCGCCGTCAGCGCGCTCGGCTCACGCACGGCGGGCCCTCTGCCGAGCACCCCCGACGCGATCAACTGACGCAAGGCGTGCGTGCTCAGAAGTCGCGTTCGTAGCGCCAGCCACTCGAGACGACCCAGAGCCGGTGCCGTGGTCCCGGTGCCGTCAGTTCGCCCGTCTCGAAGCCGGCATCGGGATGGTACAGGGAACAGAAGCCGCCCTCGATCGGGACGGGCCGTGGCTCGAATTTCTCCGGCGAGGCCGATCGCACGTGGTGCAGCAGTGCCTCGGTCCGATCGAAGCGCGCCAGCACCGTCAGCGTGACGAAGGTCGGCGGCGGGAGCGTCAACGCATTCCCTGCGCATTCCGACAGGGCGACGCAGGGAGTCAGCCAGCGGTGCGTGGTGATCTCGCCGCCGTCCACCTTCACGGTCCCGGCAGGCGCTCGGGCGACGAAGAACCACGTCTCGAAGCGCTTCGGTCGCACCGCCGGCGTCGTCCAGCGCGAGAACGGGAGGAGCTCGGAGGTGGTCACCCGAAGGCCGGTTTCCTCGTGCACCTCCCGGACGGCGGCGCGGCGCGCGGCCTCGATGGGGTCCGACGCTCGGTCGACGTCGTCGATCCTGCCGCCGGGGAAGACCCACGCACCTCCGTGGAAGTCGAGCGTGCCGCTCCGCTGAAGGAGAAGGATCTCGGGACCGCCGTTCCCGTCGCGGACCAGAACGACGGTGGCCGACGGGATCGGCAGGCTTGCAGTCACTCGACGAAGCGCGCCTCCGTCGCGTAGACGCTCTCGAGATCGACGAGCTCGTTGAACTCCGCGAACGTGGCCAGCCGCGAGAGGTCGTCTCGCGTCGTTCCAGACCGCCTGAGGGCTCCCAGTGCGTCGAGCATGGCCCTGGACGCCGCGAAGAGTGGCGTCAAGGGGTGGACCACGAGTTCGAAGCCGAGCGCCTGCAGCTCTTCCGGTGTGTGCAGCGGCGTCTTTCCGCCCTCGATCATGTTCGCTACCCGGGGGCCGCGGGTCCGCGCGGCGATGACCCGGAGTTCATCGTCGTCCTGCGGTGCTTCGACGAAGCTCCCGTCCGCGCCGGCGTCCATGTACGCGTTCGCGCGGTCGATGGCGTCGTCGAGCGTCGTCGCAGCGCGCGCGTCGGTCCGCCCCACGAGAAAGAAGTCGGCGTCGCCGATCACCTCCCGCGCAGCGCGGATTTTTCGGACGTGCTCTTCCCTGGGAACGACCCGTTTGCCCCGCATGTGCCCGCACTTCTTGGGCCACACTTGATCTTCCAGGAAGCAGCCGGCGGCTCCTGCCGCGATCAGGTCGGTGATCGTTCGCTGCACGTTCAGCGCGTTGCCTCCGCCGGTGTCGGCGTCGGCGATGATCGGCACGGGGGCGGCCGCTGCGCATATTCGCCTCGCGGCGTCCGCCATCTCGGTCGTGGTGAGCAGCCCGACGTCGGGTCTGCCCAGGTGCGCCGCGGACACGGAGTAGCCCGAGATGAACCCCGCAGAGAAGCCGAGACGCGCCAGAATTCGCGCGGAGAGGGCGTCGTAGCAGCCGGGCATCAGGACGGCGCCGTTGCGCTCGAGCGCGGCGTGGATTCGGGTCTTCCCAGGCACGGCAGGCTCCTCGGTTGGAGAGTGCGTCAGACTACTGCAGATTCCCCGGGGGCGAGGCGCCGCGCGGCCCGCGGCGCGCTTGCATGGTCCCGAAGGACGTTGGAAACTGCGCGCCCCCTTTCGACGAGAGGAACGAACCATGGGCGTGCTGGACGGGAAGGTAGCGATCGTGACGGGCTCGGGCGGTGGCATCGGCCGGTCGCACGCATTGGCGCTCGCGAAGGCCGGCGCCAAGGTGGTCGTCAACGATCTCGGTGGCGACCGCTCCGGGACGGGAGGGGGCAAGATGATGGCCGACGAGGTCGTGAGCGAGATCCGCGCGCTGGGGGGTGAGGCGGCCGCGAACTACGACGCCGTGGGCTCCATGGACGCGGGCAAGGCCATCGTCAAGACGGCGCTCGATGCCTTCGGTCGCCTGGACATCCTCGTCAACAACGCGGGCATCCTGCGGGACAAGACCCTGCTGAAGACGGAAGAGTCGATGTGGGATCCGGTGATCCAGGTGCACCTGAAGGGGACCTTCGCGTGCGTTCAGGCGGCGGCGGCGGCGATGAAGGAGGCCGGTCGCGGAGGTCGGATCATCAACTCGTCCTCCACCTCGGGGTTGATCGGCAACTTCGGGCAGGGCAACTACGGTGCGGCCAAGGCGGGCATCTACGGCTTGACCCGGGTCGCGAGCATGGAGTTCGAGCGGCTCGGCATCACCGTGAACGCCATCGCGCCCGTCGCGAAGACGCGCATGACGGACGACCTCCCGGGTTTCAGCCAGGGCGGGCTCGACCACCTGACGCCGGACCACATCTCGCCCATCATCGTGTTCCTCGCGTCGGACGCGGCCTCGAAGATCACCGGGAAGTGCTTCGACGTGGGCGGCCAGCACCTCGGCATGTTCGAGGTCAGGCGTAGTCCCGGGGTGGACAAGGCGGGCACCGAGCCCTGGACGTACGACGAGATTGTCGAGAAGATCGACGCGATCATGCGCTGGCCCTGAGCCCGGGAGGTACGGCGTGGTCTGGCTGCCTCTTCGGTCTGGTTGATGGTACCCTCACGGATCCCCATGGGTGGCGACGCGGACGGTCACGACGACGAGCGAACGGCGATCGTCAACGTTCACGATCTCCGCCGACCCTCGGGCGTAGCGACGCGCGATAGGCACGTGCTGGTTCGAATGGACGGGTCGAACGTGGGCAACGTCATCCTGATTCCGCCGGGGAAGGGGGTCACCATCGGGCGCAACACCGCCTGCGATCACTGGGTGAACGACGACGGCATCAGCCGAAAGCACGCCCGCGTCTTCGTGGAGGGTCCGCTCGCCTTCGTCGAGGACGCCGGCTCCGCGAACGGGACCTTCGTCCGCGGTCAGCGGATCGAGCGTGAACGCCTGGGCGATGGTGACCTGATCCAGCTCGGCCCGAACGTGGTCTTCCGCTACTCGGTGACGGACTCCGACGAAGAGGCGATGCTCCGCCAGCTCTACGAGGCGAGCGTGCGCGACCCTCTGACGGGTGCCTTCAATCGGGAGCACTTCGACGAGCGTCTCAAGTCCGAAGTCGCATTCTCACGGCGGCACAAGACCAACGTCGCGCTCGCGATGTTCGATCTCGACCACTTCAAGAAGATCAACGACACCTATGGTCACCAGGCCGGCGATCGGGTGCTCGTCGACGTGGCAGCGGCGGTGGAGCGGGGTCTTCGGACGGAGGACGTGTTCGCCAGGTACGGTGGCGAGGAGTTCGCCGTGGTCCTGCGGGGCATCGACCTCGCCGGGGCGGGAAGGGTCGGCGAGCGCCTCCGCTCGTTCATCGAGGGGATGCTCATCGAGGCGGATGGACGTCGAATTCCCGTCACGGTGAGCGTCGGGTGCGCGGCGCTGACGTGCTGCGAGGAGCCCGCACCCACGGCGCTGGTGGCGGTCGCCGATCGACGCTTGTACGCCGCCAAGCACGCGGGCCGTAACCGCGTCGTGAGTTCCGACTGAACATGGCACGCGAGCGCTTGGTGTGGACGCACAGCGGTGTCGAGGGCATCCCCGCCTATCGCAGTGATCGCCCGCCGGCGAGCGTGAAGGACCTCGCACAGACCGATCTGGCCGTGGTGTACCAGCCCATCGTCGACCTGCGCACCGGGAAGACCTTCGCTCAGGAAGTGCTGGCACGCTGCAGGTGGCCCGAGTTCGCCAATCCCGTCGCGCTCTTCACGCAGGCGAGCTCGGAGAAGGCCTGCGGGCGTCTGGGTCGCATCATCCGCCAGTCGGCGTTCGCGGCGGCGCCGGGCATTCCCCTGTTCGTGAACGTGCACCCCGACGAGCTCACGTCGCGATGGCTGGTTCGCCCGGACGACCCGATCGGGTACCACGACGCGGACGTCTACATCGAGATCACCGAGTCGGCCGCGTTCACGCACTTCGAGCTCTGCATGGGCGTGTTGAAGGAGGTGTGCTCGCGCACGGGCGCGTACCTGGTGGTGGACGACCTCGGTGCGGCCTACTCCAACCTCAAGCGCGTCATCGAGCTGGAGCCCCGGGTGGTGAAGCTCGATCGTGCCTTGATCACCGGGGTCGACAAGATCCCCCGCCAGCGGACGCTCGTTCAGTTCCTCGTGACCATGCTGAAGGAGCTCGGTGCCGAGGTCGTCGCTGAGGGGATCGAGACGGCCGACGAGCTCGCGGCGATCATCGATACTGGGGCGGACTACGGGCAGGGGTACCTCCTCGCGCGCCCGGCCTTCCCGATGCCCGATGCAAAATGGGATACCGCGTGGCGCAAGTCGTCCAGGCGCAACCTGAAGAGCCTCGCGCCGCGCAAACCCTCTCGCCGTCCCAAGGCGTGAGGCCATCATGCTTCCCCTCACCGACATCATCGCGCTCATCCTCGGGATCTTCCTGACCACGCGGAAGCTCGATGTCGCCAAGCGGGAGGTGGCCGACCACGGCCGCGTGAGCCCGGAGGATTTCGCCCGGTGGAAGGAGGCCGAGCTGCAGGTTTTTCGCGTCGCGAGTTCCGCGTGCTTCGGCAAGGTGGCCGTCGGCTTCGTGCTCTTCCTGCTGGTCGGGCGCATCGACTGGAGCGCCATCCGGATGCTGGATCTGGCGGCGCACGTCGGCTGGCTCGGCGCCCTCGTCGGCTCGTGGGTGCTGCTCCGGCGTGCGCGCGCGCTCAGGCAGGAGCTCGGCATCGTCCTCGTCGAGGCCCGCGAGGAGCCAGCGCCGGACGACGCCGAGGGTGACCGTGCCGCGTCGGGTCGGCGCTAGGCGTCACCGGCGGCGAAGCGACTGCACCAGGAGCTCGAACGCCCGAAAGACCAGATCGTCGAGGGACGCGGGTGTTGCCTCCCCTCCCGCCTCGGTCCGGACGTTTCTGAGCTGGTAGGTGTCGTCCTCGCCGCGAGCGATGAAGCAGCCAGCGGAGCTGACGAGGCGGCGGTGCCGAGGCAGGTTGCGCTCGCTCGTGTGAACCAGGTGCAGCACGGGGAGCGAGCCGCGGCCGCGGTACGAATAGACGTGCACGTGCGAGTCGGCGAGGGACATGCGCAGGAACGAGAGATCTGGGCCCGGCGCGCCGAGGGAGATGGGGGGATGACTCGGGTAGGTGACCTCCACAGCGTGCCCAGTCTGCGCCTCGAACTGCTCCGCGCGCGACGACGCGACCGCCGCAAGGTCGGCCATGACCCGATCGGTGGCGGCCGCGCACCACTGATGGAACTCCTCCAGCGCTGCGGTCTCCGCTGCTCGCGCCCGCTCGTCCTCGCGCCGCCCGTCCTCGAAGCTCTGGAACCGCCGAAAGAGCTCGTCCCAGCGCGCGCGCTCGCTCATGGCCCGGTAGTTTGACACGGGATCTGGGAAGGTGGGGGTCCCCCCCCGCGTAGGAACCGAGTGCCCATGCGCCTCTCGCGTGCTTCTCCCGCCGAGATCCTCGGCATCCTGGCGGCCGGCCTCTTCGCCCGGGAGGCGGAGGGGTTGCCGGTCAAGAGTCGGTCATCTTCGCCCAGTGGCGGGCGATCGCCAGGGCCAAGGCGAGCCAACCCAGGACGAGCACGACGTTCACGACGGCGAAGGCCCTGAGGCTCCACCCCAGCATTCCGGCGCCGAGCGCGACGAGCAGCGCCGAGCTCACGTCGCCCATGCGGACGAAGAACGTATCCACGGCCTGCTTCGCCCGGTACTTCATCTCGCGCGTGGTGGGCAGCCAGAGCATGTTCCTGAGGGTGTTGTTCAGGGAGTAGTCCGTTGAGTTCTCCGCCGTCTTCGTCAGGCGAACCAGCGCGAGCACCGGAAAGAGCGCCGCGCCGGTCGCGCCGAGGAGCGCGATGACGGGGAGCACGAGGAACGCCGTCCTGAAGCCCGTGTACTTGACGATTCGCGAGACGACGAAGAGCTGCAGGAAGGCACCCGCGAGGTTCACGTACTTGAAGAAGCCCGCGTAGGCGGCGGTCAGGTAGTCGCCGACGTCGGCCGCCACCCCGGCGGCCACGGCCTCGGTGGCCGCCTTCTTGAAGAGCTTGCTGAGCACGTACTCACCGTTCGTGTTGACGAACGTGAACACGAGAGAGAACGCGGCGAGGAGTCCCAGGTAGCGATGGCGCCAGACCATCTCGAAGGCTCCCTCGGGCGCGGTTGGCGTGGTCTCCCCCTTGCGGTCCGGTGCTTCGTCCCGGCCGAGGGCGTCCCGCTCTCGGCGCGCCACGGCGTGGAACAGGAGCGCGCACGACGCGAGCAAGCCGGCGCTGACCACGAGCAGCTGCATCTTGCCGAGGGGCACTGCGAGAGACTCGGCGATCTGGCTGCCCAGGGGCGCTCCGACGGAGGCGCCGACGCCCACCAGCGGGAACAGGCGCTTGCCTTGCTCGGCGGTGTACAGGTCGTTGGCGAACGCCCAGAACTGCGCCACGACCATCATGTTGAAGATGCCGACCCACACGTAGAAGACGAGTCCGAGGTGCACGCGAACGGTCGGGACGTTCGCCGCGACGTAGAACACCAGGAGGTGCGAGGCGAAGAACAGCGTGACGGTCACCACGAGGCGCCTCGGTGGTACTCGGCTCGCGAAGCGGGCGTAGGCAGGGACCACCAGCAGCAGCAGCACCGCAATCGCGCCCCCCAGGTAGCTCTTGTACTCGGCGCCCGCCTCCAGCTCGAGAATGAGCCCCTCCCGCACCGGCTTGATCACGTAGTAGGCCGTGAGCAGGACGAACACGTTCAACGCCAGCAGCAGCGCCGTCACGCCTTCGCCTGCCCGCACCTCGGTGACGAGGCCCAAAGCGCGCTCGAGGGTGGAGCGCGTCGGCGGGCGTTCCGCGGTCAAGGTCAGCTCCCCAGCACGCCGAGGGCGCGCCCGACGCGCGCAAACGCGTCGATGGCGCCCTCGACGTCGTCGTCCGAGTGCTGCGCCGAGAGCTGCACTCGAATCCGCGCCTCTCCCTTCGGGACGACGGGATAAGAGAATCCGACGACGTAGATCCCTTCCTCCAGGAGCTTCGACGCGACGCTCTGCGCCAGCCGCGCGTCGCCGATCATGACGGGCACGATGGGGTGGGTCCCCGGCCGCACGTCGAACCCGGCCGCCGTCATGCCCTCGCGAAACCGTCGTGTACTGGCGCCGAGCCGGCGACGCAGGTCGTCGCTCGTGTCCAGGAGATCGAGCACCGCGAGGCTGGCGCCGCAGATGGACGGCGCCAGCGTGTTGGAGAACAGGTAGGGGCGGGAGCGCTGCCGGAGCAGTTCCACGATCTCGCGCCGGCCCGTCGTGAAGCCGCCGCTGGCGCCGCCGAGCGCCTTGCCCAGCGTGCTCGTCATGACGTCGATGCGCGAGGCGACGCCGCAGTGCTCCGGCGTGCCGCGCCCGGTGGGCCCCACGAAGCCCGTCGCGTGCGAGTCGTCCACCATGACGAGCGCGTCGTACCGGTCTGCCAGGTCGCAGATCGCGTCGAGCCTCGCCAGGTAGCCATCCATGCTGAAGACGCCGTCGGTAGCAATCATGCGGCGGCGGGCTCCGGAGGTCTTCTTCAGGCATTCCTCGAGCGCCGCGACGTCGCCGTTGGGATAGCGGTGCCGGTCGGCCTTGCACAGTCGGATGCCATCGATGATCGATGCGTGGTTGAGCGCGTCGCTGATGACGGCGTCCTCGGGGCCCAGCAGGGTCTCGAAAAGGCCCCCGTTCGCGTCGAAGCAGGACGAGTAGAGGATGGTGTCCTCGGTGCCGAAGTACTCGCTGATGCGGCGTTCGAGCTGCTTGTGCAGGTCCTGGGTCCCGCAGATGAACCTGACGCTGCTCATCCCGAACCCGTGCGAGTCGAGCGCGCGCTTGGCGGCCGCGACCACCAGCGGGTGCGAGGCGAGGCCCAGGTAGTTGGTGGCGCAGAAGTTCATCACCTCGCGGCCGTTCGACACGACCCGAGCGCCCTGAGGCGTGGTGATGACGCGCTCGTCCTTGTAGAGACCGGCGGTTCGTATCTCGTCGAGTTCGGCCTGGTAGGAGCTGCGGATCGAGTCGAACACCAGTCGCCTCCTAGAACTCGAGCAGGACCTTGGGGAACGACTGGATCCGCTCCTCGAACATGCCGGGCTCGAACGTCTCGAAGGGGACGATCGGTCCGTCGCCGCCAGCCAGAATGACCTCCCAGACCAGATCGTGGATGTTCGGATCCCTGGCCTCGAGCAGATGCCGGGTGATGTGCCACGTCTCCCAGATTCGCCGCCCGATGACGCTGTGCATGTTGATGCCGTCCACGATGACCCGGTCGAAGCTCTCGATGATCGCATCACCGCTCTTCAGACCGAACAGGATGACGTCCCCTCCGCGGCGGACGCAGTGGATGGCGTTGTTCACGGACGAGTTCTGCCCGCTCATCTCGAGCGCCACGTCCACGCCAACGCCGTCGGTGTACTCGAGGACGTCCCGGACGAGGTTCGGATCGTGCGCATGGTCTTCGGCACCGCGCCCCGGCGAGAGCACGACGTCGGCGCCGAGGCGCCGAGCCATTTCGGCGTGGTGCTCCACGGGCTCTATCCCGATGATGGTCGAGGCTCCCATGGCCCGGGCAATGGCGACGGCGAACAGCCCGATCGTGCCGCAGCCGACGATGGCGACGCGCTTTCCCCGCAGGTTCACCTTCGTGCAGGCGTGGACCGCGTTCCCGAAGGGTTCCTGAATCGCCGCGACTTCCGGCCGGATCTTCGTCGTGTCGGTGCGCCAGATGACCTTCGCGGGCAGCTTGACCAGCTCTGCGAAAGCTCCGTCGTGGCTGATTCCGATGATCAAGTCGTCCGCACAGACGTAGGCGTCTCCCACGCGGCACTGGTGGCACACACCACAGTAGATGTGGCTCTCCGCCGCCACCCAGTCCCCGACCTGCAGGCCGTGGGAGCGCGCTGCGTCGCTGCCGACGCCGACGATCTCGCCGAACAGCTCGTGGCCGATGACGCGCACGTCCCGGTCTGCGCGCAGTTCCTTCGCCTCGCGATCGAGCGAACCGCAGATCATGTCCTTGAAGGCGCGGCGGAACCAGATGCCGCGGTCCGAGCCGCAGAAGCCGACGTACTTCGGCTTGATGAGGACGCGCGAGCGATCGTGATAGTCGGAGCGCTCGTCGAGCGTGGCGCGCGGGACCTCCGCGATTTCGAGTCCACGGCTCGCGTCCCAGGGGTTCTTCGCGCGGTCGTAGACCAGCGCCTTCATGGTGGCCGGCATGCGGCGCCCTGTTTACAGCGCGCTGGTCGGATCGTCGAGGCGCAGGGCGCTCGGCTGTCTGGCCGGGCGCTCTGCGCCCGACCGCCGGCATCACTTCTTGTTGGGGAGCTTCAGGCGGCCCGGCCGCGACTTCGCCGGCGCTGCGGCCCCGGCGTCCGCCTGCGGGGTCGGCGCCGGCTTGGGCGCCCCGGCATCCACCGCGACGGGTGCAGGCGCCGAAGCGTCCGCCTTCGCGGTGGCCACCGCGGCCGCCGCGTCCACCTTCACCACGGGGGCGGAGGCGTCCTTCTGATTCTTCACCGCGTCCGGGTCGACCTTCTCCACCTTGGTGGAGGCCTGCACCGCCAGGACCCAGCCGGGTGAGAGCTGTCCGACGCCCGAGGGATACTCGATGAGCAGGAAGTTGCCCTTGCGCGCGAGTCGATTGACCAGGGTCCCCTTGTTCAGAGTGGTCAGCAGTTTGCTCGAAGGATCGGCGTCGACGTGAACGCGGACGCGATCTACCGCCACGCGAACGGTGCCGGACTCCTTCTGCTCGTCGTCGTACCGCTTGACCTCGTCGTCGTCCTTCTTGCCGGCGTCCTTCACCTCCGGCTTGGGGGGCTCGGGGGCCGCGGTCGCGGAGGCGGCCGGAGCCGGCTCATCCTTCTTCTTGCAAGAGATCACCGAACCGCTCAGGAGCGTTGCCGCCGCCAGTGCCGTCCATCGAGCGTAACGAAGTGCCATGTCCTCGCCTCCTCAGGCGCGCCACGTTACACGCAACGACCCAGCGTCGCCAAGCGTTCCGTGCCCGCGCCTTTGCCGGGCGGCGCCCATGCGTTCAGCGTGCTGGCGGCGGCACGGTCGTCGGCAGCTTCGCGCGGTCGCGAACGCACGTCTCGATGCGGGAGACGACGTCGGGGGGGGCGCCCTTCGGGAGCTTCGGCTTGCCCATGACGTTCGTGAGGAGGCGGTCCCAGGTGACCCCACCGTCGAGCCCGAAGCTGAGCCAAACGAACATCGCGCGTCCCTTGATGTTCGCGAAGGGAACGCCGCCGCCCTTGTAACCGAACCAAGCGCGCGAATCGCTGCTGTTGTTCCTGTTGTCGCCGAGAACCCACACCTCGCCCGGCTTGACGACGTACGGGCCCTGTCTGCCGTCCGAGCGCGAGTCCTCGTAGAGCGTCAGGTACGTCGCTTCGCCCAGGTACTCCACGACGAGCTCGCCGCTCTTCGAGCCGAACGGGCCGCCGCTCTCCTGGAACTCGTACTCACCGACGGAGCAGCTCGGAACTCGCCAACCATTGATGATTGGGTGCCCTCCGTCGACGTCCAGGGTGTCGCCCGGCAGCGCGATAACCCGCTTGATGAAGTCCTGACCTTCGTTGTGGGGAGACGGATCCGGCGTCTCGAAGACGACGACGTCGCCACGCTCGGGCGGCAGGTCCTGGAAGAGCCGGCTCCGCGTGTACGGCACCGTGGGGCCATAGCGGAACTTGTTCACGAAGATGTGATCCTGGATCTGCAGCGTCGGCAACATCGAGCCGCTGGGGATCTTGAACGCTTCGACCACGAACGCCCGCAAGAGGAGCGCCACGCCGACGGCCATGCCGATGGACTCGGCGTACTCCCGGATCTCGCTCTTGCGCCACGGGGCCAGGTGTCGCTCCACGAGGTCACGGGCTTCGCCATGGGCCTGCTCGAACCCGGGCCCGTCGAACGTCGGGGACTCCATTCCCGCGCGGAGTCGCGCGAGGCTGTCGGTGATGTCCTCCCGAACGGACGACGGCACCGCGCGAGCGACCTTCGCTCGCCGCCGCGTCATGATGCGCTCGGACTCCTCCAGGAGCTGTCCCGCGAGCTCGTACTCGCGCCGCAGCGCCTTCGGCACGTCGGTGCGGCCCCCGACGCCGAGTTCCGCTGCCAGGGGGAGGGAGTGACGCGCGGAGTAGAGCGCCATCTCGAACGCCGTGAAGAGGATGATCAGCGAGGGGACGGGCTGGTCGTCGACCCAGTAGCGGAGCTGGTCCAGCGGCGTCGCGGCGACCACCTGTCCGCTCGGCTGCAGCAGCCAGACGGTGAGGGCAGCGAGCGCGAGCGGGACGAGAAAGAACCAGAACGCGAGGAACGCGGCACGCAGCGGGGGGGAGGCTTTCACGCCGGTCGTCACGCTCCTCGGGCCCTTCTACTGCACATCGCTGGCCCGCGCAGCCTCGTTTGCAAGCGCCGACGCCGAGGACCCGAGGGTGCGCCTCAGGGCTCGTCCCCGAGCTGCACCACGTAGTCGATCTTCGCCGCTCGGTCGTCCCCGAGCACCGCGGGTGGCGCGCTGCGACCGACGGCTCCGGAGTGGTCCAGCACCAGATAGTACGAGCCCGCTGGTACGCGGACGTAGCGCTTGTAGTGGCTGCCCGGAACCAGCGTGTCGTCGAGCGCCGGCGCTCCGTTCAGCGGGGCGGGGCCCGCGCTCGCGACGAAGGTCTGGATCATCAGGTCACCGACGCCGCGCGGCACGACGAGCACATCGACGGCGGGCGCGCCGTCCACCGTCATGGTCAGGTAGAGCGCCTGGTCGTCGTCGGGGACGGTGAAGGCACCGACGAAGTCCTGCTGTCCCGAATGGACCTCGGTGCGGTCGTTGGCGAGCAGGATGCGATCCGTGCTCTCGACGCGAAACGGCTTGAACGGGAGCTGTCCCGGCGCGATGAACCCGAGCGCGAAGTCCGTCTCGCCCTTGGCGCTCCGGCGGATCACCGTGAAGCCCCGCCGGAGCTGGGTCTGGACGATGTTCCTTCCCATCGCGTCGAAATCCACGCTCAAGGCTGCCCCGCCGGCCCGAGCGACCGTGGACTCCACCATCTTCATGCCGAAGTCGATCGCCTCCACGTTCTTCGGACGGAAGTAGACGTACATGGCGTCGCCGCTCACCTGGAAGTCCGGTGCATACTCCACCAGGCCGGCGCTGGTGAACCCGATGCGCTCGCTGACGTTCGTCCAGGCGTAGCCGCGGCCCTCGTACTGGAGCACGAACGACTTGCGTACGTCGTCGTCGACGACCCGCGCCGAGCAGTTCGTGGCGAAGAACCTTCCGAGGACGGGATGGTCGTCCTCTAGCTTCAGCGGCGCCCCGCGGCTCGTCATCTCGAAGCAGAACTGATCGAGACCGAACTTCAGGATGTCGAAGCGGAGCGACTTGTTGCGAGGATCGTTGATGACCCCCTCGCTCAGCACCGTGAGCGCGCCCGCGCCAATCTGCTCCTGCGAGGGACACGCCGTTGCAGCGAGCCCAGCGACTGCGAACGGGAGATGGCGAAGGCGCGCGAACATCGGGTGCAGCATAGCGGCTCCGTGCCGGCCGGGGCAGGGTTCTGATTGACAGGTACCGACGTCGGGAAAAGAGTTCGCGACGTGGCCACGGCAGCGGTGATCGGCGCAGGTGCCTGGGGGACCGCGCTGGCGAAGGTGCTCGCGGACCAGGGCGACGAAACGCGGCTGTGGAGCTGGCGCGAGGATCTCGCTCGAGCCGTAGAGGAAGAGCGCGAGAACCGACGCTACCTGCCCGGGTTCACCCTGCCCGCCTCGCTCCGTGCCACCTCCGACCTCGACGCGGCGCTGGGTGGCGCCGACCTGGCGGTGCTCGTCGTTCCGTCGCACGCCCTGCGCGAGGTCTCGCTGGCGATGAAGCCCCTGCTGACGCCGGGAGCCATGGTCGTCAGCGCGACGAAGGGCATCGAGAACGACACGCTCATGCTCATGAGCGAGGTCATCGCCGACGTGCTCGGGCCGGATGTCGCCGCCCGCTCCGCCTACCTCTCGGGCCCGAGCTTCGCCAAGGAGGTCGCGCTGGGGCTCCCGACGAACATCGTCATCGCGTCGGCGGACCACGACCAGAGCATCCTCGCTCAACGGCGTTTTGCCACGGACAGGCTGCGCGTGTACTCGAGCGACGACCCAGCGGGCGTGGAGGTGGGCGGCGCCCTGAAGAACGTGATCGCCATCGCGGCGGGCGCGTGCGATTCCCTGGGCTTCGGCCACAACACCCGCGCCGCCCTGATCACGCGGGGTCTCGCGGAGATCTCGCGGATTGCCGTGGCGAAGGGGGGGAACCCGCTCACGCTGGCCGGCCTGGCGGGGATGGGTGATCTCGTGCTGACGTGCACGGGCGACCTTTCCCGCAATCGCACCGTGGGCGTCGAGATGGGCAAGGGTCGCAGTCTGGACGACGTTCTCGGCACGCTCGGTCACGTCGCCGAGGGTGTGAAGACCGCGAGGAGCGCGCGTGACCTCGCCCTGAAGCTCGGCGTGGACTTGCCCA
Organism: uncultured Polyangiaceae bacterium; assembly: GCA_964487605.1. Classification (GTDB taxonomy): domain Bacteria; phylum Myxococcota_A; class Polyangia; order Polyangiales; family Polyangiaceae; genus JAJDAH01. Next base: position 169,407 of record CAZARU010000001.1, read on the forward strand.
TCTGCAACGAGGTCTACCAGGTGCTCTACGAGGGGAAGTCCCCGAAAGATGCCGTTCGGGCGGTGCTCACCCGCCCGCTGAAGCGCGAGATGGACTACTAGGCGCTACGGGCCAGCATGAGTGAACCGAAGGCCCTCTCGGAGCCGCGGGGGTTCGGCAGGAGCGTCGCGGTGCTCGTGGTCCTCGGCCTCCTCGGGGAGGTCCTGGCGCTGGCGGGCGTGCTCGAGAGCACGTTCGCCGGTCTGTCACCGACGGACGACCCGTTCCTGGCTTCGGCGCTCGGGGCGTCCGCCCTCGTCTTCGCCGCGACGTCCAGGAGCCTGCGAGAGGTGCTGGCGGTGAGCGTCGTCGGTGGAATTGCAGCGGGGGCGCTCGTGGTCGCTCGACTGGTACCGACGACGTCCGTGCGCACGCTCCTCGTGCTCGCGACGACGCTCGGCGCGGCGGCGCTCGTCGTCGCGGCGGTTTCGTGGGCACGGCGGAGAGCGCCCGACTCGCGCAGCCGCCTGCTCGCGATGGTGCTCATTCCGCTGTTCGCGTTCGTCTCGCTCCGCTACCTGCGCCTCACCGCCATCCTGTGGCCGACGACCCTCGATGGTGCGCTCTACGGTCTCGACGCGACCTTCGGTTTCCAGCCGAGCTTCGCAATGGGCCGTTCGTTCCGGGCGTGGCCCATCTTCGCGTCCATCGCGTCGTCGACGTACTTCGCGCTCCCCCTGGGGTTCGCGCTCGTCTACGGCCTGCATCGCCGGCGCGGCAGCGCTTCGGGGGGTGGCGTCATCACGCCGTTTCTGCTCGTGGCTGCGGTGGGGTACGCGCTCTACTTCGTGTTTCCGGTTGCGGGCCCGGTGTACGCTTTCCCCGAGGCCTACCCGGGCTCTCCGCCGGACGCCGAGATGGTCCGCTCCGCGCGGTCCCTGGTTGCGCCGGTCGCGCGCAACTGCGTCCCATCGCTCCACACGGCCTGGGCCTTGCTCGTGTGGTGGCACTCTCGTGGTCTGCCGCCGTGGGCGCGCATCGTGTGCTTCCTCTTTCTCGCCATGACGCTCGCGGCGACCCTCGGCCTCGGCTTTCACTATCTCTGGGACCTCGTCATCGCCCTACCGGTCACGCTGACGGTCCACGCGCTCACGAGCACGGAAGCGCCGGCGTTCGAGCGTTCCCGTGCGCTGCGGTGGGGTGCGCTGCTCATGCTCGCGTGCCTCGCCCTCATCCCTCGCGGGTACGAGGCCATGACCCTGAGCCGGTTCGTCCCTTGGACGATCGCGGCGGCGGTCGTCGTCACCGTGTTCGCCCTGGAGCGCACGATGTGGGTGCGAGGTGCGCGGCCCGTCGAGGTGGCCGCCACTGCACCGCCGGCCGCTCCCGATCGTCGGCTGGCTGCCCTCGCGGGGATCTTCTTCTCGTCGGGTTTCGCCGCACTCGTCTACCAGGTGGTGTTCGCCAAGGGGCTCGCCCTCACGTTCGGTAGCACCGCTCATGCGGCCACGGTCGTCCTCGCGACCTACATGATGGGCCTGGCGCTTGGATCGTTCTTCGGTGGTCGCCTGGCTCAGCGCACCGAGAACCCCGTCCGGGCCTACGCGCTGGCGGAGGTGGGGATCGGCGTGTGGTGCCTCATGGCCCCGGTGCTCCTCGACGTCGCCAGGGCCGCCTACGTGGCGGTCGCCACCGGCACGGATCCGGCGGCGACGCGCGTTCTGGCGCTTCAGGTCGCGCTCGGAGCTGCCCTGCTGGTTCCGCCCACGTTCCTGATGGGGCTCACGCTGCCGCTCCTGGCGGCCCGGTTCCTGCGGTCACGCGCGAGCCTCGGGTCGGCGGCGGGCTTGCTGTACGGCATGAACACCCTGGGCGCCGCGCTCGGCGCGGTGCTCACGGGCTACTGGCTCCTGCCCACGCTCGGCGTGCTGGGTTCGCTGCTGGCGGCCGTGGCGGTCAACTTTGCCGTCGCGCTCGTGGCGATGCTCCTGTCGCGCGGGGCGCCGCGCGCCGGCGTGCCCGTCGAGAGTTCGGGCCCGTCCGAACACGAGACGACCGAGGCGAGGCGGCTCGGCCGGGTCGCGGTGGCCATGCTCGCCATCGGAGGCGTCGTGACCTTCGGTCTGGAGACGGCGTTCATCCACCTCCTGGCCGTGGTCGCGGGCAACAGCACCTACGCATTCTCGCTCATGCTCTTCACGTTCCTGGTCGGTCTCGGCGGCGGGTCGGCGGTGGGCCGGCGCCTGGTCGAGCGCGGAGGGTCGGTCGTCGCGGGGCTCGCCGCCGCAGCGCTCGGGCTGGGCGTCACGGTCATGGGTGGCGTCCATCTCTGGGAGGCCATCCCGGACTACTTCGGCAGCTTCGCGCCGTACTCGGAAACTCGAACGTTCGCGGCGCGTGAGTTCGTTCGGTTCGTGGTGTGCCTGGTGGCGATGCTGCCGCCGGCGACGTGCATCGGAGTCCTCTTTCCCGTGGCCATGGAGTGCGTCGGCCGCGGGTGGCCGCGCACCAGGGTTCGCGCGCTCGGCGTCGCTTCGGCCCTGAACACCGCGGGGAACATCGGGGGCGCGTTGCTGACCGGGTTCGTGCTCCTCCCTGGGCTCGGATCGCTCCGAACCCTCCACGTCATGGTCGCGCTGACGATGGCGAGCGCGGCGCTCACCCTCGTCGTCGCACGAGGGCGGACCCGCCTGGCCGTCGCTGGCGGCGTCGCGGCCTGCGGCCTGCTGCTCGCCGCACAGCCTCGTCAGTTCGACCTCACGAGGCTCGCGTCCGGGGCCAACGTCTACTTCGCGAGCACGTACCACGGGGAGGTCGTCGATCACGCCGAGAGCCTGGACGGGGGCCTCACGACCGTGAACGTCAGCCGCGACGGCGAGGGTCGGACGGTGCACACCATGCTGACCAACGGGAAGTTCCAGGGGGACGACAGCCCCGATCGCGAGGTGCGCGCCCAGTCCGCTTTCGCACTGTGCCCGCTCCTGCACACCGACGCACGGGGGCGCGCCCTGGTGATCGGCCTCGGGACGGGCAACTCCGCGCGAGTGCTGAGCGACGCGGGGTTCGCGGAGCTGGACGTCGCCGAACTGAGCGCCGACGTCGTTCGGATGGCGAGTGCCCACTTCTCCCGGGCCAACGGCGGTGTGCTGAATCGCGCCGGCGTGGGCGTTCACGTCACCGACGGCAGGAACTTCCTCCTCCTGACCCAGCGGCAGTACGACCTCGTCGGGATCGAGATCGCGAGCATCTGGTTCGCCGGCGCCGCATCGCTCTACAACGTCGAGTTCTATCGCCTGGTGCGAGCGCGCCTTCGACCCGAGGGAGTCCTGCAGCAGTGGGTGCAGCTTCACCGACTCTCGGGCGAAGACGTCGTCTCGATTCTGGCCTCGGTGCGCACGGAGTTCGACAAGGTCTGGCTCTATTTCCTCGGCAACCAGGGCGTCATCGTCGCGTGCAATGGCGCCTGCGAGCCCCGGGACGCCACGCTGGCGCGCCTGGACGGACACGCGCCCCTCGGACCTACGCTCGCCCTCTTCGGAGGGACGAGCAGGAAGGTGCTCGAAGGCCGCCTGTTGACGCCGGCAGGTGTGGACTACTTGATCGCGCAGGCCATGGAGGCGGGTACCGACGAGCGACAGCTGATCTCGTCCGACGACAACCTGCGGCTCGAGTACAGCACTCCGCGCGGCAACGTCCGGCCGTACTGGCCGTCGCTCCGCGCGAACGTAGAGTTTCTCGCGCAGTACCGTCCGCCCTCGCCGCTGGCCGGAACCTCCGTCAGCCCCGAGAGACCGGGCAGATGATCGACCGCTGGTTACTTGACCCAACCGCCCCGCATCGGTTCTCCTGCCGCGCGGTCATGCGCCCTTCGTCACGTGCGGCCCTCGGGGTCGTCGCCTTGTCGGCCACCCTCGGCACGACTTCCGGCGCGCGCGCTCAGGCGGGTGGGCAGTGGCAGTGGAGCACCGGCGGGCAGGGAGCCGCGCCGGAGTTTCCGAGTCGTCCTTCGAGCAGCCGGCGCTCGACGACCCTCGAGGTGGGCACGCTCTACGGGACGTCCGTCGGCTACGGCGTCGGCGTCGGCATCTGGATCGATGCCGAGCTCGGTATCGAAGATCCCGGGACCCGATTCATCCCCCCGGCCATCCTGGGAGTCGCGGCGCCCATCGGTGTGTACTTCCTCGATCAGCCCGCCATGCCGCGCGGGATGCCGTCGGCCATCGCGGCGGGCATGGCCATCGGCGCGGGAGAGGGCCTGGGCATCGCCAGCTTCCAGTTCGTCACGGCCAAGGAGGAAGACGCGTGGGGATTCCGGGGTCTCGCTCGGTCCGTCACCATCGGATCGACGCTCGGCGGAGCGGCCGGCTACGCCGTCGCCGTCACGCAGGAGCCGTCGCCGAAGTCCAATCTGTTCGTGTCGAGCTCCGTCCTGTGGGGCACGGCCATCGGCTCCATGTTCGGATACGGGCTGTCTCCCGCCGGAGTCGGCTACGGGGAGTCGAACGACAGTGCCGCGCTCGGTGGGCTCATCGGCTTCAACGTCGGTCTGGGCGCCGGAGCGGGCCTGTCCGCGGCGTACATCCCCTCGTGGGAGCAGATCGGTTGGATGTGGGCCGGGGCGGGGATCGGCTTCGCCGCCTCGGTGCCGGTCTACCTGTTCTATGCGGGCGAGGACACGCCGCCGGCGAAGCGCGGGCTGATCTTTCAGGGGACGGCGACCACCCTCGGTATCGTCGCGGGTGGCATCTTCGCCTCGGGAGACATCGGGAGTTCACGCGGCGACCGTGACGAACCTCGGGGCACCGCGTGGGCGACGGTCGACTACGTCGGCCCCATGGCGGTTCCCCGTGGTGCGGGTGCGCAGGTCGGCGGTACGCTCTGGTGACGCCGCCGTGCCGCGTCTGCCCGGGTTTCCCCGCGGGATGAGACACGCCCCGCCGGCCCGGGGGCGTGTCTGGTAGGTTCGCCCAGGGTTCATGGCCGTCTTGCGTTACTTCCCGGGGGAGGGGCAGCCCGTACCGGCGCCCGTCACCAAGTCGGTGACGACGATCGGGCGTGCGCTGGGCAACGACGTGCACCTTCCCGACCGCAGCGTGAGCGACCACCACGCTCAGATCGTGTTCAACGGGCGCGACTTCCAGCTGGAGGAACTGGACAAGGGCGCGGAGATCACGATCAACGGGAAGAAGAAGCGCCGAGCGCGTCTGGTCCATGGCGATCGACTGCAACTGGGCCGAGCGCAGCTCGACTTCAGCATGTTCACGGACCTGCCGAAGCCCGTCACGGACGACGCCGAGAAGGCCGACCCCGGCGCGGAGGTGACGTCGCTCCGCAAGCTTCAGGGATTCAGCGAGCGGCTGATGCGTCAGTCCACGGTGGACGAGCTGATGCAGGCGATGCTCGACGACGTCATGGAGGTCACCGGCGCAGACAAGGGCGTCGTGCTGCTCGTGGACTCCACCGACGACACACACCCTGCCGAGGTGCGCGCCGCGCGGAACCTGCAGCGCGAGCAGGTGGAAGACCCGAAGGGGGGCATCAGCGACAGCATCGTTCGGCAGGTCATCGAGACCCGGCGCCCGATCATCGTCAGCGACGCCCTCAGCGACACGCAGTTCGGCAAGAGCGAGAGCGTCGTCGCCCTCAAGCTCTCCAGCGTGATGTGCGCGCCGATGCTCGCGCAGGGCGAGATCACCGGCGTGCTCTATCTCGGCAACGATCAGGTCAAGCACCTCTTCACGCGCAGGCAGCTGGACCTGTTGACCGTGTACGCGGGTCAGGCGTCGCTCATCCTGCAGAATGCGATGCTCTTGACGGCCCTGCGGGCGGACAAGGAGAAGCTCACGGCCGAGCTCCTCGACAAGCGCTTCGGCGACATCATCGGCGCGTGCCCGAGCATGATGGAGGTGTTCCGCAAGCTGCAGAAGGTCGCGGCCACGGACATCAGCGTGCTCATCACCGGCGAGACGGGGACGGGCAAGGAGCTCATTGCCCGGGAGCTCCACCGCCGCAGCAACCGGATAGACGGCCCCTTCGTGCCGGTGAACTGCGGCGCCATCCCGGAGAACTTGATCGAGAGCGAGCTTTTCGGGCAC
>CAZARU010000002.1:0-92181 GCA_964487605.1 uncultured Polyangiaceae bacterium
CCCGGCGCCGAGTTCGCGCTCGGCGCCGCCGCCCAAGCCGTCCAGCGTCCAGCCTCCCGCGCCCCCACCCGACGACGCACCGTCTGCGGTCATCGTCGACGCCGCGCCCGCCTCCGATTCCGTGGAGACCGAACGGTCGCCTCCCCCGCCCGCGGCCGAGGCGACGCAGTTCGCAGCGCCGCCTTCGGCGGAGGTCTACGCGCCGGCTCCGAGCGCGATCGAGTCCGCCGAGATCGTCGACGCCGAGCCCCTGCCGCCGAGCTCGGACGAACCGCCCGTCTCGGATCCCGAAGAGGAGCCGCAGCGGCCCTCGCTGTCCGAGCTCGACGGGCTGGACGACGATCGCGCGCCGGGGGCGCCGGCGGCGCTCGACGAGCACACCCGGCGCGGCCGCCGCAGCCTCATGTCCGTGCCGGACGACGAGACGGTCCACGCGCAGAGCCACGCGAGTCACAGCGCGATCCAGGCGATGCGCATCGTGACCGTCGGCGACGCCGGCCGGGACGCAGAGCCGCCGTCGGTGCTCACCGACGACGACGTGGAAGCCATTTCGACCCTACCCGAGGCACCCCCCGCGCCCCGCCACTCGGGTTCGGCGGAGGGTGACGCGCCCGCGCCGTCGGTACCGGCCGACGAGCAGGAGGCATCGCCGGATTCGGTCGAGCGAATCTCCGTCGAGCCGGAGCCGGACTCGCCGCTGCCTCCTCCTCCGTCGGACGTCGCGGAGCCGCCGGCCACGGCGGGGACCGACTCGTCCGCCGACCAGGTGGCACGCAAGCGTGCGCCGCCGACGCCGAAGAAGAAGGCCCCGCCGCCGCCGGAAGTGGCGCCGCGAAAGCGTCCGTGGTGGGAGGAGCTCTTCTCGGACGACTTCGTGCGCTCGCACTCCAAGCTGAGTGACCGACAGGTGAGGTCCGAAGCGACGTTCATCGAGCAGTCGCTCGGCGTCGCGAAGGGGGGAATCCTGCTCGACCTGGCCTGCGGGTCCGGGTTTCACGCGGTGGAGCTCGCGAGCCGCGGCTACGGCGTGGTGGGTTACGATCTCTCGCTCACACAGCTCGCCCTTGCTGCGGACGTCGCCCAGGAACGGTCCCAGAAGATCAACTTCCTACAGGGCGACATGCGCGAGATGGCGTTCGAAGAGATGTTCGATGGCATCTACTGCTGGAACACCAGCTTCGGCTACTTCGAGGAGGACAAGAACGCCGCCATCGCGCAGCGTATCTTCCGCGCCCTGCGCCCCGGCGGCATGTTCTTGCTCGACGTCGCGAATCGCGACTTCGTCGTGGCTCATCAACCCAGCGGCGTCTGGTTCGAAGGTGACAGCTGCGTGTGCATGGACGAAATGCGCGTCGACTTCATCACCAGTCGACTGAAGTGCAAGCGCACCATGATGCTCGACGACGGGCGGACGCTCGAGTGCAACTACTCGGTGCGGCTCTACAACCTGCACGAGCTCGGCAAGATGCTCCACGACACGGGGTTCCGCGTGACGGAGGCGAGCGGGCACCCTGCCACGCCGTCGGTGTTCTTCGGGGCCAGCTCTCCGCGGATCCTGATCCTCGCAGAACGCCCGGCCTGACGAACGGGACGGCGCGACGCCCGCGCGGGCTTCAAGCCGAGCGAAGCGTCCGCGAGAGCGACGGCCGCCGCGTGGGTCCGTCCTCGCCCTTCGCAGGGCGCGGTGCGAGTTCGAGCCGCGTTCGTTCGATCACCCGCAGCGCTTCGTCGGGCGCCACGCCCAAGCGTTCGAAAGGCGCGGCATCCAGCGGCTCCCAGCGCCGCTCGCGCTCGCGGTCGAGCGCTGCGACGACGGCGTCCGCCAGCATGATGAGCCGGACGTGCGGCGCCCCGGCCGCCGCCTCATCGTGATGCGCGGCACAGACGTCCACGATGTCCGCCGGGAGGCGCCAGGTCATGGCGATCTCCGCCCCCGCGGCGGCATGGTGGCGCTGGACGAGCTCCTCCACGTGTCGCGGGCCTTCGACCGGCTTCGGCAGGTCCGCCAAGATTCGGTAGATGCGCGCCTCCCCGATGTCGTGGAGCAGCCCGGCCATGTACGCGTACTCGTACGGCTGCCGCAGCTCGCGACAGATGCTGCGAGCCGCCACTCCGCAGCGCACGCTTCGTCCGAAGGAGCGCTGCACGTGCGTGTGAAACTTCTTCAGCCCTTGGGTCGACGACGCGTAGACGACCTGGAACAGGAGGTCGCGAGTGGCGGCCAGCCCGAGGCGCACGATGGCGTCCTGGGTGGACGAGGCGCTGTAGCCGCGCCAGTAGGCCGCCGAGTTCGCGACGGAGAGAAAACGCGCCGCGATCGGCGGGTCGTTGTCGACGAGCTGCGCCAGCTCTAGGACGCTCGCGTCGTGATCGCTCGCGAGGCCGAGCGCCACCGTGGCGACGTGCGGCAGCACGGGCAGCGCCGTCCGGCCGGCACGGAGGCGCCGAACGAGCTCACGCTCGGTTTCGGACTCGGCGTGGATGAGGGCGGACGTCGGTGTCTCCGCGGCGGTCATCGCCGGTAGCCTCCCGACGCGGCGGGCCCGAAATCGGGGAACGTGGGGCTCGGCGCGGTGTGGGTGGGGAGCTCGCTGATCGTCACCGGCGGATCGATGGACGCCCGGAGCGCGCGCAGGGTGGTTAGGTCCGGCCCGAGCGGCGGATCGAGCGTGTGGAACCTGCGTCCCGACGGCGGCTCCGCGCCACTGGCCATCACCACGCAGTTTCGGCCGGCGCGTTTCGCGTCGTACAGCGCCATGTCCGCCTGCTGGAGCAGAGCGGCCGCGTCGGAGGGCCGGCGTGGGTCGTACACGGCGACACCGATGCTGATGGTCACCCGGGGGGGCGCGGAAGGTCCGGGGTCCAGCTCTTCGATCGCGCGTCGATGCCGCTCCGCGACGAGGCGCGCGGACTCGCGACCCGCGCCTGCGACCACGAGCACGAACTCCTCGCCCCCGTAGCGGCCGCAGTGATCACCCGGGCGGATCCCGGCCCGTAGCCAGTCCGCGACGAGGCGCAAGACGCGATCGCCGGCATCGTGTCCGTAGTCGTCGTTCACGCGCTTGAAGTGGTCGACGTCGGCGAAGAGCAACGCGAAGCGCTCGCCCTTCTGGAACGTCTCGTCGATGACGCGCTCGAGCGTGCGTCGATTCAGGACGCCGGTCAGCGGGTCGATCGCGGCGTCGCGGCGCAGGTGGTCGCGCTCCGTGCGGACACGGGCCAGCGCGTCGCGGAATCGCTTGTTGCGGAGCTGAACGCGCATGCGAGCGCGCAGCTCGAGCAGTCGATGTGGGTCCGTGATGAAGTCGTCGGCGCCCGCCAGCAGGCCGCGCGCGACGTCCTCCTCGGAGACCGGCGGATCGGCCAGGAGGAGGATGGGCGTGTGTCCCTGCAGGTCGTTCGAGCGAAGCTCGCCGCAGACCTCGTACCCGCTCACTTCGGGCAGGTTCACGTCCATCAGGATGAGGTCGGGGTCGTACTCGGTCGCCAGCCGCAGGACCTCCTCGGCGTCGGCGACGTCCAGGCACTCCCAGCCCTCCTGTCGGACCAGCTCGCAGAGGGCTTCTCGACGCTCGTAGTCCGCGTGGACGACGAGGACACGCTGGCGCCGTTCGCTCAAAGGGACGGCGGAGAGCGCCACGGGGCGCTCCGAGACCTCGACGGGGACGTTGGCCATGCTCACGGGCACCCGTGGGAACGGCAGGGCCGCGCGAAAGTTGAGGGCGGGCCGGCGGGTCCGGAACCGCGCCCGCGCCGGCCTGGCGGATTGACGTGCAGTTACGATGATTTGTCCCGCTGTCGTCCCTCGCGGGCGGTGGCCAACCGTTCAGGTCGCGCACGCCCCCACGAACACCCCGCCCTCGCGCTCTTCGCAGGAACACCCGGAGCCGAGCTGGGCCTCGACGCAGGCGCAGGAGGGCTTCGGTACGCAGGCGGGCAGCCAGCTGCACGCTCGCGTCCCCTCGGGTGTCTCCGTGCAGAAGAAACCCACCGGGCAGATGCCGTCGCCGCACGCGAAGCACGTGCCGTCGGTGCAGCGGGGCACGGAGCGCGAAGGATCAGCGGACGACTGGCGAGGCTCGCCATGGTCTGCCTCGGTCCGGCTACCTGGCGAGTCGGTGCGCGACGCCGGAGGCGCGACACCGCCGCACGCCGCGGCGACCACCGCCACCGTCAGCCACCGAACCGCGATCATGGACCGACGTATACGATTCGTGGGCACCGAGTTACAAGCGCGGCGTGGCGAGCTTGGCGTCGGGCCTGCGTGAAGCCGCTCACGTCTCGGTGAGCGAGCTGCCGGCCGATCGCGTCGCCTACTCGCGCGACTTCTGGCCGCGACACCTCATCGACGTGCGCCGCGGGCGTCCCGCGGAGCACCAGCCCGGCGCCATCGCGTGGGTGGAGACGGAGCAGCAAGTCGTGGAGGCCATTCGCTTCGCGCGCGCCGAAGGTGCCCACATCGTGCCGTTCGGCGCCGGGAGCGGCGTCTGCGGTGCCGTCCTCCCCGACGAGCGAAGCATCGTGCTCGACACCAAGCGAATGGCCGGGTGGCGCCTCGTCGAGGGCGAATCGGCCATCGACGTCGCGCCCGGCGCCATGGGGATCACGCTCGAGGAGGATCTTCAGCGTGAAGGCCTCACCATCGGGCACTTTCCGTCGAGCATCCTGTGCTCCACCGTCGGCGGGTGGATCGCCGCCCGCGGTGCGGGCCAGTGCTCCGGCCTGTACGGAAAGATCGAGGACATGGTCGTGTCCCTCGACGTCGTCCTCGGGACCGGCGAGCGCGTGCGGCTCCACCGTCACCGCGCCGCGCCGGATCTTCCGGGATTGTTCGTGGGGAGCGAGGGCACCATGGGCGTGATCACGAGCGCGCGTCTGCGCGTTCACCCCGTGCCCACGTCGAGGTCGTTCGGTGCCTTCCAGTTTCGCGACATGCGGAGCGGTTGGGACGCCATTCGAGAGATGTTCCAGTCCGGCCTTCGCCCCGCCGTGACGCGCCTTTACGACCCCATCGACTCGTACATGATGCGCTCGTCACGGTCCAAGGCGCGGGCGACGCCCGGCGCGACCGCGGCGGCTCCTCGACGTCGAGGATCTGCGCGCCGCGTGGCGGCCTGGGCGCGGCGAGCCCTGGGCGCGCCGCGACTCCTGAATGCGGCGCTGGGCGCGCTCGATCCCTTCCTGGGCGGTTGCACCTTGGTCGTGGTGTTCGACGGACAGGATGGATTCGGCGCCGAGGACATGGCGCGCGCTCGCGACCTCGCGGGCAGGGCAGGTGGGCGCTGGATCGGCGAGGAGCCGGCGAGGCACTGGCTCGCTCGTCGCTACTCCGTGAGCTACCGGCTCGCTCCCGTTTTCCGGATGGGTGCCTTCACCGACACCATGGAGGTGGCGGCGCCGTGGTCCAGGCTGGGCGAGGTCTACCGCGCCGTGCACGCAGCGCTCGGGCGCCACGTGCTGGTGATGGCCCATCTGAGCCACGCCTACCCCGACGGGTGCAGCATCTACTTCACGTTCGTCGGCAGCGCTGCCGACGATGCCGCGGCACTGTCTCTGTACGACCGTGCCTGGGCGGACGCCCTCGCCGCCTGCGTCTCCGCAGGTGCGACCATCAGCCACCACCACGGAGTGGGTCGGAGCAAAGCAGCAGGCGTGGAGCGCGAGCTCGGCTTCGGGGCGGAGGTCGTGCGTCGCATCCTCCGCGCCTGCGATCCCGACGGCGTACTGAACCCGGGATGCCTCGTGCCGCGCGCCATGCGCGCCGTCCGCGGCCCTCGCCCGACCCGAGAGGCCCGCGCGGCCTCCGTCGATGTGGACTCCCTGAGCGCCACGGTCCCGGCGGGGACGACGCTCGGTGCGGTGGAAGAGCTCCTTCGTCGGCACGGCATGACCCTGCGGCTCTCCGACGCGGATCCGGATCTGTCCGTGGCGCGGTGGCTCGCGGGGGGCGCGCCGGGAGCACGGGACCGGTTCTCGGATCCGGTAGATCAGGTGGTCACGGGACTCACCGCGTGTCTCTCCTCCGACGAGCAGCTCGAGGTTCGTCCACAGCCGCGGCGTGCCGTGGGGCCCGATCTGACGGCGTTGTTCGTCGGCGCAGCGGACCGCGTGGGCGAGATCACGGAAGCCACCGTTCGGGGCCACCGGCTCGGCAGTCCGGCGTCGCGCGACCTGCCCTACGCGGGCCGCGCGCCGGGTGAACCGACCGCGGACGAGCGCCGGCTGTTCGACGACATCGTCGCTTCGGTGACTTCTCAGCGCGACTCGTAGACGTTCATCGCCGGCAACTCGATGGCCGTGAGGAAGCCGCCGTTGCCGCAGCCGGTGTCGATGGCGATCGTGTCGGCTCCCGCCCAGATGTCCTTCGGATCCTCGGGCGTGCAACCGTCGAGCTCCGCGGGCAGGAACTCCGTCCGCGTGTGGCCGAAGACGACCTTCTTCCCGCGGTAGTTCTGGAAGAAGTCCATGTCCCTCACCCAGAGCAGGACCAGAGGCGATTCGAGCTCCGACGGATGGTAGAAGCCACCGGTCGGGTTTCGTGGCAGGCCCGCGTGCACGTAGAGCGCGTGATCGTCCTCGTACCAGTACGGCAGCGTGCGAAACCACTCGATGACGTCGTCCGGAAAGAACGAGCCCGCGCGCAGCGCCTCCAGCTCGTCGGCCCGCGGGGTCTCGTCGTCCGCGGGGTGGTCGCCTCCCGCGTAGGACCGCAGCGCTGCGAGGCAGCCGTTGCCAGGGGGCATGACGAATGCATCCCACCGAGAGTCCACGACACGCAGCCAGGCGTCCTCGTGGTTGCCTCGGAGCGCGACGACCTTCGCCGGAGTCTCGCTGGGCAGGGCACGGACGAACTCGACCGCCCCCTTCGAGTTCGGTCCCCGGTCGACGTAGTCCCCCACGAAGACCAGGGTGTCCTCCGCGGTGAGCTTCGGGAAGCACGACATCAGCTTGAAGAGCTGGGCCGTGTCCCCGTGGATGTCGCCGATCGCAAACGTGCGCGCCGCCATGGGTCGAACGGGCATCATTCCAGCATCGCGTCGCGCGTGGAAGCCAGTAGCGCGCGGGCCGCGTCGGGCGGTCGGGTCGGGTGGCGCAGCCGACCGCTCAGCGAGGCCCGCGCACCCGCGTTTCGGCGCATTCCGGCGCCGGGGGCCGCACGTTCCCGCGATCCTCGTCTGGCCGAAAATTTCGAGCCGAGGACAAACTGCGCTGGGGCGTCCGCGCCGTCGTGGCCGGGCGATCCGGCGCGCACTAGCGTCCGCGCCCAGCCATGACGGATCGATTCTTCTCGTCGCTGCCCACCTGGCTCGTCGCGGGGATCCTCGTGGGTTGTGGCGGGGTGGGCTCGGCGCACCCTCCGACGACGGCTGCCGGGAACGACGCGGGCCGGAACCTCGCGTCCGACCGCATGAGCGTGGACGAGCCGTCGGAGTCCTACGAGGGCAGCGGCGTCGGGGGCCTCAGCCAGGACGACTACGAGTCGGCGTTCGCCGCCGTCGAGCCGCTGGTGGAGGGCTGTCTCGTGCAAGGGGCTTCCCGGTTCGGTGGGCTGGGCGGGTCGCTGCGGGTCGTGCTCCGCGTCGATGGCCGCGGGCAGCCTCTCTGGGCCTACCTGGGCGATTCGGCGCTCGGTGACCGGGAGACGGAGAAGTGCGTTCTCGACGTGTTCCTCCGACGTACCTGGCCGAAGCCGCTCGGCGGTGACGGCCTGGCCGAACGATCCTTCGCCATCGACGCTGCGGAGCCCCCGCGCGAGCTGAGCAACAGCCAGGCCGGCGCCGCGGTGCTGCACGCGCGCAACCTGGCCGCAGGATGCCGGCGCGGAGTGAAGGGGAAGTTCCGGGCGACCGCCTATCTCGGAACCGACGGCCGCGTGATCACCGCCGGCGTCGCGCCGCCGAGCGAGCAGGGCGAAGAGGTTGCCGACTGCGTGGTCGATGCGGTCATGAAGATGCGAGTCGTCGTCCGCGGAAAGCAGCCTTCGAAGCTCAGCTTCACCCTCTGAAGCGACACGGCGCGCTCCGGTCACCGTCGGCGCGCGGCACGGACACCCAGGTCGAGATCCGCTCCGAGCTTCTCGAGCGCGGACTCCACCAGCGCACGGTCGTGCTTCCCGAGTTCGTCGCCCCGAGCGCGGTGAAGTGCGTAGCGCAGGGCGGCGGCTTCGATGGCGGAGAGCGCCGTTGTTCGCGCGAAGTCGAGCTCTTCGATTCGGTAGCGCACCAGCACGCGTCCGTCGGCGAGGACCTGCTCCCCGAGGATCTCGGCGGGCTGGGTCGAGTCGCGACCGCCACCGAGGAGCTGCCGCACGATCCCACGAATGGCGGTGGCGCGCCGACGTACGCGCTTCGCGCCGTCCTGCGCGTACAGCGCGAAGAAGCGATTGCGCGAGAAAGCGTCCGGCGCCAGCACGAGGGCGCACAGGAGCGCCTCGGTATCGAGGTCGAGGGCGCCTCGGGGGGACGCTGCGCCCCTCGGCGTCGGACCTGCCGCGCCGCCGCGTCCGGTGCGAGAACGTCGGCGCCGCGAGGGGCCGGCGATCCCCGAGCGCGGCCTCATGGCGTGGCTCCGTCGATGGCTCGCAGACGTTCGGCCTCGTGGTGGTCGGACACCGCCCGGAGGATCTCGTCGAGGTCGCCCTCCATGATCTGGTCGAGTCGATACAGCGTGAGGCCGATCCGGTGGTCGGTGAGCCGGTTCTGGGGAAAGTTGTACGTGCGAATCTTCTCCGAGCGCTCACCGGTTCCCACCATCGTGCGTCGCTCGTCGCGGACCGCGGCAGCTTGCTTGCGCTGCTCGAGGTCGAGCAACCGCGACCGAAGCACCTTCAGCGCCTTCGCCTTGTTCTTGTGCTGACTGCGCTCGTCCTGGCACTTCACGATGATCCCCGTCGGAAGGTGGGTCACCTGGACGGCGCTGTTCGTCGTGTTGACGCCCTGGCCACCCGGACCGCCCGACGCGGCGATGTCGAAGCGCAGTTCGCTCTCGTCGATGCGGACGTCCACCTCCTCGGCCTCGGGCAGCACGGCGACCGTCGCGGTGGACGTGTGGATGCGACCCTGGGCTTCGGTTTCCGGCACGCGCTGGACCCGATGGACGCCTCCCTCGAACTTCAGGTTCGAGTACACGCGCGTCCCGGTCACGAGCGCGATGAGCTCCTTGAGGCCGCCCGCGTGGGCGTCGCTCGAGCTCAGGACCTCCACCTTCCAGCCGCGCCTTTCGGCGCAGCGCGAGTACATGCGGAAGAGGTCGGCCGCGAAGAGCGCTGCCTCCTCGCCGCCCGTCCCGCTGCGGATCTCGAGCACCGTGTTGCGCTCGTCGTTGGGATCTCTCGGGAGCAGCAGGACGTGGATCCTCCGCTCGACCCCCTCGAGGCTGGCCTCGAGCCCGGGTAGCTCCTCACGAGCGAGAGGGCCCAGCTCTGGATCCGAGAGCGCCTCGCGATCCTCGTCGATCTGCCGCTTGATCCTGCGCCACTCGCCGAAGGCCTCCGCCAGCGGCAGCTTCTCGCTCCGTTCGCGGTTCAGCTTGAGCAGCCGATCGGGCTCGGCGATGACCTTCGGGTCGCAGAGGAGCGCGTCAATCTCCTCCGCTCGGCGGACCACCTCCTCGAGCTTGGCTACGGGGATCACGGTGCCTGGTCAGGCCGAGCGTGCCGGCGTCGTGCTCGAGAAGACGTCGAACGACTCGAACGAAGCGTCGCCGGCGGTGCCCCCTTCGGGTTCGCTCTCACGTCGCAGCGTCGCGCGGAGCGCAGCCAGCGCGACCTCCACCTGCCCATCGTCCGGTTCGATGGTCGTGATCCTCTGTACGAGGAACCCCGGCCACAGCACCACTCTGAGTGGCCCCGTGGTGCAGTACCTGGCGAAGACCCGCTGGATCTCGAACGTGATGGCGGCGATCACCGGCAGGAACGGCAGCTTCATCAGGAAGAAGGCGACGTTGTCCGCGAGCTTGCCCAGCCCGAGCTGCGGCATCAGCGGACCGAGCGCGGTGAAGACGACGATCGAGACCAGCGCGACCATGACGAGGAACGTCGTGCCGCACCGGGGATGAAGCGTCGACTGGGCCTTGGCGTTCGCCGCGACCAGCTCCTCGCCCTTCTCGTAGGCGTAGATCGCCTTGTGTTCGGCCCCGTGATACTGGAAGACCCGGTAAATCTCTGGCATGCGGCGGATCGCGAGCATGTAGGACACGATGATGACGACCTTCGCGCCTCCGGTGATGAGCTGGAAACCGGGGCTGCGTACGTCGAGACCGAGACCGAACAGGCGGCTGGTGCCCTCCGCGGCCGCCTGGGGCAGAGCGACGAACAAGAGCAGCGCGAAGCCGATGGAGAGCAGGGTGAAGAGCTTCTTTCCGGCCTCTCCGGAGCCGCCGCTGGTGCTCGGAGTCTCGGGGTCCGTCGTCAGCATGGCGACGATGGGCAACGACAGGGCCGCGAGCGTGCTGGGCTTCTTCGCCGCGGTCGCCTGGGTCTGGTCGGCGTCGTCGAGGTCACGCTCGTACACTTCGGCGCTGAACCGCAGTGCGCGGCTGCCCAGGCGCAACGCCTCGACCAGAGAGTAGACGCCGCGAACGAGCGGCAGGGCGCGTGCGCCCTTGCGGTGATCGCCCATGCCCTCCTCGCGAACCACCAAGGAGCCGTCCCGGCGCCGCAGGACGGCGGCGAACGAGCGTGGGGAACGCATCATGACGCCTTCGATCAGCGCCTGTCCGCCGATGTACGGCCGGAGCACTCCATCGGGTCCTCTCACGGCGGGCTGATTCGACATCGTCCCGCCCACTATACCGGTGGCCCGGCCCGAGCGCAGGTGGCGCCACCGTTTTCCGTGGCGAAGCGCGCGTCGCGCCCGGGCTCAGGGCGCCGGGTTCTTCGCGTACCGCTTGCGAAACCGGTCGACGCGGCCCTGCGTGTCCACGAGGCGCTGCTTGCCCGTGAAGAACGGATGGCATGCTCCGCACACGTCGACGGCGAGCTCCGTCGCGGTCGATCGCGTGGTGAACGCGTTGCCGCACGCGCACGTCGCCTTCACGACGTGATACTCGGGGTGAATGCCGTCCTTCATTTCGGGGTCGCCTCTCGCGGGGCGGGGACACTAGCGCCCGGGATCAGCTCGTTCAAGGGCGCCCCCACTTCGTGCGACTCGCGCCGGGGCCGCTGACCACGGCTGGGGCGGATCAGGGGCCCTCCGCCGGGCCACGCGGGCATGGCGATAATGCTTTAGTGATTACGGCCGGTTATCAGTGCGAGGCCGTGAATTTGACGTTACGGAAGTTCTCCGTCATAGGTCCAGACATGGATCGGCCGACACGCCGTGAGGCGCTGGTGCGTCTCGGATCCGCCGCCGCGGTGGTCGGGGGCGCTGCGGCGCTCGCCCGCTGGCGGTTCGATCCCGGTGGGTTCGACCTCTCGGCGCCCCCGGGAGAGCGCCAGGTCCGCGACTTCCGAGTGCCGGACGGTGGCGCCAAGATGGCGATCGCCAAGAGTTCGACGGATCCCGCGGAGCTGGTTCGCCGCGCCGTGGACGCCCTCGGCGGGATGAAGCGCTTCGTGTCGAACGGCGACATCGTCGCCGTGAAGCCCAACATCGGGTGGGATCGCCTGCCGGTGCACGCGGCGAACACGAATCCGTGGGTCGTCGCCGAGGTCGTCCGCCTCGCGTTCGACGCCGGAGCGAAGAAGGTCGTCGTCACCGACGCCTCCTGCAACGAGCCGAACAGGAGCTTTCAGCGATCGGGGATCTGGTCGGCGGCGTACGAGCTGGGGGCGACCATCGTCCTGCCCGCGGAGCACCGCTTCCGCGAGATGCGAATGAAGGGTGACGTCCTCGATCTCTGGCCGATCTACACGCCGCTCATCAACGCGGACAAGGTGATCAACGTTCCGGTCGCGAAGCACCACAACCTGTCGAAGTACACGGCGGCGATGAAGAACTGGTACGGCGTGCTCGGCGGTCGTCGCAATCGGCTGCACCAGAACATCGACGTTTCGATCGCGGACCTGGCGACGTTCATGCGTCCGACCCTCACCGTGGTCGACGCGACGCGTGTGCTGATGCGCAACGGGCCGCAGGGCGGCAACATCGACGACGCCAAGGACCTGCACCAGGTCATCGCCACCCTGGACGAGGTCGCGGCGGACGCCTACGGCACCACGCTGATCGGGGAGAAGCCCGAGCGCGTCGCGTACCTGGCGCTCGGTCACGAGCGCGGCATCGGGACGATGCACTGGCAGGACCTGAACCCGGTGATCGTATGACGCCGGGCGCCGGGGGCGCTCCGTCGCCCGCGCCCGAGGGGCTGCCGTCGCCGATTCCTTGGCTCGAGCGAGCGGGGTCGGTTCCTCCGCTGGACGGGGGTACGCTGTCGTCCGAGATCGCAGCTCCGATCCCGCGAGAGCGCGCGCGACGCCTCCCCATCCTGGGCGCGGCGCCCTCGTTCGCCGCGCCGGAGCTGGCGGGCGCTTCGACGGCCAGCGCCGCTGCCATCGCGCCGACGCCGCCCGCCACGAAGAAGGATCCCAAGCGTGCAGGCTCCGGCATCCCTGCGCGTCGAGGCATCCGGATCCTCGTCTGGGTGCGTCGTGTCGCGCAGGCCGGCTTCCTCGCGCTCTTCTTGTTCCTGCTCTTCCAGACGGCGTTCCGCGGCACCTTCGCCGGCGCCTCCGACGAGCCGATTCGGCTTCCCTACCCCGTCGAAGCCTTTCTCCTGGCCGATCCGCTGATCGCCGCGCTGACCTTCCTGGCCACGCACGAGATCTATCGGGGCCTCGCGTGGTCCCTGGGCATCGTCGCGCTCACGGTCGTGTTCGGACGCGTCTTCTGCGGGTGGATCTGCCCGTTCGGGACGCTGCACCACATCGTCGCGTGGGTCTTCCCGTCGCGCTACGGCAAGGGCAACAAGCGCGTGCTCGCCAACCACACCCAGTGGTGGCAGGCCGCGAAGTACTACATCCTGTTCGCGTCACTCGCCGCAGCGCTCGCGGGCAGCGTAGTGGGAGCGATGATGGACCCCATCGTCATCGCGGTGCGGTCCATCGGCCTCGGGGTCCTCCCGGCGCTGCAGTACTTCGGGCTCCGGGGCGCGTCTGCGGTCTCCGACACCAACTTGCGGCCGCTGCAGGCTGCGAGCGACGCGTCTCAGGACGTACTCGCCAACCACGTGTGGACGTCCACGCAGTTCTACTTCCACCAGACGTGGTTCATCGTCTTCCTGCTCGTGGGCATCCTGCTCATGAACCGTTTTGTCCCGCGTTTCTGGTGCCGCGCGCTCTGTCCGCTCGGAGCGTTCCTCGGCGTCATCTCGCGCTACGCGCTCTTCGGCATGGAGAAGGACCACGCCAAGTGCACGGACTGCAACCTCTGCCTGGTGCACTGCCAGGGTGCGGACAGTCCCCAGGGAGGCGTGAAGCACCGGCAGGACGAGTGCCACATGTGCTTCAACTGCGAGACCGCCTGCCCCGAGGACGTCATCAAGTTCCGTTTTCTGCCCAACCGTTCCGGAACGATCAACAAGCCCGTGCTGCAGCGGCGCACGGCGCTCGCCTCCGTCGGCGCGGCAGCGGCGACCGTGCCCGCCCTCCGGATCGCCAACTGGCCCGATCGCGCCTACAGCGAGAAGGTCATTCGCCCGCCGGGGTCGGTCGAGGAGCGCGACTTTCTCGAACGGTGCATTCGCTGTGCCGAGTGCATGAAGGTCTGCCCCAACAACGCGCTGCACCCCGCCTTCTTCGAGGCCGGTCTGGAGGGACTCTGGACGCCCATCCTCGTAGCGCGCATCGGCTACTGCGAGTTCTCGTGCGTCCTGTGCGGGCAAGTGTGTCCCACGGGCGCGATCCAGAAGATCGACGAGAAGCAGAAGATGGGCATCGGACAGAAGCCCGTGAGCATCGGCACCGCAATGTACGACCAGGGGCGATGCCTCCCGTGGAGCATGGCGGTGCCGTGCATCGTCTGCGAAGAGTTCTGTCCCACGTCGCCGAAGGCGATCTGGGCGGAAGACGTCGAAGTCCCCAAGCGGGACAGCAAGCCGAACCCCGATGGCGGCCATCCGGAGATGCTGACGATCAAGGTGCAGCGTCCCCACGTCGATCCGAGCCTCTGCATCGGGTGCGGCGCGTGCGAGAAGGTGTGCCCGATCGTGGACAAGCCCGCGGTGTACGTGACCAACGCCGGCGAGACGCGAAGCAAGACGAACGTCATCCTGCTCGAGAACACGAACTACAATCAGACGGGCTGACGCCGGGGCGTCCCGTGGCGCGGTGCGTCGAACGGGTGCTCGCCGCGGGCTCTCCCGGGTCGAGGCGGCGCAGGTTCGAGTCGTTTTCCGCCGGGAAGCCAGGTTGCAGGTCACTCGCCGGGGCCTGCGTGGCCTTTCGGGTGATCGCTTTCGGTGGTTCGATCACACTCGAAGTCCGTCCGCCCAGATGGGCGCCGGAGGTAGGTGAGTGATGAGCGCATCCAACAGGTCCTGGCTGCTCGCGGTCGGAATGGCCGTGGGCCTCGCGGCGAGCTGCTCCGGCGATCACACGGTCGCCAAGGGGCGCGCGGGCTCCGGGGGTACCGGCGGGTCGAGCGGGGGAGCAGGTGGGTCGTCGGCGGACGGCGGCATGGGCGCGGTCCTCAGCGAGGGCGGCCTCGCGATGAAGAGGGTGACCGCGCTCGCCGTGAATCCACCGTCGGTGACGATCGAGGTCCAGGACGGCACGTCGAGCCCGGTCACGCTCACGGCGGTGGCCACCTACGACGACGGGTCGAGCGGTCCCGTGACGGCCGCGTGGCAGTTCGACCGCGCCGACCTCGCCATGGTGGACGGCGGGACGGGAACCGTCACCGCCCGCGGCAACCGAGGTGGCAAAGGGGCCATCACCGCGACGGCGTCCGGCATCGACGCGAGCGGCGAAGTCGTCGTCAAGCTGCACCTGACTTCCGACACCGTCGGCCTCGCGCAGCCTCAGAAGGACGCCTTTGCGTCTCCGGACGCGACACCGAGCGCCACCATCCTCTACCCCTACGAGGGCACCGTCTTCGGTCAGGGGCTCCTGCCTCCGGAGATGATGTGGAGCGGCGGGAACACGGGAGACGTCTACAAGATCGACGTCAAGGGGGCATTTTTCGACATGGTCGCCTACACCTACGCGGACGACCAGCGCTGGACGATGCCCGAAGACCCCTGGACGCAGTTCACCAAGAGCACCGACGGTCTGCCCTCGTCCGTCACGGTCCAGCGCATGTCCGGCGCAGGGCAGGCGCACGCGCCCACCGTCTCGTCGTGGACGGTCGCGGACGGGTCGCTCCTCGGCACCATCTACTACTGGGCCGTGAGCCAGGGTCAGGTCGTGAAGATCAATCCTGGCGCGAAGGCGCCGGTTCCCGCCTTCGACCCCGGACCGAACACGGCGCTCGGAACTCCCGAGCCGCCTGCGTACACCGGAAAGAGCCCGCCGTGGGCGGATCAGGGCGCGGGAAAGCGGTGCGTGGCGTGTCACACCGTCTCGCGAGACGGCTCGACCCTCGTCGCAGCGTTCCACAACGGCGGCGAGTACCCGTGGGGCCGCGTGGACACTGCCACCGAGGCCATCGAGTACGTCGCGCCCTACCAGACGCCGTCGGTCTTCGGCGCGCTGACGCCGAACGGTTCGCACCTGGTCTACGACCAGCACGACTTCACGTTGCACCTCGCCGACGGGCCGACCGGCGCGCCCATCGCGTCGCTGCTCGACTCCTTCACCGCGGTGGGGCACCCGCAGTACTCCGCGGATGGGAAGATGATGGCGTTCGTCTCGAACATCAGCGGCGCCAACGTGTTCGAGTTCTCACGCAGCGACCTCGACGTCGTGGACTTCGACGCGGGTACCGCCGCGTTCTCGAACCGACGCACGGTGCAGCCCGGAGGCACGGAGGAGATCGCATTTCCCAGCTTCACGCCCGACGGACAGTGGATCGTCTACCAGCGCGGTGACTACAGTCGCGCGCGCTACGGCGCCTCGCAGGACCAGACGGGTCGCAACGATCTCTTCATGACGACGGTGCCCGCATCCGGGGCCGGGACGCAGGTTCACCTGGGCAAGGCGAGTGGTGTCGGCGCTCTGCCTCCCAAGGATCTGAAGCGCAACTACCAGCCGCGGGTCGCGCCGCTCCCGGTGGGCGGATACTTCTGGGTGGTGTTCGTCAGTCCGCGTGACTACGGCAACCGAATGGCCTCGACTCAGGACTCCACCATCGAGAACCGAAAGCAGCTCTGGGTCGCCGCCATCGACGCGAACCCGCAGCCGGGGGCCGATCCCAGCCACCCCGCCTTCTGGCTGCCGGGGCAGGATCTGTCGACCATCAACATGGACGGCTACTGGGCCTTCGAGCCCTGTCTGCAGGATGGCGCGCCCTGCAGCGCGGGGTTCGAGTGCTGCAGCGGCTACTGCCGAGACACCGGCACCGGGGAGCTGCTGTGCGTGCCGCCCACCAACGACTGCAGCGCGCTCGGGGAAGCCTGCACGATGGACGCGGACTGCTGCGATCCGAGCCTGAAGTGCATCGGGGGATTCTGCTCGCGCCCCGGCCCCAAGTGACGGACGTTCCGAGCGGACACCGTACGAAGCCGGTAGGCGGATCCGGCGCAACGGACTGGACACCCGTGTAGCTACCGGTTACCGCCGCCCGCGGCACCCGGGTCCGGGGTGTGCCACGGTCTCGATGACCGGGGTGGCACAGCCAGGCCCAAGGGCGGTATCGGTACCCGTGGGACGTGGCTGCTCGTGCGCCGCTGCCGCTTCCTGGGCGGTTCGCCCGCGATGGCCTACCATTTGCTTCCAGAGGGTGGCCCGTCCCATGAGCTTCGTCGTTCGCTTCCACGCTTTGCTGCTCGCCGTCCTGGCGCTGGTCTTGCTCACCGGTTGTGGGCGGAGCGATCTCGAGCTCGTCGATCCGCAGCCTGCCCTCGACGGCGGCGTGACGTGCGGTGACGGCGTGTGCTCCGTCGGGGAAACCGACCAGAGCTGTCCCGAGGACTGCACGGGCGGATGCGGTGACGGCGTGTGCGCCGGGGACGAGACGCCTCGCACCTGCCCGTCCGACTGCGAAGCCCAGTGCGGCGACGGCGTCTGCGCTCCGACGGAGAGTCCCGAGTCCTGCCCGACGGACTGCCGCGGCACGTGCGGAGACCGCGTGTGCAGCGGCTCCGAGAACGAGCAGAACTGCCCCGAAGACTGCGGCGGCGGGTTCTGCGGGGACACGCTGTGCACGGGCTTCGAGGACCAGTTTTCCTGTCCCGAAGACTGCGGGTTCTGCGGCGACGGCTTCTGCTCCTTCCGCGAGGATCCCTTCTCGTGCGCGTTCGACTGCGGGTTCTGTGGCGACGGCGCTTGCTCACCCGAGATCGGCGAGGACACGTTCTCGTGCGCCTTCGACTGCGGCGGGTTTTGTGGTGATGGGATCTGTTCCCCGGAGCTCGGTGAGGACCAGTTCTCGTGCTCGTTCGATTGCGGCGGGTTCTGCGGCGACGGGATCTGCGGCGCGTTCGAGGATCCCTTCAACTGCCCGTTCGACTGCGGGGGCGGTTTCTGCGGCGACGGTGTCTGCACCTTCGGCGAGACGGCACAGAACTGCCCCCCGGACTGCAGCGGACCGTTCACCGGGCCGTGCTGCCAGGCGAATGCGACGCCAGGGTGCAACAACCCGTCGATCGCGGAGTGCGTGTGCCGAACCGACGCGTTCTGCTGCGACGTCGTGTGGGACAACCTCTGCGTCGATCAGGTCAACCAGCTGGGGTGTGGCATGTGCACGCCGGGAGTGTGCGGCGACGGGATCTGCGGTCCGGGCGAGAGCCCCACGTCGTGCCCGCCGGATTGCGCGGCCGGAGTGTGCGGTGACGGGATCTGCGGACCGTTCGAGAGTCCCGCGACCTGTCCCCAGGACTGCGGGGGCGGGTTCTGCGGCGACGGGATCTGTGGACCCTTCGAGAGTCCCATCTCGTGCCCGGTGGACTGCGGCGGCGGGTTCTGCGGCGACGGCGTTTGCTCGGGCAACGAGAACCCCGTTTCCTGCCCCGGCGATTGCGGCGGCTCGTTCTGCGGCGACGGGATCTGTGGGCCCGGAGAGAACGCGAACAACTGCTCGGTGGACTGCGGCATCAATCCGGGGGGCCCCTGCTGCGAGGCCAACGGGTCGCCCGGGTGCGAGAATCCGCAGATCACGCAGTGTGTGTGCGCCGCGGATCCGTTCTGCTGCCAGGTCTCGTGGGATTCGGTGTGCGCGTCCGAGGTCGTGTCCCTCGGCTGCGGCATGTGCCCGGGGGGCTTCTGCGGCGACGGGATCTGCGGGGCGGGCGAGAGTCCCTTCACGTGCCCTCAGGACTGTGCGGCCGGCGGTTGCGGCGACGGCATCTGTGGCCCCGGTGAGAGTCCCTTCAACTGTCCGCAGGACTGCGGCGGCGGCTTCTGCGGCGACGGGATCTGCGGCCCGGGTGAGAACGCGAACAACTGCCCGCAGGACTGCGGCCCGATCGGCTTCTGTGGCGACGGGCTGTGCGGTCCGGGCGAAAACGCGAACAACTGCCCGGTGGACTGCGGCATGACGGGCTTCTGCGGCGACGGGCTGTGCGGTCCGGGTGAGAACGCGAACAACTGCCCGCAGGACTGCAACGTGCCCGGAGTCTGCGGCGACGGCGCCTGTGGTCCGGGAGAGAACCCGTTCAACTGCCCGCAGGACTGCGGAGCCGGCGGAGTCTGCGGCGACGGTACGTGCAACAACGGGGAGACGCCGTTCAACTGCCCGCAGGACTGCGGCTCGCCCCCGAATTGCGGAAACGGCATCTGCGGTCCGCTCGAGAATCCGTTCAACTGCCCGCAGGACTGCGCGCCGCCGACGGTTTGCGGCGACGGCACGTGCAGCCCAGGGGAGACGCCGCAGAGCTGTCAGCAGGACTGCGGCTTCTGTGGGGACGGCGTCTGCGGCAGCGGCGAGAGCAGCACGAGCTGCGCGCCCGACTGCTCGGCGACCTGCGGTGACGGCATCTGCCAGTTCGTGGACCGCTTCACGTGCCCGAGGGACTGCCCCAACAACTTCTGCGGAGACGGGAACTGCGTCTTCCCCGAGCAGTTCATCTGTCCCGAGGACTGCAGCTGACCGGGCCGCGCTCGCGGCGGAATCGCGGCACCGCGACGGCTGCCGGTGACCGCTTTCCGAGGCATTTTCGGCGCGATCGTCGGCGCTAGCGCCAGAGGGCGCCAGAAGCCCTTGCGTCGGCGACGCTCCCGCCGCGATCATGCGCCGTCCGATGAGCGGCGACGTGACGCAGGTCCGGAAGCAGGTTTCGTCGGTCGCGCAGTGGCTCGTGGACAAGAACCGCCCGGACGAGGCGGTCGGGATGCTCGCCGCCTGGGCGGCGTTCGGGGGCAACGACAGCGAAGGGCAGCAGCTCCTCGCCGAGGCGCTCCGGATCGATCCCAGCGCTCCTCTCGCGCAGATGGCGTTCGAGCGCATGGAGGGGATGCAGGGAGATCACGTCGCCCTCGAGCAGGCGATCGCGTACTACACCGCGGAAGCCGTCGGGAAGCTGGAGGCGGAGATGCGCCGCCCGACGTTCCGGCGCGCGCAGATCGGCTTCAACAACAACATCAAGACCAAGGGGCAGGTCTTTCACGTCCAGACCGAGGACTCCGGCCTCGACGCGCCGCACATCATCACGCACCTCTTCGCCGACGGCGGGCGCGTGGTGAAGAGTCACAAGCGCTCGTACGCCGCCGAGGTGGGGCGCACGGACGTCGCTGACTTCGTTCGGTCCCTGATGAAGGCGCAGCACATGGAGATGGTGCTGATGCTGCGGGACGGTCGCTTCGACCCGATCCTGGAGGGCAAGGAGATTGGCGGACTGGTCGAGCTGCACGAGCCGCCGAAGGCGGACGTGCGCAAGCTCGCCAGCAACAAGGAGGCGCGCGCCTCGGCAGGCGAAGCCGCCGCCCCAGCGCCCGCGCCGGCCGCTGCCGCCGTCGAGCCGCCTCCTGCCACCGCCGCGCCCGCGTCGCGCCACCGCTTCACGCTCCACGTCCTGCGGAGCCTCACGGGAGGTCCGGAGAAGTATCAACCCACGGAGGACGAAGCCATCATCGGTTCCGGCGGCCCGGTAGGCCTTCCCGGCGAGATCTTCTGTCACCCCACCGAGGCGAAGCTGTTCTGGCGTCAAGGCCGGCTGTGGCTCGCGGATCTGGATGGAGGAAACGGGGTGTTCCTGCGCATTCGCACGCCCGTGGAGCTCGACCTGGGGGACGAGTTCATCGTCGGCGACCAGCTCGTCCGCGTGGATCGCAACCCCGTGCCCGACGATGGTCCCGACCCCGATCCGACCTACTTCTACTCGTCGCCGAAGTGGCCGTCGTCGTTCCGGGTGGTGCAGGTGTTTCAGGGCGGCGCACCCGGTGCGTGCGTCGTCGCGCGCGGAAACACCCTGCAGATAGGCTCCGCCATAGGTGATCTGATCTTCGCGGACGACCCTCTCGTGGGCGAGCAGCACTGCATCGTGGAGGAGCAGGCCGGCACCATCGTGCTGACGGATCTGGCGTCGCGAACCGGCGTGTTCGTGAGGATCCGCGGGGAGCAGGAGCTGGTGCAGGGAGACGAGCTGCTGGTCGGCCGCACGCGCCTGGTGGTCGATCTGGCGGATCGCGGCTGAAGCGGGGCGCACAAAAAAGCGAACGGCCGAAGCCCGTGGGCTCCGGCCGTCACGTGGCGCTAGCCTCGGATCACTCCGGAGCCGCCGCCTCGCCGCCGCCCTCTGCCGGGGCCGCCTCGCCGCCGCCCTCTGCAGGAGCCGCCTCTTCGGCCGCCGGAGCCGCCTCTTCGGCCGCGCCGCTGGTGTCGGGAGCCTCGGGGGCCTCGGCCTCCGGAACGGCGTCGCCGCCGCAAGCCACTGCCAGAGCCGCAACCGCCATCATCGAAAGAATGCGAATCGTCATCGGGGGATCCTCCAACTTTGCCGGCCTGAAAACGGTCGGCCCGGTTCAGACGCCCGGGTCGCCGGAAACGGCTCACGGCTGAGGCACGGAGCCGGCCCGCGGGCCCGGGCCGACGGTCCGGGCGACGGCGCCCGTGATCTCGCGGAACCGGGAAGCGCGGGGCGTCGATCGTGAGCCGAAAATCGGTCACCCTGCATCGTACCTCTCGTGGCCTCCCAGGACCGCGCCCCAGTGCTTCGCCTCGTAGGCGGCTCGGCCACGGCGCCTCTCGACCCGGTGCCCGCTCGGCTGCGCGGTCTGGCGGTGCTCGATGACGACAAGCTCGTCGCGCTGGCCCGGGAGAACGACAACCTCGCGTTCGAGGCCCTTTACCGCCGCTACGCCGCGTTCGCGATCAACCTGGCGATCCGCATCCAGGGAAACGCCGGCGACGTCGAGGATGTCGTGCACGACGCCTTCGTCAGGGCCTGTGCCCGACTGGGCGAGCTCAGGGACCGCGGCGCCTTCCGGCCGTGGCTCGGTGCCATCGTCGTCCGGCTCGTCCGGACGCGCCTGCGACGGCGCAGGCTCGCGGCGGCCCTCGGCCTCGGGGCGGCGGCGGAGCCGGCGGACATGGACTCGATAGCCTCCCCGAGCGCGAGTCCCGAGGCGCGCGTGCAGCTCGCGCAGATCTACGCCCTGCTGCAGACGATCCCCGCCGACGATCGCATCGCGTGGACGCTCAGGTACGTTGAGCGGCACCGCCTCGAGGAAGTCGCCGACCTGGCCGGCTGCTCGCTCGCCACGGCCAAGCGACGCATCGCCCGCACCCAGACCTTCCTGTCGAGTCACTTCGTCTCGCCCTTCGACGGAGCGGATCGGCCGTGAACGACCGCTCGAAGCCGGCGCTCGACATTCCCGACGGCGTGCTGCGTGACGGCGCGACGCGCGAGCGGATCGATCGCGTGTGGAGTCGCATCGAGAACGACCTGCCGTCTTCCTCGACGCGGCAGCGCGCCGCGCTGTGGTGGGCGCCCGCCGCGGTGGTCATCGTGTTCGGAGCGGGAGTGTTCGTGGGTACTCGGTGGGCGTATCCCGCGCCATCGTCGGCGGCCCTGGTTCAGGCCGAGCCCATGTCCGGCGGTGAGGCGCAGAGACCCCCGGAGGCGTACCGGCCCAGCCACGCATCCGAGCCGGTCGACCCCGAGTCCACGCTGACCTCGCCGCGAACGCGGCGGCCGCTGCGTGCGCCCATCGCGCTGCCCGTCGAGGGACCTGCCCTCGTCGAGGTGGCGGAGCCCCTGCCGTCGGCGGTCGAGGCGCCCACTCCCGAGTGGCAGCGGCTCGCCGCTCTCGGCGACTACGAGGCGGCCCACCGTGCCCTCGAGTCCGGTTCCGGCTTCGACGCCGCAGCCGACCGCGCAACGGCGGAGCAGCTCATGCTCCTGCACGATCTCGCGCGCATCAAGGGACAGCGCGCGCGCGCCACGAGCGCGCTGCGCAAGGTCGTCGAGCGTCATCGCGGCGATCCGAACGCGCCGCTCGCGGCCTACACGCTCGGGACGCTTCTGGAGAAGGACGGGGATCGAGCGGGCGCAGCCGCGGCCTTCACGCTCTACCGGGAGTTGGCGCCCAAGGGCGATCTCGCCGAAGATGTGCTCGCCCGGCAGGTGGAGGTGGCCCTCGAGCAGGGAGATCTCGGCCGGGCTCGCGAGCTCGCTCGACAGTATGCCAGGGACTATCCGAACGGAGACGGGCTCGCGAAGTTCGAGGCCCAGCTCGCGGTCCACGGGGACGCGGGGCTCGTCCCGCTGGCCGACGCGGCCCTCCCGGCCGATCCGCCCGCCGCGGCTTCGGGTCCCTGAACTCGCGTCGATCGCCGCTTTCGTCGCAGCGCTGACGCTCTGTCCCGGCGCGGCCCTTGCCACGGAGATCGTGGTCGAGATCGGAGCCGGGGCCGAGCAGATCGTCCAGGCCCACCTGACGCGCCGCCTGATCGCGCTCGAGCTGGCCGACGTCGATGTGCCCCCGCCACTCGACTTCGAGCCGAGCTCTGGGTCACCCACGCTGTTCTTCCGGGTGCTCGGCGCCGGCGAGGACGCCCTGCGGGTGGAGCTCTGGGGTTACGGGCAGCCACACGGGGCGCTTCGCATCACCAACGTGGGCGGTACGAGCCAGCTTCGCGCGCGACGTGTCGCGCTGGCGGCCGCTGCGCTCGCCCGCCGGCTTCGCAGCCGCCGCCTCGCAGAGGCACGCCGTGCCGCGAGCGGACCGGATGGTCCCGTCGGCGGCGGCCGGGGTGACGCCCCTCTCGCAGGTCGCTTCGCATTCTCGCCGGGTGCGGCCGTCGCGCTCGTCGGGCCCGGGGACATGACCCTCGCGGGCCCCACGCTCGGGGCGAGCGTCCGGTTCGCCTCGGGCGTGCGGCTCGCCCTGGGGGGCGCCTGGATGGTGGGGACGGCGCATGGCGCGTCGGACGACGCCGGTGGACGCTGGGCGGAGGTGAACCTGGCTCCGAGCGCCGCGCTCGCGCTGGGCGGTCGCTGGCAGCTCGACGTCGGCGCGGTTCTCGCCGCCTCTGCCGTGCACCTCACGGCAGTTCGCGCCGTGGACGACGTGCGCGGGCTCGGCGATACGTGGTCGGCGCGCGCTGCGCTGCGTCCGGCCCTCGAAGGTGCGCTGGGTGGGCAGCTCGGGTTCTTCGTCGCGCCCGAAGCGGGTGTGGTCCTTCGTCGCGTCGTCGCGACGTCGGACGACGGCCGCCGATCGCGCCTGGGCGGTGTGTGGCTCGGTCTCGGCGCGGGGCTCGTGCTGGACCCGGGTGCCTCGGCCCCGTAGCATCGGAGCCTCGATGCGGTTCGCGCGCCGACCTCGCTGGTGCCTGGTGTTCGTCGTGGCCGCGTTGACGGCGACCTGCACGCTCGACCGTGCGGGTGGGTTCGACGGCTCGCAGTTTTCCTCCGGCGGCGTTCCGGGCGACGGCGCTGCCGAAGCCGCAGTTGGTGGCGCGGCAGGTCTGGGGGGAACCGGTGGTGAAGGAGGCGTTGGCGCCGGCGGTGTCTCCGGGGGCACGGGGGGCGTCGGTGGCGGTGGCGTCGGTGGCACCGGCGACGCCTCGGGAGGCGCTGGAGGCGTCGGGGCCGGCGGTGCGGGCGGCGAGCCCGTCGACTCCGGCCCCGACACGAACGGCGTTCGTCTGCTCGAGACGTGGGACGGCCGGGCTTCCTACGGCCTGGGCGGGTCCGTTCGAGCGCGGATCCAGACGTGGGACGACTCGCTGGCCACGTGGTTCGTCGAGCCGGCGCAGCCCGACACGCCGGCGCGCATCAACTGGATCCGCCACGTTCTGGCTCCGCGCCCGGCCGACGTCGAGCTCCTGGCGCTCGCCTCGGGGACGGGTTCGGCCTCCTCGCTCGCTCTCGTGCGTCGCGAGGGGGCTTCGGGCGTCCTGGACCTGACCATCAGCGGCGTGCTCGACGGCGCCGTCGTGGCCCGCGGGTTCGACCTGGAGCTCGAGGCCGTCTCGGGCGACGCCCTGCTCGTGTACTCGGACGGCACGAAGACGCCGGTTTTTCGAGCACGGTCTGCCGGATCGTGGAGCGCTCCGCTGCCCCTTCCCCTCAACGACGGGGTCGGGCCCAGCCCGGACGTGAACACTTCACCCGTCCACTGGATCGAGCTCGAACCGCGGGAAGGCGGCGACGTGATCGCCCTCGCTTACGTCGATGCGAGCGGGACACTCGCATCGATCGCGTGGGACGGAGACGCCTGGGTGACGTCCACCGCCAAGAGCCTGTCGTCTCAGGTGAAGCAGAACCCGCGAACCGGGCTCGTCAGCAACCGAGCGTTCGACGTCGCCTACGAGTCCGGAGGCACGCTGATGGTGGCGTGGGCGGACGCCGTCGGAGACGGCTTCTACTACGAGACTCGTGCCCCGGGGCAGTCGTGGAGTGGGACCTACGTGCACGTTTCGGGGCTGTCCTCCGCGCAGTTCGATTTCATCGACCTCGCGAGCGATCCCGGCAGCGACAGGATCGCCGTCGCGCTGCTCGATCTCGGCGGACCGGTGGAGCGCGCCGCGGCGGCGACCTGGACGGGGACCTTCTGGACCGACGCTCGGGTCTTCGATCCGCAGATCCGCGACGTGGAGGACACCGCGGTCGGCGACATGCCGGGGGCCGTCGCGTGGGCGGGGACCACGGGCAACGCGTTGATGGTGTACTCGGACGGGACGCCCGGTGCCATCGACTGGGCGAAGTGGACCTCCGCGACCGGGTGGGTGGCCCAGAGTCCGGTCCCGGTCGCGGGCAAGGGCTACACGGACTCCGTCGTGCTGCGTGCATTCCCGTCGCGCGCGCACGTCATGGCGGTGCTGAGCGACTCCGCCTCGGGGCTGTGGGCGTTCAGGTACGACGGCGTGAGCTGGGGTCAGACCGTCGGCGGCGCGCCGCTCGACGTGGGGGTCTCGTCGCTCGAGACGGTACCGTTCGACTTCGCACTGATACGTTGAATCAGGTGCTCGCGCTGACGACGCCGGACGTCGATCAGTCGGCCTTGCAGGACGTAGCGGTCTCCTCGCATCGTGCAGCTCCGCACCTTCACGCGCAGGGAGCCGACGACGGGGCTCGTCCCCTCCAGCGTCGAACCGGGCGGCGCTGGACGCGTGCACTCGACCGTC
Organism: uncultured Polyangiaceae bacterium; assembly: GCA_964487605.1. Taxonomy (GTDB): domain Bacteria; phylum Myxococcota_A; class Polyangia; order Polyangiales; family Polyangiaceae; genus JAJDAH01. The sequence goes on from CAZARU010000002.1 coordinate 25,605, forward strand.
GCCACGTCCGCTTCGACGTCGGTGATCCACATCCGCTCGCCGTCCCCGAGCTCCAGCTCCAGCATCACTGGCGGCCCCGCCGCAGCGCCGCACGCGTCTCGCGCTCCGCGTCGCGTTCCTTCACGGCGTGGCGCTTGTCGTGGCGCTTCTTCCCGCGGGCGAGGGCGACCTCGACCTTCGCGCGGTTGTTCTTGAAGTAGCACTTGGTCACGATCAGCGTCATTCCATCGCGCTCGACGCGGCCGCGAAGCCTGTCGATCTGCGCGCGGTGCAGCAGGAGCTTGCGCGTTCGCTTCTCTTCGTGACCGAACGCCGCGTGGCGCATGTGGGGAATGTTGATGCCCTTGACCCACGCCTCGCCCCGTCCGTCCAGGTCCACCCAGGCGTCCGTCAGGTCGGCCGAGTTCTCGCGCAGCGAGCGCGCCTCGCTGCCGATGAGCACCATCCCGGCCTCCACGGTGTCGAGCACCTCGTAGTCGAAGTACGCGCGGCGGTTCCTCGAGACCAGGCGATCGCCGCCGACGGGCTGTTTGGCGCCTTTCGACACGCGCGGACTATGCCCCGCACGAACGTGGCAGCAACCCGACGCCGGGCCACGTCGGGAGTGCTACGCTCGCCGCGGCGCCCAAGGCGGTGTCCCGGGCGAGTGTCTCGTACGAACGTGAGGAGGAGCATCGTGACGCGGGAGTTCATTCTTCGAGGCTGCTGGCTCTTGGGTGCTCTCGGCGCCGTGGCCGTGGGCTGTGGGCGCTCCGGCGCCCCCGCAGCGCCGCCGGCAGCGCCCACCGGGGGTGGGGCCACCGTCGCCACGGCGGCCGCCGACCAGGCCCCGCCGCACGTCTTCACGGCGCGGCCCCATCGACCGCGAGTTCGCACCGCCGTGCCGCCGCCTCCGAGCCTCGGGTCCCTCCCCGCACTGGTCGACGAAACCGCGCGCTGCTTCGAGGTGGAGCGGCCACGCGAAGTCCGGCCTCCGCCGTGGGCGCGAGCAGGAGGCTCCCCCGGGGCGCAGCGGCCCGCCGCGAAGTCGGGGTTCGGCGCCGGTTCCGGCCGAACCCTCGGGTCAGGGGCTGGTGCCGGGGGCGGTCTCGGCCTGGGGAGCATCGGGTCTGGCGCCGCGGACGCCGCGGGTCCCTCGCGTCGAGTGACCGGCGCGACGCAGTCCGAGGCGAAGGCGCCTCCGCCGGCGCCGCAGGCGGCTTCCGCTCCCGCGGCGCCCTCCCAGCCGCGGGACGCGGCGCCCGCCACGCCGAAGAAGAAGGACGCGCGCGACTCCGCCGGCGCCCGCCGTTCCTCCGAGGGCGCCGCGGTGGCCGAGCAAGAGGCCCCTCGGCCAGGCGATGACGCGCCCGCTCCGCCGCCGACCATCGCCGCGGACGACGACCGGTTCAACGACTGGGGTCAGGCGATCTACCTGTCGAACGACGACACCATGAGCCTGTCCTCCGCTCAGCGCGTGATGTTCGCCATCGACGGCTTTCTGCCCTTGCCCGCCGAGCACATCCGCCCTCACGAGATGCTCAACTACTTCTCGTTCGACACGGCCGAGGTCCCCGACACCGACGACTTCTCCGTCGACGCGAGCATCGCAGAGAAGCCCGGCGAGGCCGGGATCTACTCGCTGGCGCTGGCCGTCAGCGGGCGGCCCGTGAGCCTTCAGACCCGACGACACGGCAACATCGCGTTCGTCATCGACCGTTCCGGATCCATGAGCGCGGAGGGGCGCATGGAATACCTCAAGCGTGGGCTCCTGCGGTCGCTGGCCGAGACGAAGACCGGAGACGTGCTCCATTTCGTCCTGTTCGATCACGAGGTCTGTACGCCCATCAAGAACTTCGTCGTGGGTCGCGACTCCACGGCGGCTCTGGAGCGCATGATTCGTGCGTTCCGGCCCCGGGGCTCCACCGACGTCCACGCCGGCTTGCGGGAAGGCTACGCCGTCGCCGACGCGGCGTACCGTCCTGAGTACACCAACCGCCTCGTCCTGATCACCGACGCGCTCGCGAACACCGGCGTGACGGATCACGACATGATCGCGACGATCGGAAAGTTTCACGATACACGCCGCATTCGCCTCTCTGGCGTCGGCGTGGGACGCGAGTTCAACGACGCGCTCCTCGACCGGCTCACCGAACGAGGGAAGGGCGCCTACGTGTTTCTCGGGTCGGAAGCGGAGGTCGATGCCGTCTTCGGGTCTCGCTTCATCTCGTTGATCGAGACCACGGCGTCCGACGTCCACTTTCGACTGCATCTGCCGCCGTCGCTGCGGATGAACGTGTTCTACGGCGAGGAGGCGTCCGTCGTGAAGGAGGACGTCCAGGCGATCCACTACTTCGCGAACACGTCGCAGCTCTTCCTCTCCGACCTCATGGCGAAGGGTGGCCGGCTTCGACCTCAGGACGGCGTGATGCTCACGGTCGAGTACGAGCATCCGGAGACGGGTGACGAGATGGTCGAAGAGTACGCCTTCCGCCTGGGAGACATCGCCAGGGAGTCGCGGAACGTGAAGAAGGGTCGGCTCGTCATGGCGTTCGTCGATGGGCTCGCTTCCATGGCGTCGCGCCCCGATCCCGAGCGTCGGCATCACGGCCCAGCGGGGTGGCTGGACGAGGGCGCGTTCTCGGAGTGCGAGGCCGGCCGAGCGGCGCTGTCGACGATGGCTCGCGGTGTCGACGACGATCCGGAGGTCCGCCGTGTGCTCGGCTTGTGGGAGAAGTACTGCTCGCGGTACGAGCGACCGCGCGGCGCCGTGCGGCCCACGCCGGATCGCTGGCCAGGCGCCAGCGGCGGGTGACCTCGCGTCGCCGACCTCGACCGCGGGCGTTCGAGGTGGCGGGGCGCGGGTAGAGGCTCTAACGTTCGGGCCGGTGGCTCTCCGGCGCTCCTTCGCTCTGCTGACGAGCCTGGTGCTCTCACTAGGAGCCTGCGCCCAGGGCGACGACCTGGACGCGCCGTTCGCGTCGGGAGGTGCCGCTGGCAGCGCAGCGCAGTCGGCGGGCGCCGCGTCGGGCACCGGGGGTTCCGCGATGGGCGGTACGGGTGGCACCGGCGGGCTCGGGGGAACCGGGGCGGTCGGTGGCTCGGGCGGCGCCGCTACCGGCGGCGTGGGGGGCGCCGGAGCGGCGTCGGGCTCGGGTGGAGCCGGTGGAGCCGGCGCGGCCGCGGGCCTCGGCGGGATGTCGGGTCTGGCGGGCGCCGCGGGTTCAGCGGGTGCCGCCGGAGAGGCCGGCGCGGGCGGGGCCGCCGGAATGGCGACCGGTGGCGCTTCCGGGGCGAGCGGTGCCGGTGGGACGCCCGCCGGCGGCTTCGGCGGCGTGGGGGGCGCGGGGGGCACGGGCGCGGGGGGCGCCTGCGCCGAGGTCTCGACCATCCCCGGACTCTGCGCTCCCAACCCCGCCGGCGCGCCGTGCTCGTCGCCCGGATTCGGCGGCAGCTCCTGCCCGGGCGGTGGCAGCTGTCGAATCGACTCCGTGTCCGGCCGCTGCGACGACGTCAGCGGCGGTGCGCTGCTCGGGCGCCCCTGCACCACGAACGCGCCGTGTACGGAGAACGAGCAGTGCTACCAGGGAAAGTGCTGGTGGCTCTGCCGCCTCGGCGATGCGTTCTTCTGCAGCGGCCCGTGCATGAACATCGGGCACCCGACCTACGGCGTCTGCAACTTCTGATCGCCCGAGGCCAGTCCGGGAACGTCCGCGGCGAGCTCACCTCCGCTCGAAGAGCGCGAGCACCTCCACGTGCTCGCTGTGCGGAAAGAGGTCGTACGGGGTGGCGCGTCGCAGCACGTGGGACGGCGCGAGAGCGCGAGCATCGCGAGCGAACGATGCGGGGTTGCAGGAGACGTACACGACCCGGTCGGGGCGCGACCGATCCAGCGCGGCGATCACGTCCGGGCCACAGCCGCGGCGCGGCGGGTTCAAGACGACCGAGTCGAACGCCTCCTCTGCTGACAGGCTTCGGAGGGCAGGGAGCGCGTCGCTTTCGACGAAAGTTGCGCGGGACCCCAGGTCGTTGCGCTCGGCGTTGCGTCGGGCGTCCGCCACCGCGCGCGCCGACGACTCCACGCCGACGACTCGGGACCCGTTGCGGGCAATGCGGAGTGTGATGGCACCGACGCCCGCGAACACGTCCAGGACCGAAGCGCCGGTCGCGAGCTGCGCCGCGTGGCGCTGCAGCGGGCTCGCCGCTTCCCAGTGCGTCTGGAAGAAGGACGACGGAGAGACCTCGAAGACCAGGCCGTCACTCTCGTACTCGAGCGAGGCGGTCGGTCCCGTCGGACGTGCCGAGCCGGCGGCGAGCAGTGCGTCGCCGGGTCCGCGGCGCCCGATCCAGATCTCCGCGTCGCACCGCTCGCGAATGGCCGCCACGACCGACTCCTCGTCGTCCAGCGTGCCGTCGTCCGTGACCAGCAGCGCCGTCGCGCGTCCGGCGGGATCGGTGCGGACGTCCAGGTACTCGATGCCGCGTCCGCGCGGCGGCTCGCCCGGCGCTCGCCTGCCGCCACGAAGGTCGCGCTCCAGCGGCTCGCCGCTCGGCGGCGCCCCGCAACCCCCGTCGTCGATCACCAGGTAGCGCCCCGCGATCGGGGCGCGAGCGGCCTCGAGGCCCGCGCGGAGCGCGCGGGCGGTTCGCGTCACCGCGGGCGACTCGAGCGGGCACGCCAGCATGGGCTGTACGTGGTGGGTTCCGCGGCGAAACGCCCCGAGCACGACGCTGGATCCGCGCCGCGCCACCACGTAGGTCGCGCGCGAACGCCACCCGATCTCCGCGGGAGACGCCACCGTCTCTGCGACGACGGCGGGATCGAGCGCTTCCGCCGCGAGCGCCCGGGCCACGCGATCGGCCTTGAAGACGGCCTGGGCCGAGGCGGCCATGTGCATGACGCGGCAGGGGCTCGCGGCCGTCCAGCGGGCGCACGGGAGCGGATCTCGGCGAGACGCCGACGTCGTCGCTCGCGCGATCATCCGCGCGCGCGTCGCGTTGCGCCCGGCGTGAGTGACCACCGCCGTCCCCGATTCTCCGGGGAGGCCATCCTCGACGATGACCTTGCGTCCTTCCGCCGTGGGAGCGATGCCGAGGCCGGAATCGTCGAGGTGGTCGATCGAGACGTGAACGCGGGTCAGCGTGGTCAAGGTGCAACCTCGCGTGGGGGCACGCGACGCTCCGGGCGCTCACGCTACTTCGCCAGGGAGAGGCCGTCCAACGACGGCGCGCCCGACAGCGCCGCCTTTCGCCACCACCACGTGAGCTCGTGGCGATTGTGGTGGAGATGGGTGACGATCGAACCGGGGATTGCCGCGAAGCTGCGTACGGCGTCGTGGTCGGTGGCACCCTGGAGCTTGATCGTGCAGAGCATTCGCTCGGCGGTCCCCGCCTCGACCCACTTGCGCGCGAGCGCGAGGAGGCGCGCCGGGTATGCCACGACGTCACAGCACCAGAAGTCGATGGCGCCCACGTCTCGCGGGGACAGCGCGAACGCACTCTGGCGAAGGACACTCACCCCCGCGAGCCGCTCGATCCGCGCATCCAGGGGCGCCTTGTCCACCGAGATGACCGTCGCACCCAGGCGGGCGAGGGCCCACGTCCATCCCCCGGGCGACGCACCGAGGTCCAGGCACGTCTGGCCCCGCGTGGGTCGCTCGCCGAACCGCAGGAATGCTTCCCACAGCTTGAGGTACGCTCGGTTCGGCGGTCCTCTTCGGTCCTCTGCGAACGCGATCTCGCCGTTCGGGAAGGGGCTCCGGCAGCGGGCCGCTGCCAGCAGCAGGTTCGGTTCGAGCAGCGTGAACGAGCCGAGCGGCGCGGTCGGCAGGGCACTCGGAAACGGCACCGGCCGGGCCGGGACCCGCGGGAGCGCCTCCTGTACGAGCCTCACGCGGCGGTGCAGTCGGAAGGAGTAGGCCGCCCAGCGGCGCTGTCGCGCCCTGAGCTGGCGCGAGGCGTCGCTCACCGACCGGACCGCGAGCGTCTCCGGCTCGTACCAGACGTTGGCGGCCCACGCGGCGTGGATGGGTGGCGCGTCCGTCACCGCCAGCCTGCCGAAGATGCGGGGTGATCCCGGCAGTTCCTCCACGAGTTCGTCGAGGAAGCCGTCGGCTGCGAGGTAGGCGGTCGTGCTCACCGGCGCAGTCTCGCGCGAAGCCGGGATGCGGACACGGTCGTTCGACGCGCGACGAGCGCGCGCCCGCGCTATTCTCGGGCCGTCGTGTCCTGGCGTGTCCTCCTGGCGGTACCCCTGGTCGTGCTCGCCTGCGGCACCGATGGCGGTGAGTCCCGCGGCGGCGGGACCGGAGCGGGCACCGCGGGCTCGTCGAGCGGCGCCTCCGGCGCTGGAGTCGGAGGCGCCGGCGCGACCGGCGGGAGCGTCGGGGGCGCCGCGGCGGAGGCGGGCGTGGGCGGCAGCGGAGCGGGGATCTCCGGTGCGGCAGGTGTCGCGGGCGCCTCCGGCGACGGCGGAGTCGGTGGAGTCGGTGTCGGCGGTGGTCCGGGCGATTGCGCCGGCAAGCCGGGAGCGCCGGGGCTCTCGAACCGTCAGGTCAACGCAGGCGGGCTGCCTCGCACGTTCCTGGTGCACGTACCGTCGAATCTCGACCCGAATTCGGCGGCGCCGGTCGTGTTCGCGCACCACGGCTTCACCATGAGCGGCGAGATCATGCGCACGCTCACGGACTTTCAGAAAGTCGCCGACGAGAACGGCTTCGTGGTCGTCCTGCCCGACGGTGCCGGGACCACCTGGAACGCCGGGGTCGGCGTGTGTGGGGCGGGAGCGCTGGGCTCCGGAAGCTCTGACGACTTCGCCTTCGTCGAGGCCATGCTCGGATCCGTCGAGGCCGATCAGTGCGTCGACCGGAAGCGGGTCTTCACCACGGGCTTCTCCATGGGCGGATACTTCTCGAACCACATCGCGTGCAAGCGCCCGGACCTGGTCCGCGGCGTCGCGCCGCACTCCGGGGGCGGCCCGCCCGCCGGCTGCCTGCCTGGACCGAAGCCGGTGATGATCGTCCACGGCACCGCGGACGCGCTCATCACGTTCAACTGCGGAACACAGTCGCGCGACCACTGGGTCCAGCACAACGGCTGCAGCGCCGATTTCGACGCGAAGCCCGTCCAGGGCGGGACGTGCGAATGGAGCCGCAACTGCCCGCCCGGGGGGCAGGTCGTCCTCTGCCGGCTGGACGGAATGGGTCACGGCTGGGCGGGCCACGTCGGCGGCATCTACGGCGGGGGAACGCAGTTCGAGGATGCGACGCGACTCGTGTGGAGCTTCTTCGCGGCGCAGTGAACTCGTAGAATGGGGTCCGATGGACTTCCGAGCTCGCCTCCTGACGCGCCTGGCGGCCGCGGCGAGCGTGACCGCGTGCGGAGCCAAGTCCGGGCTCTCCGTCTCCGACAGGGCCGCGGCGGCGACCGACGCCGGGCCCTTCGCCTCCGGTGGCGCTGGCGGCGCGGCCGGCCGTGACGCGGGTCGCGGAGGATCCGGCGGGTCGACGAGCGGCGGCGCGAGCGCAGGCGGCACCGGCGGCACGTCCATCATCGTCGGGGACTCCGGCGCCGGTGCGACGGGTGGCGGCGTCGCGGACTCCGGCCTGCGGCGCGAGCGGCTGTGCGTCGCACCGCAAGACGGTGGTTGCCGGGCCCCCGAGAGCCTGGTCGGTGCTCGGCCCGAGCCGTGCCCGGACTTCGAGGTCGTCCGCGTCGTCACCGAGGTGCATGCAGGCCCTGAGTCGGTGAACGGTGCTTGCTGCTACGACGTGACGACGGGCCCGTTCAACTGCGGGGGTTACGTGGGGCGCGCGTTCCTCGTGGAGGAAGGCTTCGTCAAGGCCGTGGCTCGGCCCGGCGGGACCTGGCGCGCGGGCATGGCGCCGGACGTGGCCGGACTCTCGAGCGCGACGCGCCGCGCGCTCGCCGAAGCGTGGGTCAAGGACGGCCTCTTCGAGCACGCGTCCGTCGCGACCTTCTCGCGGTTCGCGATGCAGCTGCTCGCGCTGGGCGCGCCCGCCGATCTCGTGCGCGACACGCTGGCGGCCGGCACCGACGAGATCCGCCACGCCGAGCTCTGCTTCGCGCTGGCCTCGGCCTATGCAGGGGAGGCGCTGGATCCCGGGCGGTTCCCCATCGCGGGCCCCGTCCACGTGGAGACGGACCTCGCGCGGATGGTGATCGAGACCGTCGTCGAAGGGTGCATCGGCGAGACGCTCGCGGCCGTGCAGGCGCACGAGTCCCTCGTGAGGGCCACGGACCCGGCGGTCCTCGCCGCACTCGAGTCCACGGTCGAGGACGAGACGCGCCACGCTGAGCTCGCCTGGCGCGTCACCGCGTGGGCCATCGCCACGGGCGGCGAGCGCGTGCGTCGACAGGTTGCGCTCGTGTTCGCGAACTTCCGGCCGCCCGCTCCGCCGCCGGAGGACCTCGCGGGTGTGGATGCGGACGCTTTCTCGAGCCACGGGCGGCTGACGGCGGCGGAGGCGCGCGCTGCGGCGATGGTCGCGCTCCGCGACGTCGTGGCCCCGTGTGCTCGCTCGATGCTCGCGGGGGCTGGCCCGGAGCGGCCGACCGACGAGTTCTTTCCGAGGGGCGAGGGCGGCGCGGGCACCTGATCCCCCGCGGTTGTCCGATCGGTCCACGCCGCCTAGGCTGCGTCGGCGCCGGCACCGGCCCGCGGCCGGAAGCATCGAGGGACCCTCACGCACACGGAGTCGCGAGAAATGCCGCAAGTCATCACCCAGCAGTGCCCGAACTGCGGAGCGCGCATCCCGCTCCAGAAGAACGTCAGCGACGTTCGCTGCGAGTACTGCGGCAACATGATCCACGTCGAGTGGACCAAGAAGGTCCCGCCGCCCGGGACCGCGCAGCCGCTCACCGTCTACGTGAAGCCGCCGACGGCCGGTCCGATTCTCTGGATCGTGGCGCTCGGAGCCATCGTTCCTCTGGTCATCGGCGGCGTGATCGCGGCCGCCGCCACCTCGGCGTCGGTGTCGGGCGTACCGGGTGTGCCGGGCCTCGGCGGCAAGATCACGGACGTCACGTTCCCGGCCACCTGCGGCTTGAACCAGGAAATGGAGATCGTCGACCGAACCTTCGAAGGAAGCGGAACGCTCATCACGGGCGAGGTCAACTGCAAGATCAAGATCAAGAACAGCACGTTGAAGGGGGACGTCGTCGTTCTGGCGAAGAACCTGGTCGAGCTGACCCTCGAAAACAGCACGATCGAGGGCAAGGAAGCGGCCGTCAAGGTCGAGATGAACTCCAAGATCTTCGCGACGCAGAAGTCGGTGATCAAGGGTGGCGAGGCGGGAATTCTGGCCAAGCTGAACACGGACGTGTCGCTCACCGACTCGAAGGTGGAGGGGCAGACGGCCATCAGCGCCGAGACGAACTTCGAGCTCGAGGGCACGTCGTCCGAGGTCGTCGGCAAGGACTACGGCCTGCAGGCGTCGTCGAACGCGAAGGTGAAGGGCAAGAAGCTCGTCGTTCGGGGCGGCCGGGCGGCCATCGAGTCCGAGCACAACCTGGAGCTCGAGCTCCGTGGTGGCTCCGTGGAGGGCGGAGAGGTTGGAGTGAAGTCCAAGGGCTCGAACGCGAAGATCAAGCTCCGCGAGGACGCGAAGATCACCGGCAAAGAAGCCGGCATCGACGCCTCGAACAACCTGGCGCTCGAGATGGAGCAGGCGGTCGTCGAAGGCGGCGAGGTGGGGATCTCGGCGGCCGTGAACCCGAAGCTGCGTCTCGGACCGAAGTCACGCGTTCATGGGCGCGACGTCGCGCTGAAGATGGGGATCAACTTCGAACTCGACATGCGCGGCGCGACCGTCGAGAGTCCTTCCGTGGCGATCTGTGCTCCGTTCAACGTGGAGATCTCGGCGCGCGACTCGACGATCAAGGGGGCGGAGGCGCTGCGCCTCGAGCGCAAGCCGCGGACGCTCGAGCTCGAAGGGACCAGGGTCGAGGGCCAGCAGAACTTCAAGGGCCGCGGGTGCCGCGGGCGCTGAGCGGCCGGTGAAGCGCGCCGCCCTCAGCCGCCGAAGGCCCAGCTGAACGCCAGTCGCAGCACGTAGCCCAGGCCGAAGCAGCACGGCAGCGTCATCACCCACGCCGAAGCGATCTTCCCGCCGACTCCCCAGCGCACGGCGCTCAGGCGCCGACTCGCGCCGACGCCGAGGATCGCTCCCGTGATGGTGTGCGTCGTGGAGACCGGTACGCCCATGGTGGCGGTCGTCATCAGGACGATCGACGCGCCGGTCTCCGCGGCGAAGCCGTGGGCGGGCTTGAGCTCCGTCAGCCCCATCCCGAGCGTGCGGATGACGCGCCACCCTCCGATCGCCGTGCCCGCTGCGATCGCGATCTGACAGCTGATCTTCACCCAGAGCGGCACGTGGAACCCCGTCTGGACGCCTTCCGCGACGAGCGCCATGGTGATCACCCCCATCACCTTCTGCGCGTCGTTCGCCCCGTGAACGACGCTCATCCAGGAGACGCTCAGGAGCTGGAGCTTTCCGAAGACGCGATTCACGCTCCCGTGGGGCCTGCCGGCGAACAGCGCCAGCAGTACGAGCATGAGCACCAACCCGACCGCGAACCCCGCGAGTGGCGAGATCAGGAGCGCGACGAGAACCTTGGTCATGCCGCTGGCCTTCAGAGCTTCGAAACCGAGGGTCGAGGCCGTCGCAGCGCCCGCGATGCCGCCGATGAGGGAGTGCGACGCGCTGATGGGCATGCCCACCAGGGTCATGACGATCGTCCAAACGGCTGCTGCGCCTACGGCTGCGGCGACGGCCAGCGTCGTCATGCTCTCGCTCTGAACCAGGTCCGTCCCGATGGTCTTGGCCACCGCGGTCCCCAGAAGAATGCCGGCGAAGTTCAGCACGGCGGCGAGCAAGACGGCCTGCAGCGGGCTCAACACGCGCGTCGAGACGACGGTGGCGATGGCGTTGGCGGCATCGTTCCAGCCGTTGGCGAAGTCGAAGAGGAGCGCGACGACGATCGTGACGATGAGTGCGATCGAGAACGTCTCAAGCATGCTGGAGCACCACGCCCTCGACGACGTTGGCGACGTCCTCGCAGCGATCGACGGCACTCTCCAGGAAGTCGTAGACCTCCTTCCACATCATCACCTTGCGGAGGTCCTCCTCCTCGCGGAAGAGCTTGGCGAGGCCGGCGCGCAGAGCAGCGTCGCCTTCGTTCTCGATGCGGTTGATCTCGACGCAGCTCGCCAGGAGCGCATCGGGGTGCTTCAGATCCCTCAGGCCCGCCACGGCGCGACGCACCTCCTTGACGGCGGACGTGAGCACGGCGGCGAGCTGGCGAGCCGCGGGTGGGCCGTCCTTCAGCTCGTACATCTCGATGCGCTGCGCCACGGCGTCCGTCATGTCGATGATGTCGTCGATTCTGCAGATCAGCGCGTGAATGTCGTCACGGTCGATCGGCGTCACGAACGTCTTGTGCACCTGTTCGATCGTATCGTGAGTCACCGAATCGGCCTCGTGCTCGACCTCCTTGATTCGCTTCACGAGCGCCGGCACGTCGGCGCCAGGCGCGAGCACCTGCTCCATGAGCTCGGCGGCCGACACCGCCAGGTCGGCGGCCTTCTCGAAGAGCGCGTAGAAGCGATCCGGCTTGGAGAGGAGCTTTTCGAACACTGGGGCCTCCGTGACGGCGGAAGCTACTGCGGGGTCTCCGGCCGCACCAGCGCTGCGCCGCGCTTCGGCGGCCCGCTGGCGAAGAAGTCACCGAACCGTCACATGGCCGCCGCCGGCCACGGTGACGGCGCCGTGCCGCTCGGGTAGGGTGCTCGGGGTCACTCGTGCGCAAAGCGATCCTGGCCGTCGTCGCGTCGATCGTGGCCGTGGGTTGCTCGGGCGCCGAGGAGTCCGACGCAGGCCCATCGAAGGGCGATGCGGCGGTCGTCGGCGAGGGCTCGGGCCCCGCGGACTCGGCTCCCGACGAGGGCCCCGACGGGCCCCTCGTCACGATCCCCGTGCCGAGTCCTTGCGAGATGCAATGCGACGTTGCCACGGTCGCCGGGAACGGCGCAGCGGGCTTCGCCGACGGCGACGGTCCCGTCGCGCGCTTCGACGAGCCAACAGGCGCGGCCGTCTCCTCGACCCACACGGTGTTCGTCGCGGACCGGCGAAACCATCGCGTGCGGTGGATCGCCGCGGCAACGACCGTGCCCACGGTCGAGACGTACGCGGGCGGCGGCGCGCCGGACTACGTGGACGGTCCCGCGTCGACGGCAGCGTTCTCGAGCCCCTCGGCGGTCGCCGTCGGAGCCGGGGACGTCCTCTTCGTCGCCGACACGAACAACCACCGCATCCGGAAGATCGAGGACGGGGTCGTTTCGACCGCGGCCGGCAGCGGTCCGTCCGGCGCGCTGCTCGGTGATCACCTGGACGGAAGCGCGCTGGCGGCTCGCTTCGACCGCCCCGAGGGCGTCGCCGTCTCGGCTACGGGCGCACTGGTCGTCGCCGACACGGGCAACCACGTGGTGCGCGTCGTGGAGGCGGACTTCGTGACCACCATCGGGCTCCCGCAGGTGTCGGGCCATCTCGACGGCGCGGGCAACACCGCGCGGTTCGACGAGCCCACCGGCGTCGCCATCGGAAGCGACGGCGCGCTGTACGTCGCGGATCGGGGCAACCGCAGGATCCGACGAGTTCGCCGTGACGCTTCCATCGTCGAGACGCTTGCAGGAAGCGGAGCGGACGGTTCCGAAGACGGCCGAGCGAGCGCGGCGACGTTCACCGCTCCACGCGCGGTCGCGGTCGACGCGCAGGATCGCGTGTTCGTTGCCGACGGGGACCGGCTGCGCGTCGTTCGCAGCGACGGCCGTGGACTCGTCGTCGAGACCCTTGCGGGCGCGTCGGCAGGATTCGCGGACGGATCGGCGGCGACGGCACGCTTCTCCTCGCTCGGCGGCATCGGTATCGGCGCCGAAGGTCGCATCTTCCTCGCGGACACCGGTAACCAGCGCGTTCGCGTCCTCTCGCCGCGGCCCTGAATCGCGGCGGCCACCGCGCGCGTTTGGGCCTTGCCGCCGCCCGCCGGGCGCTCCAAGAACGCACGTCCGCATGCTTCCGACGATCCTCCGCGGCGCACGCACCAACAACCTCCGCGGCGTCTCCGTGGACGTTCGCCCCGGCGAGGTCGTCGCGGTCACCGGCGTGTCCGGTTCGGGAAAGTCGTCGCTCGTCATCGACACGCTGTACGCCGAGGGCCAGCGCCGCTTCGTCGAGTCGTTCTCGCCGTACGCGCGACAGTTCCTGGAACGCCTCGAGCGTCCGCCGATGGACGGCCTCGATCCCGTGCCGGCGGCAATCGCCGTGGACCGGCGAGCACCCGTGAAGTCGTCGCGCTCGACGGTCGCGACCATGTCCGACGTCGAACCCTACCTCTCGGCGCTCTTCACCAGGGAGGCCATCCCCTTCTGCCCCGAGCACGCCCAGGCGGCGGTCCACGTGGATGCCCGGGTCGCGGCCGAGCGCGCCCTTCACGAGGCGCGCGAGGTCGGCGCTGGCGGCCTCACGCTGACCTATCCCATGCGCCTCGAGGCGGAGGCGACCACCGAGTCCTACCTGAGTGTGCGGGAGACGCTGCTCGGTGACGGTTACCGGCGGGTCCTGCACGATGCGAAGCTGCTCGATCTGGACCAGCTGGCGCCGACGCGAGCGCTCGCCTCGGGCGTCCTCGACGTCGTCGTCGATCGCTGGGGCGCCGGCGGAGCCGACCTCGCGCGGGCGTCCGCGTCCATCGAACAAGCGTGGGGTCGGGGCATGGGCCTGGCTCACTGGCACGCTCGGGGCGCGCGCGGGTCGCTGAGGAGCGGCCTCTGTTGTCCCGAGTGCGCTCGGCCGTTCGCCCCGCCGTTCTCCGGGCTCTTCTCCTACGAGTCACCCCTCGGTGCGTGCGCGACGTGTCGAGGCTTCGGACGCATCATCGGCATCGACCTCGACAAGGTCGTTCCGGACGACGGCAAGACGCTCGCTGGCGGTGCCGTGCGGCCATGGTCCGGCAAGACCTCGGCGTGGGAGCGACGGCAGCTCGCCAAGCTGTGCGAGCGCCGCGGGGTACCGATGGATGTCGCCTGGCGTGACCTCGACGCCGACCAGCGGAACGTCGTCCTCGACGGCGATGGCACCTGGCGCGGGGGCAAGTTTCCGGGCGTGCGCGGGTGGTTCAAGTGGCTCGAGACGCGCACCTACCGGATGCACGTGCGTGTCTTCCTCGCGCGGTACCGGTCCTACGATCCGTGCCCGGACTGCGAGGGGCGACGTCTGTCCGAGCACGCGCTCCAGTACCGAGTTGCCGGCAAGAATCTCGCCGAGTGGCACGCGATGGAAGTTCGCCACGCCGTACCCGCGCTCGGAAACCTGCGGCCGACGACCGGACAAGGCGACCTTGCGCGTCGCGAACTCGCCTCGAGGCTCGGGTATCTGGACCGCGTCGGTCTGGGCTACCTCACGCTCGACAGGCAGGCGAGGACGCTGTCCGGCGGTGAAGCTCAGCGCGTGACCCTCACGGCCGCGCTCGGGACCTCTCTGCACAACGCGCTCTTCGTCCTCGACGAGCCGACCGTGGGTCTCCACCCGGCGGACGTGCCGCCGCTGGTCGAAATGATGCGCGAGCTCGCCGCCCGTGGGAGCGCCGTCCTCGTCGTGGAGCACGATCCCGCGATCATCGCGGGCGCGGATCGCGTCATCGAGCTCGGCCCCGGGGCAGGTGCAGCAGGGGGCTCGGTGGTGTTCGACGGCTCGGCCGCTTCGGCAGCGACGGCGGGAGGCGCGACGGCGCGCGCCCTGGCGTCCCTCGACGCCGAGGTCGGATCACGGCGCGTTCGGCCACCGACGGGATCGCTCGGCGTGCGCGGAGCCCGCGCCCACAACCTGCGCGACGTGTCGGTGCAGATCCCACTCGGCGTGCTGTGCGCGGTCACCGGCCCGTCGGGATCGGGAAAGAGCACGCTCGTGGTGGACGTCGTGTACCGCGCTCTCGCTCGCCTTCGGGGGGACCTAGACGTCGAACGCCCCGGGGAGCACGACGGCATCGATGGCGCCGGCGCCGTTTCACGGGTCGGGCTCGTGGACCAGTCGCCGCTCGGCCGCACGTCGCGCGGCAACGCCGCCACTTACACGAAGGCCTGGGACGCCATCCGCAAGCTCTACGCCTCGGAGCCGATGGCCAGAGCAGCGGGGCTCCGGGCGAAGCACTTCTCGTTCAACGTGGACGGCGGGCGGTGCGAGGCGTGTACCGGCGAGGGATGGGAGACGGTCGAGATGCAGTTCCTCGCCGACGTGCGGCTCCTGTGCCCCGTGTGTCGTGGGAAGCGGTTCAAGCCCGAAGTTCTACGCGTCACCCGCCGAGGCACCACCATCGCCGAGCTGCTCGACCGGACGATCGACGACGTGCTCGGCCTCTTCCACGATCAGACCGCGGTCCTGCGCGCGCTCGGTCCGGTTGCGCGCCTCGGTCTCGGCTACTTGCGGCTCGGCCAGCCGCTCACGACGCTCTCCGGAGGAGAGGCGCAGCGGCTGAAGATCGCTCGCGCGCTCGCCGACCGGCACGAAGGCGCGCTGCTGATCCTCGACGAGCCCAGCGCGGGCCTGCACGTGGACGAGGTCCGTCGCGTCGTCGAGGCGCTCGAGGTCATCGTCGAAGGCGGCGGGAGCGTCGTGGTCGTCGAGCACGATCTCGACGTGGTTCGCGCGGCGGACTGGGTCATCGATCTCGGGCCTGACGCGGGCGCCGGTGGCGGGAGCGTCGTCGCCCAGGGACCTCCAAGCGTCGTGGCGAGAGCCGCCACGCGGACCGGGCGAGCGTTGCGCGGCGATCGTGCCGCCGCGCCCGCTTCGACCCGAAAAGGACGCCCTCGCGGCAGCGCACGGCCGCGCGACGAGGCCCCACCGGCGCTCACCGTCACGCGGGCACGGGAGCACAACCTCGAGGACGTTTCCGTGGCCATCCCGCACGGCGCTCTCACCGTCGTGACGGGGCCCTCGGGATCCGGCAAGAGCACGCTGGCGTTCGACGTCGTGTTCGCCGAGGGGCAGCGCCGCTTCCTCGAGACGCTCACCCCGTACGCGCGGCAGTTCCTCCCGACCATGCCGCGGCCCGATGTGGACTCGGTGCAGGGCGTGCCGCCGTCCATCGCGCTCGAGCAGCGGTCCACGCGCGCCGGGCCCAGGTCCACCGTCGCGACCGTGACGGAGGTTGCCCACTACCTGCGGCTGCTCTACGCGAAGCTCGGCACGCCGCACTGCCCCGTGCACGACGCGCCCATAGGGACCACGAGCGCGGACGACCTGCATGCGCGTCTGGTCTCTCGAACGGGCCGCTTCGATCTGCTCGCGCCGGTAGTTCGCGCGCGCAAGGGCACGTACCTCGACGTGTTCGACGCTGCGGCGCGCGACGGCATCGAGCGTGCGTACTGCGACGGTGCCCTGGTGGAGACCGACGACCCGCCGCGCCTGGCGCGCAGCCGCGAGCACGACATCGACCTCGTCCTGGCGGCGGGGACGACCGGTGAGGCCCTCGATCGAGCCCGCTTCGATCGGGCGCTGGGCTGGGGGAGGGGCTCGATCATCGTCCGCGCCGGCGGCGTCGCCGAGCTGCACTCTCTCGAGAGCGCGTGCCCCACGTGCGGGCTGTCCGTTCCGGTCCTCGACCCGCGCTGGTTCTCGTTCAACACCGCGCAGGGGCGCTGCGCGACCTGCGAAGGAGCGGGCCTCGTCGAGGCGCCCAAGCGCCGCCGTCGACGCAGGCGACGCAGGTCCGCAAAGCCACCCCCCGAACCCGCGCAGGCGCCCGGCACGTGCGCGGCGTGCGGCGGCACTCGCCTCGCGCCCATCCCGCGGGGGGTTCGCTTCCAGGGCGAGTCTTACCCGGGGTTCGTGGCGCGCTCCGTCGCCTCCGCGCTCCGCGCGATGCGGCGGTGGAAGCTGACGGGGGACGCGGCACGCGTCGGCGTCCCCGTGCTGCGCGAGCTGCTTCGGCGCCTGCAGTTCCTCGAGGACGTCGGACTCGACTACCTGTCGCTCGACCGGGCGGCGGCGACGCTGTCGGGCGGCGAGATGCAGCGGCTCCGGCTCGCGGCGCAGCTCGGCGCAGGGCTCACGGGTGCGCTCTACGTCCTCGACGAGCCGACCATCGGGCTGCATCCGAAGGACACGGGGCGGCTACTGCAGAACCTTCGCGCGCTCGTGGACCTCGGTTCGTCGGTCGTGGTGGTGGAGCACGACGCCGACACCATTCGAGCGGCCGACTTCCTCGTGGATCTCGGCCCGGGTGGCGGGTCGCGCGGCGGAAACATCGTCGCTGCGGGCGCGCCGAACGCCGTGCTCTCCGACGAAGCCTCGCCCACGGGTCGAGCGCTGGCTGCACCGACGCCACCCCGTCGCGCCTTCCCGGTCCCCGCGAGGCACCCGCGCCTGCAGCTCCTCGGCGCGTCCGCGCACAACCTCCGAGCCGTGGACCTCGAGATCCCCATCGGTCGCCTCACGGTCGTCGCGGGAGTGAGCGGTTCGGGCAAGAGCACGCTCGTGCGGCACGTCCTGCTCCCCGCGGTGCGGCAAGAGCTCGGGCTCGCGGCGGACACGCCGGGTGCGTTCCGTTCGCTCGGGCCCCTGCTCGGCGTGGCGCGCGCCGTGGCCGTGGATCAGTCGCCCATAGGTCGCACGCCGCGCTCGGTGCCGGCGACTTTCCTCGGGATCTGGGACCTGGTCCGTCGGCTGCTCGCCGCGACCCCCGAGGCCAAGGTGGCGGGCTTCGACGCGTCGAGGTTCTCGTTCAACACGCAGGGCGGTCGGTGCGAGACGTGCACCGGGCAGGGCGTGATCACGCACGAGATGAGCTTCCTGCCCGACGTGGTGACGGCGTGTTCGGCATGCCGGGGGACGCGGTTCGAACCCCGCACCCTGTCGATCTCGCACCGGGGTCGCTCGGTGGGTGATCTCCTCGCCATGACCGCGGAGGAGGCCGCGGACGTGTTCGCGAATCACCCGAAGATCGCGTCGCCGCTCCGGACCCTCTCCGATCTGGGCGCCGGGTACGTCACCCTGGGACAGGGGTCGCACACGCTGTCCGGTGGCGAAGCGCAGCGGCTCAAGCTCGCGGCCGAGCTCACCGCGAGCGCGCGACACGAGCCGACGCTGTACGTGCTCGACGAGCCCACGACCGGACTTCACCTGGCAGACGTTTCGAAGCTGATGGACGTCCTGGGGCGACTGGTCGAGCGCGGCGACACGCTGGTCGTGATCGAGCATCATCCGCAAGTCATCGCCGGTGCGGACTGGGTCGTGGAGCTCGGTCCCGGCGCGGGCGAGGCGGGTGGACGGATCGTCGCGAGCGGCCCGCCCGGCGCGGTCGCCAGGAAGAAGACCGCGACGGGCGAAGTGCTCCGTTCCCTCGGCGTCCTCGCCGGGTAGCGTGGGCGTTTGTCGGTTCCCCGGTGAAGCGGTAGATCCGTTCGGGTACCTCGTGCTTCGCTTGGCTCGATTCGCCGCGGCTTGCGCGCTGCTCCTCGTCGTGGCGGCCTGTGAGGCCTCTTCAGCTCCAGAGGCCGGTGCGTCCGAAGGCGGCGCCGACGCCGGCACCACGGTGGGGCTGGACGGCGCCTCCAACGACGACGGGTCTGCCGTGTGCCAATCGGTGGCGGCGGCAGCTGAGTACGTCCCCCCCGTCGTTCAGCTCGTCCTCGACATCAGCGGGTCGATGGCCGACGACGCCGCGGGGGGCGGCGGTTCGAAGTGGACCGTTACGCGCAAGGCGCTCAACGCGGCGATCAACGGGCCCTCGGGGCTGCCCGACGTCGCCGCAGTGGGCATCGGATATTTTCCGGGACCCATGGGGCAGGGAGGTGGACCGTGCTTCGCGGAGCAGGTCGGCGTCGCCCTCGCCCAGCTCGACGCGAACCAGCGGCAGGCGGTCACGACGTCGCTCGCGTCGGCGGTTCCGTCGGGACCCACGCCGACTCACGACGCCTACTTCTTCGGCGGGTACACGCTGAACCAGTCGAAGCTCGTCGGGAACCGCTTCCTCGTGCTGGTCACGGACGGTGAGGCGACACACGGCGCGATGTGCAGCGACGTGCCGGACGCCGACGCGCTCGTGGCCCTGGTCGCCGATGGACTGGCCGGCGGCAACGCGACGTTCGTGGTCGGGTCTCCAGGCAGCGAGAACGCGAGAAACACGCTGTCGCGCATGGCCGTAGCCGGCGGAACCGCGCGTCCGGGCTGCGCCGAAGCAGGCCCGGACTTCTGCCACTTCGACATGACCACGTCCATCGATCTCGCCGCAGATCTTGGCTCCGCACTCGGCGCCATCGTCGGGGCGACCCTCGGGTGCGACTACGAGCTGCCCCCCGCGCCCGACGGTCAGGAGCTCGACCACGCCCTCGTGAACGTCGCGGTGACGAGTGGCGAAGGCGCTCGAGAGGAGCTTCGGCGCGACACGAGCGGGACGTGCGGCCTGGGCTGGGACTGGTCCCCCGACTCGTCCCGCGTCGTGCTCTGCGGGGCCGACTGCGACCGGGTGAAGCAGGACCCCGCCGCGCGCGTCGATATCCTGTTCGGCTGCCGCACCAAGGTGCTGTGAGGAGGCGTTCCACATGAGACCGACCACGAAGCTCCCCCTCGTCTCACTTCGACCTGTCGTGCTCGCGATGGTCGCGGCGCTCGCGGCGGCTGCGGCGTGCGGGGACTCCGGCGGTTCTTCGGGCGACACGTCCTCGGGAGGCACCGGCGGCGTCGAGGCGGGCCCGGACGCGCCGACCGACGGCGCCGTCGAGGCTGCGACGCTGGGCGTCTCGCTCCCCCAGGTGGTCGAGGGCGCCCTCCTGGCGAACCCCGACGTGTACGCCCAGGTGCCACTGCGCGTGCACGTCACGGGCGTCGCGATGGCCGTCCAGGTGGACCTCGACGGCGAGAAGATCGCCGCGACCGACGACGACGGCGACGGGACCTGGACGGCGTTGATCAAGCTGGCCGGGCGCGTGGACGGGTCGCTCGACGTCGTCGCGACCGCGATCGGCCAGGGCGACGCGACGGCAGAGGCGCGCGCCCAACTCGTCATCGGCCACCGCGGCGCGCAGATCACACGCTTCGACGTGGACGGTTCTGCGGGGACTCCTCGCATTCACCGCCGGGACGCCGCCGCCTGGCTCACGTTCACCGATCGCTCGGCCGGACTGCGCGAGGCCTACCTCTGGAGGCTCGACGGTGCCGGCCGTACCGTCGGCGATCGCATCGCCCTGGTCCGCTCGGCCGAGGAGACGCACTACGCGCGAACGGCGCTCGGTGCCGTGGGGATAGGGGTGCTCTACCAGCAGGAGGGCGGCCCCTACTCGAACCGCTTTCAGGTCGTGGACTTCGACGGCAACGTCCTCGTGCCTAGCATCGACCTCGATCCGGCGTCGGCCTACGGATCCTTCGGGGGCGACGTCGTGTTCGACGGCGAGGCCTTCGTCGCGGTCTGGCGCGTCAACGACGGCATGGGCGGCGGAGAAGTTCGATGGATCCGCGTGAACGAGGCGACGGGAGACGTGACCGGTCCGGTCGTGGTCGCGGCATCGGGCCCGCTCGACACACCGACCCTGGCGGAACCCATCGGCGGCTTCGAGCCGTTCAGCTTCGTGAAGGTGCGCGTCGTCGGTGGCACGTCGTTCGTCACCTTCGTTCGCGGGCGCCACGACGCCCTGCTCGATTTCGAGATCCCGCGGAGCCAGGTCGTGCTCGTGGGCTCGGACGGTGGGGTCGGCGACGCGCAGTACCTCGGCGCGCCGAACGAGCTCCATTTCCACCGTGAGTGCCACGTGTTCGATGCGAGCGACGGAGCGCTCCTGGTCTATGGTTCGAGCGACCTTCTGAGTCCGCTGACGACGCCTCCGACGCTCTTACGCGCGTCGCGCATCACGGCCGGTGCCCGCATCGACACGAAGATCGCGGTCGTCGTCGACGCCCCCGACGACCGCGGCGAGCCGTTCTTCCTGCCCCACTCCGAGCACGGCGGCGTGCTCGCTTGGGCCGACCACCGAACGTACTCGGCGGACCTCTCGACGGGCCGGATCCAGCTCATGGTGGCCCCCCTCGGCGACGACCTCGCGGCGGGCCAGGAGGTGGTGTTCGAGCACGCCGACCCCATCGCGAACCTCGCGCAGATATACGGGGCGCCGGCAGGGACCAACGTCCTGCTCACCTGGATCGACGACATCGGGGGTGTCGCGAACCCGCGGCCGGAAGTCTACTTCGACACGGCGTGGTTCTGAGCCCGCTTCTGCTCCGGGCCCGGGCGTGCGGGCGCCCCGACCTCCCGGAGCACGCGCGCGCGGATGAGAGGAACCGGCGGGGCCCCGTGGGACAGGAGTGCGTCGTGAAACCGCTGAAGTGAAAAGTCCGCGCCGAGCGCGGCCTTCGCCGTCTCCCGAAGATCGAGGATCTGCACCTTGCCGAGCGTGTAGGCGAAGTAGCCGGGGTCGAACGTGCCGCGCACCGCTTGCTCCCGGGCAGTGACGGGATCCTGGTGGCATTCCTTCTCGAAGCGTCGCGCCATGGCCTCTACGGACAGCCCACGCGCGTGGATGCCGATGGACGCCACGAAGCGGCAGTTCCGCAGCAGGGCATCCGAAAGCTGGCCGAGCGCCGTCTGCGGGTCCTCCGTCAGGAAGCCCTCTTCCACCATGAGCTGTTCGACGTAGTGCGCCCAGCCCTCCACGAACGAGTAGCTGTCGAACACCTTCTGGGCACGCGTCGGGGCGCGGCGCATCCACAGGCCCTGCAGGAAGTGGCCGGGATAGGCCTCGTGGACGGTGGTCGCCACGAGCACGCCCGTCGGGAGCACGTACTCGCGCTGCTCCCTGGCGGGCCACTTCGGATCGGGAAGGGTGATGTAGTAGAGCGCGTTCGTGCCGGCGCCCTCGAAGGGGCCAGGCGCGTTCAGGAATGCCTGATTCCACCGCATGAAGGGCGGAGTCTCCCGGACGAGGAGCGGCTCGTCGGCGGGCAACGTCACGAGACGCTTCTCGACGACGAACCGCTTGGACAGCGCGACGAGGCGCTCGGCCTCGGAGAAGAGCTTCGCGACGGGTGGGCGAGTCGGCCGCAGCTTGCGCGCGAGCGCCTCGTAGGCGAGGCGATTCTCCGTCAGGTTCTTCTCGGCCATCGCCGAGAGGTCGTCCAGCGAGGTGGTCAGACCTTCCTGCACGTCGAGCAGGCGCCGGAACTTCGCTTCACCGAGCACGTGGCTCTCGTCGGCGCGCGGCAGCTCGATCTTCTGCAGGAACGTCGCGAAGGCGTCCGCGGCGGCACCGAGCTTCTCGGCGGCGTCGAGCGCGCGCTGCCTGGTGGCCTCCTCCTTCGCCGCGCCGACGAGGGTGCGGACGTCACCGCGCAGGTACTCTGCGTAGCCGCGATAGTTCTTGATCGCCGTCTCCACGATGGCGCGCGGGAGGGGCGCCGAGAGGTTCTCGCGCGGGCGCTCCACCTGGGCCAGAGCAGCTTCCGCGTGGCTGGCCAGCGCCGCCACTCGCTGCTCGAGCGGTGCATACTCCCGATCGAGGTAGTCGTTCACCGCATAGAGCTCGCCGTAGAACATCGGGTCCTTCGACGGAGCCCGTCGATCGTCGAGCTCGAACAACGCGAGCCGACACGCACCGATGGCGAGGTCACGGTCGAGCTGCAGGTCGTCGTCGCCGGCCGCGTCGACCGCCGAGAGGCGCTCCTGCCACGCCTTCAGCCACTGCCGAACCGACTCGATGCCGCTGGGTGAGTAGTCCGCGATCCGGCCGTCGTGCTCGTGCAGGCCGAGCTCGCGTCCCTTGGCGGGGAAGCGCACGAGGTACTCGTCGATGAAGGCATCGAGGAGCCGTGCGGGCGACGGTGGGAGATCGGCCGCCGGGGCCTCGGGCGGTGCCGTCGCAGGGGCCAGCGCCGGGGGCGGCGGTTCTGCCGGGCGGTTCGCGCCGCACGCGGCGAGCCCGAGGGCGACCAGCGTCACGGACACCGTGGCGCGCGAGCGGAGCGGGGAATCGCCCGCGAAGCGCTGCGCGGGTCGGGGACGGCGGTCGTCGTTCACGGACAGTGGCATCGCTCCATCGGGGGCGGCGTGGCAAGGAGCGCGGTCGGGCTCCGCCTCAGACGTTGGCCACGACCTTCGATCGGGGTCCGGTCGCCCTGGGAAGGTGATCGCGGAGGTCGGCGACGAGGTCGGAGCGCAGACCGCGCCGGGACGGGTCGTCCCAGAGGTTCTCGTGCTGCAGAGGATCTCGAGCGTGATCGTAGAGCTCCCCCTCCGTGCCGTCGTAGAGCGAGCTCTTCTCGTAGACGGTGCACGTGTAGCCGTCTCGAAAGATGGTGCGGAGGTGCACGGAGGTGCCCTCGTACTCGCTGTCCCACTCCGAGAGGACCCGCTGGCGGTCGGAGTCGGCTTGCGCCGGGCTCGTGGGGAGCGCCTGCCCCTGCATCCAGTCCGGTGCGTCCACACCCGCGATGGCGCAGAAGGTGGGCGCGAGGTCGATCGTTCCGACGGGTGCCTCGATGAGCGCGGGCGTCACGTCGGCCGATGCCGCGGGTTTCCACAGCAGTGGCAGACGCAAGAGCGCGTCCACGTGACAGGGCCCCTTGAAGAGCAGCCCGAAGTCGCCCTGCATCTCGCCGTGGTCGGCGGTGTAGAAGACGTCCGTCTCGTCGTACCAGCCCTTCCGCGCCAGGTGTGCGAGCACGCGGCCGATCGCCTCGTCGATGAGCTCGTTCTTGACGTGGATGAGCGCGTCGATCTCGCGGAGGCTCTCCTCCGTCATGCGCTCCGCGGCGAACGTCGGTGGCGCCTCGTAGTTCGTCATCAGCTCGCCCGTGTACCAGCCGAGCCAGTGCCTCGGCTTCTGCCCGAGCAGCTCGCGGAAGCGGCCGCGCGCCGACGCGTACCCCGCGGGGGCGGCGAGATCGCGCCAGGGCACCCGGTGCACCTCCGAAGCCGGTGGGTCCCAGGGGTGGTGCGGATCCGGAAAGCTGAGCCAGACGAACCAGTCGTCGTCGTTCGAGAGCGTTTCCAGCCACTCGACGGTGCGGTCTGCGACCCAGTCGGTGTGGTAGTGGGCGCGCGCCACGGGATTCGACTTCACCTGCACCGCGCCCGTGTCTCCGCCGACTCCCGCGTACACGCGCAGCTCGCCGTCCAGGGACGGGCAGAAGCCTCCGACGGAACCCGGAGCGTTCGCCTGAAGCCACTTCGAGTAGTGCCAGGGGCCGAGCGGACCATGGACGGCCAGGGACATGTGCTCGAAGCCTCGATGCGGACCGTGCTCGCCCAAGGTCGCCATGCGGTTCTCGTAGAACCTGAGCCCGAAGTCCAGGAACGGTTCGAAGTGCGCCTTGCCGAACAGCGCGCAGCGGTAGCCCGCGCGCTCGGACAGGTGTCGCGCGACGCTGGGCGCGTCCTCGGGCAGCGGGACTCCGTTCATCCACACGCCGTGCGTGCTCGGGTACTGGCCCGTGAGCATGGTCGCCCGCGACGGCATGCACACCACGCTCTGGGTGTGCGCGCGCGAGAAGCGGAGCCCGCCATCGGCGAGCCGGTCCAGCGCCGTCGTCCTCGCGACGGTTCCGCCGTTGCAGCGCAGTGCGTCGTACCGCTGCTGATCGGAGGTGATGAGGAGGATGTTGCGACCCACGAGGGTCGGGATGCTACCGAGGTCGATGGCGCCCGGCGAGTGCTGCGTTCGTCACTCGGGCAAGGCCGGCGCCGGCTCGTCCTTCTTCGCGTCTTCCTGGAACTTGTCCACGTTGCCCGTGGCCCAGTCCGCGGCCCAGGAGCTGATCGAGAAGATCTGGTCGCTGCCGTTCCGCTTGACCCAGCGGTTCGACCCCTCGGCGGTGTCGCCGACGGCCAGGGCGTAGGTCGCCTTGTCCTCCTTGAGCTTGATCGTCACCGTCGCCTTGGGCTCACCGAGGCCGATCTCCTCGGCCTTCTTGTCGTCGCCGAAGTCGGCGGCGTTGAGCGTCTTGTAGGCTCGCAGCAGGTCCTCCACCTTCGACGCCTTGAAGCGCTCGATCGCCTTCGCGGCGGCGGCTTTCGGTCCCTTGTGCGCGCCCGTCCAGGCGTCGCCCTTCTTCGTGAAGGCGAACGAACCGTGCTCGTTGACGACGTCCACGCTCACGACGTCCTTGTCCTCGAACTTGAAGATCGTGAGATCTCGCCAACCCTTCAGGTCACGCGCGTACATGTAGCTCGAATACCCCTTCACGCCGAAGACGCCCTCCTTGCCGGCTATCCGCGTCATCTGGCCGCGGCCGCCGCCGTCTCCGAAATGCAGATCGGCGGCCGCCTCCGCGCCCTTGAAGAACCGCACGTGCAGCGCCTTGTCGTCCGAGACGCCGAACTTGGCGTAAGCCTCGGGTGAAGGGTCGATCAGCTCGGTGACCTCGAGCTTCGAGAGGCTTCCGGTCAGGCTCTTCACGTTGGAGTCGTTCGCCTTGTACTTGATCGGCGCGGTGAGCTCCCACTCGTCTTCACCCTTCTTCTCGAGGGTGACTTCGAGGGCCTTGCCACCGTCCCCGTCCGCGGGCTTGGAGATGACGACCTTGTCGATCTTCTTCGCCTCCTCTTCCGAGACGGCGATCTTGGGGAGCTCGGCCTGCCTCCCTTCCCGGGTGTAGGAGGCGGCCTCTTCGGCGGTCTTCTTGCCTTGCAGGTACAGGCCGCCGCCCATGACCGCGAGGACGCCGAGTGCGACGTAGAGCTTCTTTTCGGTGGTGAGTGCCATTGGGGGACTTCCGATTTCAGAGCTTGACCTGGTTGCGCCGTGACTCCCGCGTGCGCCAGCGCAGCACGCCGAAGGCGGCGAAGAAGAGTGGGAGGCCGAGCGTCAGCGTCCACTGAACGTTGTTCTGAACGGTCTTCCGCTCGTTCTTGTAACGCTCCTCTTCCTTCTTGATCGCGGACTCGTCCTCGAGGTTCTCGAACTTCGGGGGCGAAACGTCGCGGTAGCTCAGGTTCGGCAGCGTGTTCAGCTTCGCGCTGGCCGCGAGGAGGTCCGCGTCGCCGCTGATCCAGTCGAGCGTGTTCTTGAACGAGAGAATCGTCGGCGTGAGGTACTTCTGGGCGTACGGCGTCGCGACGGCCAAGAGGTCCGGATCGCCGCCGATGGCGCCGAACATCTGGAACTGTCCGCCCAGATCCGGACCGTTCCCGGCGTAGGCGAACGGATTGGTCAGGAACTGGCTGGACGAGACGACCAGGACGCGCGACGGCTCCGGCGCGCGGTCGGCCACCTTGATGTCGTCCTTCGACCCCATCGACGCCTTGAGCTTGCCCTCGGCGACCGCCGCGATGATGCGCTGCGCCTGCTCGCCCGAGGGACGCCACTCCCGGAACATCTTCATGTCTACCGTGCTGCTGGTGTCCACCGACGCCTGCGGCGTCGTGCGGGCGACGGCGTAGACCTTCACGTCGTCGGGCTGCTTCTCGGGCAGCAGCTCGAGGCTGGACGGGAAGGGGAAGGCCATCTCGTCCATCCGGAAGAAGCTGGCGAAGCCGGTGTCGAGCAGCTTCTTGTCGTCCTCGAACCGCGGGTCGGCGACGACGTGCGCGATGGCGGGATGGCGGATGTACTGCATGCGGCCCGTCTGCGTCATGATGCCCAGACGGAACTGGGCGCCGTAGTCGAGCACGGCGTCCTTCTTCATGTTGATGCCGTAGCCGGCGAGCAGCGTGTCGAGACCGTGGAGATCCAGGGTCGCGCTCATGCTCGCGTCGTTCGGCTTCAGGGTGACCGCGGAGGCGAAGACTGCCAGCGACTTGTTGCCCCGCATCAAGAACTGGTCGATCCGGCGAAGCTCCTTCTCGGTGTAGGCCTTGCGCGGCTGGGTGATGATGAGGCCCGTCAGCTCTGGGCTGATCTCCTCGGCGCCGTCCTTCAGATCGACCGTCTCGATCTTGTAGAAGGGAAACGCCTGGTTGATGATCGATTGAATGCTCGGGCCGCCGCGCCCCTGCTTCGGGACGAGGTTGGCGTCCGATACCGAGAGCTCGTCCTTGTTCGTGACGACGCCGACCTTGTGCTCGATCTTGTCGGCCTTGTCGCGAATCTCGCGGATCTTGTTGGTGATCCAGAACTCGAGCCCCTGGTTCTGCCCCGGGGCCATTCGCGGGATGACTTCCTTCTCGCTGCCGTACTTGAAAACCAGGCCCATGAACCCGGAGGCGATCGACGCCTGGTCCTCTCCGGTCGCGCTGGCCTCACCGAACGCCGTCGGCTCGAGCCCCGCCTCCTTGGCCTGCTCGCGCAGCTCGTCGGTGTTGGCCTCGATCAGCGTGAACTTGAACTGCCCCTTGCCGGCCCGCTCGTACTCCTTCAGCAGGTCGGTGAGGTCCCGGACGAACACGTCGAGCTGCGCGAGTCCCCGCGTCACGTAGGCGTCGATCTGAATGGGCGACTTGAGGCCCTCGAGGAGCCTCTCGCTGCCCTTCGAGAGCGTGTAGAGCTCGTTCTTCGTCACGTCGCGGCGCACGTACGCGCCGCGAGCGGACACGATGTTCGCGATCACGAGGATCGCGGCGATCACCACCAGATACAGGCCGGTCTGTGCTGCGGCTTTGGCGCGCTTGTCTTCGGTTGCCATGGCTCAGGCCCACTTCCTTCGCTCGAGCGCGCGGAACGCGACGACGAGCGCCAATCCGGTCACGGTGATGAAGAACACGACGTCTCGCGTGTCCACCAGGCCGCGGGCGAAGGCGTCCACGTGACGCCCGAACCCGAGGTAGTTGATCGCGACGAAGAACCAGTGGGACGGCAGGTAGTCCGACAGGTCTCCCAGGACGGAGAGAAGACCCAGGACGAACACCGTGATGAAGAACGCCACCGCCTGGCTCTCGCAGAGGGCGCTGATGAGCAGTCCGATGGCCACCGACGCGGCCGAGAGGAGGACGAGGCCCAGGTAGCCGCTCCACACCATGTTCCAGTCCAGCGGCCCCAGGTTCCAGGGCCACGAGAACATCGCGAACGGGAAGATCAGTGAAGCCGAGAGGAGGACGAGCACGAGGCCCATCGCTCCCAGGTACTTGCCGATGATCACGTCGCTGTCCTTCACCGGCAGCGTGATGAGCATCTCCAGGGTGCCGCTCCGCTTCTCCTCCGCCAGGAGTCGCATCGTGACGACGGGCACCACCAGGAAGCAGAGGCCGTAGGGCACCTTCTGGAAGAGCGTCTGGACGGTGGCGCGGTCCTGCTGCCAGAAGCTCGGGCTGACCAGGAAGAACACGATGCCGAGCGCCAGATAGCTCAGGCAGATGACCACGTAGGCCAGGGGTGAGTCGAAGTAGGAGCGAAACTCTCGCTTCGCGATCGTCAACATGGGCGACATGGGTCAGTCCTTCTTCTTTTCGTCGTCGGAGTCGTCGTCGTCCGCTTCGTCGTCATCGTCGGAGTCGTCGTCGTCCGCCTCGTCGTCGTCCGCCTCGTCGTCGTCATCGGAGTCGTCGTCGCTGTCTTCGGTCTCGTCGTCCCCGTCGTCCGCGCGGTCCTCGGCATCGTCGGTGGCCTCGTCGTCCGGCTCCTCTTCATCGTCGCCGGCGTCCCAGTCCGCGCCGCGATCGAGGCGCTCGTCGCCCCGCGTGAGGTCGCGGAAGACCGCGTCGAGGGAGCGCTCGTCGCGCCGGAGCTCGAGGAGCGTCCAGCCCTTGTCCACGATGAGGCGGAACAGCTCGGCGCGCAGGTCGCCGCTCTTGTCGCCGCCCACCTCGAATTTGTGGGCAGTCTCGTCCGTCGGCAGCTCCCGCACACCCTTCGAGCCGGTCATCGCCCTGAGCGCGTCCTGGACCTCCGTCGCGGTCGGTGGCCGCCCGGACGCCCCGTTGCGCTTCTCGGCCTCCTTCTCGTGGATCGTGACGAGATAGCGGACGCGGCCCTGCTTCGATCGAATCTCGTCGAGCGGCCCATCGGCGACGACACGACCCTTGGAGACGATGATGGCTCGGGCGCACGCCTCCTCGACCTCGGCGAGGTTGTGGGTGGAGAGGAGGATCGTATGGTCCTTCCCGATCTCCTTGATGTACTTGAGGACCTCCGCCTTCTCGTTGGGGTCGAGGTCGCTCGTGGGCTCGTCCAGGATCAGGATCGGCGGGTCGTGGATGAGCGCCTGAGCCAGGCCCACACGCTGTCGGTAGCCGTGTGACAGCGTGCCGATGTCCTTGCCCAGCACCTGCGCCAGCCCGCACACCTCGACGACCTTCTTGAGCCGCTTCTTGAACGTGCTCTCGTCGATGCCGCGAACCTCGGCGGTGAACCGCAGGTACTCGTAGGCGTTCATGTCCGTGTAGAGCGGCGCACGCTGCGGCAGGTATCCGATCCGCCTGCGTACCTGCAGCGGCTCGTCGAACACGTCGTGGCTGTGGACCTGCGCCGTGCCGCCGGTCGGAGAGATGAAACAGGTGAGGATGCGCATGGTCGTGGACTTGCCGGCGCCGTTGGGGCCGAGAAAGCCGACGACCTCGCCGCGCTTCACCTCGAAGGTCACCTTGTCGAGTGCCTTCACCGGGCCGAAGCGCTTCGAGAGCGACTTCGTCGAGATCATGATGTCGGTGGCCATGGTGTCGGGCTGTTCCTCCGATTCGGGTTCCGGTGACGGGGCGGCGTGCGGCCGCGCTGTCCCCGCCGCTTCGAGCCCACGCCGAGGTCAACTCGGTAGCGGGCGGTGCCGGCGCGGCGCGCATCCTAGCGGGGGCGAAATCACTGTCAATCTTCGAGGGTTCGGCGGGCGGGCAAGCCTCCGCACGGCCAAGAACCCGCGAAAGCACCGTGTATTCCCCTCCGAGTTCTCGGGCTCGTCGGCCCCCTCCGGGCGGACATCGGCCATACTCCACCCGGACAGCGCGCCATGCCCACCTCTTTTCGGCCCGAGGTCACCCGCCTGGCGCTCGCAGCGCTCGTCGCGCTCGGGGTCGCGGCGTGCGGCGGTTCGCCGGCGCCTGCGGCTTCTGCCCCGCCGAGTGGATCCTCCGACGCGGGTGCCGAGCGCGTCGCTCCGGGCGTGCGCTTCCTCAAGCGCGCGCCGCGCGTCGGAACGCGGATCGAGGACACTTCGGAGATGTCCGTGCGCATCTCGATGCGAGTGACCGCCGGCGGGAGCGTCGTGGCCGAGCCCCGGGGACACCAGCAGAAATCGGAGCGGCGGAGGATCGAGGTCCTCGAGGCGACCGACACCGACGTCCGCAAGGTGCGCGTGGAGTACGTCGAGCGCACCGAGCGTGAAGAGGACGAGGCCGGACCGCGCTCGACGCGGAGTCCGCTCGTCGGCAGGACGTACGTCGTCGAGCGGCGCGGCGACGTCATCGTCGCCACGGACGCTGCCGGCAAGATGGTGGAAGGAGCGGAGCTCGAGGAGCTCCGTCAGGAGCATCAGAACCTGGGGCGCACGACACGGTTCTCGTCGTTCATTCCCGACCGGCCCGTCGAGGTGGGGGAGCGCCTGGTGCCGCCACCCGAGGTCGCGGCGGAGATGTTCGGAGACGGTGGTCGCGATGTGGTCGTTCGCAGCGCGGCGTTCACCTTCGCCGGGGCGCCCCGACCCGCCCTCGGCGAGTTCTACGTGGACCTGTCGCTGCAGCTCGGCGGGGAGCCCCCGATGGACCTGCGTCTCCGGGGCAAGCTCACCGTGCGCGTTCAGGATTCCCTCCCCGTTGCGATGCGCCTCTCCGGTCCCATCAGCATCGACGGCACTTCGCCGAAGACCGGCGCCACGTTCAGCGGCAACGGCCAGATGGAGCTGGTGCGGACCGCAGAGTACCGATGACCCGTGCGTCGTCGAGGCGGCGCCGCGCGTCGGTCCGTGGTCCCGGCAGGTACGATCGGTCCCTGACCACCGAGGAGCGGCGCGCGGACCAGCGTGGCCGCCTGCTGGCCGCGGCGGCCGAGGTCTTCGCGGAGCGAGGTTTCGCGAACGCGTCGGTGGGTTCGATCGTACGGCGCGCACGAATGAGTCGTCGCACGTTCTACGAGCACTTCGCGGATCTCTCCGACGCGCTGCTCGGCGTGTACGACTTTGCCGTGGACGTCCTCTTTGGCCACGTCGAGCGCCGAGTTGCCGCGGCCACCGACCCCGTGTCGCGGCTTCGGGCAGGGATAGCGGCGTACCTCGAGATGTACGCTCGGTTCGCGGATCTGGCGCGCGTCCTGCATCGCGAGATCCGCGCCGTTGGGCCCGGGCACGCCGGGCGCCACGCCCGAACCGTCGCGCGCTTCGCCGCGCTCATCCGCGACGGAGTCCGAGCGGCGCACGCTTCGGGCGTCGCGTCGCGCGCGCCGGACGACACGACGATCCTCGCGCTCGTCGCGGGAATCGAGGCCGTCGGCATGGACCACCTCGATCGAGGCGACGAGGCGAACGTCTCGGACGCGGTGCCGCCTCTCGTGGACCTCGTGGTTCGGGCCTTCATCTGAGCCGAGGGACGCCTCGGCGCCTTGGGCGTTTGCCGCGGCGGTGCCGTGCGCGCATACTCGGCGGGTGGCGCGTGGGGAAGGGCGCCGGACGACGATTCGAGGAGGCAACATGACTTCGCTACGACACGCTTTCGTGCTCCTGGGGATCGCTGGCGTGGTGTTCGCCGGCTGCGGTTCGGACGAGGACGAGCCCTTCGACGCCTCCAACGGCAAGCAGGACTCGGGTGCCGGGGATGGCAGCGGTGGCTCTGGCGGGTCGAGCTCCGACGCCTCGGCGGGGGCGAGCGGCGGAGGCGCTTCCGGGACCGGTGCCACGGGAGGCACCGGATCCGGGGCGACCGGGGCGGGCGGCTCGTCGGGTGCTGGGTCCGGCGGTGTCGCCGGAACGAGCGCGGCCGGCAGCAGCGCTGGCGGGGCGGGAGGCCTCGGGGGATCGGGAACGGCGGGTCTGGCGGGTACGGGTGGCGCGGCCGCTGGCGCGGCAGGTTCGGGGGGCGCGACCACGTGTGCGGGCCAGTGCTCCTGCGCCATGGGGGACGTGTGCAGCTACGAGTGCCCCGCCGGAGACTGCAAGGTCGAGTGCTTCGGCGCGTGCGAAGCCGGATGCGAGGGCGGCAACTGCGAGCTCGACTGCGACGACGGCGGCGCTTGCACCTACACGTGCGAGGGCGGCGGCTGCGCGTTCGACTGCGACAACGGTTCGACGTGCGACATCGCTTGCCCCACGGGCGGCTGCGACGTCACCTGCGACGGAAACTCGACGTGCAACGTCACGTGCACCGGGGCGGCATGCAACCTCGACTGCGTGCCGGGCTCGACCTGTACCTGCGACAACTGCTGACGACGCACCGCTTCACCTGCGCTGGCGCTCGAAGTTCACGGGAAAGCTCAGCTCGGCTCGACCGGTAGGGGGCCGGGAGAAGCGCGCCTGGCCGGCGACCCATCTGACGCAGTCGATCACCCACTGCGACAGGTCGCCCGTGTGCGAGTGGGCGAGCGCGGACACGCGTCCTTCCGCGTCGATCTGCAGCCGCAGGTCGATGCGCCCCCCCATGCCGCGGTTCTCCGCGAGCCCTCTCGCGAAGCACTCGCCGAAGCGCATGCGGAGCGCCGCCACGACGGCGGCGGCGTTCTCGACGTGGCCCTCGGTGACCACCGGCGCGTCCGAGAAGCCCGACGGCGCAGGGCTCGTCGCCGCCGGTGCCGGCGCCGGTGTAGGTCGCTCCGCGGCGCGCGCGAGCGGGGGCGGTTCGAGGGCCAGCAGGTCGTCGAGGTCGCCGATGGCGGATCCGGAGCGCAGCTTCATGAGGAGCCCCAGGCGTCGGTTCGCGGCCATCGACATCTCGGACCAGCCGTTGGTGCTCGCCACGCGCTCTGCCCGACGGATCACCTGGAACGCCAGGTCGTACTGGCCGTCTCGGATGAGGGCGTCCCCGACCCAGATCAAGGTCGGCACCATGTCGGCGCTGAAGTTCCCCACCACCTGTGCGCGATAGCCCAGCGCCTCCATGGCGAAACGCGCTGCGTCGGCGTACCTCTTCTCCCGAGACAGGCCGTGCGCCTCGGCCAGGAGCTTTTCCGCGTGGCGACCCATGGCGCGACGGTCTCGCGGATCCTGTTCGTACGCCGGAAGGACCACGGGGCCCTTGGTCTGCTTCTTCGCACAACAGGGCGTCGCCGCGGCGAGCATCACGCCGACCGTGACCTTGCGAAGAAAGCGCACGCGCCAGGGATACCACGGCGGTTGCCCGCGCGGGGTGAGCGTCCCCTCAAAGTCCGTTCAAGAACTCGATGAGCAGGGTGTTCACTTCACCCGGTCGCTCCTGCTGAATCCAGTGCCCCGCGCCTTGCAGGACGGCGCTCTTCGCGAGGCGTGGGACGTACTCGGACATGCGCGCCACGCCCTTTGCGCTCATCAGCAAGGCGGGGTCGCTGGCGCCGGCGACGAAGAGCGCGGGCTGTGTGACCTTGGCCCCGTCGAGCTGCGTCGTGCGCGCGTGGCTGCGATCGAAGTTGCGGTACCAGTTCAGCGGGCCGCGGAAGCCGGACCTTTCGAACTGCGCCACGTAGACGTCGAGGTCCGACGGCTCGAGCCA
Organism: uncultured Polyangiaceae bacterium; assembly: GCA_964487605.1. GTDB lineage: Bacteria > Myxococcota_A > Polyangia > Polyangiales > Polyangiaceae > JAJDAH01. Next base: position 59,118 of record CAZARU010000002.1, read on the forward strand.
CGCCGGGAACGCGTCGAACTCCTGCATACCGTCGAGCAAGCGCGCCGAGGCGGGCTTCGGCGCGAACGCGAGACCCGCCGGTGCATCTCCGGACCAGGTGTACAGCATGTGGCGCAGGGACCGGCGCACGTCGGCTTCCATCTCGGCCTCCGCCACCCCGGGCGTCTGGAAGTAGAGCATGTAGAAGAACGCATCCGTGAAGGTCTCGCGCATCCTCTGGAGCGGCGAGACCTTCGGGCGACCGCCGTACGGAATGCTCAGGCCGACGACGGCACGAACGCGATCCGGATGGAGCAGCGCAGTGTGCCACGCCACGGGGGCGCCCCAGTCGTGACCGACCACGACGGCACGCGACTCTCCGAGGGCCTCGATCAGCGCGGCCACGTCGGCGGAGAGTTCGACCTGGTCGTAGGCGTCGATGATGTCTGGCGCGTCACTGTCCCCGTACCCCCGCTGATCGGGCGCGACGACGCGATAGCCCGCGTTCGACAGCGCGACGAGCTGGTGGCGCCACGACCACCAGGACTCGGGGAATCCGTGGAGCAGGACGACCAGCGGTCCGGTTCCCGCTTCGGCGACGTGAAGACGCACACCGCGAACGGTGATTGAGTGGCGCTCGACGCCGGCGAGGCTGGGGGCCGGAGTCACCCGAGGCGCCTACTGCGGGACCGGCTGCACCGACCCACAGGGGAACTGCACGTCGAGGTTGTGGCTTCCGTCCTTGATGGTTTCGCAGGCCTCGCCCAGGAGTTCCAGTTCGGTTCCGGACCTCATGCGCCAGTCCGTCTGGTACTCCAGCGTGTCACCGTCGAGGACGATGACGCCGCTGCCCCACTCCTCCATCTTCACCGAGCCGGCCAGGTCGAAGACGCACGAACGGACACCGTTCACGATCTCCCGGAAGGCGTCGGCCAGGCGGTCCTGGTCGTCGGCGACGTAGAACGGGGCGTCGTTGGAGCCGTCGAGCGGGCGGCCGAGGCCCGCGTTGGCCAGATCCTGCAGGTGCGTGTCGCTCACGCCGCTGCCCACGCTGATGACGTAGGTGCGAATGCCCTCGTCGAAAGCGTTCTCCACCGCCTGAACGGCCTCGGGCTGTCCGTTCTGCGGGTTCGGCTCGGCGCAGGTGTCCGGCTCGCCGTCGGTCGCGAGCACGACGACCTTGTCGCCCGGCTCGGGGTAGGCGGCCAGGTCCGGCGTGATCAGGGCCAGGCTCTCACCGGTGGGTGTCTCGTCCTCCGGGCCTGCGGCCTGCATCGCCGCGTTGATGGCGGAGTAGTTCCCCAGCTGTATGGCGACCTCGGTCAGCATGGGGCACTCGCCACCCTCGTTCCCGTTCTGGCTCGTGTACAGAGCCAGGCCGAAGCGGATGTCGTCCTGCAGCTGCCTGACGAGCCCGGTGGACGTGTCCATGAGCGCGTCGCGAACGGCGTCCCAGCGCGGCTTGCCGCCGAAGTCCTCTCGCATGCTGCCCGACTGGTCGATCAGCAGGACCACCGTCGGGATCTGCTTCTCGAAGCCGACGTTGAACGCGACGCACGCGTCGCCCGAAGGGAACCCGCCGGTCCCGCCGTCCAGGTTCGGGATGAGCCCTCCCCCGTCCACGCACCGACCCGTCGCGTCGCAGCGTTCCCCCGACTTGCAGTCGCCGCCCCCGTCGACGCACTCCGCCGTGCACTCGCCCTTGCCGCCGCAGTGAAGCCCAACACCGCACTCCGAGTCCAGGGTGCAAGACTTGCCGCACTGTCCCGAGAGCTCGTCGTCGCAGGGCGCCGATCCGCCCGAGTCCCCCGTGCTGCCACCGCAGCTTCCTGCGACCAGCCCGGCGACGGCCGCCAGCACGGCTCCGGTGCGACGGAGCGACCTTCCGCGAGGTTCCACCACTGCAAGAAGGTACCACGGACGGAGCGGCGGCCCGGTCGCCCGTCCGCCCCGCCGTGGTCCCAAGCCCCCACGCGCCGCGAAGTCCCCGGAAGCCGGTGCCCGGACGCTCGCGTACCGCCCGCTCTCCGCGCGTCGCTCTCAGTCGCCGACGGGCGGAAGCATCGCCTCGATGGCGAAGCGAGCCCGCTCCCGATACACCGCCGCGGCCCCGGACCGGGCTCTGAGCCGCTGCGCCAGGTCCCGGCAGAGGGCGAAGCGAGCGGCGGGGGGACTCTTGAAGGACTCGAGGTCCAGGGTCTTCTCCTGGAGGAACCGGAACCACCACCTGGTCTCCCTGTAGAACACGCCGTTCCGGGTCGCCTTCGCGACGAGCGTGTAGAAGCTCGCTTCCAGGTCGGGGAACTCGGCGTCGCGGCGGCCGCGATCTTCCCAGGCGTCCAGGAGCGCGTCCAACTCGTCGAGCTCGTCGTCGCGAATTCGCCGCTCCGCGAGCTCGAGTGCGTCGCCGACGTGCAGGATCACGCGTTCGGCCAGGTCGCGCGTGTCCCGGGCGCCGTGCGCCGCGAGCTCGACGGACAGCGCCAGCACTCGCAGATCGATCGCGTCGTCCGGATCGAGCGCCTCGGTGGCGCGGCCCTGGCGGACGCGGACGAGTCCGAGCTCCTCGAGCTGATAGACGGCCTGCCGGACGCTCGTGCGCGACACGCCGAACGCGAGCGCGAGCTCCGCTTCGGAAGGAAGCGCGGCGCCGGGTGCGATGTCTCGCGCGAAGATGCGCCGCGCTAGCGCGTGCATGACGCGATCGTGCGTCCGGACCGCGGCGCGCGGCCGGGTCCCCTTCGCGGCACGGGCGATCGCGCCGAGCGTCGTTGCGGAGGGCGCGGCGCGCCTCATTCCGCGTGCTCCGCTGCGAAGCCATCTGCGGTCATGGCTTTGGATTCGCGATGAAGAACTGCATGACGTCGTTCCCCCAGTGAAAGGAGTTGGCGCCCTTGCAACCGTAGCCCATGAGCTGCCCGGGCTCCGACGGCGAGTGGTCCATGCTTCCGGGGTAGCAGTGGCCCCCGAGGAAGATGCCAAGAAAGCCGGCATCCGTGGAGTAGTCGTGGTCGAGGAACTCGTAGACCGCCCCCTGGGTGTTCACCCATCGCGTCCTCGTGAACGTGGCGTCGCCCGCGACGACGGTCGGGCTCCCCATGCCCCAGCCGGAGATCACGGCATCCCGCTGCGCCAGGCCCCGTTCGTACTTGACCAGCGCGTCGCGCCGGCCCTGCAGGTGCAGTATCGCCATGGGAGCCTGCGGCATCTGTGCCCCCGCGAACGCGCAGCCGTTGCCTTCGAACGCTCCGCCCACGCCCGCGGCGCCCGGCGCGGCAGATGCGATGAGAGCGGCGTGGTTGCAGATGAAGCGCCACGTCATGAACCCGCCCTGCGAAAACCCGGTGACGTGAACGCGCTTCTCGTCGATCGCGAAGCTCGCCATCGCGTCCAGCAGGAACTGATGCAGCGCCACGTCGTCCACGCCCTCGCGGTACATGCCGCCCATCGCGTTGGGCTGGATCACGACGTACCCGTGAAGTCGGCCGAGCTCGCGCATGCGCGTGTTGTTGTCCTCCTGGGCGGCGGACATCGAGCCGCCGTGCACGTCCAGCACGACGCCGCACGAGGCGCCGGCGCACTGGGTCGGTACTTCCACGTCGAACGAGAGGCCTCCGCACGGGAAGACGTGATGGCCGGTCACCACCGTCGTCACGCAGCCGACGGGCGCCTGCGCGGGTGGGGCGCCGCCCGCACCAGCGGCCCCGGCGATGCCGCCAGCGCCGGCTGCACCGCCGGTCGCGAGCGTCCCCCCCGCGCCACCCGAACCCGAACTGCCCCCTGTCGCGGCGGTTCCGGCGTGCCCACCCGCGCCGCCCGGCAACCCGCCCGAGCCGGCCATGGTCCCGGCGGCGCCCGCCGCGGCACCGATGCCCGCCAGCACTGGCCCGTCGTCTGGCGAGGGCGCGCTGCCACACGCCGTCACCGCCACCACGACGAGGGCCGCGCAGGCCTGCTCGGCCCAGAGCGAGTCAAATAAAATCCAGCATTTCCCGTCGCTTGCGCATCGAGAACGCGAGGTCATGTATGAGATAGTAGCTTAGTCACTAAGCTGACATGGAGACTTTCTGGGCTCGCTCGTGCGGCGAGCCGGTTCGCGCGAACTTTCCAGTCTGCTTGCCACGCTGGGCCCGCGAGGTTGTGCGGGCGCCGCGCCCGGCCGCCTGCGCCGCGGTGCGAGACGCGAGTAGCGTTGCCGCCGTGCACGGCTTCCTCGCCGTCGTCGCCCTCGCGGCGAGCCTCGTCGTCCTCGCGGGATGCCGGCGAGAACCGCGTCCCGGTAGCGCCGCCTCCGCAGCGCCGTCCCAGTCCGCGGCCCGCGGCGCGCTGCGGGCGACGCAGGCCGGTTCGGTCCCGCCCGACGGCCCGGCGCGGAGGGAAGAGCCCGCCGCGAGCTCGCCGCGACTTGCCGTCGAGGCGCCGAAGGTGGCTCCGCAGCCCAAAGCGGCAGGGTCACCCCGCAGGGCGACCGCGAAGGATCCGAGCGCAGCCCCGAAGTGGGCGTCCCTCGCGGAGCTCCGCGCGGTGCGAGGTCGGGAGTCCGCGGACGCCGCTCAGGTGGAGAAGCGCGCCCGCGCGCTCACGCGGGATCACGAGTGGGAGTTCGCGACGGAGATCCTCATCGAGGGTGAGCGGCGGTTCCCCGATCACTCGCGCTTCGGGGTGCTGATCGAGCGTTCCCTGAGGGACAATCCGCTGTACGCGCCGCCTCCGCGCCTGATTGAACGCGACGGTGAAGTGGTGGCGATCAAGCCTCTGGGCGGCGGCAGCACCGTGACCCTCCGCTTCATGGGGACGGGCGAGCTGCCGCTCGGTGCGTTCAAGCCCGCCCAGGCTCGAAAGCAGAGCGACTTTCGCGCCGAGATCGCGGCGTTCCGCCTCTGCCCTCTCGTTCGCTGCTCGTTCGACGTCGCGTACAACGAGCACGTCGTGCTGTCCCGCGAGACCTTCGACGCCCTCTACGCCGAGATCGACGACGAAAAGCAGGCCAAGTACGCGAGGGACAACTTCGCCGACCTGGAGGTCACCTCCTCGGACGGCGTGGACTGGATCCACGGGGCGCTCGAGGAATGGGTCCCGGCGTTCGTGCAGCTGCCCATCGAGCGAACGGAGGTGTGGCAGCCTTGGCTCACGCTGGGCGGCGACGCGGGCGCCGTGGCGTGGGAAGCGCCCGCCATCGGCGCGTACACCGCCGATCACACGCGCGGGTCGCAGAAGCTCCACGGCGTGCTGCGCTTCCACCTCGAGGGCGTCACCCAGCGCGAACTCGCGAGGCAGATCAGCAACATGATCTCGTTCGACTTCCTCGCGACGAACTGGGACAGGTTCAGCGGGCTCGAGAAGCTCCACGGCGCCAACTGCCACGTGTCCCACGGGCGCCTCCTGTCGATCGACAACGGAGCAGCCTTCCAGACGTCACCGCATCCCGTGGTGCTCGAGCGGCTTCGGCTCGTGCAGCGATTCAGTCGGCAGTTCGTCGCGGCCGTGCGAGCGCTCGACGTGAAGCGCGTCGGCGGCTGGCTCTTCCGCGATCCCACGGCACGTGATCACGCACGGCTGCGGGTCCTGGACAAGCAGCGCCGCGCGTTCCTGTCCCACGTGGACGACCTCGTGGCGCAGCATGGGGAACGCGAAGTGCTCTTCTTCGAGTGAGCGGTCGGGGTCGCGTCGGCTGGTTACTCGACCAGGTACCCCGCGACGAGCGCCTGCGCGAGGAGTCCCCAGCCGTCGATGGCGACGAACAGGAGCAACTTGAACGGCAGGCTCACCTGGGTCGGGTTCATCATCTGCATGCCCAGAGCGAGCAGCACGTTGGAGACGACGAGGTCGATGACCAGGAACGGCAGGTAGATTGCGAACCCGAGCGCGAACGCCTCCATGAGCTCGGTGGTGACGAAGGCGGGGATCACGATGACGAGGTCATCCCTCCCGACGTCTTCTCGCTCTGCCTCTGGGCGCGTGCTGCGTGCGAGCTCGTAGTACCGGTTGCGCTCGCGTGCCGAAGCATTCGCCTTCAGGAACGCGCGCATCGGCTCGCGCGTCGCGTCGATGACCCCCGTGACGAGCGCGCTCGTGTCGGCGAGCGCCTTGGCTTCGAAGAGCGCGCCGCCCCGGGCGGCGATGCGAGAGCCCACGGGCGCCATGGCTAGGAGCGTGAGGGACCCCGCCAGCGCCATGATCACGGTGTTCGAAGGCACGTTCTGCGCGCCGATGGCACCCCGGACGATCTGAAGGACCGTCGAGATCTTCACGAACGCGGTGAGCGTCATGAACGCGAACGGCAGGAGCGTCGCGAACGCGAGCGCCACGACCAGAACCATGGGGCGCGAGAGCGCGTCGTCGGGGGCGGCACCCTGGGCCTGCGCGAGCGCGACGGCGGGGCTCAGCGCCGCCACGGCGGCCAGGGTCGTCGCGACGAGGCTACGAAGTCTTGGCACGGTCGTCCTCCGGTGGCTCGCCAGGCTGCGCTGCAACGACGGCGTCGCGGGGCCGCTCCGCCTTGCCGATGGCCCGCTCGAGGGCGCGCGCGAACGTCGGCGTGGTTGCCGTCGCTTCGACGGCTCCCAGGGCGTCCTCGGACGTCTCTCCGATCTTCGCGAGGCCGGCCTCGCTCGCGCCCAGCACGTACACGCGGGTCCCGACCCGCACGAGGTAGACCGCGCGGCGACCGTCGAGGGGCAAGCGCCCCACCAGGGCCAGCGGGCCGGAGGGCCTCCCGATTCCCAGGCGGCGCGCTCCGAAGAGCACGAGGACCGCGAGCGCGAGGATCGCCAGCAGCGAGACCACGGTCTCGACGACGTACGCGGTCAGCGGCGACACGATCCCACCCCGAGACCCCGGTCAGCTCGCCGCGGATGCGGGCGGCTGGAAGAACTGCATCGTGCTCTTGGCCGTCTGGCACCGTGGCGGGAGCTCGTCCTTCGTCGGCGCGTACTTCCAGTCGGGCACCGTCTCCATCGTGGACTTGACGGCCCCGACGCCGCCGACGGCGCGGAGCGGCACGGGGCCCATCGGTTCGTGGCGCATGGGTCGAGGCTATATCACGCTCGGAGCGGGGCGCGCGGTGCGACCCGGCGGGTCACTGCGCCGGGGGCGGTGAGCTGGGGGTGCCCCTGTCCAGGCCGAAGCCTTCGTGCAGGGCGCGGACCGCCAGCTCCGTGTAGCGCGCGGAGATGAGACAGCTGACCTTGATCTCGCTCGTGCTGATGGCGTGGATGTTGATCCCCTCGCGCGCCAGGATTCGGAACATCTGCGACGCGACGCCCGCGTGGGAGCGCATGCCGAGCCCGACGATGGACACCTTCACCAGGTCGTTGTCGTACTCTATGGCGCTGGCGCCGACGTCGCGGGCTCGGTGCTCGATGAGGTCGCGCACTCTCGCGAGATCGGTCTTGGGCACCGTGAAGGTCACGTCCGTGGTCGAGCCCTGCTCGCGCGACGGGCTCTGGATGATCATGTCCACGACGACGTTCTCGTCCGCCAGGGCGCCGAAGACGTCCGCGACCACGCCGGGACGGTCGGGCACGTTGATGAGCTGAACCTTGGCTTCCTTCTTGTCGAACGCGATTCCGGTGACGGTGACCGCCTCGAGGCCCTGCTCGTTCGTCACGAGGGTACCTGGTCGATCGCTGAACGACGATCGAACGTGGATGGGAACGTCGTGTTTCATGCCAACCTCCACCGACCGTATCTGGAGCACCTTCGCGCCGAGTGACGCGAGCTCCAGCATCTCCTCGTAGCTGATCCGGTCAATCTTCCGTGCCGCGGGGCACACGTTGGGATCCGTCGTGTAGACACCGTCCACGTCGGTGTAGATTTCGCAGACGTCTGCCTCGATGGCCGCAGCGATGGCGACCGCAGAAGTGTCGGACCCGCCGCGGCCCAGCGTCGTGATGTTGCCGTCGCCGTCCACTCCCTGGAAGCCCGCGATGACGGCGATCTGGCCCGAGGCCAGGGTCTCGCGGACGCGGGAGCCGTCCACGGTCCTTATCCGCGCCTTGGTGAACACGGCGTCGGTGTGGATCCGGACCTGGTGCCCCAGGAGGCTCCGCGCGGCACCGCCGAGCTTCTGGATGGTCATCGCCGTCAGCGCCGCGCTGACCTGCTCGCCGGTGGACTGCAGGACGTCGAGCTCGCGGGTGCTCGGCGTCGTCGAGATCTGTCCGGCCAGGTCGATCAGGCGATCGGTCTCGCCGGCCATCGCGCTCACGATGAGCACCACGTCGTTGCCGTCGCGCTGGGTCCGCAGCGCGCGATCGGCGACGTTCGCCATTCGCTCCAGCGTGCCGACGGACGTCCCGCCGAACTTCTGTACGACCAGGGCCACTGCGCCGAGCGGGTAATCTCGGGCACCGACCGCGTCAATTCGCGTCGGCGGCGGGAGGGCCGTCGTGTCCCCTCACGGTGGCCTTCGGCCCGCGCGGATCTGCGCCAAGCGGAACGTGCCCACGACGTTCCGGACCGCCTGCAGATCTCCTTCGCCGAGGCCCGTCGCCGTCACTCGCGGGGCGCCATCCTCCACGACCGCCTTGATCGTCCCGCTCCGGATCGCACTTCGACGGACGACGTCCCGAAGCTCCTCGAGGAGACGCGGCGGCATACGCCCACGCACGAAGTGGAGCGTGCCGTCCTCGACCCGCAGCACGAACAGCTCCGTCGAGCGGGCGATGGAGACGACCAGCGGCACGGCCAGGACCGCGAGGACGAGCAGCGACACGACCAGCGTCACGGTTCCCCCAGTTCTACCTTGACCCCACCGGCGGCGACTGCCATCAACCCGCCGTGGCTCCCCCCGGGTCGGAAGTGTCGGAGAACGACCCCCTTCCGCGCCGCTTCGGCCCTTACCTCTTGTTCGACAAGATCGGTGAGGGCGGCATGGCCCGCATCTATCTGGCGCGCGCCAGCTCGGGCTTCGGTGCGCAGCGGCTCGTCGTCGTCAAGCAGATCCTTCCCATCCTTTCGAGCAGCGACGAGTTCAGCAAGTTGCTCATCGACGAGGCAAAGCTCGCCGCACGCTTGAATCACGGCAACGTCGCGCAGGTCATCGATCTCGGCCGCGAGGACGGGCGCCTCTTCATCGCGATGGAATACGTCGAGGGGTTCGATCTCCGTGAACTCTTGCGGAGCTGTTCGAAGGACAAGATCCCCCTCCCCCTCGAGTACGCGCTGCTGGTCGTCCTCGAGGCGCTGCGTGGGCTCGACTACGCGCACCGCAAGAACGACGACGAAGGGCGCCCGCTGGGCATCGTGCATCGTGACGTGTCGCCGTCGAACGTGCTCATCAGCTTCGACGGCGAGGTCAAGATCTGTGACTTCGGAATCGCGCGAGCCATCGGCGCAGGTGACCAGCTTCCCGCGGACGCGGTGCAGGGCAAGGCGGGCTACATGAGCCCGGAGGCTGCGCGCGGCGACGACCTCGACGCACGCAGCGACGTCTTCGCGGCGGGCATCATCCTGTGGGAGCTCTGTGCCGGTCGGCGAATGTACAAGGGCGAGGGCGGAAAGGCGCCGACCCTGGCCCAGGCGACGACGGCGTTCGTTCCCCCGCTGCCGGCCCGCGGGGCGCCGGACGAAGCGCGTCTCCACGCCATCGTCGCTCGCGCGCTGGCCAGGAAGCGGGACGACCGGTACGAGTCGGCGCGCGCCATGCTGAAGGACCTGGAGGATTACGTCGTGGCCGGCGGTCTGGTCGTCAGTCCGCTCCGCTTCGGCGAGTGGATGATGACGCACTTCGGGTCGGCCATCGTCGAGCGCAGGAGCGCGCGCGAGCGCGCCGCCAAGGCGATCGACCGAGGACCGCTCTTGTCCCTCGCGCCGCTCGCTCCGCCGCCTCGCGTGGCCGACCCTCCTCCGCCGCCGTCCGCGAGCGAACCCGTGGAGACCGTTCACCCCGCGCCCATGGAGCCGCCGCCCGCGTCGCTGCAGGCGATGGTGACGACCCCGACCCGCGGTGCGTCGCCCCGTGGAACGCTCTGGGTCGTCGCGCTCGTCGCGGCGGGCGTCCTGTTCATCGTCGCCGCACTGACGCTGCGCTGAAGACCGCGGCCGCGGCCACGGAGAGTTGCTACAACGCCCCCATGCTCCTCGCGCGCGTGGCCGTGCCGGTGCCGCTCGGGCAGGCGTTCACGTATCGGGTCGAGCCCGCGCAGGCGCGTGGTGTGGTTCGCGGCGCGCGCGTGCTCTGCGACTTCGGCCGCCGGCGCGTCCTCGGGGTCGTGCTGGACGTTGAGGATCGCGAGCCCGAGATCGAGGTGGGGAAGCTCCGCCCGGTCCGGGCCGTCGTGGATGACGAACCCGTGGTACCCGACGAGCTGCTTTCCTTCCTGGTGGAGGTGGCGAGGTACTACGTCGCCCCCATCGGCGAGGTGATGCGTCTGGCGCTGCCCGCCGTGGAGCGGCGCACGACGCGAGCGCTCGGCGGCGCCACCGCGCTCGGCTCGGCGAAGGTCAAGGCGGTCGGCGGCAGGCTCGTGCAGTCGGTGCGTCTCGCCGAATCCTCCGTCGATTCGACGCGCCTCCGCGGTCAAGCGGCCGAGATCGTCGGCCACCTGTCCGAGCGGGGTCCGTGCCTCGTGAGCGACCTGGCGAGGTCGTGGGGCAACGCTCGGAGCGTCGTCAAGCGGCTCGCGGCCCAGGGCGTCGTCGAGGTCACGAGCGCAGAGCTGGACGTCGATCCGTACTTCGCCGCTCCGGCCAACCGCGACGTCCCGCCGGACCTGACGGAGCCCCAGGCCCGCGCCGTCGAGGCGATCCGGGCGCCCCTGGAGTCCGGGGCGGGGGGCGCCTTCCTGCTCCACGGTGTCACCGCCTCGGGCAAGACCGAGGTCTACCTGCGCGCGGCGGCCCGCTGCCTGGAGCTCGGCGGCGGCGCCATCGTCCTGGTCCCGGAGATCGCGCTGACTCCGCAGCTCGTGTCCCGTTTCCGCGCTCGTCTGGGCGACGCCATCGCGGTGCTGCACAGCGGCCTGTCGGATCGAGAGCGCCACGCCATGTGGAAGCAGCTACGCGCCGGTGCGCTACGCGTCGCCGTGGGAGCTCGGTCGGCCCTCTTCGCGCCCGTGGAGGGCCTCAGGCTGCTCTGCGTGGACGAGGAGCACGACTCGTCGTTCAAGCAAGAGGACGGCGTGCGCTACCACGGGCGCGACATGGCCCTGTTGCGCGCGCACCGTGCGGGTGCCGTCTGCGTGCTCGGCTCGGCCACTCCTTCCCTCGAGTCGGTGGCGCTCGCGGAGCGCGGACGGATCACGAAGCTCGATCTCCCCGACCGCGCCCGGACCACGGCGCTCCTGCCTCGCGTGGAGATCATCGACCTGCGACGGGCCGGCCCCGGTCCCACCAACGAACGCCTGCTGAGTCTTCCGCTGCACCGCGCCCTCGAGGGCGTTCTGAAGGCCCGGGAGCAGGCCATCCTCTTCCTCAACCGGCGCGGCTTCGCTCCCAGCATCGTCTGCGACGAGTGCGGTGGAGTCGCCGAGTGCGACGCCTGCTCCGTCGCCCTGACGTACCACCGGGCCCGCCACGTCGTGCGCTGCCACTACTGCGACTTCGAGGCGCCGTTCGGTGGGCGCTGCGGACACTGCAAGAGCGATCGAGTCGCGCAGGAGGGCGCGGGGACGGAACGCATCGAGAACGCCCTCGCGAAGGCGTTCCCGGCGGCGCGCATCGGGCGGCTCGATCGCGACGTTGCTGCGGGCGCGAAGAGCGAGAAGGTCCTCGACCGCATGCGCGACCGCGAAATCGACGTGCTGGTGGGCACCCAGATGGTCACCAAGGGCCACGACCTTCCGGCGGTCACCCTCGTGGGCGTGCTGAACGCGGACGCGGCGCTGTCGATGCCCGATTTCCGCGCGGCGGAGCGCACGTTCCAGCTCCTGGTACAGGTGGCAGGGCGCGCGGGACGCGGCGACACGCCCGGGACGGTCATCATCCAGACGCGGCTTCCGGAGCACGCGGCCATCGTGCTGGCCAGTCGTCACGACGTGAACGGCTTTCTGGCGCGAGAGACGATCGATCGACGCGAGCTCCGCTACCCGCCCTACGCGCACCTCGCCCTCGTCCGGGTCGATGCCCTGGACGAAGCCGTCGCGCGCGACGCTGCCGAAGGTCTGGCGCGCGTGGCGCGCGTGGCCGCGGGCGCCGGCGCGGAGATCCTGGGCCCGGCGCCCGCGCCGCTCGCGCGACTCAGGAACCGCTGGCGCTTCCGTTTCATGGTGCGCGCCGAAGTCCGCAGGGCCATGCGCCCCGCGCTCCTCGCGGTGGCTCGCGCACCGGTCGATCGCAGGGTCCACGTCGCGCTCGACGTCGATCCGGTCAGCATGCTGTAGGGCCATCCCGCGCCCCGGCCTGGTTTCCACGCGGACCATCACCGTTCCTTGCCGGGGCTTTCGCGGCGAACTACGCAGGGGTCGTCGATGCGTCCGCCCTTTCGGTTGATCGCCGCGGCCGCCGCGTGCGTCGCCCTGCTGTCGAGCCTGCGCGCCGAGGCCTTCGAGCGGCAGTGGCGCGTGGGAGCCGGCGTGGGTCTCGCGGGGCTGACGGAGTTCCAGGGAGCGTTCTCGTCACCGGCGTTCGGCGTTCACGGCGCGTACGGGGTGTCCGACATGTTCGACGTCATGGCCGACGTCGTCGCGTCGTCCCATTCCCTGGTCGAGCGCGATCGGACCCTGCTCACCTCAGCTTCGGCCGGCATCGCGTACAAGCTCGACGTCGTCGAGTGGGTTCCGTACTTCGGCGTCCTGGCGGGGTACTATCGATTCTCCGGGCCGCGCCCCGTTTCATCGCCGCATCAGGCCGGGGCTGGGCTCGTCATCGGGCTCGACTATGCGCTCCAGCGAGACTTCGGCGTGGGGGCCCAGCTTCGCTATCACGGGTTCATGGACGACCTGCCGGGCAGCCTGTTCGGTGGAGGACCGTACTTCACGACGCTCCTGCGCGGAGAGTACCGCTGGGGGTACTGAGCGGGTGCCCGCCACCTCGGTGCAGCGAGGCATCCCCGCCGGCGAGTTCGAGCGCCGGGGCGCGCAGGAAGGCCACCGCGGCCGCGCCCACGGTGCCGAAGGCGAAGTCGAGAGCAAAAGTTGGACGGTCCGGCCGCGCTTGCTAGACCGTCGAACGTCGGCGTGCTCCGAGACGGCGGGCTCGACGTCGCGGGGATCGCGCCGGCGGTACGCGACATGACCGCCACCATCGCCCATCCACCGTCGCACGCCACGTCGAGGCGCGTATTCGCCGGCGCGGTCGCGATGGCGTTCGCCCTCGGCGCGTGCACCACCTGCTCACCGAGCGCCGCACCCCTGGCGAGCACGTCGTCCGTCATCGCCCCCGCGACCACGCCCCCGCCGGCCGCGGCGCCCGATGCCGGTACCGTGCGCGCGTTCGCCGACGCCGTGCGTTCGGGCGACCACGAGACCGCGGCGCGACGAATCGACGCCCTGGGCGAGTCCGAGCGGAAGAGCGCGGAGGTGCGATACGCCCGCGCGCGCATCGCCCACGCGCTCGGTGATCACGCGCGCGTCGTGCAGGAGCTCTCCGACCTGGAGAAGCACCTCCCCATCGTCGTCGACGACATTGCCGAGCTTCGCGCCGCCGCGCAGCTCGAGGTGGGGCCGCATGCTGCGGCTGCGGCCCACTTCGCCGGCCGAAGCGACGCGGCGTCGCTGGTGCGCGCCACGCTGGCGTTCGAGCGCGCGGGCGATCTGGACAAGGCTCGGGTCACGGTGGAGCGCGCCGTGACGGTCGCCTCGGCCGAAAAGAAGGGAAGACGCGACCAGGAAGCCGAGGCGCGTGCCGCCCGCGCGCGCCTCGCAGAAGCCCGCAAGGACGAAGCGAGCGCCGTCGCCGATCTGCTCTGGCTGGCCACGGTGGCGCCCGCGGCGCCCGCGGCGGCGGACGCCGATGAGCGACTGAGCGCACTGCGTCCCGCGGGCGAGGGCCTCACGCGCCGTCAGCGCATGGCGCGCGCCCTCGTCTTCGCCGAGGAGGGCGACGTGAAGCGGGTCGAACGCGAACTCGCGCGCATGGACGGTGCTCCCGGACCCGAGCCGTCGCGCGCGGAGCTCGCCTACGTGCGCGCGTGGGCGCTGTACACCGCTCGGGCCGACTACCCTCGCGCCGCCGACCTCTTCACCGAAGCCTCCAGGGGCGGCTCGGCGAACCCTGCGCGAGACCGCTTCTACGCCGCCCGCGCGCTCTCTCGCGCGCACCGCGACGACGATGCGCTCGAAGGATACCGCTTCGTTGCGAAGACCTACCCGCGGAGTTCGTACGCCGAGAACGCGCGGTACCTCGCGGCGCGTCTTCACTACATTTCGGGTCGATGGGACGACGCCGAGCGGGCGTACGAAGCCTACCTCGACGGGCACCGGAAGCGCGGCCGCTACGTCGCCGCAGCCCGCTACGAGCTCGCCGTCACGCTCCTCGCCGCGGAGCGTGGGAGTCGTGCTGCCAAGGCCCTTTCGAAGCTCCGCGACGACGCCAAGGACGCGCGCGACGACGCGACGCTCGCACACCTCGAAGGCGTCGCCCATGCGGTCGCCGGTCGGGGCGAAGCGGCCGCGAAGCGGTTCGAGGAGGTCATCCGGTCGCAGCCGCTGTCCTTCGCCGCGCTCGCCTCCGCCGCGCGGCTTCATTCGATGAAGAAGACGCCACCGCCTCCCATCCCCGCGAACGACTCCAAGGCCGCGCCCGGAGGCCTCGACGTCGAGCTTCCTCCGCGCGCCGCGCTGTTCGCCCGCCTCGGCTTCGACGCCGACGCGGAAGAGGAGCTCCGCACGCAGGAGGAGCGGATCAAGCGCCAGTACGAACCCCGTGGCGACGAGGCGCTGTGCGCGGCCTACGGCAAGCTCGAGCGCGCCGCGCGTCGCTACCGCGTGGGGCAGCGCGCGGTCCGGTGGGCGGCGCTGGTCCAGGCTCCGTCGGATGCGACGCAATGGACGTGGGACTGTCTGTACCCGCGCCCCCACGCGGAAGTGGTGTCCACCGCGGCGAAGGAGTGGAACCTCGAGGCGGACCTCGTGTACGCGATCATCCGTCAGGAGAGCGCCTTCCAGCCCGACGTCGTGTCTTCGGCGCGCGCCGTCGGGTTGATGCAGCTCATCCCGCCGACCGCGGCCAGCGTCGCCACGGAGCTTTCGGTGGCCTACGATCCGCAGAAGCTGACGACGCCGCACTACAACGTCCGCTTCGGGTCGTACTACCTGCGCAAGGTGCTCGATACCTTCGGCGGCCGGGTCGAGCTCGCCGCCGCGGCCTACAACGCGGGGCCCACCGCCGTGACCCGGTGGCTCGAGAGCGGGGAGGCGCTTCCCCTCGACGTCTGGGTCGCGCGCATCCCCTACGGCGAGACGCGGAAGTACGTGGATCGTGTCGTCGGAAACCTGGCGCGCTACGCCTACCTCGCGGGCGGTGAAGCGAGCGTTCCGCGCCTCAACCTGGAAATCCCCAAGGGACTGCGCGCCGCGGACGGCGCGTACTGACCCGTCCGGGGATGGGTCGAGCCCAGCCGAAGTCCACCCCGACGCTGCCCTTGCGCCTGCGGTCGCCCATCCGGTAAACGGACGCCGCCTAGCGTCCGCCACCCCTCCCCGGCGACGTCGGCAAGGAGCGCTGCCCCGCCATGAGAACCCCCGCGATCCGTCCCTGGCTGTCGATGAGCCTCTTGACCCTCGGCTGCGGTGCTGCAGCGCCGGAGCCCGAAGCGCCGGCGGCCGCCGCACCGACGCCCGCGAAGGCCGAGCCCGCCGCTCCCGCCTCGACCGAGCCCGCCGCTGCCGTCCCAGCCGCCGAGCCCGCTCCGGTGGCGGCCCCCACGCCAGAGCCGGTCAGCAAACCGAGTCGCCTCCCCATCGACACCATCGCCGCGCCCAAGGTGGCCTACGTCCTCAACTACGGGTCGTCGCGCGTGAGCGAGGTCGCCGAGGCGAAATGCACGGCGGAGGCGGAGGGCGACGGCGCCGCGAAGGCCGCCTGCCTCGAGAAGGCGCGCGCCGAAGTGGGAGCCGACGTCGTTCGGTTCACGAGGGACAAGCAGGAGAAGCTCTGGTGGCTCACGTACCAGCGCAAGAAGGGGACCCTGGTGGCGCTCCACAAGACTCCCGTCGAGCTCACCGAGACCGAGAACACCGTGACCGTGAAGATTCTCGGCGAGGACAAGGACCCGCGCGTGCTGTTCGCGCAGAAGAAGTCGTTCGTGGTCTCGGTCCCGAACGACTACTCCCTCGAGATCGACGATCCCAGGCTCGGGAGGCTCGTCTACGACGCAAAGGTCGATCTGCTCGGTGATTGAAGGATCTTCGGGGGGAACCGTCCCGGCGTGCCCCGGAGCGGAAGGATCCCGTGGACGGGCGCGTACCACGGCCATGCTCCGTCCTCTCTGCTTCGTCGCCGCCCTCGTTCCAGGGCTCGCCGCCGTCGCATCTTGCGGTGGATCGAGCGGCGGTCAGGCCGGTCCAGTCGGGATGGATTCGCTGCCGGGCGAGATGGCCAGTGCCTACTGTGGCGTGGTGGGACCGTGCTGTCGCGAGGCGGGACGCTCGTTCGACGCCGGTACGTGCCGTCTGGTCTTCGAGGGACTGTTCCGGCAGGAGTTCTCGGAGGCGCGCCCGGAGAACTACGCGTACGACGCCAACGCGGCGGCGAGCTGCGTCGCAGAGGTGCGGGCGAGTGCGGGACAGTGCGTGCTCGAGACGGGGGTCGGTAGTGGCGCGGGCTGCGACGCGGCGTTCTCGGGCAAGCTCGCGCCGGGCGCCTCCTGCAGATCGGGCATCGAGTGCGCGCGCCCGGACGCCGGCGACTCCGACTGCGACGAAGTGAACGGACGACGGGTGTGCGTGCACGAGCGCCGCGGCGTGGAGGGAGACGCCTGCGAGTGGACGTGCACGGAGTCCGGCGGTTCTCGCTCGTGCGCCGGACGGGGGTCCTCGGGAGACGAGGCGCCGATTCGGACGCACTGCTTCACCAACGACGGGCTCCACTGCTCCGACGAGGGCCGGTGCGCCGTCCAGGGTGCCGAGGGGGACCCGTGCTCCGGTGACGATGACGGCTGCGAGCCCGGACTTCACTGCGATGGCACGGCGTGCGCGCCCCGCATCGCCGCCGGTGGAGAGTGCCGCTACGACGGATGCGTCGATGGGCACTTCTGCAAGGAGGGAGTGTGCGATCCGCAGAAGGCCGCCGGCGCGTCGTGCACGGAGTTCGACGAGTGCCTGGAAGGCTACTGCGAGTCCGGGACGTGCTCGGAGGGCGGCGGCCTGGGCGATCTCGGCGTCGGGTTGCTCTGCGGGCTCGCCGGCGGCTGAGATTCGCCGTTTCGCCGCGCGAGCGTCCATTGGACGTCGCTGTCCTTGCCCGCATTCCAGGTCGGCG
Source organism: uncultured Polyangiaceae bacterium (assembly GCA_964487605.1). Classification (GTDB taxonomy): domain Bacteria; phylum Myxococcota_A; class Polyangia; order Polyangiales; family Polyangiaceae; genus JAJDAH01. Next base: position 76,458 of record CAZARU010000002.1, read on the forward strand.
GGGCGCGCCATCGCCTATACTTCCGGTGGTCACGCGCCCGGCGACGCGCAGCGACCGAGAGGAGCGGCGGAGCGATGAGACCCGATAACGCGCTGGCGACGGTGGTGCTGCTCGGCGCCGGCCTGGGGACGCTCGACGCCTGCTCCGCGAACAGCAGCGGGAGCCAGCACCGGGGCAGCGCCGGGGGCACGTCCGGTTCGGGTGCAACCGGCGGGGCCGGAGCGGGTGGCCTGACGCTCGACGGAGGAGGAGCGAGTGGTATCGGCGGGCTCGGGGGCTCCGGGGCGGTCGGCGGCAGCGGCGGCGGCGGTCCGATGAACATCGACACGTGTCCCGGGCCGCTCGATGCGGCGACGGTCGCGTCCCTCGAGACGGGGGGGCCCGTCGCATCGGGCATGAGGTACCTCTACCCGTATCACCGCACCGTGTTTCCGCGCGGCATGCTGCCCCCGGTGCTCCAGTGGCAGGAGGCGCCCGGTGGCACGAGCGCCGGCCTGCTGCGTCTGACCTCGAACAAGTTCGCGTACAAGGGCTGCATCACGCCCACGGCGCCGGGGCAGTTCGCGATCCCCCAGAACGTGTGGGACGCGGCGACGGGCAACAGCGAGGGAGCCAGCGACCCGCTCCGCGTGCAGCTCACGACGAGCGGCGGCGGCGGCGTCAGCGGTCCCATCGAAATGGAGCTCGTCATCGCCCTCGCGAGCCTCAAGGGGGCGATCTACTACAACACGTACAACTCGCCGCAGAACGCCAACAACGGCGCGGTCATGCGCCTGCTCGCGAGCGCGCCGAGTCCCACGCCGTACCTGTCCATCGCGGGCATCGCGCCGCTCGGTCCCTGCGTCAGCTGTCACTCACTGAGCGCAGACGGCTCGACCATGCTGGCGGCGAACCACTTCTATCCCGCGGGCCCGTACACGAGCCACGCGTTCGACGTGCAGAGCGGCCCGCCGCAGAACCCGCCTGCGTTGCCTGCGCCACCGGCGACCCTGGACGAGGCGGGGTTCGCGGGCATCTACCCCGACGGCTCGCGGTTCCTGACGACGGGGTCGCCCTCGATGACGTCGCTGATTCCGTTCCCCGCCGGACCCGGGAACGTCGTCGGCATGGTCGGTCCCAAGACGTCGCGACTCTTTCGCGTGTCCGACGGGATGCAGCTCCCGGCGCCGGGGTGGGACGGCACCATCCAGTTCGCGAAGATGCCGATGTTCTCGCCGAACGGCGACAAGGTCGTGTTCAATCACCACGAAGACTCCAACGGGCACTCCCTCGCCGTGATGGACTTCGATGCCGCGACCAACACCTTCTCCGCCTATCGGCGGATCGCGCAGGATCCCATCGGCTTCCCGTGCTGGCCGTTCTTCACCCCCGACTCCAAGGGCGTCGTGTACGCGCTGTCGAGCGTGGACGACTGCACGAGCGCCCATCCCGCGCGACCCTGGGTCGCCAAGAGCGACCTCTGGTACGTCGATCTGGCGAGCGCGACGGCGCGTCCACTCGCCGTGGCGGGTGGCTTCGCCGGCGGTTCCCCGTACGTGCCCTATCCCGGTCGTGACGAGCACTGGGAGTACTTCCCGACGGTGAGCCCCGTGGCGGCAGGAGGCTACTTCTGGGTGTTCTTCACCAGCCGGCGCAACTACGGCAACACGATCGTCGCGAACGTCGAGGACGTGGCGACCAAGAAGATCTGGGTGGCGGCCATCGACATCGACGCGCCGCCGAACGCCGATCCGAGCCACCCCGCGTTCTACCTGCCCGGTCAGGAGATCCAGAGCGGCAACATCCGTGCGTTCGCCGCGCTCGAGCCGTGCCGTGGGGACGGCCAGGGCTGCTCGTCGGGCGTGGACTGTTGCTGCGGCGGGTGTGAAGGGGGTGTCTGTGGCTGCCCCATGGGCTGCTCGAAGATCGACGAGAAGTGCACGACGGCCGCCGACTGCTGCGAGCCCTCCGCTCAGTGCATCGGCGGGTTCTGCGCTCTCGTCGTGAAGTGAGCCGGCGCCCGAGGGGCCCCGCTGCCCGAGGGGTGCGGCTCCGGATCCGGGGCCCCTGAGGGGGTCGTTCGGCGCCAGCTCCGGCGGTTTTCTCGGGGAAAAGGCAATCGAAGGAGGTTCGGGGGGCCGCGCCTTCACTTTGTTGATTGACAGTCTAAACTGTCACAGTTATAACCGTCCCTGTGATGACTGAAAACGCAACCCACCTGCCCCCGAGCCCACCCCGAACGACCGCCCACGCGGCGCGTCTCGTCGCGGCCTCCGCGGCCAAGTGGCACGACCCTTTCACCGAGATCGACTGGACTCGTCCGATGGACGACTCGTCCTACTACCTACCTCCCGCCTGCCTTCCTCTCTACGGAACGCGCGAGTGGGACGCGCTCTCGGAGCCCGCGCGCAGGGAGTACAGCCGCCACGAAGTGGCGGCGCTCTGCGCGACGGGCATCTGGCTCGAGAACGTCCTGATGCAGCTCTTGACGAAGCATCTGTACGATCTGCCCGCCACCGACGGGATCCACCGTTACCTGCTGGTCGAGATCGCCGACGAGTGCCGGCACTCCGCGATGTTCGGCGAGCTCATTCGCAGGGCCGGCACGCCGCACTACCTGCCGTCCGGCTGGACGCGCGCCCTCGGTCGAATCGTGACGTCGTCGTTCGGTCGAAGCGGGGCGTTCGTCGCCATCCTGGCCGCGGAGGAGCTCCTCGACGCACTGAATCGCGCCACGATGCGCGACCGGCAGCTTCACCCCGTTTCCCGCGAGGTCGCGCGCATCCACGTCACCGAAGAGGCGCGCCACGTCTCCTTCGCGAAGACGTACCTGACCGAGCATTTCCCGACGCTCTCCGCGTTCGCCCAGGCCCGCGTGCGGGTTCTGGCGCCGTTCACGGTGCGCGTCATCGCCGACTCGCTCGTGCACCGCAGTGTGTACGAGACGCTCGGCATCGAGGGCGGCTTCGAGGCTGCCCGCGACAACCCGTTGCACCGGGCGCGCGTCGCGAAGGACCTCGAGAAACTGACGACCTACCTGACGGAGACTGGAGTGATCGACACATGGACACGACCCCTTTGGCACAAACTGGGACTGATTTCTTCCGGGGGCTGAGCTCGCCGGAAGGCGAGGCGCTTTACGTCTCGCGAGGAATCGACGACAACGGCACCGAGGAATCGATGTCGAGCGCCGACGACGCGGACGACGAGACACCCGCCTACACCATCGACGAGCTCGCGCAGCTCACCGGCGTACCGAGCCGAACCATCCGCTTCTACCAGGCGAGTGGGGCCATTCCGGGCCCGCACCGTCGCGGTCGCGTCGCGTACTACGGCCAGGAGCACGTGGAGCGACTCGGCCTCGTCGCATCCCTCCAAGATCGCGGACTGCACCTGAAGGCGATTCGAGATCTGGTCCGCAAGGCTGCGGCGACCGACGTCTCCGTCTCCGAGTGGCTGGGCGTGGGCGACCAGCTGCGAGCTCCTTGGAGCGAAGATCGCCCGCGCGTGTACACGACGGACGAGCTGACGGACCTCGTCGGGGGCCGGCTCGGCGTCGTCGCCGAGCTCGAACGGGCGGGACTGATCGTCCGCGAAGGAGACGCGCACCCTGCGACCTACGTGACGAGGAGCCCCGGACTCCTGGGAATCGCTCTCAAGCTCGCGGACGCCGGCCTCGGCGTGGGAGCGGCATCGGACCTGACGAAGCTGCTCCGCAAGCGGCTGCGCAGCGCGGCGGACGACGTCGCGGAGGAGCTCGCCCGCGGTGCGAAGCGGGGCGCGGGTCCCAAGGAACTCGTCGCCTCGGTGGACGCGCTCCGATCTGCGGGGCTCGAAGCCGTGCGCCTGGTGTTTGCCCAGGAAATGGAGCGCGCGCTCCGCGGTCTCGTCGACGCCGGCAAGATCGTCCCCCGCGCCGACTGGCGGGAGGATCCGGCCAGCCGTGCTGCCCGCAAGACGATGGAGCACGTGCAGAAGGTGGCCAGGAAGGCGCTGGCGCGGTCCGAGCGAGCCGCCAAGCGCGCCCAGCGCCGCGCCGAACGTCGCGGCAGAGGCGGCGAAGGCTCGGGCTGATCGCTCGCGTCAGAACGCGCCGACACGGGTCTCGGTCACCCGACCGAGGCTCGTGGCGCTCTCCTGCCCGTCAGCGGCCCAGCGTGCCGCGAACGCGTCGCGCAGCACGAGCTCCGCTTCCTTGCCGCGGGGGTTGAAGCCCCACTCCGCTTCCTGGGACATGTCGTCGGGGTCCGCGTACGTGCGCCACGCGAAGAACCCCGCGAACCACTCCTCGTCGATCAACGGCGCGAGGAGTCCGAAGTACGCATCCGCCTGCGCGCCCTCGTTCAGCCTCACGTCCTTCATGTGGTCGGGCCACTCCCACGGTCTCAGGGCCGGGTCGTCGCGGTTCGTGTAGCCAATCTCGGTGAACAGGACCGGCCGCTCCCATTCGTCGGCCAGCTCTCGCAAGCGCGCTCTGACCTGCCGCCCGCCCTCCACGACGTCGCCCAGCGTCGCGCCCTCCTTCTCCGCCAGCGGATAGAACGCGTTGATGCCGATCACGTCGAGGTCGCCCAGGATCACGGTCTGGTGGACGTCGTCCCAGTTCGCCGCGTAGGTGAGCGGACCACCGTAGACCCGGCGGACGTCGCGCAGCAGTGCGGCGAACGTCGGTGCGCGTCGGGTCGTCACCCAGCTGCGGAGCTCGACGCCGGCGGAGAACATGTCGACGCGCCCTTCCGCGGCGACCCGCGCCCACTCCAGGAGCCAGCCGCGGTAGCCCGCCGCCCACCGCTCCCACGCAGCGTCGTCCCCCGGGTCGATGAGGGCGCGCCACTCACCGCTCTCCACCCAGAGGTGCGGGACGAGCAGCACGCGCAGCCCTTCGGCGTGCGCCTGCCCTATGGCGGCGAGCACCGCGGTTCGGTTCTGGGCGAACGGCGCCTCGAAGGTCCGATCCACGCCCGTCGGCGACAGATCCCCCACGCGTCCGAACGGCGTCAGGCTCACCCAGGTAGCGCCCATCCGGCGTGACTCCCGCATGGCGCGCGCGCACGCGGCCGAGCCGTAGCCGCGATCGGGGTGCAGCGCGCTCTCGATGGGGCCCACGGTCATGCCCCGAACCGCACCCGCCGCATGCTCTGCCCAGCGGGACGCGCCTCCCGGGGCGGAGCTGACGTCGCCCGCGATGGTGGCGAGCGCGAGCGCTGCGAAGGCGGCCCACCGATCAGCCACGAAGCCGCCGCCAGAGGGCCGCCACCGCCTCCTCGGACACGTCCGCGAGCGCGTCGAAGGTGGCGTCGGCGCCCGCAGCCTCGAGGGTGGCGCGCGGATAGCTGTGCGCCACGGCGAGGCACGCCAGTCGCGCGGCCTTCGCCGCCTGAACGCCCGCCACGGAGTCCTCGATCACGAGTCCGCCGCGCGCGTCGGCGACGCCCCGCTTCGCGGCCGCCGCAAGGCCGAGCTCGTACCCCTCGGGATCCGGCTTCGAGCGAGCGGTGTCCTCCGCGGAGACGATGGCCGCGACGGCGCTGCTCACTCCGAGGACGGAGAGCCCCAGCTCTATCTCCGCCCGAAGTGCCCCCGAGACGACGATGACGGGTCCTCTCGCCGCGAAGCCCCTGACGCATGCGGCCGCGCCCGGAAAGGTCTTCAGGCCCGCGTGCGCGCGCTTCATGTAGAGGGGCCGCTTCGCCTCGACCAGCGCGCGCACCGTCTCGTCCGTCGCGCTCCTTCCGGCGTCGGTCAGCATGGCGCGGAACGCGCCCACGTCGTCGAAGCCGATGTACCGCTCCCAGTAGGCGGCGTCGTCCACGGGGACGCCCTCCGGCGCCAGCGCCTCGCGGAACGCTTCGAGGTGGACCGCCTCGTCGTCCACGAGGACGCCGTTGAAGTCGAAGTACGCGACCGGGAAGCTCATCGCGGCGCCGGAGCTTAGTACACGGTCGCGTTCGGCCGCGATGCTCGCGGGTCGCGTCGCTAGGTCAGCCGGTGTACCGGCACCACATGTGTCCCGGTGGCGACTCCGTGAACTGCCGCACGTACTCGCAGGTGAAGCGCTCCGGGCAGGCTCGTCCTGCGCACGCGCAGTCGAGAGGCTCGCCCTCCCGGCAAGGGTTCAACACGCACTCGTGCGCCCACGCGGCAGGGTCGTCGCGCTTCGTGCACAGCTCGCCCGGCACGCAGCCGAGGCCCGTCCCGTAGCAGTCGATGATCTCGGGAGTGCATTCCGCAGTCTCCACGTCCCAGTTCGAGCCGTCGCACGACGCGAAGGCCCGGACGCCGCCGGCGCCGGAGCACTCGTTGTACGCGCAGTGCAGGTCTCCCAGGCACCTGCAGTCCGACCCGTCGTCCGGCGGGTAATCCGGGCAGATGGGAGCCGGGCACGACGAGACGGCGATTCTCCACACGCCGCCGTCGCAGGACGCCGTGGTCGGACAGCAGTCGCCGTACGCGCACGCCGGGCCGTCGTAGTTGCACTCGGCGCCGTCGGTCGGCACGTCACCCGGGCAATCTTCGCTCACCGATCCCCCGGAGCCGCCTGGACCGCCGCCTCCCGACTGCGAGCCGCCCTGCCCCACGCCGCCGTCACCGCCGCTGCCCCCGCCGCCGCTCGACGAACCCGCAGAACCGCCCGCCGACGACCCGGCGCTCGACCCGCCGGCTCCTGCGGCACCGCTTCCGCTGGTCGCGCCGCTCCCCGTGCCGGCGGTCGAGCCTGCGCTCCCGGCGCTGCCTCCCGAAGCGTCCTCATCCGTCTCGAACGACGTGCCCCCACAGGCAACCAGGACTCCGACCGCACTCACCAGCACCACACAAGCTCTACCAAGCCTCATGACGCAGCAGGATGCCACACCCCGGTCGCGGCCACCACTCGCCGCGCCCCTGCCCGCCCGCCCGCGCCTCGTGTCTGACGCACGCCGTCAGAGAAAAACGCGATACGAAAGCTCGCCGTGGGCGATGGCCTTGCCGGAGGCGGAGGCGACGTCCACGGCCACGAACACGGTGCTTCGCCCCCGGCGCCGCGTCGTTCCGACGGCCACCAGGTCCTCCGCAACGGCCGCGTCCATGTAGTGAACGTGCAGATCGATCGTGACGATTCGCTTCGGCACGGACGGCACGTTGGACAGGATGGTGCCGACGACGACCGTGTCGATCAGCGTCGCGATGGCGCCGCCGTGGATGATGCCCGCGGGCTGGTCGAGCTCGGGTCGGTAGGGCATTCGCATGCGCGCGTACTCCTTGCGCACGTCCTCCATCTGCAGCCCCACCAGCTTCGGGAACGGGGCGAAGCGACCGATGCTCAGCAGCCGTTGGCGGAGGTCGTCGTCGAGCGGTTCGAAGTCTTCGGCGTTCATGCTGCAAGGGTTCCTAGGGCCGCGCGGCGGCTGCCGGAAGTCGCCGCGTGCGCGGCGCGTACAGCGCCGTTTGCGGGCGGAAGGGGCGATTGCGCCGGAGGTTTCACTGTGCCAGGCTCCGCCGCGCTCGGCCCCCTGGGCCGGGCGAAGAGTCGCTCATGAGCAAAGGTGATCTCCTCGAAATGGAAGGCACCATCGTCGAGGCCCTCGGCGGTGGGCAGTACACCATCGAGGTCGATCAGGGCGGCGCGCGCGTGAGGGGGCAGCTCTCGGGCCGCATGCGTCGTCACCACATCCGCGTGCTCCCGGGGGATCGCGTTCGCATCGCCGTGTCGCCGTACGATCTCACCCACGGGTTGATCGTCTACCGCGGCAAGCTCGATCGCTGATCGGGGCGCGCGGGCGCATCACCATGCGTCCTTCGACCGGGCTCGTCGGCGCGCTTCTGTTCGGCTCCGGGCTCGCCGCGCTGGTCTACCAGACCGCGTGGCAGCGGATGTTTCGCCTCGTGTTCGGCGCCTCGACGGGCGCCTCCGCCGCCGTGCTCGGGATATTCCTCGCCGGGCTCGGCGTGGGCGGCTGGTGGCTCGGACGCCGCGCCGAGCGCAGCAAGAGGCCTCTCGAGTTCTACGGCAACCTGGAGGTCGGGGTCGCGCTCTGCGCGGCGGCGACGCCCGTGCTCGTCGACGGAGTCGGGCGGGCGTACGTCGCGCTCGGCGGTTCGTCGTCGCTCGGCACCACCGGTGCGACGGTCGTGCGTCTCCTCTTGGCCACGCTGGTCATGGGGCCCAGCGTGGTGCTCATGGGCGGAACGCTGCCCGCCGCGGCGCGGGCGGTCGAGGTGGACGACGACGCCGCGCGTGGCCGTCTCGCCACGCTCTACGCGGTGAACACCGCCGGGGCGGTGTGCGGCGCGCTCTTGGCCACGTTCCTGTTCTTCGAGGTCTTCGGGACGCGGCTGACGCTCTGGGTCGCCGTGCTGCTCAACTTGCTCGTCGCCATCGTCGCGCGCGCGCGCGGCCGCGCGGCCCCCGACGTGCCCGTCGGACCCGCCGAGGACCCGCCGATGCCGAGAGAGCCCGCCCCAGGCCCCCGTGCGGCGCACGTCCCGGCGGCGTTCGTCTATTCGGCGGCCGGCATCGTCGGGTTCGCGTTCCTGTACCTCGAGCTCGTCTGGTACCGGATGCTCTCCCCGCTGCTCGGGGGGTCCACGTTCACCTTCGGGTTGATCCTGGCGGTTGCGCTCGCGGGCATCGGGCTGGGAGGCTGGACCTACTCCCGCCGCGGCCACGACCGTCCCGCGACCCTCGGCCTCCTCGCCGTCACGGTGGGGCTCGAGGCGCTCGCCGTCGGCGTGCCCCTCGCGCTCGGGGACTCCATCGCGCTGCACACCGCGTTCGCCCGCGGCGCGGGCTCGCTCGGGTTCGGCGCGCTCGTGTTCGTCTGGGGTGCGGTCGCCAGCGCCGTGATCCTCCCCGCGGCCATCGTCGCCGGGTACCAGTTTCCGGTGCTCTTCGCGCTGCTCGGCCGGGGGCGCGAGGGCGTCGCGAAGCAGGTTGGGCTCGCCTACGCGTTCAACACCGTCGGGTCCATCGCGGGGAGCGTGCTCGCTGGCTTCTATCTGGTGCCCAAGCTCGGCGCCGTCGGATCGTGGCGGGCGGTCGTCTTTCTGCTCGTGGCGCTCGCCCTGGCGGCGATCGTCGCGTCCTACCGCTTCGAAGGCCGCGCCGCCGCGCGCTCGCTCGCCCTCGCCGCGCTCGCCGCGGGGGTTTCGGCCTGGTGCGCCACCGCCCGCGGGCCGACCGCCGTCTGGCGGCACTCCGCCATCGGCGCGGGAAGAGCGGACGTGTCGAGCGCCGACAAGAACGGACTGCGGTTCTGGCGATCGACGATGAACGACCGGATGCTGTGGGAGCGCGACGGCGTCGAGAGCGCGATTGGCCTGAGCACCACCGGCGGCATCGCGTTCATCGTGAACGGCAAGAGCGACGGCGCGGTCATCAACGACAGGGCGACGCAGACGATGCTGGGCATGCTACCGGCGCTCTTGCATCCCGACCCGAAGAACGTCTTCGTGCTCGGGCTCGGCACGGGCATGAGCGCGGGGTGGGTCGGCAGCGTCGCCGGCGTGGAGCGCGTCGACGTCGCGGAACTCGAGCCCGCCATCGTGGAGGTGGCGAGGCTCGCCTCCAAGGCGAACCGGGACGTCCTGTCCAACCCGAAGGTCCACGTCTTTCTGGGAGATGGGCGCGAGTGGCTGCTCACCACGCGGCACACCTACGACGTCATCGTCAGCGAGCCGAGCAACCCCTACCGCGCGGGCATCGCCTCGCTCTTCACGGAAGAGTTCTACGAGACCGTCGCCGGGCGGCTGGCGCCGGACGGCGTGTTCGGACAGTGGGTCCAGGCGTACGAGGTGGACACCACGACCGTACGCATTGTGCTGCGCACGATGCGCGCGGTCTTTCCCGTCGTCGAGGCGTGGCAGACGCAGGGCGGCGACTTCCTCTTCGTCGGATCGCGGCAGGAACGAACGCTGGACGTCGCCGCCCTCCGGCGGCGCATCGCGGAGGAGCCCTACGCCTCGGCGCTCCCGAGGACGTGGCTCGTCGGCGACGCGGAGGGCGTCCTGTCGCACTTCGTGGCCACGTCGGAGGTCGTCGCCGACATCGCCGAGGCCATCGACGTGCCCATCAACCGCGATGACACCAACGTCCTCGAGTTTGCGTTCGCGCGCAGCCTCGGCATCGAGGGGATCGACGGCGTGGCGGATCTCCTCGCCGTCGCTGCGGCCCGGCGGGCGGACCGTCCGCGCGTCGCAGGGGAAGTGGACTGGGAGCGCTTCGAGCAGGTTCGCGGACGCGCGTGGCACATCTCGGGAGGTGAGATGCCCCAGGGGCTCGGCTTCTCCACCCAGGTGGCGCGCGACCGGGCGGTCGCCTTCCAGGCCGGCTGCCTCGGCAGGATCGACGCGGTCCTGGCGTCTTGGGACGGGGAGCCGAGGGACGTGGTGGAGCGGCACGTCCTCGCGCTCGCGCACGCCCACGCCGGTGACGAGGTGGCGCTGGAATCCGCCGCCCGCCTTCAGGAGGCCGGGTTCTCGGCGGAGGCCGGGCTCGTTCGCGCGCGCTACTTCGCGAAGCAGAAACAGCCAGACCGCGCCGTCGAGTCGCTGCTGGGGGCGATCCGCGACCTGCGCGAGGAGGCGTTGCCGCTGTGCAACACGACGCGGCAGGTCCTCGAGGTGCTCGGCTCCCTCGCGTCGAGGAACCCCGACCTCGCGCGCCGTGGTGCCGAGGCGCTCATCGCCGGCCCGCTCGCCGTCTACGCGGCCGACGACGTGCGCCTCGACGTCCAGGAGCGGCTCGCCTTCGCGTCCTTGGACGCGACGCTCTGCGTGCGCGCCCTCGAGAGCCACCTGACGGCTCCCCTCTGGCAGCGGGGCCTCCTCACCGATCGGCTGGCGTGCCTCGAGCGCGCCCAGCACCCGCTGGCCGAACAGGCTGCCCGCGACCTGGAAGCGTACCTGGCCGCGACCGCGGGGTCGTTCGCTGCCGGTCTCGACGGCGTCGCCCCGCCAACCCTCGGACCGCCCCCGAAGCCCGCGGGCTCGGCCGGTCCTCTCCCGAGCGGCAGCGCGCACGAGGCGCCCGCGCCGTCGGCGTCGGTTGCGCCGGCTGGGAGCGGGCCCGCGCCACCCGGCTCGGCGAGCGCCGGTCCTTCCGGGTCAGCCGCCCCGTAGGAGCGTCTTCGCGATCTTCATGCGCTGAATCTCGCTCGTCCCCTCCACGATCCGGAACATGCGGAGGTACCGGTAGAGGCGCTCGATGCCGCCCTCGATGGTGTACCCGAAGCCGCCGTGGACCTGCATCATCCGGTCCGCGATGTCGCAGGCCTTCTCGGACGCGAAGAGCTTCAGCATGCTCGCCTCCATGGACACGTCCTCGCCGGCCGCGTGGCGCTTGCAAGCGTCCACGAGCATCGCGCTCGCCGCGTAGATCTCGGTCGCGCTGTCAGCGAGCAGCCACTGGATGCCCTGGAACTCCCCGATCCGTTGCCCGAACGCCTTGCGCTCGGCGGCGTAGGCGCGGCCGAGGTCGAGCGCCCGCTCGGCGATGCCGATGGCCGAGGCGGACAGGCTGATGCGTCCTTCGTCCAGGGTCTTCATGGCCACCTCGAAGCCCTTGCCCTCGGGCCCGAGAAGCGCGCCCTCGTCGATCTCGCACGCCTCGAACAGCACCTCGCTCTGGTGCTGCGCGACGCCCCCCATGGTGGCCTGCACGGGGCCCACCGTGAGGCCCTTCGTCTCGCGATCGACGACGAACGCCGAGATGCCGCCCCGTGATCCCTTGTCGGGATCGGTGACGGCGATCACCGTGAACACGTTCGCGAACGGAGCGTTGGTGATGTAGTGCTTGGCTCCATCGAGGACCCAGCCGTTCGCCGTGCGGGTCGCCCGCGTCGCGATTCGCGCGGCGTCGGAGCCCGCTCCCGGCTCGGTGAGGCAGAACGAGGCGATCCACTCCCCGCTGGCCAGCCGCGTGAGGTACCGGCGCTTCTGCGCTTCGGTGCCGTAGTTCTTCAGGCCGGCGGAACCCAGCCCGTTGTTGATGTTCATGTAGGTTCGGACGACGGGGTTCGTCCACGCCAGCTCCCGCAGGACCAGCGAGAACATGAGCAGGTCGAGGTCGAGGCCGCCGTACTCCTCGGGAAGGGTGAGCCCGAAGAGGCCGAGTTCGCGCATCCTCGAGAGCACGTCATCGGGCGGGTGACCGCTCGACTCGAACTCGGCGTCCCGCGGCACGCACTCCTCGCGGACGAAGCGGCGAATCTGGAGCAGGAACGCACGGTGCTCCTCGGGGAGCTCGTCGATGACGCGATCGATCGGTGAGCGCATGGCCGGGCGATGATAGCTTCACCGGACGCGATGACGACAACGGCAGGACCCGGTGGGGGCGCCGACCGTACTCGGCGCGTCCCTCCGCGGGCGCGCGCGGCGCTCCTGCTCGCCGCCGCTGCGGCGTTCTCCGCCCCGGGATGCCCGGCGGGCGAGAACCGGACACCGCCGTCCGCGGACGCCGCCGCGCCGCCCTCCGCCGCCGCGAGCGCCGCGGCGCCGCGCCTCCTGTTCCTCCCCGACGCCGACGTCGGGCCGCCCTCGTCGCTGCCGAGGCCGGTCGGGGTCCCGCCCCCAACCGGCGGTGCTCCGGGGCGCTGCCCAGCGGAGATGGTCCTCGTCGATGGAAGCTTCTGCATCGACCGGTGGGAGGCGTCGCTCGTGGACACGGCGCAGGGGCGCGCCGTCTCGCCTTACTATCCGCCGTCCCGAAAGCTCGCCGTCCGCGCCTGGGAGCGCTGGCGCACTCGCAGGCACGACGTCGGCAACGCGCGCGCGCGCGCCATGGCCTTGCCGGAGCTCGAAGGATGGCAGACCACCGAGGAGTGGGAGCCGGTCGCGCGGTCGCGCCCGGGCGTCGTTCCGAACGGCTACGTCAGCGGAGACGTCGCGAAGGCGGCCTGCGCGCGGGCCGGCAAGCGCCTGTGCCGCGAGCCGGAGTGGCGCGTCGCCTGCGGTGGCGAGGGCCGGACCAGGTTCCCCTACGGCGACGCGTGGGACCCCACGGGGTGCAACGTGTTTCGAGAGGCGCATCCGGCGGCGGTGCTGCACGACGACGCGTCGATCGAGCACTCCGATCCGCGGCTGAACGTCGTGGCGGCGCGAGGCAAGGCGCTGCTTCGGAAGACCGGCGAGACCGAGCGCTGCACCAGCCGCTGGGGCACCGACGCGATCTTCGACATGGTGGGCAACCTGGACGAGTGGATCGACGACGACGAGGGCGTCTTCGTGGGGGGATTCTACTCGCGCTCCACGCGCAGCGGCTGCGACGCCCGCGTGAGCGCGCACCCCCGCGGCTACTACGACTACAGCCTCGGATTCCGGTGCTGCAAGTGACCTCGCGACGGAGCGAGCACCGCGTTCTCGGCGCCGGGCTGCGGGTTCTGCCGTGCGCGGCGTGCCTGGCCCTCGGCGCGTGCGGCGCCGGCGCGCCGTCCACCGAGACGCCCAGGCCGGCCACCGTGTCCATCGACGCTCCCCAGGCCGACGACGGCGGGGACGCCGGTGCAGCCGTTCCCGATCGCGCGGCCGGCAGCCCCGGCCGCGTCCCCTTCCGCTTTCCCCTCGCCGATCTCTTCGCAGCCGCGGAGCGGGACGCGGAGCTGCTCGCCGACCTGCACCTGCTGCTCACCGGTCGCCGCGTCGCCGAGGGCGTCACGTACGAGGTCACGCTCGAGGTCAAGGGGGGCTCCGCGGCGCACCGCTCGAGCGCGAAGGGCGAGAACCTCTCTTCCGTGCGGGCCGGATGGCGTACGCCGTCCGGCGTCCTCGACGTGCTGCGCGCCTGCAGCGAGGGCGCACGGAGCTGTCGTGTCCGCTCCCCCGGCGCCTTCGCCGAGCCGTGGCACGAGTTCGACCTGCGCCTGACGATCGAGCACCCGAAGTGGGGGCGTCACGTCGAGAGCCGCGAGGCGGCCCTCGTCCTCGCGCCGCTCGTGGAGGCGGCGTTCGCGGAGGGCGACGGGGGGCTGCCGGTCGGGCCCTGAGGCGCCCGCTTTCACGGGCCCCCCCCGACGCACCGCGCGGCCCGCTTCCCGCGTCGCCGGCGATATTTTCGCGGGGCCTGGCGGGCCGCTCGGGCCGGATTGATTCCCGCGCGTGGCCCGCGTGAACTCCGCCGCATGCTGGACGTGCGGCGGATTTGGCCCTTGCTCTTGACGTCGTTCTTCGTCGTCGCGCTCTCGGCGTGCGCCGATCGCCCCGAGGAGGCGCCCAGCCAGCCCGCCACGACCGCCGACGACTCGGAAGAGGTGGCCACGGTCGCGCAGGCGTCCCACGGTGGAAGCTGCCCGGACGTCACGTCCGGCGGGCCGACGTGGTCGTGCAACCTCAATCCCACGGCCGACACGACGTTCTACGAGGCGGTTGCGACCGGCAACAACGGTATCCAGAACGCGCTCTGTGTCGGCAGTTCCTTGGGGACGGCAGGCACGAACGTCCGGGCCGCGCTGAAGTTCAACATCGCGGCGCTGCCGCCGGAGGCCGAGGTCACCGCGGCGTCCCTCGCCATTCGCGTGGCGCGCGGGAAGAACGCGGCCGTGTGCGCCCTCGCCCCGATCACGAGCAGCACGCTGCAGCTCCGGCACATCACCGCGAACGACGTCATCGAGGCCGCGGGCCAGGCCGACGATCGCGACCACGAGACGTGCCCGGCGGCGGGGACCCTCGCTCTTGGGCCGTGCGGGGGGACGACGGGCACGCACGCGTCGTCCAACTTCGCCGGAGCGACGCTGAGCGGAACGGTCGACTCCAGCGTCACGATAGCGGCCAACGGCACCCACACGTTCACGGGGCTCGAGACGCGGGTGAACTCCTGGCTGACGGGCGCCACGACCAACCGGGGGTGGGGCATCCGCAGGAGCGTCGAGACGGTCGTGGACACCACGCTCGTGATCCACGCCCGCAATGGCGCGACGCCACCCGTGCTGAGCCTCACGTACAAGAAAAAGGACGGCGTCGCGTGCACGAGCGCCGCCCAGTGCGCCAGCGGCAACTGCGTTTGTGCCAACGCGGCGTGCTCCTCGAGCGTCTGCTGCGACACGCCGTGCTCCGGCGCTTGCCAGGGGTGTACGTCCACCCTCAAGGGCTACACGGGTCTGGGCGATGGCGTCTGCCAGACGCGCGCCTTTGGGCAAGTGTGCCGGGCGGCTTCGGGCAACTGCGACGTCGCGGAGACGTGCAACGGCTTCAGCACGACTTGCCCGTCGAACTCCGGCAACGCGGCGGCGTGCACGGGCAACTGCGACGCCTGCACCTGCGACGCGACGAGCTGCTCCTGCACCGCGAACGTGGCGCTGTGTACGGGGAACTGCGACCAGTGCACGGGGAGCGGTACGAGCTTCAGCTGCTCGGCGAACGCGGCGGCGTGCACGGGCAACTGCGACACGTGTACGGGAAGCGGGACGGTGTTCAACTGCGGGGCGAACGTGGCGCTGTGCACGGGGAACTGCGACCAGTGCACGGGGAGCGGTACGAGCTTCAGCTGTTCCGCGGACGCGACGGCCTGCACGGGCAACTGCGATACGTGCACCGGTAGTGGCACGGTGTTCAACTGCGGTGCGGACGCGACGCTGTGCACGGGCAACTGCGGCGGTACGGGCTCGTGCACGGGGAGCGGCACGAGCTTCAGTTGCACGGGCGCGGCCGGCTCGTGCACGGGCAACTGCGACACGTGCAACTGCACGGGGACGAACTGCACGTGCGGTGCAGACGCGACGCTGTGCACGGGGAACTGCGACCAGTGCACGGGGAGCGGCACGAGCTTCAGCTGCTC
>CAZARU010000002.1:92281-133564 GCA_964487605.1 uncultured Polyangiaceae bacterium
CGCTGTGCACGGGCAACTGCGACACGTGCAGCGGCAGCGGGACGACGTTCAACTGCGGGTCGGACGCGACGCTTTGTACGGGGAACTGCGACACGTGTACGGGCAGCGGGACGACGTTCAACTGCGGTGCGGACGCGACCCTGTGCACGGGCAACTGTGACCAATGCACTGGCTCCGGTACGACCTTCTCGTGCTCCGCGAACCAGGCCCTGTGCCCCGGCGTCTGCGAGACCTGCGGCGGCGGAGGGACGAGCTTCTCGTGCGGCTTCCTGTCGTCGGCCACGCAGTGCCGCTCGGCCAACGGCGTGTGCGACGTCGCCGAGAACTGCACCGGTGCGTCGGCGGCGTGTCCGATCGACGGGTTCGCCCCGTCGTCCACGGTGTGTCGCGGGGTGGCCGGCGCGTGCGACGTCGCCGAGAACTGCCCCGGGAACGCCGCGGCCTGTCCCGCCGACGGCTTCGTGACCGGGGGTACGGTGTGCCGACCGGTGGCGGACGTCTGCGACACGGCGGAGTCCTGCCCCGGGAACTCGGCCGCGTGCCCAGTGGACGGGTTCCTGACGTCCGCGACCGTCTGTCGCCCGGGGGCGGGGCCTTGCGACGTCGCCGAGAACTGTCCCGGCAACGCCGCGGCCTGTCCGGCGAACGGATTTGCGAGCTCCGCGGTGGTGTGCAGGACCGCGGCGGGCGTGTGCGACGCCGCGGAGAACTGCCCCGGTAACGCTGCGGGCTGCCCCGCGGACGGCTTCCTCCCGTCGAGCACCGTGTGTCGGAACCCGAGCTGCGACCCGACCCCGCCCGCGACATCGACCTTGCAGGCCAACTGCCCCGGCAACGCGATTGCGTGTCCCGGCGTGCAGACCGTCCAGTGCAGCGGCACGTGCGACGTCACCAACACGCAGTGTGCGGGCTGCACCAACGATGCCCAGTGCGGCGCCGGCAAGTTCTGCCTCGCCGGTGCCTGTCTCGACAAGCGCCCGGTGGGTCAGCCGTGCGCCGCCAACAACTACTGCCTGAACGACACGTGCGCCGACGGCTACTGCTGCGGGGACTCCGCGGGCATGGGCGCCAGCACGTGCGGCGGCGGCGTGACCACGGACTGCCAGGCCTGTAATCAGGCGGGCTTCCTGGGCATGTGTCGCCCCCTGCCGGGCGCCACGGTGTGCCGTGCCGCGGTGGACCTCTGCGACGCGACCGAGGTGTGCAACGGCACGGCCACGACGTGTCCGGCCGACGCCAAGCAGCCGTCCGGCTCCGTTTGCCGTGCCTCGACGGGAGCCTGCGACCCGGCGGAGACGTGCAACGGCTCCGCCAACACCTGTCCGGCCGACCTGCTCAGCCCGAGCTCGACCGTCTGTCGCGCGGCGAACGGCGGCTGCGACGTCGCCGAAAACTGCACCGGCTCTTCGGCGGCCTGCCCCGCTGACGGGTTCCTCTCGAACGGTACCGTGTGCCGCGCGAGCGCGGGCCCTTGCGACGTCCAGGAGACGTGCAGCGGCTCGAGCGGGGCCTGCCCGAACGACGGCTTCGCCGCGTCGAGCACGGTGTGCCGCGCCAGCGCCGGCGCCTGCGACGTGGCCGAGAACTGCACGGGGACGGGTGCGGCCTGCCCCGGGGACGGGTTCGCGCCGTCGTCCACGCAGTGCCGGCCCTCGGCGGACGTGTGCGACGTCGCGGAGAACTGCACGGGTACGGGTGCGCTCTGCCCCGGTAACGGCTTCGCTACATCGAGCACGATCTGCCGCCCGAGCGCGGGGACGTGTGACGTTCAGGAGACGTGCCCAGGGACCGGTCCGAGCTGCCCGGTGGACGCGTTCCAGCCTTCCAGCACCGTGTGCCGCGCCGCCAACGGATCGTGCGACGTCGCGGAGAGCTGCACGGGGAGCGGCGCCGCGTGCCCGGCCAACGGCTTCGTCACGGCCGGCACCGTGTGCCGCCCGACCGCGGGCCCGTGCGACGTTGCGGAGTCCTGCAGCGGCAGCGCGGCGGCGTGCCCCGGCGACGCGTTCTCGCCGAGCTCCACCGTGTGTAGAAGTGCAGCCGGGCCCTGCGACGTGGCGGAGAACTGCAGCGGCACGGGCGCGAGCTGCCCGGGCGACGTCCTCGTCAGCGCCGGCACGCAGTGCCGGGCGGCCAGCGGCGTCTGCGACGCGGCGGAGTCCTGCAGCGGGAGCTCCACGGCGTGCCCGCCCGACGGCTTCCTGCCGTCCACGTCGGTGTGCCGCCCCACGGCCGGCGCCTGTGACGTTGCGGAGAACTGCACCGGTGGTGGGACCGCGTGCCCGGCGGACGGCTTCCTGCCCAGTGGTACGACCTGCCGCGCCTCGGCGGGTGTGTGCGACACGGCGGAGACGTGCAGCGGAACCGTCGCGGCGTGCCCCGCAGATGGCTTCCTGCCGAGCTCCACGCAGTGCCGCCCCACGGCCGGTCCCTGCGACGTCGCGGAGAGCTGCACCGGCACCAGCGCGCCCTGCCCGACGGACGGCTTCTCGCCATCCACGTCCGTGTGTCGCGCGGCGGCCGGCCCCTGTGACGTTTCCGAGACCTGCAGCGGTTCCGCCGCGGCGTGCCCCGCCGACGCGTTCGCGAGCTCCGCGACGACGTGCCGCCCGTCCGGCGGCGCGTGCGACGTGGCCGAGACCTGCTCGGGCACGACGGCGCCGTGCCCGGCGGACGGCTTCGTGTCCGCGGGCACGACGTGCCGCGTCGCGGCCGGCGGCTGCGACGTGTCCGAGGCCTGCAGCGGCGTCGATCCCCTCTGCCCAACCGACGTGCTCGTCTCGGCGGGTACCGAGTGCCGCGCCTCGGGTGGCGTGTGCGACGTCGCCGAAGCGTGCAGCGGGTCGAATCCCGCGTGCCCCGCGGACGGGTTCCTGGCGTCGGGCACGGTGTGCCGACCATCGGCCGACGTGTGCGATGCCGTCGAGGCGTGCTCCGGCAGCGCCGCGGCGTGCCCCGCCGACGGGTTCTTCGCGGCGACCACCGTCTGCCGCCCCGCCGCCGACGTGTGCGACGTCCCCGAGAACTGCACCGGCGGCGCTGCCGCCTGCCCCGCCGACGCCGTCGCGCCGTCTTCCACGGCGTGCCGGGTCTCTGCCGGCGTGTGCGACGTCACCGAGTCGTGCGATGGCGTGGCCGTCGCGTGCCCGGCGGACGGATTCCTGCCGGACACCACGCCGTGCCGCGCCGCCTCGTGCGCTGCCGGGTCGGAGACGCTCGCCGCCAACTGCGACGGCTTCGCCGCCGACTGCCCCGCCCAGGTCGTGCAGTCGTGCAGCCCCTTCGTCTGTCAGGGGCCGGCGTGCGGCGCCACCTGCGCGGTCAGCGCCGACTGCGCCATCGGCTTCTGGTGCGACACGGGGAGTTGCGTGCCGAAGACCCCGAACGGCGCCGCGTGCTCCCTCGCCGACTCCTGCACGTCCGGACACTGTGTGGACGGCGTGTGCTGCGACACCGCCTGCACGGGTCAGTGCGAGGCGTGCGACGTGGGGGGGGCCTCCACCGGATTCTGCTCGCCGGTGAGCGGCGCGCCGCATGGAAGCCGTACGGCGTGCGCCGGCGACGCGAGCGCGTGCAACGGCTTCTGCGACGGCTTGAACCGATCGGCGTGCTCGCTCCCCGGCAGCACCACGCAGTGCCGACCGCCGAGCTGCACTGCGGGTGTCGCGACCCTCGAGGCGTTCTGTCGCGGTGATGGCACCTGCCCCGCCGTCGAGATCCAGGACTGCGCGCCGTCCACCTGCGGCTCGACCCAGTGCGTGGGGAACTGCCTGATCGACTCGCAGTGCACCGCGGGCAGCTTCTGCTCCGCGGGGGTCTGCGTGCCGCAGCGCGCCGCCGGCGAAGTGTGTTCCACGGCGCGCATGTGCCTCAGCGGATTCTGCGCGGACGGCGTGTGCTGCGACGCGCTCTGCGACGGTCAGTGCGAAGCCTGCGATCTGCCCGGCATGCTCGGAGCGTGCACCGCCGTGTCGGGTGCGCCGCGGGGCGCACGGCCCGCATGCGTTTCCGACGGAAGCGCGTGCGCGGGGGCTTGCAACGGAACCCAGCGGCTCGCCTGCGCCTATCCGGGCGCCGAGGCGGAGTGTCGCGCCGCGAGCTGCACGAACGACATCGCCGTTCTGGCCGCCAGGTGCAACGGCTCGGGACTCTGCCCCGTCGCGCAGCAGCAGCCCTGTGCGCCGGCGCAGTGCGCGGGAACCGTCTGCGACGGGAATTGCGTCGTCGATGGGGATTGCGGCTTCACGGAGTACTGCTCCGCCGGCATCTGCGCCGAGAAGATGCCGAACGGCCAGCGGTGCGCGACGGCGAATCAATGCGCCTCCGGGGCGTGCGTGGACGGCTACTGCTGCAGCAGCGCCTGCACGGGACAGTGCGAGGCGTGCGACGTACCCGGCTCCGAGGGAACGTGCGCCGCCGTCGTCGGCTCGCCGCGCGGCGTGCGGCAGCCGTGCGAGACCGACGGCTCTCCGTGCGGCGGCTCCTGCGACGGCGCGAAGCGAACGGGTTGCGCGTTCCCCGGTGCGTCCACGTCGTGCCGTGCCCCCTCTTGCTCGAACGACCTGGCGACCATCGGGGCGCAGTGCGCCGGTCTCGGGCGTTGCCCCCCGCTCCAGCAGCGGCCCTGCGACCCGTTCGTCTGCGGCGCCACCGCCTGCGCGGGTGACTGCCTCGACGACTCCGACTGCGCCGGAGGGTCGTTCTGCTTCGGCGGGATCTGCACCGCACGCCTCGCCGACGGTGCGCCGTGCGCCGACGCCTCGCAGTGCGCCAGCGGATTCTGCGCCGACGGTGCATGCTGCAACACCGCGTGCACCGGTCAGTGCGAGGCCTGCGACGTGGGCGGCTCGGTCGGGACCTGCGTGCCCGTGGCCGCCGGCGAGCAGCCCCACGGTGGCCGCAGCGGCTGTGGAGGCTTCGGCCCCTGCGCGGCGCTCTGCGACGGAACGAACACGGCGACCTGCGTGTTCGCGGGCCTCACCGTCGCCTGCGGCCCCGCGGCGTGCACGGGAGGTCTCGCGTCGGCCGCCCCGAGCTGCAACGGCGCCGGCTCGTGCCTGCCTCCGGTCACCACGGACTGCGGGATCTTCGCGTGCTCGGGCACGGTGTGCGGCACCAGCTGCGCGGTGGACACGGACTGCGCACCAGGGCTCGTGTGCAGTGGGAACACGTGCGTGGCGCCCCAGGATGGCGGTGTGGACGCGGCGCTCCCCGAAGCGGGCACGGATGCTTCCGACGACGCGAGCGTGGACGCGAGCGATGCCGGCGTGGACGCCGCCACCGACGCGGGTTCGGCGCCCGACGCTTCCGCCGGGGGCGGAGGTGGCGCGGGCGGCGCTGCAGGCGCAGGCGGCGCCGTCACCGTGGACGCCGGCGCCGACGCGCCGGTGAAGCGTCGTCGGTCCAAGGCCAAGGACGAGGGCGGCTGCGGCTGCAGGACGCCGCCGGGTCCGTCGCCCTACGGCGCGGCATCCTTGCTGCTGCTGGCGCTGGCCGCGCTGTCCCGCCGCCGGCGAGGGGCTCTCGGGGCGCGACGGTAGGTTCGTCGTGCTCCCGCGCCCTGCCGCGATCCTCGCGGCATGTGGCCTCCTGGCGTGCAGTCGCGAGGAGGCGTCGGTCGCGCCGGCCCACGGCTCGGCGTCGCCGGCGCCGGTCGTCGCGCCCGCATCTGCCGCGCCCTCTGTCGTCGCCGAGGGCGCGGCGCCGCCCTCCGTCGCGTCCTCGCCGCGGAGCGTCGCGGACTCCATTCCCGTGAATCCGCCGCCCAAGCGACTCGTCTCCGACGACGGATTCCTCGTCATGGAGCTGCCCGATGGCACGGTGCGCATCGAGACGACGGACCGGTGGGGAGCGCGCGTCGAGACGACGTACTCGAGCTGCGAGTTCTACGCGAAGGCCGTCCCCGTGCTCCGTCGCCAGCTTTCCGACCGACGCGCCGCGCAGCTCGGGAAGATCTGCCCGCGCGTCGCGCGGTAGGCGCCGTTCACTTCGCGCGAAAATGCCGTGACGCCCACATGAGCGTGTCGTCCACGACGTGCCACGACGCCCACGACGCCACTTCGCGCCGGTCGACGGCGGTCATCCGCTTGGCCTGGTTGCAGTAGACGACGAAGACGTGCCCATCGCACCCCTGGCGGGCGAGCTGCTCGAACTGCCTCACGTTCTCCTCCAGGAGCCAGCCCTGACTGGTCAGACTCGTCGGCATCCACGTCTGGTGTCGCGGGCGCCCATCCTCGTCGAGCTCCAGATTCTCCACGGCGGCCCGCAGGACGTTCACCGAGATCGCGACGTCGGGAGCCTCGGTCGTGCGCCGACGATCCGGGACCCCGAAGAGCTGCCGCGTGTCGAGGTACAGCGGAGGCCGTCGGCCGACCGCGTCCGCGATGGCGAGAGGTCCGAAGGCCTGCGCCGCACAGTCGAAGTACAGTCGATCCCAGGCCGGACTGTCGGCGAGCGACCGCACCGACTCACGCAGTCGGCAGGCGAACTCGAAGAGCACCTGCTGCTCGGGGTGGGGCATGGTGAACACGCGAGGTTTCGCCTCGAGCCAGTTCACGACCTCCTCCCACGTCGACTGAACGACGCGGCGGACCTGGTTCAGGGTCAGTCTCTGCACGGGAGGCCCACGGGCACGCCACCCGGGAGGCTACCCCAGGCGCCCATCGGGCCCTCCGCCGCGCCCGCCCGCCGTTTTGTAGGCAAATGTAGGTGCATATCTTACCATTCCCGAACCATGCGAGTTTCGGCCGGTTTCTCCCTCGTTGTTGTAGCGACCCTGGCCTTGGGGTGCGGGCATCCGGTCAAGAAGAAGCTGCAGGGTCGGTGGCATGGGGAGTCGGTCGAGAACGTGGCCGACCCCCTGGTGCCGGCCGCCGTGGGGTGGGCGCGCGGCACGACGATGGAGTTCGCCGACTCCGTCATCACCGTGACCGTGCCGGCAGAGGACCCACGCTCGGCCGAGTTCGAGATCCAGAAGGTCGCGGGCCAGAAGGTCACGATCTCGATCAAGGGGTCCCAGGGCGTCGAGCAGGCCCACTTCGTGCTCGAGGACGACTCCGCCATGCGCTGGGACATCGGTGCGGGCCGCAGCGTGCTGATGCGCCGCGCCCTCTGAGGCTGCTCGCCGCTACTCGCCGAACGCGAGCTGTCGCTCGACGGTCAACTCCGTCCCGAGCTCCCCGGCGGTCACACCGCGGACGTCCGCGTCGGTGCAGCGCCGCACGGCGGGTGACAGCGGAGGATCGAAGCGCAGCGAGGCGACGGTGCCCGCGGCGTCGAACGTGATGGCCACCTTGCCGCGAGCCGTGATCCGCGTGCCCTCGGCCAGCGGCGTGCTCTCGACGAAGCAGCGCTGCGCGGCGTCCACCACGGCGCTCGCCGCCCCGGCGACCCGATCGCCGCGCTGACGAGCCTGGGGTTCGCTCGAAGCGCCCGCGCTGGAAGCGCCACGCGAGCGAGACGTCCCACGCTCCGGCGAGAGCGCCTTCGCCGCATGCCCGACCTGCATCCCATCGAGCCCGAAGCGACCACGTGCCGGTGCAGTGAGCTCCGATCCCACCGTCGCGCCGCGGGTGTGCGCGGGACCCACGACGACGGTGCCTTCCCGGACCTCCACCTCGACGTGATCCTCCGCGCGGACCACACGGAACGACGTGCCCTTCACCGCCACCCGAGCGCCACCGATCTCGACGGCGAAAGCCTCGGGCCGAGCACTCGGAACGACGTCGGCGAAGAGCGCGCCGCGCTCGAGGGCAACCGTGAGGTGATCGCCGCCGTCGGCGATTCGAGCCTCCCCGCCGGGCTCCAGGCGCCACCTGGCGCGTCCAGAGTGCACGACCTCGACCTCCGCGGCTCGCGCGGAGATCGCCTGCCCGGTGGCGGGATCCGTGATCGTGCGGCGGTCGGCACTCGGCGGTGTCGATGCGGGAAGCGAATCCCGGGCTGTGGCTCCCGCGTGCGGGTCGCTGGGCCGCTCCGACCCGAGCGTCCAAGCCGCGCCGACAGCGAGCGCGACGCCCGCCGCGAGCGCGAGCGCGGCCCAGGGTGCGCGGGTGGCGGGGGACACCTCCGAAGCGCGAGGAGCCTCGCCGTCACGGATCGCTCGTTCGAGCCGCGCTTCCGCTCGGGTCCAGTCGATCTCGCGCGGACGCTCGGCTCGTGCCTCGCGGACGAGACGTTCCAGCGGCTCTTCTTCGAGGCTCATCGCGAGGACTCCGGTGACTCCACCAAGCTCGGAGAGGACGGGCGTGGCTGGCGCGGCTTGGTCTCGAAGAGTGCGGCCAGGGTCGGTTCATCGACGAACATCGCCTCGAGCTCGCGCCGCGCGTAGAAGAGCCGCGTGCGCACCGTGAGCACCGGCGCGCCGACGATGCGAGCGATCTCGGAGGGAGATACGCCCTCGAGTTCGTGGAGGATGAACACCACGCGCTTCTTCTCCGGGAGGCGGTCGAGCAGTCGACGAAACGCCTCGCTCCGCCTGCGCGTGGCAACCTGCTCGTCCGGGAGCGCGTCGACGTCGAGCGCGCCAGCTCCGAGCGTCTCGTCCACGAGCTGAGGGCGGCTGCGGCCAGCGCGTCGGTACATCAGGACGACGTTGACCGTCACGCGATAGAGCCAGGTGGAGAAGCGGGCCTGCCCTCGGAAGTCTCGCAGGCTCCTGTGCACCTGCAGGAAGACCTCTTGCACGAGATCCTCGTGGTCGGCGCTCCGGCCGACCATGCGGTGGACCAGGCGGGCGACCACGTCGCGGTGCGCTCGAAACAGCTGACGGAACGCCTGTTCGTCCCCGGCTGCCGCGCGACCGATCAACGCGTCGTCCACGGGCCTCACTCTAGCCTGCATGAACGGACGCGCCGGCGCGGCCCCCGGGCTTGCCCAAACGGCGATCGCGGCCATCCGGAGCTCTGGTGCGCGACCCCGACGGGACCTTCATCGGGACGCCATCACGGTCCGGGTTCCCGGCGCGAAGCAGGGCGAGGGCGCGCCCGCTGCGCCCTAGAACAGCGCGCGCAAATCCGTGGGATCCTTCTTCTTCTGCTCGAGGATCCGGTTGACCGCCCGCAGCAGGCGCTGCTTCGCGGGTCCGGAGATGGGCCGGCCGTCCTCGGCCTGCCGCATCAGCCGCGTGGTGACGGGACGGCCCGTCCGCGGCTTCTTGGCCTCGGTTTTCCCGTCACCGTCCGCGGCGGCCTCGCTGGATCGGGCGAGGCGCTTGGCGAGTCGGACGGCGCGATCCTCGGGGCGGAGCTTCTCGATCTGACGCGACGCGATCATGAGGCGTCGCGGATCGATCTTCGATTTCTGAATGAATTCCGAGAATTTGCTGGCCATGAGGGCTTCTCCGAGGCGAGGGGCGCGCAGCATATCACGCCAGAACGCGACCGCGAGGCGCGCAGGGGGACGCGGACCCGCGGGCGTCCGTCGATTCCCCCCAGACCACGATTGCGGGAAGGTTCCGGCATGGACTGGGACGCTCCGCGGGATGCCGCGAGTGCCGGAGCGCGAGTGCGCGACGCTGCAGCCGCCGTGCTGAGCGGGTCCGGCAGCCCCCCGCGGGTCGGCGTGGTCCTCGGATCGGGCCTCGGTGCTTTCGGCGACACGCTCTCGTCGCTGCGAAAGATTCGCTACGTCGACATCCCCGGAATGCCCGCTCCGAAGGTCGAGGGACACGCGGGCAACCTCTGCCTCGGCGGGGTCGATGGCGTCGAAGTCGCGTGCCTGCAGGGACGGGTCCACGCGTACGAGGGGTGGTCCATGGAGAGCGTCGTCTTCGGTGCCCGGCTGCTCGCCGAGCTCGGCTGCCGTTCAGTGCTCCTCACGAACGCGGCCGGGGCAGTCAACCAGAGCTTCGCCCCGGGGGAGCTGATGCTCGTCGTCGATCACCTGAACCTCATGGGCGCCAACCCGCTGGTCGGGCCCAACGAACCCGGCGGCCCGCGCTTCCCCGACATGACCGCCGCCTACGACCCCGCGCTCCGCGAGGCCGCGCGCCGCGCCGCACTCGACGTGGGCGTTTCGCTTCGCGAGGGCGTGTACGCCGCCATGCTCGGTCCGACGTACGAAACGCCCGCCGAGGTCCGGATGGTTCGCTGCCTGGGCGGGGACGCGGTCGGGATGAGCACGGTGCCGGAGGTGATCGCGCTTCGTCACCGTGGCGTTCGAGTGGGCGCCATGAGCTGCATCACGAACCTGGCGGCGGGACTCTCCGGTCAGCCCCTGGATCACGGCGAGGTGGAGGAAACGGCGCGCCGCGCACGCGCGACCTTCGTCGCGGTGCTCGCGCGCTGGGTCGTACTCACCGCTGAGATGGTGGCGTGATGGCCCTGGCCGACCACGCCGAGCTCCTCGAAGCGGCCCGCGCTGCTCGCGACAACGCCTACGCGCGCTACTCGGGTTTCAAGGTCGGTGCGGCGCTGCGGGGGGCCAGTGGTCGAATCTACGTCGGGTGCAACGTCGAGAACGCCACCTACGGCGCGACGATCTGCGCGGAGCGGTCGGCAATCAGCGCGATGATCGTCGCCGGGGAGACGAGCTTCGTGGCGGTCGCCGTCTACACGGAGGCCGACGAGCCCGCCATGCCCTGCGGCCTGTGCCGGCAAGTCCTGCACGAGCACGGCCCGCAGGCCACCGTGGTGTCCGCCACACCGGCGCGAGTCGACGAGACCACCGTGGCGGAGCTGCTGCCCCGCCCGTTTCGCTTCGACCCATGAGCGCAGCGACGGGCGTCGAGCAGGACACCCTGATCCGCGGCGGACTCGCCGCCATCTGCGACGTAGAGCGCACGGTGAAGCGGGCGGACGTCCTCCTTCGAGGGGGACGCATCGCGGCGGTGGGGGCGTCGCTCCGCGCGCCCGCGCGAGCGCGCGTCATCGACGCGCGTGACTGCATCGTGATGCCCGGTCTCGTTCAGGCGCACGTCCACCTGTGTCAAACGCTCTTTCGCGGCGCAGCCGACGATCTTCCGCTGCTCGAGTGGCTCGAGCGGCACATCTGGCCCCTCGAGGCGGCTCACGACGACGCGTCGCTCGCGGCCAGCGCGGAGGTGGGTCTCGCGGAGCTGCTCCTCGGCGGCACAACGACGTTGCTCGAGCTCGGGACGGTGTTCGGCCAGGACGTGGTGTTCGAGGCCTGCGTGCGGTCGGGGATCCGCGTCGTGGGCGGCAAGACGCTGATGGACACCGGAGCGCGCGTCCCGCGCCGTCTGCGCGAGAGTACTCGGGCCTCGCTGAAGGAGGGCGAGCGCCTGGAGCGCGCCTGGGGTCGCCATCCGTCCGGGCGGGTCGGCCATGCCTGGATCCCCAGGTTCATCCTGAGCTGCACCGAGCGACTGGTCCGGGGCGCGTTCGAGCGAGCGCGCGATGCCGGGACCGTGCTGCACACCCACGCCTCCGAGCACCCGGGTGAGCGCGCCGCCGTGCGCCGCGCGCTGGGCGCCGACGACATCGAGCTGCTCCTGCGGTGGGGGCTGCGGGGCCCGCGAGCCTCCATCGCCCACGGCGTGCAGCTCACCGACGCGCAGATGAAGCGGCTGGCGGCTCGCGGCGTCGGTGTCGTGCACTGCCCGAGTGCGAACGCGAAGCTCGGCAGTGGAATGGCGCGCGTGCGTGCGCTTCGGGACGCCGGCGTCGTCGTGGGGATCGGCGCGGACGGAGCCCCTTGCAACAACAACCTCGATGGCTGGCTGGAGATGAGGCACGCGGCTCTCTTCGCGAGCCTCGTCTCCGGTCCAGGCACCGTCTCGGCCGAAGACGTGCTGCATTTCGCGACGCTGGGCGGTGCGCGGCTGCTCGGACTGGATCGCGAGGTCGGTTCTCTGGAGGTCGGAAAGCGCGCGGACGTCATCGTCGTCCGTCGTGACGCTCCGCACGCCGTTCCGTTCGGTAGCCCCGCTTCGCAGCTCGTGTTCTCCGCGCGCGCGGGGGACGTCGAGCACGTCTTCGTGGACGGACGCCACGTCGTCGCACGTCGCGAACTCCGAACGCTCGACCTCGACGCCGTCGTCAGCCGCGCGCGGCGGGAGGCATCGCGCCTCCGACGTCGCGCGGGGGTCTGATCAGGCTGGGGCGGTGCGGCGGCCGAGGGCCGGTACCAGGGCGAGCGCCGCGACCACGGCGAGGACCACGAACACGGTGAAGAGGCTCTGCCAGCCGAACGCCTCGCTCACCCGCACCGTCACCCAGCTGGACGCGATCGCACCGATGGACCCGACGCCGTTGACGAACCCCGTCGCTCTCGCAGCGGCGTCTCGTCCGCCGCTGTCCTGGGCCGCGGCGCCCGAGATGAGCGAGTCGGGCCCGAACAGCGCAAAGCCGACGGCGCCGAGGAGCAGCACGTTGGTCGTCACGCCCAGGTGAGCCACGCGGCCGTACGCGAGGAGAATGGCGGCGAGGGCAACGAGTCCAGCCGCCGCGACCACGGCCCGGGATCGGTTGGTGACCCGGTCGGACAGGTAGCCCACCACCACCATGCCCACCGGACCGCCCACCTCGAACGCCGTGGACACGTAGCCGGCGGTCGCCTTGTCGTAGCCGAGACCCTTGTCGAGGTACGTCGGAAGCCAGAACAGCAAGCTGTAACGGACCAGCTTGATGCAGAAGTAGCTCGTGCCGAAGCACCAGAGCTTGCGGTTTCGGTACACGCTGGTCTGCGGCGCCTCGTCGTCGCCTGCCATGACCGCAGGTGCCGCGTGGGGGGCGCCTGCGCCGTCGCGGATCGGGCGCTCGGCGGGTGTCCGCTCGGGACTGCGCAGCGTCAGCAGGACGACGACACCGACCACGGCGACGAGCGCCGCGGGGACCAGGAACGCGGAGCGCCAGCCCCACTCGACGAGGCAGAACGTGGCGAGGACCGTCGCGACGACCCCGCCCACCGGATAGCAGGTGCCCCAGAAGCCCATCACTCGGCCGCGGTTGGACGCGGTGGTCCACTCCGCCATCGCGCGAGTCGTGCCGGGCCATCCCGTCGATTGGGCGACGCCGTTCAGGCAGAAGAAGAGGCCCAGGGCGACGACGCCCGTCGAGAGGCCGAAGGCGGCGATGCAGGCCGCCACGGCGAGCATCCCGAAGCCGACCAGTCGGCGTGACCCGAGACGGTCACCGAGCTCTCCGCTGAGGAACTGTCCGACGGCGTAGGCCGACAGGTAGAAGGTGTCGATGGCGGCGAGCGCGTTCATGGACACGCCCTCGGTCTCGTTCAGCGTCGTCTTGCTGACCGACAGCCCTTTTCGCCCGAGGTAGTACGTCGCATACGCGAGCCAGCTGACGCTCCACGCGGTCCACCTGCGACGAGCTTCTCCGCTCACCTACGCTCCTGTTCGTGACGCGCGCAGCCTGGCGGTCGCGCTCCTGTCCGGCGCGCCCACCCTCGGTACTTCATCGGCTCATTCGAAGGAACGCGACTCGGCTTCCTCTATCTGCGCCAGTGCCGACGCGAGCGCGTCCTTGGCGCGCTCCAGCGAACCCTTGTCCTCCGACCACTTCGAACTCGCCTTCTCGAACTTCGCCGTCACGCCTGCCAGAGCGCCGCGCGTCGAATCGAGTTCGTCCCTGGTGCTCGCCAGTTCGGCTTCGAGGGTCGCGATCTTGCCCTCGCGCTCCTCCAGCGTGGCCCGTCCCGCGTCCCGGTCCTCGGTCATCGACTGAAGGTCTGCGCTGATGGAAGCGATCCTCGCGTCGCGGCTCGCTTCGGACTCCTCTTTTGCTTCGCCGAGCTTGGCGAGGGCGCCCTTGACGGACTCGAGCTCTGCCTTGGTCGCGTCGTGGGCGTCGCTGGCCACCGCCATCGCCGCGGCGTGCTCGTCCCGAAGCTCCGCCTCGCGCGCTTCCAGGGTCGTCCGCGCATCCTGGGCCGCCTGCTCCAGCGTCTGCGCATGCTCCGCCTTCAGCTTGTTCGTGGCGTCCTCGTTGGCACGATGGAGCGCCGCCAGCCGCGAGTCGGATTCCTTCTTGAGCTCCGCTTCTCGCGCCGACACCGCTGCCGTCTTCGCGGCGTCGGCCTCCTGGGCCGCCAGCTCCAGGGCCGCCGCCATTTCGGCCGCCGCCGTCTCGTTCGTCTCCGCGATCGCCTTGACGACGTTCTGGCGTCCCGCTTCCTCCGCGGCTTCCACGGCGGCCGCGTGGTCGGCCGCGGCCTTCTCCAGCGCCTCCTGGTGCTCCGCGCGCATCGCCGCTTCGCGCGCGTCGCGCGTCGCGAGTTCCTCCTCGTGCTTCTCCTTCGTCGTCGCAAGCTCGCCGGTCTTGTCGTCGAGGGAAATCTGGAGCTTCTCGGACTTCTTCTTGAAGTCCTCCGCACGCTTCGCGGCCTGGTCCTTGTCGGCCCTCGCGGCGTCGAGCTCGTGGCGAAGATCCGAGATGTCCTTCTCAAGCGCGATGATCTTGTCCGTGAGGTCGGCCTTCTCTCGCTCGACGACGAGCTGGCCGTCCCGGAGGTTGAGGAGGTCCTTGTCCTTGTGGGAGAGCTGGTCCTTGAGGTCGAGGATCTCCTTGTCCTTCTTGTTCAGCGCTTCGCGCAGATCCAGGAACTCCCTGGCCGAACCGCCCGCGCCCTTGGTCGCTGCCGCAGCCTTCGCCTTGGTGTCATCGAGCTCTCGCTGCAGCCGCCTGACCTCGGCGTCCTTTCCTGCGTCGCGCTTGGTGGCGTCCTCCAGCTCCGCCACCCGAGCACGTGCCTCGGTCAGCTCCTTCTCGGCCTTGTCGGCGCGTGCGGACTGCCGCTCGATCTCCTTCTCCAGCCCCGGCGGGATCTTGCTCTCCGGGCGGGGCGGGATCGACGCGGGGGCTCTCGGTGGCTGCGGGATGGGTGCGGGCGCGGGCTCGGGCTCGGGCTCGGGCTCGGGCTCGGGCTCGGGTGCGGGCTCTTCGACGATCTTGTCGAACGCGTCCTCGGTGAAGCTGTCGACCTCGTCGTCCACGACGCTCGCCGGCGGCGCGTCGTCGTCCGCAACGGGTGGGCGATCCATGATCGCCGTCCCCGAGGCGTCGTCCGACTCCGCGACGCTCACGGCGTCCTCGAAGTCGATGTCGTCGTCGATGATGATCGCGTCCTCGCTGGGTGGGCCCCCCTCGGCTAGCGGAACGAACTGGCGGATCCGCGCCAGCAGCTCGTCGAACCCGATGGGCTTGTGGACGTAGTCTTCGGCGCGCGTACGCAGGCGGCGATGCTGCTCGAACGTCTCGTCCGTCGAGTCGCTGCTCATGATGATGAGCGGGACTTCCTTCAAGGCCGGATCCCGCTTGAGCTTGTTGCAGACGGAGAAACCGTTCATCCGAGGCAGCTCGATGGAAAGGAGGATGAGGTCGGGCTTCTCCGAGGCCGCCACTTGAAGCCCAGCGTTTCCGTCGTCCACGACGGTCGTGCTGCAGCCCAGCTTGCTCAACTCGCCGTCGAGCTCGGAAGCAAAGGCGGAGTCGCTCTCGAAGACGAGTACCTTGTGGGACATCGGGACCGCTCGGATGGGGAGCGCCGCGGCGAACGCCGGGCGCACGTCTTTGGGGTCGCCCACGTTATCGGCCGGCCTGAGGGGCCGCAAGCAGAGGTTTCGCGGGCTTATCGAACGACGCGGTCGCCCATCCTGGCCGTACGCGCAGTATTCGGCGCTACTTCGACCGCGCGCGTCGCTCGTCGTGTCCACTCGTTCCGGCGCGCCGTGCGAGCTCGTCCAGCACGTCGCGCCAGGGCACGCTTCGAAGACGGAGGCCGACGAGCAGGTGGTACACGACATCGGCTGCCTCGCTCGCCACGCGTTCCGGACTCTCTGTCGCCAGCGCCGCCGCGAGCTCGCCGGCCTCCTCGCGAAGCTTTTCCCCGATGCGCGGCGCCCCGCCGTCGAGCAGCGATCGGGTGTAGCTGGCCTCGGCCGGCGCCGCCTCGCGCTCGGCGATCTGCGCCTCCAGCCCACTCAGGAACGGCGCCGCGATGGCGTCCCCCCCTTCGGGACTCCCCGACTCGCCCACCGGCGAGAAGAAGCAGTTCCGACGACCCGTATGGCAGGAGGGCCCCGCCGGATCGACGAGCAAGAGCAGCGTGTCACCGTCGCAGTCCGCGTACACGGATCGAACCTCCAGGCGATTCCCGCTCTCTTCTCCCTTCTCCCAGAGACGACCACGCGACCGGCTGAAGAACGTTGCGCGCCCGGACTCGCGAGTTCGGGCGAGGGCCTCCGGGCTCATCCACGCGACCATGCGGACCTCCCCGGTCAGTCGGTCCTGGGCCACGGTGGGAAGCAGTCCTTGATTCCAGTTGAGCGAGGTCACCCCGCGAGCGTAGACCGGCCAGCCACGGGCCCGGGCGGATCCCGCCCGCTTCGGCGTCGGCTTTCGGCCCAGAATCGCGACTTGCGTGCGCAAGTCGGCCCGCCGCCCCTCGGGGGGCACCTCCCCCAAGCTTCGGCGCGCACCGGGGCACGGGCCCCCACGCCCGACCGGTGGGCGGCCTCAAGCACTGGAAATCACAGCCGCCATGACCATGGCCCGATCCCTGCTTCCATGACGCTGGGCACCGCCCCGTTCCGCGATCCCCTCCGAGGAGAACCCTGATGTCCAACACCCTCCGGTTCCGAGCCACGACGGCGCTCCCGCTGCTCGCCGCCCTGGTCCTGCCGCTGGCCGGCTGCACCAACGACGCGCCCGAGCGCGAGGAGGAGCGGGGCTTCACGCAGATCGTCTACGCCGTCCGGCAGCACACGGTGATCGGCTCCGACGGCTCGGTCAGCATCGACGTTGCGGGCGGCATGGGCCAGGTGATGGATTACACCCGGTACAACCCCGGCGGTCGCCTCGAGGTCCGGGACCTCGATACGGGGGACGTCGTCAACATCATCTCGGGCAAGCGGTTCGCGCAGGCCGACGTCTCGAGTCTCGACGTGAGCTTCGACGGAGCGCAGGTGGCGTTCTCCATGAAGCTGGACGGGAACGACAGCTACCACATCTACGTCGCCGACATCGAGCGTGGGAACGACGCCGATAACCCGCACAACATCCGGCAGCTCACGTTCACGCCGTACGACGACATCCATCCGACGTTCGTGCCCGGTGGCAAGGTGGCGTTCGTCACGAACCAACCCTACACGGAGATGGGAACGCGCGCCGACGAGTACAACCACGCCCGGATCGTGACGCAGATTGCGACGGTGACGCTGTCGGGCGCCGACGCCGACCGCAAGCTGTGCTCGCAGAACCTCTCGCACACGATCAATCTCACCGGGCTCAAGGACGGCCGCATCTTCTTCTCGCGATGGGAGCACCTCGAGAACGTCAACGACGTGAAGATGTTCGCCATGAACCCCGACTGCACGCAGATGGTCGCGGTGGGTGGGCAGCACGGCAAGCCCGCGAACTCGCTGGTGCAGGTGGTCGAGAGCAATACCGCCAACGTCTTCGTGGCCGTCGCCACCTCCCGCGAGGAGACGATCCAGTCCGGAGCGCTGGTCCGCATCGACGCCCGCGCGGAGGGCGCCGAGCACACGTTCGACGAGGAGCGCCCCGCGTACGACGTGCTGACCCCGGCGGTGCCGCGCGGCGAAGAGGAGTCGCCCGTGGGCCGCTACCGCGCGCCTGCCGTCCTGCCCGATGGGAGAATCCTCGTCTCGTGGGCTAGCGGGTTCGTGAACGCGCTCGACGAGTTGAGCCTGAGCCCGCCCGACTTCGGCGTGTACATCTACAACGAG
Organism: uncultured Polyangiaceae bacterium; assembly: GCA_964487605.1. Lineage (GTDB taxonomy): Bacteria > Myxococcota_A > Polyangia > Polyangiales > Polyangiaceae > JAJDAH01. The sequence continues at coordinate 109,944 of CAZARU010000002.1, forward strand.
AAGACTCTCGTGAACGAGCTCGTCGTCAACTACGAGGGGAGCTGGGAGCTCTACGCGAAGCCGGTCGCGCGCCGGGCCGAGCCGCCTATTCTCACGTCGATCCAGAACTCGCAGGACGCGACGATTCCGATGAAGCTCGGGTCCATCGACGTGCGGCAGACGTCGCTGTTCCGCGTCCACGACAACACGGTGTCGGGCGCGCAGTTCGACGGAACGCCCGTCGATCAGGCGCTCACGCACGCCGATCGCGTGCGGATCATCGAGGGCTTCTCCAGCGAAGGCGCCGCGGGCGCCACGATGTTCGGCCTGACCATGGCCGAAGGCGCCGCGATTCTGGGCGAGGCGAAGGTGGAGCAGGACGGCTCCTGGCTGGCCGACGTACCGCCCTTCGTCCCGATCCACCTGCAGCCCATCGACGAGTTCGACCTGGCGATCCGCAACCAGACGACGTGGATCCAGGGCATGCCTGGCGAGGACCGCGTCTGCGGCGGCTGCCACGAGGAGCGCACCGGGCCGAACCTCATCGCGGGGCAGCAGCTCCCGCTCGCCGCCGCGCGTGGCGCGGAGAACTTCATGAACGCGGTCGATCAGCGCGTCGAGTACCCGTGGGACTACGCCGAGGGCAACGTCAACGAGATCCAGGCGCTGTTCAACGACAACTGCGTGTCTTGCCACAACGCGACCACCAACGGCGACGGGCCGCAGGAGTACTACACCGTCACCATGTCCAACGACATCACCGGCGAGTCTCAGGACTTCCGGGTCCCCCGGATGGACCTGACCGATCGCCCCGTCACGGTGGAGTACGACATGGAGGTCGCCGACTGGCCGGCGTCCTACGTTTCGATCTTCTACCCGGCCGCGCTGGAAATGGAGATGGACCAGGCGACGGTCGTCGGCGTGATCCCGCCGGCATGGGGACGACCGAGCGACGCACGCAACAGCGCGCTCATCGAGAAGCTGAACGTGGCCTCGGTCCGCGATGGCGACACCTTCGCGTGGACGCTCGGGCAGGCGTTCTCCGACCCGAACATCAAGGGCGGAACGCGCACGAACCACGCCATGGAGCACGGGATGACGCGTGACGAGGTCGTCAAGCTCATCCGGGCCATCGACATGGGCGGCCAGTTCTACGCGAGGCAGAACACCGGCTTCGTTCCCAACGATTACAACCCTGTTGGGCGGAAGTACTGAGAGGAGCACAGGGAGCCATGAGAACCATGAAGAAGACCCTCATCGCCGCGTTCGCCGCGGGTGCCACGTCGCTCGTCGCCGGTACCGGCGTCGCAGATTCCAGCCCGGAGAAGGTCCTGCCCGGGCGCGCCAAGGTCTACGCGCAGCTCGATCCCACGTCGCTCGAGTCGACGAGCTCGCCCGAGCGAATCAAGGCCGTGACGGCGGGCAACACCGCCCCCACGGAAATCTGGCGCGTCCTCGAGCACGGCGAGAAGGTCGAATGCCTCGACTGCATCCCGCACGTCGCGAAGCTCCTCTACGACGGTCACGGCAAGACCCGCGAGATCGCGGCGTGGTGGCTCCGCCGGCGCATCTTCGGGGTCTTCACGCCGACCGCCGGAGGTGGACCGAGCCTCTACGCGCAGGTCGTCGCGACGCTCGCCGACCCGGCGCAGCCCGATGCACGTCGCGCCTTCGCCGCCGAAGCGGTGGGCGAGTTCCTGACGGGAGCGGGTGTGAAGCATCTGGCGCGCGCGGTCACGACCGACGCGGCCCCCGTCGTTCGCCTCGCAGCGGTCAGGGGGCTCGAGCGGCTCAACAGCCAGGGCCCGAGCGGCGAACTCGCCACTGCCGTCGGTGACGCCGACGAGTCGGTGCGGTTGCAGGCGCTCCATTCTGCGATTCGAATCAACGTGTTCACCGGCGTCACGGCCGTGGTCGCACGCATCGACGACGAATCGCCGCTCGTTCGTCGGCGCGCGGCGGAGGCGCTGGGCGTGATGAAGGCCGCCGACGCCGTCGTCGGTCTCGTGGCGCTGACGGATCCGGGCACCGAGTCCGACCCGCAGGTGCGCAAGGCTGCGGTCGCCGCGCTCGGCCAGATTGCCGATCCCGGTGGCAAGGCGGCCGTCGAGCGCGCCGCGAACGACACGGATTCCTTCGTTCGCGACGCCGCGAAGGTCGCGCTTCGCCGGCTCTGAGCGGCGTTCGCGCACGGTGATGCGGCCCACCGGTCCGCCAATCGCGCGCGTCCTGGCGTGATGAACAAACGGCGACTGCTCGCCTGGTCGCGAGTGGTATCCTAGCGCCCGCAAATGCGCCGACGTACGCCACGTTCGATGAGTTCCGCTGGACGCAGAGCGTTCGTGGAGCGCGGCCTTCCGCTGAGCGTCGCCGTGGGCGGCCTCGCCGCCGTCGTGGCTGCCGCCTGCTCCCGCGTGGAGTCGCGCGCCACGACCACCTTCTATGACCGCAAGATCGCGCCGATTCTGAACGAATCCTGTGCGACGAGCCCCTCGAAGTCGGGCTGCCACGTGGCCGCCGACGATCGTGGAAACGCGCTCGGGAACCTCAACGTCGAGACGTACGACACCCTCGTCCTGCGTCGCGATCTGTTCATCGATTACGGGCCATACGGGATGCCCAACCTGCTGCTCAAGGTGGTGCCTCCATTTCAGCTTCGGCTGTCCACGTGGGATTCACCGGACCCCATCCTGGTGACGACGAACATCCCGCACGGCGGCGGTTCGATCGTGGACGTCACCTCCACGTCGTTCGCGACGCTGGAGCGGTGGATCAAGAACGGTGCGGCGGAGAACAACGCGCCCGTGCCCGATGCGGACGTCGAGCGACAGCCGTGCGCGACCCAGGTCGGAACCGACGCGCTCTTCGACCCGAGCGTCGATCCCGGCGCCGCGGACTTCGACCAGTTCGTCTCGAAGGTCAACCCGATCCTGGGGAGTACCTGTGCGGCAGGAAACTGTCACGGGACCCCGGCGAACCCCCTCTACCTCACCTGCGGCGACACGCCGGAGCGGACCCGCTGGAACTACTTCGCCGCGGCCGACTACGTGTCCGTCGAGCCCACGACGAGCGAGATCCTGAGTCGGACGCTCGCGCCTTCCCAGGGCGGTACGTTCCACGAGGGCGGGACCATCTTCGGAAGCGCCGGCGACGCTCGGTACGAAGCGATGCGCGCCTGGGCAGAGGCCAAGGGTGGACCGACGAACGTTCCGACCGGCGCCGGCTTCGACTTCTTCGCCAAGCGCGTGCAGCCCATGCTCGCGAAGAAGGGCTGCATGATCATCGGGTGCCATTCACCCGCCATGTTCCACGACTACCGGCTTCGTGGAGGGAGCGGAGGGCACTTCGGGCTTCCCGCCACGCGAAAGAACTACGAGCTGTCGCTCGCCCAGCTGGCTCTCGAGAGCGCCGATCCGAACTCGAGCCGGATCCTCCGAAAGAACCTCGCGCCCCCGCCGTCCGGCAGCGGCATCCTTCATCGCGGCGGCGCACTCTTCGCGAGCCTCGGAGGTGATCCGTCGCGCTGCGACCTCGCTCCGGGGGGGACGGCGGAAGCGGGACCGCTCGACGAACAGGACCCGTACTGCGTCCTGTTACGGTGGATTGGCATCGAGAAGGAGGCGCGCCTCGGTGGAGCTCGGGCCTTCTCGGGGATCGTGTACGTGAAGCGACCGCCGCGAACGGTCCCTGACGCGCCGCAGGACTTCGAGGCCTTCCAGGCTGGTGCCGACCTTCTGCTCGCTCCGGGCACCATGGCCGCCGATGGCGCCATCACGCTGGGAGCTGCGACGAGCCTGCTGGGGCCCTGTGGGCTGTCGCCGCAGACCAGCGACGTGCGACGTCCCGCCGTCTCGTGGGACGGCGAGCGCATCGCGTTCTCCGCACGCTCCGGCGCGTCCGAGCCCTGGCGCATCTACGTTCACGAGAACGGCGCCTGCGCCCCCGAACCGACCGTCGGCGCGCCGCCGACCGATGACGGCGGTGCGCCGGTCCCGACCAACGGTCAGATGATCCACGACTTCGACCCGACGTTCGCCCCCGATGGGCGCATCGTGTTCTCTTCGACCCGAGGCAACACGAAGAACGTCGCAGCGTTCTCCTACCAGGGCCCACAGCGCACCCCGGCGGACCCGGCGCGGCTGAACGCGAACCTCTACGTCGCCGAGAACGGCCGCGTCAGACAGCTCACTTTCCTCCTCAACCAGGAGATTCTTCCGTCGTTCATGAACGACGGAAGGGTCATCTTCACCGCGGAGAAGCGCGCCCCCGGCTTCTATCAGCTTGCGGGCCGGCGCCAGAACCTGGACGGAGGCGACTACCATCCGCTGTTCGCCCAGCGCTCCACGGTGGGCTTTGACCAGTTCACGAACGTGATCGAGCTGTCCGATCGCAACCTCGTGGCGGTGCTCAGCGAGCGTGGGGCGGCCCACGGTGCGGGCACCCTCGCCGTCATCAACCGGTCCATCGGCGTGGACCAGCTCAGCCCCGATCCCGCCGACTACACGCAGGATCCGGACGCCATCGGCTGGCCGAACCCCATCTTCTACCAGCGCGCCGTCCGTCTCCTGGACTCGGCCGCCACGGGGCGCCTCTCGGGGACCAGCGGCGCGTACCGTGATCCGTCGCCCTTGCCCAACGGGCACCTGGTCGCGAGCTACGCGCCGGGCGTCACGAACCTCGCAGACTTTCCAGGTGGCTTCGAGCTGGTGCAGGTCGATTCGGTGACCGGCGGACGAACGGCGCTGCTCTCCGACGCCGACGACCTGCTGTGGCCCGTCGGCGTGTACGCCCGCCAGAACCACGGTGTGTTCACGTCGCGGCCGGACGAACCGAACGGGCACACGGTCGTGTTCGGCGATCCGGAGCGGAGCATCCGTTCCGAGATCACGTTCGTGGACGTTCCCCTGCTCGCGAGCCTCCTTTTTCAGAACACGCGCACCGGGCGGTTCCTGCCGACGAACATGCAGAGCTTCGACGTGTGGGAGAGCCTACCTCCCGAGGCGGGGGTGGAGGACTTCGCCTCGGGTGGGAGCTTCGTCGCGTCGGACGAGCACGGACAGTTCTACGCGAGGCGGCGGCGGCTCGGTACGGCGACCCTCGAGCGGGACGGTTCGACCAAGGTTCGACTTCCCGGCGGTGTCCCGATCGTCCTCGAGGTGCCCATCCGCCTCGCGGGTGACGCCCGGGAGACGATGCACCATCAGCGCGAGGAGATGCAGTTCTATCCGGGCGAGTTCGGTCGTCAGTCGTTCAAGCGCGACCTCTTCAACGGCCTGTGCGCGGGCTGCCATGGTTCCATCAACGGTCTCGAGTCGCACATCGCCGTCGATCCGGACATCCTCACGAAGGCGTCCATCATCGACGCGGCGAACGCCAACCCCATCGACCTGGTGAAGGCGATCCCGGGCGGTGCGCAGGGCCCCACGTTCCCCTGAGCCGCTGCGAGGACCGCCGCCGCGGCGACTCGCGCTCCGCCAGCGCTGCGACCTCTCGCCTGCGCCGGCGTCAGCGCTGGATCTCGATGCCGTCCGTTTCCACGACGTCGTCGGATGCGGGCCCTGTCCGGTACGGCTGGACCGCGCGCCACAGGAACGCGGCGGCGACCGCCGTGATGCCGAGGTCGTCCAACCAGCCGAGGATCGGGATGAAATCGGGGACCGCGTCGAACGGAACGACGAGGTACACGATGGAGAGCACGAACAGCAGCTTCACGCCGATGCCAGCGCGGGGATCGCGAAAAAACCGGTAGGCCGCGACGAGCGAGCCCACCTGGGGAGCCAAGTGTCGGCGCCGACCGGGAACCGCGGAGCGAAGCGCTCGAGGCGCTCGCTGGCTCCGCGCGCTGGGGTGGGGCGGGGGGGTATGCGACACGAGGTGTGTTCCCGGCACGGCGCCGACGAGCGGGGAACCTAAGGCCCACTCGCCGGCGCGCCACCCCGGGTCGGAATTTTTTTCTGGCTCGCTTCGCGGGCCTGGGCTCAGACGCGTTCGATGACGGTGGCGATGCCCATGCCGCCGCCGATGCAGAGCGTGATGAGCGCCGTGGCCAGATTTCGGCGCTCGAGCTCGTCGAGCGCCGTCCCGAGGAGCATGGCGCCCGTCGCGCCCAGCGGGTGACCGAGCGCGATGGCGCCGCCGTTCACGTTGACGCGCTCGGGATCGATCTCCAGGCGCCGGATGGTGTTCAACGGAACCACCGCGAAGGCTTCGTTGATCTCCCACAGGTCGATGTCCTTCACGGTCATCCCCGCCTTCTTCAGGGCTGCCTGGGACGCCGGCGTGGGTGCCGTCAGCATGATGACGGGCTCGGCGCCGGCGGTCGCCATGGAGCGAATCTTCGCTCGCGGACGGAGTCCGCTCTTCTTGGTGTACGCGTCGGAGGCCAGGAGCACCACTGCGGCGCCGTCCACTATGCCGCTCGAGTTGCCGGCGTGGTGCACGTGGTAGATCTTCCCGACGTCCGGGTAGCGCTGCAGCGCCAGCTGGTCGAGCGTCTCCCCGTTCGGGCCCATGGGGGCCGAACCCATGACGACGAACGACGCCTCGAGCTTCGCGAGGCCCTCGAGGGTCGTCTCGGCGCGCGGGTGCTCGTCCTTGTCGAGAACGACGTTGCCCTCGGCGTTCTTCACGGGGAAGAGGCTCTTCTCGAAGCGCTTCTCTGCGATCGCCGTCGCGCACTTCTTCTGGCTCGCGAGCGCGAACTGGTCCACCTGCTCCCGTGTGACGCCGTCGATGGTCGCGATGAGATCCGCGCTGATCCCCTGGGGGACCTGGAACAGCCGCTTGCGAAGGGCGATGTTGTGACCGTCCATCATCGCCTCGTCGGACCCCATCGGCACGCGCGACATGCTCTCGACGCCGCCACCGATCGTGAGCTCCTGCTGGCCGCTCATCACGCCCATGGCGGCGAAGTTCACGCCCTGAAGGCCCGAGCCACAGAACCGATTGAGCGTGACGCCGGTGACCACGTCGGGCCACTGGGCGGCGAGGATGGAATTGCGGGCGATGCAGGCGCCCTGCTCCTTCGCCTGGGAGACGCACCCGACGACGACGTCCTCCACGTCTTCCTTGTTCAGGCCGTTGCGGCGAGCCACCTCGTTGAGCGTCTGTGCGAGCAACTCCTGCGGATGAACACCCGAGAGCGCGCCCTTGCCCGCCTTCCCGCGTCCGCGCGGGGTTCGCACCGCGTCGATGATGAATGCGTCCGCCATGATTTCCTCGCTTCACGAGCCCGGGTCGAAGCCCACGTCCAGTCGCGGGTCGCCGCTCGGGCCCGCGAATCCTAGCGCGGCGCTCGCCGTGTGCCCACGGGGGATCCGGCATCGGAGGCGCCCCGTGTACCCCGGCGTTCTGGGCCGCGCTGCGCCCAGGGCGCTACGCTCCTGCGTGCAGTGCGCTTCGCTTCAGTGGCCTTTCTCCTCGGCGTGATCACGGTCGCGGCGCTTCCGGCCAGCGGGCAGACACCGCGAGCCGCCCCGCGGGTGGGGGCCGTGGGTCGAGATCTCGTCCCGGGTACCGGCGCGGCCACCCTCGCAGCGTCGCTCGCAGGGTCCCGCATCCAGCGCCCGAGGCGCGTCTACAGCGTGGCCGCCCTGGGGGATTCCTTGACGGACGAGCGCGTCGGTGGCGGTCGCTATCTGCGCGTGCTTCGCGAGCGCTGCCCGGACAGTCGCTTCGATGCGTACGGCGTCGGCGGCCAGCGCACCGATCATTTCCGCTGGCGGCTCGACCAGCAGATCCTGGACACCGGGCGGTACCAGCAGCTCATCGTCCTCGGCGGCGTCAATGACCTGGCAGCCGCAGGCGTTCGTTCGGCGCGCATCGACCGCACGACTGCGAACCTCGCGGCGCTCTACGCGCGGGCGACGGGTCGCGGCATGGAGGTGGTCGCCGTCACGCTGCCGCCCTGGACGGGCTCCCGAAGTGGGCCGGATTCCCGGCGCGAAGCCACGCTCGGTCTGAACGCGTGGATCCGCGATCGAGCGCTCGACGGACAGGTGGCGAGGGCCGTGGACGTCTTCGACGTCCTGCGCTGCGGGGGCGAACTCTGCCGCGAGTATCGTCGCTTTCCCGACGATCTCGTCCACTGGAACGAGCGGGGACACCGCGTGGTGGGCGAGAAGCTCTACGACGAGGCCTTCTCGGACTGCCGCTGACCGAGCGCTCGCACCAGGCCGAGCGCGAGCCCCGGTAGCGTCACGGCGCCAGCGAATGCGACCACGAACGCGTCCACGCGCGCGGCGAAGGCGCCTACCGCCGCGTACCCGGCCGCGACGCCGAGGTTCGCGAGACTGACGGCAGCGGCGAATTGCGCGCGGGGCATGCGCGTCGCGCCTGCGAGGAGGACCGACGCCTCCGCGAGGACCGGCACCGGGCGGGTCACGACGAGCGCCAGAGCGCCCCACCGCCGCGCCGCAGCGTCCGCCCGCCCGAGCTCGCGCGCGTCCAGCGCTCGGCCGAGGCCAGAGCGGCCCGCGCTCGCCCCCACCGCGTAGCCGAGGAGCGCGCCGCCCGTCATGCCGGCGAACGTCGCGAGCGTGCCGCCCCAGAATCCGAGCAACGTGCCCGCGCCCGTCGCGACGAAGCTCGACGGCACGGGCAGGAGCACGTCGAGGGCGAGGAGCGCCGCGAGCACGCTCGCCGTGAGCCAGCGCGCAGCGGGGCGTTCCAGTGCCGCGACCGCGACGGCCCGGACGCTGCCCTCGAAGGCGACGAAGGGTACGACGACGGCGGCGAGCAGGCCGAAGAGGACGACGAGCCAGCCGAGCCGCGCGCGTGCTCCCGGCGTCAACCGAGCGCTCGCTCGAGCTCGGCGAGACCTCCGTCCACGTCGGTGCCGAGGTGGATTCGCAGGGCGCGCCGGCCGCGGCGCTCGAGAACTTCGAGATCTCCGAGGGCCTGGGCGGCGCGCAGGACGCCGAACCCGTGCGTGCGACCCGGGATCTCCAGATCCGCGTCGGCGTCGGCCGTCAGCACGATGAAGACGCCGGTCGCCGGGCCGCCCTTGTGGAGCTGGCCGGTCGAGTGCAGGAAGCGTGGTCCCCAGCCCAGGGTGGTGGCTGCGCCCACGCGCGCGCCCAGGGCGTGGCGCAGCCGCGACAAGCTCCCCGCACGCTCGTCCGTTCGGCGGAAGAAGGCCGAGAGGACGACGTAGTCGGCGGGACCCACCTTGCAGAGGAGCCGCTCCAGCGCCGGCCCGGCGTCGTCGGGAGTGGCGCCTGGAAAATCGCCGAGCCTTCCCGTCTTCTCGAAGCTGCCCAGTAGCGTCGCCGTCTCGTTCTTCGCCTCGGTGACGTTGGGCTCGTCGAAGGGGTTCACACCGAGCAGCACGCTCGCGAACGCCGTGGCGACCTCCCACTGGTACATCGCGGCGCCGAACGCGGCAGGGGTGCCGGCGTCGAGATGGGCGACGGGGTGTCCCCGCTCGCCGAGCTCCCGCGCGAGCGCCTCGAGGCGCGCGTCGCCTTCGCCGAGCAGCAGCACGAACGCACGATCTTCACCGTAGGCAGCGGCCTGGCGGAGTGGCTCCAGGTCGACGGGCACCACGCCGCGTCCGATCTTTCCCGTGGACTCGGCGACGAGCTGCTCGATCCACGAGCCGAAGCTCGCGACGCTGGGAGTGGCGAGGAGCGTGAGCTTGTCTCGACCCGCGCGCGCGAGGCCCCCCACGAACGCGCCGAGGCGAGCGCCAGGCGAGGCGGCATCGGACGCGGCGCACTCCGCCGCCATCGCCCGCGCACCGTCCACGAGCTCGCCCACGGGCATGCCCAGCAGCGCCGCGGGGACGAGGCCGAAGTAGGACAGCGCCGAGTAACGCCCACCGATGTCCGGCGGATTCTCGAAGACTCGTCGATAGCTGCGCTCCGTGGCCGTGCGCGCGAGCGCAGTGCCGGGATCCGTGACGGCGACGAACCGGGCGCCATCGCGCTGCTCGCGCTCCCAGAAGAACGCCTCGAAGCTCGCCACCTCGAGGGTGGTCCCGCTCTTGCTCGCGACGAGGAAGAGCGTCTCGTGGGGCGTCGCCCAGGCGCCGGCCTCGCGCACGGCGTCCGGGTCGGTGGAGTCGAGGACCCGGAGCTCGAGGCCGTCGGCGGCGGCGCCGAACGTGGTGGCGAACACCTCCGGGCAGAGGGAAGAGCCGCCCATTCCGAGCAGGAGCGTGCGACGAAATCCGTCGTGTCGTGCGCGCGCCGCGAAGGCCCGGAGGTCGGCGACGCCGTCCCTCATCTTCTCCGGGCAGTCCACCCAGCCCAACCGGTTGGCGATCGCGGCAGCGTGGGTGGTGTCGTTCGAGAACAGCGACGCGTCCCGCGCGGCCAGCCGTCGCCCCGCGTCCGAGGACTCGAGCTCCGCCAGGGCGGTCTCGTAGGCCGAATGCGCCGTACCGAGCACCCAGGGGCGCGCAGCGTTCATGCCTCCCCCATACTCCCGGCTGTCCCGCCTCGCCACGGGACCCTCCAGGACGGCGTCACCCCCGGCTCGCGGCCGGCGTCAGTTCACCAGGACGGTCTTGCCGACCGTGACGGGGCTGCCCGAAAACGGCGGGACGCGCGCGCTGCGCATCGCGGAGGCGATGCATCCGCCGGTCGCCGTCCCCGCGAACGGAGGGCCGCTGACGACGGCGCTGGTGACTCGGCCCGATGGAGCGAACGTGATGGTGACGCGCGCGGTCCCGGAGGGGTCGTCCGCCTTGCGGCAACCCGCCGCTGCGCCTGCGGCGGCACCCAGGGACGCGCGCGCTGCCGCGGCGTCGAAGTCACCGGCCACGGCGACCTCCTTCTTCGGCTCTTCCTTGGGGGTTTCGGTCTTCGCAGGTTCGGCCTTTGCGGGTTCGGCCTTCGCGGGTTCCGTCTTCGATGGCCCTTCGGCCGCTTCCTTCGCCGGACCCTTCGGCGCCTCGCCCTTGGAGGCGACGCTCGCGGACTTCGATGGGGGCTCTGCCGGGTCGCCCGTCGCCGGTTCGGCCTTTGCCGGCTCCTCGGGGGCAGGCTCCTTCGCGGGCTCCGCGGCCGGCTCTTGCTCGGCCGGCTGTGGCGCGGCGGGTTCTGGCGCCGTTGCCGGCTCGGGCGAAGGTGCGGGTGCGGTCTCCGCGCGCGTGGTCCGCTCCGGCGCCGGCTCCTTCGGTGCGTCCTGCTTGAACAGCACGAAGTATCCGCCGACCGCGAGGGCGGCGGCGACTAGGACGAACACGAGCGGCGAGCCGCGCTTCTCTTCCTGCTTCGTCGGTGTCTCCGCGGCCACACTCGCCGTCGCGAGCGGCGGCGCGGCGGACGCTTCCGCGTCGGAGGTCGCGCTCTTCTTCTTCTTCTTCTTCTTCCCCCGAGACGAGGGGGCGGGCTCGTCGGCGCCGATGGAGGCGATGTCGATCGGCGCGGTCGGCGCGTCGAAGTTCACGGGCGCCATGATCGGCGCGCCCCCGCCGAGACCGAGGAAGTCCTCGTCCACGCGATCTTCCAGGCGCGCCTTCTCGTCGGACAGCGACTCGAGCTCGGGGCCGCCCTTCTTCGGGCTCGGTGGCTTGGGAGCCTTCTTCGGAGTGGGGAGCGAGGGCTTGCCCTTGTCGGCACGCGGCGGCGGCTTGGGAGCCTTCGGAGCGCCGAGCGTGCCCGGGCTCAGCGCCATGGCCGCGCCGGGGTCGTCCTGCTGAAGCCTCTTCAAGGACTCGGGGTCGAGTGACTCCGGCTCCAGGCTGATGGGCGCTTCCTCTTCGTCATCGTCCGTCGCCGGCGCGGCCTTTGGAGGCTCGGGCGACTTCAACTTCGGGGGTTGGGGCGACTTGACCTTCGCCGGCTCGGGCGTCTTCAGCTTCGGCGGCTCGGGCGACCTGACCTTCGCCACTGGGGTCGGAGCCTTGGTGGGCTCGGGCGACTTCCCGCCGAGACCTCCGCCGAGCTTCATGCCGGTTCCCAGGAACCCGCCCGTCGTAGGGGAAGGAGGCTTCGCCCTCAGCGCCTTGCCCTTGGCGAGCGCGTCGGCGAGCTCGGGCACGCCGCTGATCGCCGTCCAGTCGGCCATGCCGTCCCGCCAGACGATCGTGTTCGCGTCGATGTCACCGTTGCCGATGGCTTCGGCGATCTTTCCTGCGTCGAGCTCCCGGTCGTCGGTCTCCGTGAAGCTGACGAGCCAGACGGCGGCGCCCAGCTCGAGCGGCTGGGTCGGGGTCGGCTCGAGCTCGTTGGACCCGCGGAGCCTCTCCCCGGTGAGGGGAACCGTGGGCGTCGCGGTGTGGACCCCCGCGGGTCCGACCTCGCGGATCTCCGTCGGCGCTTCGTCCGACGGGACGACCTCCTCCACGGGCGGAAGTGCCGTCGCGTCGGCGGTCGCACCGGTACCGTCCACGCTGATCCCCGCTCCACACTTCTTGCACTTGATCGTGACGAGACGTCCCTTGACCTTCCTCTCGTAGAGGTCGTCCCCCAGGGCGAACCGTGCGTCGCAAGTGTCGCACCGCACTTCGAAGCTCATGGCGGGCGGAAGCCTACACGCACCCACGCGATTCCGAAAAACCCGCAGCCGCCGGACCCTCGGAGTAGCCGATTTTCAGCGGGATCGGCCGCGCCGCCCGGTGTCGGGGTGGCCGGGCCGTGCCGGCGGCATTTTCCGCGGGCCTCGAAAGTCCCGAGTTCTGCCCGGCCCAGGAGTGGTCGGCAGATGCTCCGCGGGTAATCCTCCGCCGTCAGGCTGGGAGGTCGGGGGCCCGGCTCGGAGGACGTCAGATGCGGAGTGGGCTCTTGTTGCTGGGTGTCGCTGGGCTGGTGGGCCTGGCCTGCGGGACCACTTCGGACGACGGGGGGAGGGCGCTGCAGGCCAACCCCGGCGGCGTCACGGCCTGCATCTCTCCCACCTGCGAGGGGTGTTCGGGCTGCTTCGACTCGTGCCTGTGCCACACGCGAATGGTCGACAGCTGCGTCGTTGCCTGCGGCGTCCAGAAGCCCGACGAGTGCGCCGCGGCCACCGGGTGCTTCGACACCTGCGTCTGCAGCGGCGGAGACGCCGCGTACTGCCAGGACATGTGCACCACCGGTGGAGGCGGCACCGGGGGCACCGGCGGCGATCCCGGCGCGGGCGGGACCGGGCCGGCGGGCACCGCAGGCGTCGGCGGAACCGGCGCGGGCGGCTCCGGCCCGGTCACCCAGCCGTCGTGCGACAACGACGGATCCCAGTGGAACACGCAGTGGCAGGCGTGGGAGTGCGAGGTGCTCTACCTGACGAACGTGCGGCGGGGTCAGGGCGCGAACTGTGGGGGCCAGCCGTTCGGTCCCGCGGGGCCGCTCGAGATGCAGGGCAACCTGCGGACGTCGGCGCGCGCACACTCCCAGGACATGGGCGTGCAGAACTTCTTCGACCACACGAATCCGTTCACCGGCACCAACCCGTTCCAGCGGATGCAGGCCGCGGGATTCCAGGGCGGGACCATGGGGGAGAACATCGCGGCCGGACAGTCGTCGCCGGCGCAGGTCGTCGACGGCTGGATGAACAGCCCTGGACACTGCAAGAACATCATGCAGCCAGGCTTCCGGTACCTGGGTGTCGGCTACTTCTACGCGCCAGCGAGCCAGTACCGCCACCTGTGGACGCAGAACTTCGGCGGCTGACGCCCGGCCGCGCCCCGAACTTCAGCGCCGGCGCGCCATGAGGTGCGCGCCCGGTTCGAACGCCACGAGCATCGCTTCGTGAGCGCCTTCGGGCGCCGTTTCGTGCTCTTCGAGCACCCGTACGAGCAGAAGCCCGCGGTCGTCGGACGAGGGTGTCACCGAAACACGCAGGGCCTGGCGCGGACGGCCCGCACCGCTCGCGCGCTGCCGTGCACGATGAAGCTCGACGGGCGGATCGCCGCGGACCGTGGGCTCGTCGTCCTCGGCGAGCGTTCGGTCCGAGTCGCTCCACTCCGGCGGGCGCTCGCTGGCGCGCGTGATGGGTGCTTCGTCACTCGACGGCGGCGCCCCGACGGAGGTGCTCGGCGCGTCGCGACTCGATGGCGCGTCGCCCCCCCATCCGACCGACGGGCTGTCGCGCCGGTCTCGCGCTCCCGCCGCCATCTGGGGGGTCATCGCGGGCGTCTCGAGGGTCGCTCTGCGCGTGGGACCCACGCCCGTCCGCGGGGCGCGCGGGATGGTGTCACCGCCCGCGCCGGACGCAGGAGGTGGGATCGACGGGGGCAGCTTGAGCTCGGTCGTGAGATCCGCGGCCACGCGCGCGAGCGCCACGGCCCGGCCATCGAGCCCGGCGTCCGACGCCGTCTCCGCGGCGCGGCGCAGCCAGCGGACGGCCTCGCGCGCGTCCCCTCGAGCCCACAGAGCGCCCGCGGTCTCGAGCGCCCATGCGACGTCCTCGGGGTCGCCCGGTCCGGGCAGGGGAAACTCGACCGACTCCGCCAACGCGTTCGTAACTACCACAGGTCGTCACCTCCGGGCGCGGAAGGAGGCCTCGACGGACGCCCGGGCCGGGGCCTACGGCGGTCCGTCCGGATGCGTCAGGCCACCGGGGGCACCGTGGCCGCGCGGTCGGCCAGGAACGTGATGAGGTCGATCTTCGTGACCAGCCCGACGAGGTCTTCACCGTCGAAGACCAAAGCAATCTTCGCGTCGTTCAGGACACCCTGGAGGAGCTCCACTTTCGTGTCCGGAGAAACGGTCGCGTAGTCCGATTCGACGAGCCCGGCGATGGAAGACTCGAGGGTGTTCTCACCGCTCACGAGGTGTCGCAGAAGGTCGACCTCCTGCACGATACCCAGCAGCTTGCCGGACTCCATCACGGGAAGCTGACTTATCCCCAGCGACTTGAGGGAGCCGATGACCTCGCGAACGCTCATCGTGGGTCGCGCCGTCACGATGTTGCCCGAGCGTCCTCGAATCACGTCGCGGACGGTTCCGAGCCCCGGAGTGTCCGCCAGGAACCCGTTCTCTCTCATCCAGTTGTCGTTGAAGATCTTCGACAGGTACTTCTGGGCCCCGTCTGCCAGCATCACCAGGATGTTCTCCTTGCGGCCCGCCTGCTTCGCGTACTTGATGGCGCCGGCGACCGCCGCGCCCCCCGAGCCGCCGATGTAGAGCCCTTCGAGCCGCACCAGCTCGCGGGTCATCAGGAAGCACTCCTTGTCGTCGACGCGAACGATGTCGTCGAGCAGTTCGAGGTTCATGGTGGACGGCAGGAAATCCTCGCCGATGCCCTCCACCTTGTACGCGAAAGGCTTGGTGAGACGGCCCGTCTTCACGAAGTCGTAGTAGAGCGAGCCGATGGGGTCGACGCCGACGATCTTCAGCTCGGGCTTCCGCTCCTTCAGGTAGCGGCCCGTTCCGCTGATGGTGCCACCCGTGCCCATGCCCGCGACGAAGACGTCGAGGTCCGAGCCGCACTGCTCCCAGATCTCGGGCCCCGTCGAGCGGTAGTGCGCCTCGGGATTGGCCGGGTTGTGATACTGGTTGGCGTAGAAGCAGCCGGGGTTCTCGTCGACCAGGCGCTTGGCGACGGAGTAGTAGCTCCGAGGGTCCTCCGGCTCGACGGCCGTGGGGCAGACGACCACCCGCGCACCGAGCGCACGCAGGCTGTCGATCTTCTCCTGGCTCATCTTGTCCGGCATCACGAACACGCACTTGTAGCCGCGTACCGCCGCCTGCAGCGCCAGGGAGAACCCGGTGTTCCCGCTCGTCGCTTCCACGATGGTTCCGCCGGGCGACAGCCCCGCTTCGACGGCGCGCTCGAGCATGTTCCGCGCGACGCGGTCCTTGTGACTTCCGCCGGGGTTCAAGAACTCGCACTTCACGTAGATGTCCGCGGCGAGGCCCTCCGTGACGCGGTGAAGCTTCACGATGGGCGTGTTTCCGACCGCGTCGGTGATGTGCTCGATGGCGCCTTTCATCATGGCCCGGATCTCGCTCGTGAGCGCCCCGTCCGGGCGCGGGATCTGGCGACCGCGTGCCTCACGTGGGTGGCGGCGGCGGACACCCGAAGAGTAGATCGATTTGCGCCTGCGGGTCTGCTTGAACGGTCGCGCAGGTATCGGGGCACAGGTGAACTCCCGCGCCGTCGACGAAAAACTTGCTCGGAGCGCAGGCGGACGGCGACGCCGCCTGGGAGAAGGTGACCGGCGATCCCGCGCCCGACGTGTACTTCACGACGATGGTGGACGTGTCGATCGTCTCGCCGGGGGGCGCGGCTGGCATCTCGTACGAGCACTCCACCTCGGCCTTCTCGATGACCGCCGTCGCGATCACCTTGAAGACCTCGTCGAACGCCTGGAACTGACACAGCGGGAGGCGAAGGCCGCCGGTGAGCAGGCTCAGTCGCTGGTACTTCAGGCCCGCCGCGACGCCACCTGCGTAGCCCGTGCACGTCCCGGTCTGCAGCGGATCCGCGGGTCCCCACGGCTTGGTCGGCGGCGAGTTCTCGTTCAGGCCGACGATGCTGTGGAACACGTACTCGCGCGCAGTGGCGGTGCCGAAGCGCGCGGGCACGAGCGCGAGGAGCTGCTGGTCGAACTGCGTCTCGTCGATGGACCCGTCTTCGGACGTCGCGTCGTTGATCGCCAGGAAGATCTTGAAGCTCCCGTCGCGGACCCACTGGCTGAACCCCATGGGCGCCAGGCCGTGAACGTCCGGTGTGAGGTACCCCGTGAGGGCTTCGGACAGGGAGGTCGAGCTTCCCAGATGGCGACCGGGATCGTAGTGGAAGAACGTCGTCGTGTTCACGGGCGTGGCGGGTACGGGGCTGCACGTCGTTCCACTCAGGGGCGAGCTGACGCAGATGCCGTCCGTCCCAGCGCTGTGTTGCGCGACGACGATGACTCGAAAGTCGAGCCCACTCGACCCGAGGATGCCCGCGAAGTTCTGGTTGATGTTCGCCTCGACCTGATCGACCGCCGGCTGCATCGTCGAGGACGTGTCGATGAGGAGAATCACGTCGATGGGCCGGGCGATGAGCTCGGCGGTCGCCGACTCCGCCACACAGGCGCTGTCGGGATCCAGCGCGGCGTCGTCCGGTCCCGCGTCGATGCCGAGGGTGCCGCCGGCAGAGGTCCCCGCGGTGCCTCCCGAGCCGCCACCGTCGCTCCCACCCGCGCCGGTTCCGTTTGCCGCCTGGCCGCCGCTCCCTCCGGTCCGCCCGTCGTTGCGGGCCACGCCGTCGCCACCCGCGCTGCACGCTGCCACGAACGCCGCGCACGCCGCGGCGAGCCCCGCGCGCGATCCGCGGCGGAGCGCCGCGTTGCTGCGCGTCGCTGCTGCTCGCCGGTGGGTCACGGCCTGACTCTGACGGGATTCGAGGGCCTCAGCAAGACGGGTCGCGACGGCGTGGACGGCGCGCACCGCTGCCCCTATTCTCCGGTCCCTTCGCCGCCTCCCCGGCGCGCGGCAGCCTCGCCCGGCACTCTCGGGCGCTCGAACCGAGGAGAACATCGAATGGCCAGCTACACCTGTGAAAAGTGCGGAATGGGAGTCAAGGGAATCACCTGCGCGAAGTGCGACACGCTCCTCGTGCACGACGTGCTGACGAAGCCCGATGGTTCGCAGGTCCACGTCGCGAAGTGCCCCAACGGCTGCGGCAAGATCAAGTCGCCCATGTGCTGTGCTCAGGACATGGTCTGCCCCGTCTGACTCCGCACCACCTGACCTGACCCGCGATCCCGCGGGCGTCAGAACGGCGGTGGGTCGTCCCGTGTCGAGTGCCCCGCGTCGAGGACGAACGGGAACAGCGGGCCGGCGTCCTGCCCGACCACGGGCGTTTCCTCGATCCACGTCGGTGCCGTCACGTCGCCGTTTTCGGTGCTCCCGTCCTCCGGGGTCCCGGCGTCGGGTGAAGCGGCGGTCGCAGGAGACGTTCCGTCCAGGAACTCCTCGTCCACGGCGTCGGACTGCCCGGCGTACGCCAGCAAGCCGGTAGCGGGATCGATCGAGACCACGACGATGCCCGGTGGGCGTGGAAACTCGGTGACGGGGCGTCGCGCGTGGGCGCTCGCCATGAACTCCGTGAAGATCGGGACCGCCGTGGAGCTTCCCTGCTCGCCCCACCCGAGCGGTAGCGCGTCGTCGTACCCCACCCAGACGCCCGCGACGATCTCCGTGGAGTAGCCGACGAACCATGCGTCCTTGGACTGGTTCGTCGTACCCGTCTTGCCGGCGATGGGGCGGCCGAGCACCGCGGCGCGCTTGCCCGTGCCCCGCGACACGACCGATCGCATCAGGCTGGTCACGAGGTACGCTTCCTCCGGCGCCATGACCCGCCGGGTCGGCGGTGAGGCGGGAAGCTCCACGTCCTTCCCGTCGGGCCCGACGATGCGCGTCACGAGCACGGGCGACGCGAACTCGCCTCCGCTGGCGAACGTGGCGAAAGCGTTGGTCAGCTCCATGGGTGACACCTCGTAGGCGCCGAGCGCCAGAGAGTCGTTCGGCTCCATGGGGCTCTCGATGCCCGCTGCGCGGGCCCACTGCACGACGTTCGCGGGGCCCGACTCGCGAAAGATTCGCTGTGCCGCGGAGTTGTCGCTCACGGCCAGCGCCTCCCGCACCGAGAGCCGTGCCGGTCCTCGAGCCGCGTCGTACCCGGCGGGAGGAACTATTTCCACGAGGGAGGCTGCCGTGAAGCGCCGCGAGCTCAGCGCATGACCGTACACGAAGGGCTTGAACGCGGACCCTGGTTGGCGCCGCGCGTCGAGCGCGCGGTCGAGCCCTCCGGTGATCCCCTCGTAGCCTCCGACGAGCGCGAGGACGTGCCGCTTTCCGGGGTCCACGGCGACGAGCGCCGCCTGCGGACCCAGCTCGAGGCGCAGGGGAACCGGCTCGGCCTCCGTGGGCGTGCCCAGCACCGAGACCCGCAGCGCGGCTCCCACGGAGGCGAACTGCGACGGTGGAAGGCGGCGCGGATCGTAGCGCTCCTCCCGCGCCAGGGCGACGCGGCCCGTCGCGTTGCCGACCCTCACCTCGAGGTGGTTCGTGGCGTCGTCGTGAGCCGTGACCACGCCGGTGTAGATCCTGTTCACCGCCGGGGTCCCGTCGAAGGGTGCCTTCCAGAGCTTGCGCTTGGGCAGGGTAAACGGTGGCGCGAGCTTCTGGCGCTCCGCGTAGCGGTCGAGACCGTCGCGCACGGCCTTGCGCGCTGCCGCCTGAAGGCCGGGGTCGATGGTCGTGGTGATCTGGTAGCCGCCGAGGCGGGCGCGCTCGCCCACCGTGCGGTGCAGGAGGCCGCGTACGAAACCGACCACCTCCGGCGCGAGCTGACTCTCTGCCTCGACGGCGGGAGCGAGACGTACCGGCGCCGCGCTCGCCGCGTCGAACAGCTCCCTCGTCACGAATCCCTTGTCGAGCATCTGCCCGAGCACGTACGCGCGCCGCCGCAGCGCGCCGTCCACGCCTTTTCGCGGGGAGAAGCGCTCCGGCGACGCGACAAGCCCCGCCAGCAGCGCTGCCTCCGACAGATCCAGCTCTTTCGCCGGCTTTCCGAAGTAGTACCGCGCCCCCTCTTCCACGCCCCAGCGGCCGTGGCCCAGGTAGATGTGGTTCAGGTACATCGAGAAGATCTCGTCCTTCGTGAGGTGCTGCTCGACGCGGCGGGCCAGGAGGGTCTCCTTCATCTTCCGGTCGTACGTACGCTCCGGCACCAAGACGACGTTCTTGATCACCTGCTGGGTGATCGTGCTGCCGCCCTGGACGGTGCGGCCCGCCTTCAGGTTCACGACGAGCGCCCGCAGCATTCCCAGGTAGTCGAGCCCTCGATGCTCGTAGAAGTTCGCGTCCTCCGCCGCCAGGAAGGCGAGCTTCGCGTGGTTGGGCACGTCGCCGAGGGGGATCACGGTCCGTCGCTCCGTGAAGAGGTTCGCGAGGAGGGTGCCGTCGCGCGCGAAGATTCGCGTCACCTGCGGGGGCTCGTATCCCCGCCGGAGCTGCGCGACGCTGGGCAGGTCCGCCTCGTAGTGCCGGATGACGAGCACGACGGCGATCACGCCGAGGAGCAACGCGACGATACCGAGCTGGACCACGCGGGTGGCGATGCGTCGCGCGAGCGCCCAGCCGCCCCGCTTCGGCGTCCCGTCCTGCGCCGCGCCCGTCACCGAACCTCCGCCTACTTCGCGAGGAACTTCATGGCCAGCACGGCCAGCACGATCCCGGTGACCAGGCACGCCAGCGCGACCCCCACCAGCATCCCCGTCCCGGGCCCCTTCTTCCCGGAAGGACGCAGGCTCACCGGAGCGGTGACCGGTGGCGTGGGTGTCGGGACGTTGCCGGGCCGCCCGTACGGATCGAGCGCCTCCGCGAAGTCCTTCGCGGACTGGAACCTCTTGTCCGGGTCCTTCTCGATCGCTCGGCGAATGACCGTCCACAGTCCCGGGTCGAACTGTCGTTCGGGGACACGCTCGTTCAGAGGAATGGGCTCCGCCGTGACGTGCTTCTGGATGTACTCCATGGGCGTCTTGGCGGTGAACGGGAGCTTGCCGGTGAGCATCTCGTACAGAATCACCGCCAGCGAGTAGATGTCGCTCCGAGCGTCCAGGGTCTTTCCCTGGGCCTGCTCGGGAGACATGAACTCCGGTGTGCCGAACACCATTCCCTCCTGGGTCAGGATCACCGAGCCGGGGCGCATCTGCTGCTCGGTCACCTTCGCCAGGCCGAAGTCGAGCACCTTGGGGAAGTCCGTGAGCCCGCCCTGCGTGCACAGGAAGATGTTCTCCGGCTTCAGGTCCCGGTGGACGATGCCCATGTTGTGCGCCTCGTGCAGCGCGTGGCATACCGGCACCAGGATCGGGATCGCGCGATCCGCGGTCATGGGGCCCCCGCGCCGGACGGTCTGGTTGAGGTTCTTGCCGTCCAGATGCTCCATGACGATGTAGAGCGAGCCATCCTCCGGCAGCTCACCGTACATGAACACGCGCACGGTGTTCGGGTGGGTGAGCTGACTCATCGCCCGCGCCTCACGCCGGAAGCGAGCGACCAGATCCTTCCTCGCGGCGAGCTTGGGATGGAGGATCTTGATCGCGACCATGCGGTTCATGGCGGCCTGCTCGGCCTTGTAGACGCTGCCCATGCCCCCCGTGCCGATCTTCTGGACGACCCGGAACTGGCCTTCGAGCAGCTCGCGGCCGATGAACGGGTCCTGGGGACGCATGGGGCCCGATGGATACCAGAAACGAGACCGGACCGGCGCCTGATCCCCCGGGTGCGCCGGGGATGAACGGGCCTTTCAGCGCGGCAAGCGGTACGATCACCCCGTCAACATCGTCGTTCCGACCGTGTCCGAAGCTGCCGTGATCGATTCACCCGCCGAACCCTCCGTCACCGCCGTCGCGTTGCGCCGCAGCCGCCTGCTCGAAGCGGCGGGATTTCGTCACGCCTTCTTCACGCGGCGGGGCGGCGCGTCGAAGGGAGCGTACGCTTCTCTCAACTTCAGCGCGGGCGTCGGCGACGACCCCGGTGACGTCGAGGAGAACCTGCGCCGCGCGGCCGACGTGCTCGGCGTGACGCCGGAGCACGTGCTCTTCCTGTCGCAGGTCCACGGCGCGGAGGTGCGACGTGTCACCGCTTCCGACGTCCGCAGCGCACTCGTGGAGGTACGTGGCGACGCCGTCGTGGGCGCGTCACCAGTCGTCGCGTGCGGCGTCCGTGTCGCGGACTGCGCCCCCGTGCTGGTCGGAGATCGCGGCACGGGCGCGGTCGCGGCCATCCATGCCGGGTGGCGCGGCACGGTGGCGGGCGTGGTGGCTTCGGCCGTCGCCGAGCTGCGTGACCTGATCGGAGGCGCGGGCGATCTCGTCGCCGCCATCGGTCCACACATCTCGCAGAAGGCGTTCGAGGTGTCCGACGACGTTGCCCTGCAGCTCGCCGCCGCGTCGCCCGATCCTCACGTCGTCGACCGCTCGACGGGGCCGAAGCCGCGCGTGGACCTGCGGAGGATTCTCCGAGCGCAGCTCGTCGCCGTGGGCTTGACACCGGAGGCCATCGACGACGTTCCCGGCTGCACCGTGCTCGATCCGGACCTCTTCTCCTATCGCCGTGACGGCAAGCGCAGTGGCCGGCACCTGGCGGCCATCGTTCCACGCGGGTGACGGAGATCAGCCGAACAGAGACGCGCGTCCCTCGCGGCTGATCGCGACGACGGCCGGTTGCTCGATGCGCCGCTCCACCGTGATGGCGTAGTACCGCTCGCGCACGTCCGCGGCGCGTCCGACGGTGCGCACGCCATGCTGCCGACTCACCTCGCGCGTGATGGCGCTCGGGATGGGAAAGACTCCGCGCCCCGCCTCGCCGAACGCGGTGAGGAGCGCGCTGTCGTCGAACTCGCCGACCACGCGCGGGCGGATCCCCCTCTTCGCGAACCACTCGTCGAGCGAGCGGCGCAGCGTCGTGCCCTGGGTCGGTAGCAGCACCGGAGCTCCGCTGAGGGAGTCGGGGAAACGCTTGGCATGCGTCCGGGCGAGGTCGGGGCTGGCCAGGAAGTCGATGCCGCACTCGCCGAGGAGGTGGCTGAAGGCTCGAATGGGGATCGACGGCGGCACCGGCCCGTCGGTGATGACCACGTCGAGATCGTGCGCGGCGAGGTCAGCGAACAGTCGCTCGGGCTTGTTCTCCAGGCACACGAGCTGCACGGAGTCGGGCAGCTCGAGGGCGGGCTCCAGCAGTCGGCGCGCGACGACCTTCGGGACCACGTCGGCGATGCCCACCAGCAGGCGCGGCGAGCGCCCGGTGGCGCGCCCCTTCAGTGCGTCCTGCAGCTCGCGCCCGAGCGCGAAGATCTCGTCGGCGTAGCGCAGTGCCACCCGCCCCATGTCCGTCAAAACGAGCCGCCGGCCGCTCTTCGTGAAGAGCTGCTCGCCGAGGGCCCGCTCCAGGGAGCGTACCTGCTCGCTCACGGTCGATGGGGAGAGCCGGAGCCGGGAGCTCGCGGGCACCAAGCCACCCTCCCGGGCGACGCGCCAGAAGTAGTGCAGATGGTGGTAGTTCAGCCAATCCATGGCGCGGACATTACTTCGGAATGGCCGAAGTATCGGAACGAAATTTCCTTGATGCCGAAACGTCGGCGGGGCCGTATACGACGGGTGGCGGTGGGCCCCATTGGCCGGCCGCAGGCGTTTCCACGTTGGCCATCGAGAGCGTCGGTACGCCCTCCCTCTGGGCGGGCTTCACGGTAGTCGTCTTCGCGCTTCTGGCGCTCGACCTCGGTGTGTTCAATCGAAAGAGCCACGTCGTCGGTATTCGCGAGTCCCTCGTCTGGACCGGCGTCTGGGTCACCCTCGCGATGGTCTTCGCGGGGTTCGTCTACGCGAAGTTCGGGGCAGTACGCGCGCTCGAGTACGTCACCGGGTTCGTCATCGAGAAGGCGCTGTCGGTAGACAACCTGTTCGTGTTCCTCGTCGTCTTCGCCTACTTCGGCGTCCCGCGCGAGCACCAGCACCGCGTGCTGTTCTGGGGGATTCTCGGCGCGCTCGTCATGCGCGCCATCTTCATCGTGCTCGGCGCGGCGTTGCTCCAGTCGTTCCACTGGATCATGTACGTGTTCGGCGCGTTCCTCGTCTACACGGGCGTCAAGCTGTTCTTCAGCGGAGACGAGGAGATGGATCCGTCGCAGAACCCGGCGCTCCGGTTCTTTCGTCGCTTCGTTCCGATGACCGAGGGCTATCGCGAGGGCCGGTTCACGGTCGTCGAGGGGGGAAAGCGCCT
>CAZARU010000003.1:0-131137 GCA_964487605.1 uncultured Polyangiaceae bacterium
ACCGGGGCTCGCGCCCAGCGCCTCAGCCGTCGAGCCGGGAGCGGCGCTCAGGCCGCGCCCGGAGCCGCGCCGCGGAGCCGCTCGTCCCCCGGGGAAGGCCGCGACGGAGCCCCCGTCGGCGAGCTCGGCGCCCGCGGCGTCGCCGCCAGCGCCCGTGGACATCTTCACGCGCCGCAAGTGACGACCTTCACGAGGCCCGTCGCCCGGCCCCGTCCCGAGTATCCTTCGCGAGGCATGCGCTCGGCCTGTCGCGCCCTGGTGGGTTCGCTCGTGGTGGCGACGATCCTCGCCGCGAGCGGTCGGGCTGCCGCGGACCCGCGTGATCCGGCCGCTGCCGAGGCGCTCTTCACGGAGGGGAGGCGGCTGGTGGACGAGGGGCGTCACGCCGAGGCCTGCCCGAAGTTCGAGGAGAGCCATCGCCTCGACCCCGGCGCGGGCACGATGATCAACCTCGCGGCGTGCTACGAGCAGGTCGGCAAGGTCGCGACCGCGTGGGAGAGCTGGAAGCAGGCGCTGCGCAGCCTCCCGGCCGGTGACGAGCGTGGTCCCGCCGTCGAGGCGCGCGTGGCCGCCGTCGAGGCAAGGCTGCCGAAGCTCCGGATCCTGCTCCCCGCTGGCGTCCCCACGGGAACCCGGGTGTCTCGAGGCGGCGTTCCGCTGGGGCCGGCCGCGCTCGGGCTGGCGCTGCCGGTGGATCCCGGGCGCCACACCGTCGAGGTGCTCGCGCCGGGTCACGACGCGAAACGCTACGAGATCGATCTCGCGGAGCAGCAGCTCGCGGAGCTGGTGGCGGAGCCGGGACCCAGGTCGGCAGCTCCGGCGCCGCCGCCCGGGAAACCTGCCGCGCTGCCCGCGTCGCCCACGCCCGCTTCGCCCGCCCCCGAAGAGGCGCGCCCGGCGTGGCCGGCGTGGACGCTGCTCGGTGTCGGCACCGTGGGGCTCGGAGCTGGCGCCGTCACGGGCGTCCTGGCCCTCGGCAAGAAGAGCGACATGCAGGACGACTGCGCGCGGGAACGCGGCGAGCTCCGCTGCGGCGCGAAGGGGCTCGAGGCGGCGGATGCTGGGAGCACGCTCGCCACCGTGAGCAACGTCGGGTTCGCCGTCGGGATCGTCGGCGTCGTCGCCGGCACGTACCTGCTCCTGTCGCGCGACGACGAGCGCGCCCTCGCCGTCGGGTGGGTTCCCGGCGCCGCCTCCGCCAGCCTGCGTCAGTCGTTCTGAGCGGAGTCTCGGGCGGCGCGCGCCACGGCCTCACCGAGCGCCTGGTGCAGCGCCGCGCGCATCGCGGGGGGGATCGTGTGGCCGACGCCGTCGAACGTCGAGATCTTCGCGTCGTACCCCGCGGAGGTCAGTCGGTCGATGGTCGCGCGCGCGGGCCCCAGCGGGACACGGTCGTCGGCCGCGCCGTGCAGCGCGTGCACTCGCGGGAGCCGCTTTCCCACGGGTGCCGGCGCGCCCGTGGGCCGCAGCGGTTCGGGGAGCCCGCCGCTCACGGGCAGCGCTTCGCCGATGGCGTCGGGGTGACGCGAAGCGAGCGCGAAGCTGAGCATGCCGCCCTGGCTGAACCCGGTGACGATCGGGTGGCCGACGGTCGGAAACGCACGCCGGGCGGCGCCGATGGCCCGCGCGACCGCCGTCGCGGCGGCCGCCATCGCGCGGGAGCGCTCGGCCGAGTCGACGTCCGAGGCCCGGTACTCCCACCACGAGAAGCCACCCTGCCACGCGAGCGGCGCGCGGAGCAGCACGATGCGCGCGCGGCCCCCGAACCCGTCGAAGAGCGACCGGAACCCCTCCGGCGAGTCGCCGAGTCCGTGCAGCGCCACGACGAGCGGCGCGGGTTGCTCCCCCGCTCCGCCGGTCGTCATCACCAGGTACGACAACCCCGCCAGGTCCCGCGGCGCTGCGGTCGGGGAGCGGCCGGCTGCTGCGTCGTCGCGGCCCGTCGCCACTGCGCGCGTTCCCGGACCCTGCATCGGCCGGCGCTCGGGCTCGGAGGCGCCGCGCTCACAGGCGACCGTCGTCAGAAACCAGAGGGCCAGGCCGTGCGCAGCGGGTCGGAAGCTCACGTCCCTGCGCCGGACGGTACCATGGGCCAGCTCGAGCCATGACGGTGCACGCGACCCATCCACGTCCCCCCGTTCCCGTCGTGGTCGCCGCGACGGGCGCGGTCCTCGGGTGCGGCGCTGCGCTGGCGCTCGCGCTGCACTGGCCGCCGCCGCCGACGTTCGCCGCCTTCGTCGCGATCGCCGCGATGGTGCCGTGGCGCAGCTCGGGGCCCCTGCGGCGGTTCGGTGTCGCGGCCGCCTACGGCAGTCTGGCCTGGTCGATCTTCGGGCTCCTCCCGATGGTCACCATCGGCTGGCACCTGCCGGGGCCGTACGGTGGCCACGCGGGGTCGTTCCTGTTCGTGCTGGTTGCGTCGGTGCTGCGGCTGCTCGCGCTCGAGGGTGAGGGCGCGCGGGTCTGGTGCTCACCACGATGGGTGCTCGGTACCTCTGCGCCCGTGGTCCTGCCCGCGCGCGACGCGCTGATCGCCGCCCTGGCGCGCCCGAACGCCGACCGCGAGGCGTCGGTGGACGCCGCCGTCGTCGCGCTCGCCGCTGCGGGGCCCGATCAGGTCCCCACCGACGACGCCGAGCGCCGCGCGTTCTTCGTCGACGCGTACAACGTCCTGGCGCTCCACGCGCGGCGGGATCGCGAGTCGCCCCGCGTCGCGAGCTTCGTCGAGAGCTACCGCGTCCGCTACGAAGTGTGCGGCTCGACGCTGTCGCCCGATCAGATCGAGCACGCGATCCTTCGCGGAAATCGGCGCCATCCTTCGTGGTTGAGCGGGCCGTTCCCCGAGCACGACGAGCGCCGCAAGTGGGTCGTGCCCCTCGATCCACGCGTCCACTTCGCGCTGAACTGCGGCATGAAGTCGTGTCCGCCCATCCGCTCGTACCTCGCCGCGGGCGACTCCGATGCTCTCCTGGCGGAGGCGACGGCGCATCACGTATCGGACGCGACGGAGATCGACGTGGAGGCTCGTACCCTCGCGACGACGGCGCTCTTTCGCTTCTACTGGTCGGATTTCGGCGGGGAGGCCGGCGTTCGCGCGACCATCGCGGGCGCGCTCGGGCGGCCCCCCTCCGAGCTCGAGGGTCTCGCACTCTCGTGGAGGAAGTACGACTTCGGTCGGCTCCACCGGTTCGCCTGAGCTGCCTACGCCCGCGCGACCTCGGCGGAGGCGTCGCGGTGCCTCCCGTACATGTCCAGCGTCCACTCGAAGCCCACGCGCGAAGCGACGCTCGCCCTCAGCGCGACGAGCGCCTCGGGCCACGGCTCGGGCAGCGGATAGGGGAACTGCGGCGGGCGAATGATCGCCGTCATCACGGAGGCGGCCGCCAGGTCGGCGACGGTGAAGCGATCGCCCACCAGGTAACCGCTCGGTCCGATCTCGCGCTCGAGCCGATCGAAGTGCTGCGACAGTCGCTCGTGGGCGAGCGCCAGGGATTCGTCCGTCATCCCCATGTTCCGTCGAAAGAGCGGGCGCAGCACCGGAAAGCTCGCGCGGAAGACGCCGCGGCTCGCCCGAGATGCGCCGGCCGTGGCCATCGTCGTGCACGTGGCCGGGTGCGGCAGGTAGGTTTCCCAGAACAGGCGACGCAGGTCGGGGGCGACCTGCTCGTCGAAGTGGCGCTCGATGGCGGCCGCGCGCTCGCGCTCTGCAGGGTCCGCGGGGCAGAGGGGTGGATCCGGGCGGCGCCGCTCGAGCTCGGCGATGATCGCGCTCGAGCCGAAGTGCGCCTTGCCGTCCATCACGAGCACCGGAACCTTGTTCTGACCCGTGAGCCACCGGACCCGCGGGATGTGGAACCCGGGGACCAGCGCCTCCCGGGTGTGCGGCCAGCCCTTGTGGTCGAGCGCCCATCGCACCTTCTCGTTGTAGTGGGAGATGCGGAAGTGCAGCAGGTGGGGCAGGTCGGCGTCGGTCACCGGGTGACCCTACACCAAGTAGAACGGTCGGTCTAGTCCTGTGCAGAACGGTCGGTCGATTGGTAGGGTTCCGCCCGTGGATTCCAGGCAGCGGATGATCGAGACCACGGCCCAGCTCCTCTGGAGCCAGGGGCTTCGGGCCACCGGGATGAACCAGATCGTCCGCGAGAGCGGCGCGCCGCGCGGCAGCATCTACTTCCACTTTCCGGAAGGAAAGGACCAGCTCGCGGCGGAAGCGCTCGTCGCCGCGGGTGCGGTGATGACCGCCAACATCCGCGAAGCGCTGGCCCACCGCACGGCGACCGTCGCGATCCGTCGCTTCGTCGCGTCCTACGCGCGCGAGATGCGCGAGTCCGACTTCCACCACGGATGCCCCATCGCGACGGTGGCGCTCGAGGCCTCCACCACGTCGCCGAGGATCCGCGAGGTGTGCGCCCAGGTGTTCGCCGAATGGGAGGGACTGCTCGCCGAGAGGCTCGAGAGGGACGGACTCCGCAAGAAGGAGGCGAGGGCGCTCGCGGTCGTGGTGCTGTCCACCATCGAGGGTGCGATGATCCTCTGCCGCGCGCGACGGACGACGGAGCCGCTCGAGCGGGTCGCCGAGCACCTGGCGGCGTCGCTCGAACGGCGACGCTGACCGGCGACGGGGCGGCCGCGTGGCCACAGGGTTTCGGGGGCCCCCGGGATGCGCGCGTGTTCGTGTCGGGCACCGTCGGGGGAACGTCGCCAGGGCGTTCGCGCGCGACTCCGGAGCCGCGGGGCGCTACCCTCGCGTTCCGCCTCGCCGCGCTCCGCATGGCCCCGCCTCTCTCGCTCCGTGGTGCTCTCGCCCTACTTGGGCTGACGCTGTCCGCTTGCGGCGCCGACAGCGAAGCGCCGGGTTTCGCCGGAAGCGGTGGGGCCGCCGGATCGGGAGCATCCGGGTCCGGTGGACGGCCAGGCGCGGGCGGCACCGGCGGTACCGCCGGGAGCGGCGGAGTGGGCGCGATCGACGGCGGCGCCGGCGCGGGCGGCATCGCGGGCGCCGCGGGCGCCGGTGGCGCGGGGGGCGATGCCGGCCAAGCCACGTGCACGCCCTGGCTGCCCCCCGCCTGCGACGCTGCGCCGCCCGACCCCGGCCCCGCCCGCGCGTGGCGCGACGCCCTCTCGCTCGCCATCGTGCTCACCGGCTTTCCGAACCACCGCGGGCGCGATCTCTTCCTCCTCCCAGGTGACGCTCAGTGGATCATCGGCAAGTTCGCGTACGGCCTGACCGACAAGGATCTGAAGGGTGAGGACGTGGACGTCTACCTCCTGCGGGATTGCGCGGCGCCCTGGGTCAAGCTCGGCAGCGCCGTCACTTCGCAGGAGAACGAGCATCCCGGCGCCGAAGGCGTGGACGACAGCGGCGGGCGGATCTTCTTCCGACTACCGGAGTCCCAGCGGCTCGGCGTCGGACGACACCGCGTGCGGCTGGTCGTCGCGGGTGATCTCTCGCACACCGAGCTCTTCATCGAGGTCGTCGCGCCGGGGACTCCGACGTTCGTGTCCGACATCGACGGAACCCTCACGACGACCGAGAACGAGGAGTTCACCGCGCTCTTGACCGGCGCGATTCCGGGAGCCCGCCCGGATGCCGCGACGGCGCTGCACGCGCTGACCGCGCGGGGCTACCGACCGCTCTATCTCACCGCGCGCCCCGAGTTCCTCGTGGGTCGAACGCGCGAGTTCCTGGCGGTGCACGGGTTCCCCCCGGGCATCGTGCACACGACGCTCGGGCTGACCGGTGCCCTGGGCGCCGCGGCCGTGACGTACAAGGCGACGGAGCTCGAGGTGATGGGCGGCCGCGGCCTGCTGCCCGCCTGGGCCATCGGCAACTCCGGTTCCGACGCGGACGCCTACGCGCAGGCCGCCATCGGCCCGGCGGAGCGGCGCATCTTCGTCCAGTACGACGACGTCGCGCACGGGGGGCGTCGCATCGACGGCTACGCCGAGCTGCTCCCGACGTTCGGCGCGCTTCCGAACGCGTGCCCCTGAGCCGCCTGCTCACTTCTGCGGCGCGTTCTTCTCCTGGATCTCGGGCAGCGAGCGCTTCTGCTGCACGGGGTCATCGCTCTGGGGAACGGGCTCGTACGTCTTCTTGGGTCCGACCTTCGGCGGAGGCGGGGGGACGACCCTCGGCGGCTTCTGCTCCGGCGGGGCCGTGTCGACGGGGGGCGGGGTCTCGGGCGGCTGCGGCTCCACCTCGTCCGGCGCCTGTGCGCGCGCCGCCACGCCGCGCGCCTCGCGCACGACCTGGGCCTCGTCACCGACGGGATCGATCTCGCGCGCCGCGTCCAGCCGACCGAGGCACTCGGCGAACCGCTTCGCCCGACAGTGCTCCAGACCCTCGAGTCGAAGGTTCCGCGCGCGGTCGAGGGTGTCGTCGCGCGACTCCTGCGCGATGGGGGGCTCGGCGGTGTCCTTCGCCTTCCAGTACACGACGCCGAGCGCGACGGCGAAGCCGCCCGCCAGCGCGGCCTGCACCGCCCACCGCTGACGGAAGTACCTCCGCAGGCGGGCGACGCGCTGCCGCACGGTCGGTGCCGGAACGTTCGCCTCCCGCGCGATGTCTTCGAGGCGCTCGCCATCGCCCTCGCGGAGCATCCAGCCCAGGGTCCCCGGCGCGCCTTCGTTGGCGGGCAGCTCACGCTCGGCCCAGCGCAGCAGGTCCTCGGCGCCATGCGGCGCGCTCTCTGCGGTGACTTCGCCCTCCGGCGACGAGATGGGACCCGGGTCGCGACCCCGCTTCCGGTGCGCGTCGGCGATCTTGTGCTTGGCCACCCCGAACAGCCACCGTCGGCGCTCCTCGTCGTCCTCGGGGAGGCTCTCGGCGGCCAGGGCGTCCGCGAGGATCGTCTGGACCAGATCTTCGGCGTCGCCATCCGGAGCGCGTCGCAGCACGAAGCGGTGGAGCTCGCGCCGTAGATCGGGATCGGCCAGATCCTTGCGCGCGTCGCTCACGGTTCGACGCCTACTCGAAGATCCGGACCTGGATGCTCGTCACCGTTTGCTCGCCGGCTGGCACGTCGGACATCACCACGATGGGATCACCCGGGAGCACGCGGTTGCGGCGCCGCAATCGGTCGAAGGCGTTGCGAATCGACTTCTCCGGATCGCTCGAGAGATCCATCACGAAGGGGACCACGGAGCGCAGGAGCCAGAGCTTGCGTCGCACGCTGCTCATGTTGGTGAAGGCGTAGACGATGGACCGCTCGGGGCGAAAGCTCGCGACGAGCTGGCCGAGGGATCCGCGTCGCGTGAAGACGACGATTCCCGGCGACCCCAGCTCGTCGGCCAGCCGCACGGCGCTTCGCACGAGCTCCTCCCGCGCGCCCTCGGGATGTCGATCCAGGTAGAACTTCATCCCCGGCTCTTTCTCGATCCGGCGGACGATCTTGTCGAGCACCTCCACGCAGCGCACCGGGTACTGTCCGGAGGCCGTCTCGCCGCTCAGCATGACCGCGTCGGCCTGTTCGTAGACGGCATTGGCCACGTCGGACACCTCGGCGCGCGTGGGCATTGGGTGCTCGATCATCGACTCGAGCAGGTGGGTCGCGACGATGACCGGCTTGCCCGCGATGGCGCACGCCCGCACGATCCGCCGCTGGATGACTGGGAGTTCGCGAAAGTCCACCTCCACGCCGAGGTCCCCGCGAGCCACCATGATGCCGTCGCACGCCGCGAGAATCGCCGCGAAGTTGTCCACGCCCTCCTGGTTCTCGATCTTCGCGATGAGCTTGACGTTGCCGCCGTCCGCGTCTTCCACGATCTTGCGCACCTCGAGGACGTCGTTCGGCGAACGGACGAACGAGAGCGCGATGAAGTCGACGTCCTGTTCGAGGCCGAAGGCGATGTCCCGCCGGTCCTTCTCCGTGATGGATGGCAGGTTGACGCGTACCCCCGGCAGGTTCACGTGCTTTCGCGAGCCCAGCGACCCTCCGTCGAGCACGCGACACTGAAGCTGCCGATCCGCGATGGACAGCACTTCGAGGTTGATGAGGCCGTTGTCCACGGTCACGCGATCCCCGACCTGGAGATCCTTGACCAGGTCCTCGTAGTTGACGTGCACGCTCTTGCGCTCTGGGTCGTCGATGGGGCTGACCGTCAGCGAGATGATCTCGTCGACCTTCAGATCGATGGCGCCTTCCAGGACTCCCGTGCGAATCTCCGGGCCCTGAAGGTCCAGGAGAATGCTCACCGGGTGATTCAGCTTCCGGTTGAGGCTCTTGATGCGTCGGATCGCCATCAAGTGCGACTCTTGCGTCCCGTGGGACATGTTGAGCCGCGCGACGTTCATTCCCGCGCCGGCCATGGCCTCGATCATCTCGCTCGACGCGCTGGCGGGTCCCAGAGTGCAGAGGATCTTCGTGTGGCGGAAGTCACGGCGAAGGAGCGGCTCGGTCATGGTGAGGCCATCGAGAGGTAGACCACTACGCTGGCGCTCGCCAACGTTTCGGTGTCACAGCACGCCGAGGCGGAGGAGCTGCCGCCGCAGGGCGGGTGCGGACTCGAAGCCGAGAACCCGCATGCCTGCCGCGGCGGCGGCGTCGCAGTTGACGGGTCGGTCGTCGACGAAGAGGCACCGTTCAGGGGGGAGCGCGAGGCCTCGGGCGGCGCCCAGGAAGGCCTCGCGGGCCGGCTTCCGGAGCCCCGTGTTGCACGAAACGAACGTCCACGGAACCCAGCGGGACAGGCCGAGCCGAGCCTCGACGAGGTGGTACCACACGGGGTAGTTCGAGAAGGCGTGCATGGGCGTCCCCCGCGCGGCCAGTTCGGTGAGCAGCTCCTCGATGCCGTCGAGGAACCGGTAGGCGTGCACGAGCGCGCTCTCGAGGCCCTTTCCGTCCACAGGACGCGAGTCTGCGAACATGCGCCCGTAGTACTCCTCGGCCGTGAGGCGCCCACCTTCGAAGTCGACCCACGCTGTCGGATGTTTCGCCGCGAGCAGTTCGTCGAGCGTCAGGCCGAAGTACGCGGGGATCGTCCGATGGAAGGGGTCTTCCACCAGCGTCCCCATCACGTCGAGGAGCAAGGCGTCGAAAGCGGGCACCTGCCGGCGAGTGTAGACTGCCCCGTCCGAGGGCCCGGCCCGTGACCGAAACGACGACGAACGCGCGCTTCGAGGGCCCGCTCGGCGCGCGCCGCTTGGGGATTGCCGGAAGGGCGCGTAACATGAGGCTTCTTGGGCAAGCACGAGGGTAGGGGGCTGCCGGGCGAGGCCGGCAACTGGCTCTTCACGGCGCTCGTCGAGGCGGCGGAGGTCGCCGGCATCGGGCTCGTCATCTCCGTCTCGGAGGGCGACCGAGTCGAGGTGCTCCACGCGAGCGGTACGGTGGCCGCGATGCTCGGCCACGAGCCCGAGGAGCTCGCTCACAGGCCGATATGGGAGAGCCTCGCCCCCGAGGAGCTTCCGCGGCTCCTCGAGCTTCATCAGATTCGACTCGCGGGGCATCCCGTCCCCGCCCGCTTCGACACGATCGCGCTGCGGAAGGACGGGACCCGTGTTCCGGTGGAGATCGCGTCCAGCCTGGTCGAGATCGAAGGCAGACCGGCGAACATCACGTTCGTGATGGACGCCACCGCGCGGGTCGCGGCGGCCGAGGCGCTGCGGAGCTCCGAAGCCCGCTTCCGACTGCTGTTCGAGAGCGCGCCGGACGGAATCGCCATCTCGCGTCATGGCAGGTTCCTCTACGTGAACCCGGCCGCCGCCGCGCTGCTCGGCTTCGAGCACCCGGCGGAGGTGGTCGGGGTCGAGATGCGGACGGTGCTTCATCCCGAGGACGCCGCCACGGCCATGCGCAGGATCGACGCCTTGCTGGGCGGGCAGTCCCTCCGCGGTGAGCCCACCGAGTACCGGCGGACGAGGCCAGGAGCCGCCGACGTCGTCGTGGAGATCTCGAGCATCGTGATCGAGTGGGAAGGGGAGAAGGCGATCCTCGGCTTCGCGCGCGACGTCACCGAGCGCAAGTCCATGCAGCGCCGGCTGCTCCAGGCCGATCGCCTGGCGGCCCTGGGCACGCTGGCGGCGGGGATCGCCCACGAGATCAACAATCCGCTGACGTACGTTCTCCTGAACCTCGAGGCACTGCGCGCGCACGTCGCCAAAGCCGGGCTCACGCCCGCACAGGTCGTCGAGTGCGAGCGACATCTCTCCGACGCCCTCGACGGGGCCGAGCGCGTCAAGACCATCGTCCGAGACCTCAAGGGGTTCGCGCGGGTCGACGACGGCGGACGGGCGCGCGTGGATCTTCGGGACTCTGTCGCGGCGGCCGTGAAGCTGGCGGACAACGAGCTGCGGCACCGTGCCCGCCTGACCGTGGAGGCGGAGGAAATACCGCCCGTCTACGCGAACGCGACGCGGATCGAGCAGGTGCTCGTGAATCTCCTCATCAACGCAGCCCAGGCCATCGAGGGCGACGACCACGAGGCTGCCGAGGTCTGCGTGAGAGTCCGTGCGGCGGCCGACGACACCGTGGTCGTCGAGGTCAGCGACACGGGCGTCGGCATCCCCGCCGAGCTGGTGGACAGGATCTTCGACCCGTTCTTCACGACGAAGCCCGTCGGTAGCGGGACGGGACTCGGTCTGCCCATCGTGCACTCCATCATCACCGCGCACGGCGGTTCGGTACACGTCCAGAGCGAGGTCGGAAAGGGCTCCACCTTCACGGTCGTGCTCCCCGCAGCCCACCGGCCGCCGTCCGCGAGGCCCCTCGCGCCGGAGATGGAGGAGCCGGCCACGCGTCGCGGGCGCATCCTCGTCGTCGACGACGAGAGAGCGGTCGTCGAGACGCTGCGCGTCTACCTCGCCGACGAGCACGACGTGCAGGTGGCGACGACCGTCGACGGCGCGTTCGAAGCGATCGAGCGGGATCCGGGGTTCGACGTCGTCCTGTGCGACGTGATGATGCCCGGTCGCGGCGGACCGGCGCTGTATCGCAAGCTCGCCGAGCGGTTCCCCGACGTGGCGCGAAGGATGGTCTTCATGACGGGGGGGGCCTTCGCGCGGGACGCCGCGGACTTTCTCGATTCGGTGGAGAACGCATGCCTCGAGAAGCCTTTCGATCTGGTCGTGGCGCGATCGCTGCTGCGGCGCATGGTTCGCGACGCCTGACGGTGGTCTTCGGCTCTCAGCGTGCGGCCAGGAGCTCCGCCAGCGTGCTCTCGGTGAGGACGACGCTCGTGCGGGGCACGGCGGCGAGATCGAACTCGCGCAGGGCCTCGGCGGCGCCGACCCGCGTGCCGCACGCCATCCCGGAGGTTCGTGCCGCCCAGGCGACGACCGCGCGGGGGTCACGACCGGTCGTTCGCAGCGCGGCGAGCGACGCGGCGTCGGTGCGCTTGGCGAGTCGCATCCCCGTGACGTCCGTGACGAGCGGGACGTGGACCCATGCGGGGGTCGGCAGCCCGAGGGCCGCCTGAAGGAGCTGCTGGCGCGCCGCACTCGGCAGCAGGTCGTCGCCCCGGACCACCTCGGTCACCTGCGAGGCTGCGTCGTCCAGGACGACCGCGAGCTGGTAGGCGGGTGTCTTGTCCCGGCGCGCCACGAGGAAGTCGCCGCTCGTCACGGCGACGTCGAACGTGCGAGGCCCGACGAAGAGGTCCTCGACGTGTACCAGGCCCGGCGGTGCCCGGAAGCGGAGTCCCGCTTCGCGGCCGGTCGAACGCTCCGCCTCGTCGATCGACGCGTACCTCCCGCGGCAGGTCCCTGGATAGGCGGTTTCTCCGTCGTGGCCGTGCGGTGCGCTCATGGCTCGTCGAATCTCGGCGCGGGAGCACGTGCACGGGTACGCGAGTCCATCGTCGAGCATGCGCTGGGCGGCGGTTCGCAGCTCGGCGATGCCGTCCGACTGAACCCGCACCGGACCGTCCCAGTCGAGGCCGAGCCATTCGAGGTCGCGCAGCGCGGCGTCGCGCATCTCCGGGATCACCCGCGGGCCGTCCAGGTCCTCCATGCGGAGTACGACGCGGCCCCCGCGGGACCGGGCGTACCACCACGCGACGAGAAACGAACGCGCGTGGCCCAGGTGCAGCAGCCCGGTCGGGCTCGGCGCCAGGCGGCCCACGATCGGCGCGGCGGCACTCACGTCGTCGGGCAGCGGCATTCGGTCGCCCGCACGGTGCTCGCCTCGAGCCGCGCCCGAGCGGTGGCGCACCGTGCGTCGCTCTCGCCGGCCAGGCTGCAAATGGCGTCGGCCGCCCGACGCATGGAGGCGAGCGCCGCGCACGCCGTCGTGCAAGCCGTGCCCGCCTGCCCTTCGGCCTTCTTGTCGCCCGCTCGGGCGCCGCCGGTGTCCTGCTTCGCCGCCGGGTCCGTGCTCGAGCCTCGGGCTGCCAGCGCCGCGCCGAGAGCGCGCTCGGCGCTCTCGAGCGAGGCCTGCGCTTCTTCGACGGACGCGAACGCCGGCGTGCCGTCCGAGTCCGTGGAGAGCACTGCGCGCTTTCGCTTCTCGCTCTGGTCGACTTCGAGCGAGGGCTCGTCGGAGGGCGGCTCGCCCAGCGTCCCGTCCATCTCGGCGGGTGGAGGCGGCGCGTGGCCCGGTTCGGGGCTCTTCGCCTCGTGCGAACCGCCGCACGCGACGTGCACCGAGCACACCAGCGCCGCGCCGAGCCATCCGCGGGCGCGAGTCCCGAGGCTCGCGGCGCGCGTCAGCTTGGCGCTCGACGCGCCGTCTTGGCATGCTCCGGCCATGCTCGAACAGCCAGAAGCCACGCGGCTCGCGCTCGTGATGGTCGGCCTGCCGGCGCGCGGCAAGACGCACGTCGCGCGCAAGATCGCTCGGTACCTGTCGTGGCTGGGGATTCGCATCGAGAACTTCAACGTCGGTGACTATCGTCGGTCCCGGCTCGGCGGCAAGCAGCCGGCGGATTTCTTCGATCCCGACAACGCCGAGGGCGCGTCCGCGCGGCTCTCCGTCGCCATGGCAGCGCTCGACGACATGCTCGCGTGGTTTGCCCAGGGGGGAGAGGTGGGGATCTACGACGCCACCAACAGCACGCGCGAACGTCGGGACATGGTGTGGGCACGGTGCCGCGAGCGGGGCGTTCAGGTCGTCTTCATCGAGTCCATCTGCGACGAGTCCGTCGTCGAAGCCAACATCCGGGAGACGAAGCTGCGGAGCCCGGACTACGTCGATGACGATCCGGACGCTGCCGTTGCCGACTTCCGCCGGCGCATCTCCTACTACGAGCGCGTGTACGAACCCATCAGCGATCCCGCGAAGAGCTACGTTCAGCTCATCGACGTCGGCCGCCAGGTCGTCGTCAACCGCATGGAGGGGTACCTCTGCGCGCGCCTGATCTTCTTCCTCATGAACATCCACGACGCGCACCGCCCGATATGGCTCACGCGGCATGGGGAGTCGGAGTGGAACCTGCAGCGTCGCATCGGTGGCGACTCGGACCTCACGGCGCCGGGGGTCGTGTACGCCAGGTCGCTGGGCGACTTCCTGCGCGAGCACTCCGCTGCGGGTGAGCCCGTCGTGTGGACCAGCACGCTCAAGCGAACCATCCAGACCGCCGCCCATGCGGGCGTTCGCTTCCTTCCGCTCCGCGCCCTGAACGAGATCCACGCGGGCGTGTGCGACAGCATGACGTACGAGCAGATTCGCGAGCAGCTTCCCGAGGAGTACGCAGCCCGCGCGTCGAACAAGTTCCTGTATCGCTACCCCCGCGGCGAGAGCTACGCGGACGTGATCCAGCGGCTCGAGCCGGTCATCGTGGAGCTCGAGCGCCAGCGCCGGCCCGTGGCCATCGTGGGACACCAGGCCGTCCTGCGGGCGCTCTACGGCTACCTGATGGGGATCCCGCAGGGCGAGTGCCCGTTCATCGAGCTCCCGCTGCACACCGTGGTGGCGCTCAACCCCACCGCATACGGCTACGAGGAGCGCCGCTTCGCACTGGATCCCGGTCCGTCGTCCGCGGCGGGGTCGTCGGCCTAGCTCGTTGCGAAGGAAGGTGCGTCCTGGTTCGCGCCACGCGCGCACCGCCAGGGCCCCCTCACTGTGGGCGACCCTGCGCCACCCACGTCTCGACGAGCTGGATGTCCTCGAGCGGCAGGGGCGGCAGTCCGAGGGGCATTCCGCGAACCTCCTTCGAGAACGTCCCGCGGTCCTCGGCGTGGCGGACGAACATGGCGGCGACGATGCGCGGAGTGCCGTCTTCGAGCTTCTCGAAGACGCTGTGGCGCTCGCCGTCTGCGCCGAGGAACCCCGAGGCGATGGCCCGGTAGCTCGACAGGTCGAGGCGGCGCGGAGGGAACCCGAAGCCTCCCGAGTTTCCCGGCCCGCCGTCGCCGCCGGTCTCCTTCGGGTCGAGGTGGCAGTGGTGGCAGGTGACCGCGAACACCCTCTTCCTCACCTCGTCGTATCGCACCGCTCGCTCGAGGACCGGAAGCCGCCGGGGGAGCGGCGGGCTCGGCGATGCTCCGAGCGGCGCTTCGAAGAGGAACGTGGCGAGACTCGCCGCCTCGGTTCGAGTGAGCGAGTGGCTCGGCATGCGCGTGCCGGGTAGCATTTCCAGGGGGGCCAGCAGCCAGGAGACCATCGCGTCGCGCCGGAAACGCAGGCGCGTGTGGGCGAGATCCGGCGCGAGCGTGACGGCGCGGCGCTGGTCCTCGGTCCCGGTCTTCGGATTCGGTACGTTCGGACTCCGAGGCGCGCCCGTCATGGCGTGGCACGCTCCGCAGGACTTCGCCTCGTAGAGCGCGGCCCCCTGCGCCCGGTCGCCTACCTCCGCCTTGCCGACGGCGGGTGCGTCTCGCGTCAGGTACGCCGCGATGTCCCGCGCCTGCTCCGCGCTCACCGCGAGGCGCGGCATGGTCGGAACCAGGTGTGGCCGGAGGTCTTGCGGGGCGAGCAGGTACTTCTCGATCCACTCCGCCCGGAGGCGCGCCCCCAGCGCCGCGAGCGAGGGCGTGTCGCGGTGCGCGACGACGTTGGGGCGCCACTTGGCGAGCTTCGCGGCGGGTGCCTTGAACGTCCCCGCCAGGATCTCCTCGTGGCAGCGCACGCAGTGCTTGTCGGTCGGCAGGGCGTCGATGCCGGTTCCCTCGTGGCATCGGTGGCACTCGAACTGCTCGACCAGCTTGCGTCCCCTCTCAACCAGCCCCCCGTGTGCGGTCGCCGTCGTCGCCGTGGGGGGCGCGACGGTGCCGGGCGGCACCGCGGCAGAAGCGGCGCTCGGGCCGCCGGCTCCGTCCTCGCTCGGCTTCTCGCAGGCAGCGAGGAGGAGCGCGGTGAGCACGACGACCCGAGTGGCGCTGGTTCCCAACTCGGTCGCTCCCCGACGACTCAGCTCTTGGCGACGGAGCCGCAGCTCGTGCCCTTGCTGGCCATCGCGGCGCAGCGCTCGAGCGCGAGCTTCTGACCGGCGGAGTCGCCGGCGGCGGCGCGCAGGGTGGCGAGTGCGGCGTAGCCCTGCGGGGTCGCGACCAGATCCTTCTTCGCGAGCTTCTCGAGGATGGTGCGGGCCTCGGCGTGGTGAGCGTCCACCTTGCTGAGCACCTCGGCCAGGTCGGTCTGCATGCCGGGGTCTTCGGCGTCCGTCGTCGTCTTGCGAAGGGTCGCGACGGCCCAGGTCAGGTTCTCGGCCTTGTGCTCCGCGGTCTTGCCGAGCCAGGTGTCCTGGATCGAGCGCGGCACCTCGTCACCGAAGGCCAGCTGCCCGCTCGAGCGCGCCGCCGCGATCGCGAGAACACGCTGCGCGCGTGCGACGATGTCGCTCTTCTTCGCGTCGAGCGTCTTGATGTGCGGCATCATGCGGACGATCATACCCGCTGCGGCCTCGTGGCGTCCCGAGTCGAGCGCCTTCTCCGCCAGGGTCACGCCGGCAGGGCGATGGTCGATCTCTGGCTGCATTTCCAGGCCGCCGTCGTACCAGCCGCCGCCGCACGCCGAGGCGTCCGCAGCGACGAACGGGGTGGCGAGCGCGAATCCGAGAGCGAGAGTCTTCAGGGAGAGCTTGATCGTCATGGGAACCTTCCTCGGGGTTGGGGCAGCGTCCTCTGGAGCTACCCATCGTTCTTGGCGTGGGGGGTGTGACGCCATGTTCGTGGAAAAGTTCTAGAGCAACTCTCGCGCCAGCGAGATCGCCCCAAGAACCCAGGCGCCTCCGCGGTCGGACGTGTTCGCCCGAACCCACCCGTGTGGCCGGGCTGACGCCGCGATCTCTGCGGGCGGGCCGCATCTTCAGGGTCCGGGGAAGGGTGCGGCGGCTCCCCGCGTAAGCGCTGTCGGAGGCGTCCGCGGCGGTCCGATCCGCGCGTCACCCAAGCGTCACGCGTAACAGGTCCGGCCCCGTGTTACGGGCGGGAAAGCCGCCGGGGCCGGGGGCCCCGCCACAAAAGCGCTCGGGCGCGCCGCCCCGGGTGAGGGGAGGGCGCGCCCGCCTGGCGGAGCTGCGGCTCCGTGACGGCCTACTGAGCCGTCGGATCCGGCGCCGTCTTCAGCTTCAGATCCTTGCCGCCGCCTTCCGCCGGCGCCGCCACCGCGCCTGCCGCGCCGCTCTGGGCGAACACGAACTCGTAGCGCGCGGCGGCCGGCCGGTTGTCGCCGGGTTCCAGGGTGAGGCCGGCTACGGCGGAGATCGCGCACTGCTGCAGCGCCTCCGGCGCGTTGGTCGCCGCGGAATCGACCGCTGCGCCCGAGAAATTGCCGCTGTCCTCCTCCACCTTGAACGTCAGCGTGACGGTGCCGCCGGCGGCGGGGTCGCTCTTGAGCGCCTCGCCGTGGCATGCCGAGAGGCTGTCCGCCTTCGTCAGCAGCACCTTGGTGACGTCGTCCTGATAGATGTTGTCGCTGCGCGCCGCGCAGCCGATGGAGGTGAGGCCGACGAGGCCGGTCAGAATCAAGAGTTTGTTCACGAGATCCTCCTCGCCGCGATACGGCTCGAGTGCCGCCGACAGTAGACGGGAGGCGGGCGGAGTCAATGGTCGAGTCACCCCCGCACAGCGGCGGTGGGCGCAAGCCCTCGGAAAGACGCCCGTGGGGCTGTGCCGCTCCCGGGAGGCGGTTCGCGCCTCACTCCTCCGACGCGGGTGGCCACGACATGGGGGACCCGACGTCCACGCCATCCGGGCTCTTCGCACCGAAGCCCGGCATGAAGAAGCAGCTCTGCGGCTGCGGCGTCTGCGACGCGTCGGCGACCGTCCAGCCACCGTAGAGAATGCACATCTCGTCTCGAGCCTTGTCCCCCCACTCGAGGGTCGTGGGCTCCGTGTTCGTGAAGTCGCAGCGGAACCTGAAGCCCTCTCCCGGCTTCACGCGCAGCGGCGGCGCGAACGGGAACGTGACGTCCGCCTCCCAGTTGTCGCTCGTGAAGAGGTGCTCGCCATCGCGGTCGCCGCCGACCCACCACGCGTCGAAGCGCGTACCCCATCGGTGCGTGTGGCGCGTCAGGGCGTAGACGTCGATCTCCTGGCGGGCGGTACACTGCATGGTGAAGCTGGCGTCGGACATCGGGGGAATCGAGATGCCTCGGTTGAGCATCGCGAACATCTGGGGAGTGCGCTCGATGGCGCCCTCGTCCACCGTGTGGAGGTTCAGCCGCGCCTTCGCCTGGACGGGGTCGGGGCTCGTGTTCAGGTAGTGGAAGTTGAACACGACCTTCTGGCCGCCCACCCACTTCTGGCCGATGCCCTCGGGGAACGCCGCGTCCGTGCGCGGGCGCTGCGAGCCGACCACGTAGCGCAGGCCCTCACCGAAGGCGCCCGTGTTCGCGTACCCCAGGCTGGGCTGCAGGCACTCTCGCACGACCCCCGGCGTCACCTCGTCGTGCAGGAGCGTGTTCGGCGCGACCGAGTAGATGTTGAGGTGATGGCTGAACTGCGTCATCTCCGTCTCGTACCGGGCGACGTAGTAGACGTCGTCGGGCGTACCCGGAAGCGTCACGGCCTCGCAGTACTCGACGTCCTCACCGGGCTCGATCGTCGTTCCTTCGATCTCGAGCTGCAGGCCCGACGGTGGGGGCGGCAGCGTCAGGGGGCCTGCAGGCGCTCCCGCTGTGCCCCCGGCTCCCGGGCTTCCACCGCTCCCGCCCGACCCGGACGGCGAGTCGCCGTCGCTGGACGAGCAGCCCATCACGAGGAGCGAAGCGGCGAGGGTGAGAAGACGTGCACCGATCATGACTGGGACCTCCGTGCGCCCGCGCGCCCGATCCTAGCGTCTCTCGACCCTGGCTGCTCCCCTACATCTGCTAGAGTCCGCCGCCCCATGCGTTCGGCCATCGTCGTCCTCTTGCCGCTCGTGGTCCCGGCGTGCGTCCTGACGACGTACGAGGGACCTTCGGAGGCGCCGCGCGCACCGTCGCCACCCATCTACCTCTCGCCGGAACCAGGTCCGGCCGAGGCGCAGAGTCGCGCCGAGGTCGGCGAACCGCAGCCCGAGAGCATCGTCGCGAGCCACGTGCTCGTCCAGTACCGCGGAGCCCAGCGAGCCGGGGTCATGGTCACCCGCAGCAAGGAGGCTGCCCGGACCCGCGCGGAGGAGGTCGTGTCCAGGGCCCGCGGCGGAGAGGGCTTCGCCCAGCTCGTCGCCGAGTATTCGGACGAACCCGGTGCGGCGGAGCGCGGCGGATCCCTGGGACGTTTCCGGAGTCACCAGATGGTCCCGGAGTTCTCGGAGGCCGCGTTCG
Source organism: uncultured Polyangiaceae bacterium (assembly GCA_964487605.1). Taxonomy (GTDB): domain Bacteria; phylum Myxococcota_A; class Polyangia; order Polyangiales; family Polyangiaceae; genus JAJDAH01. The sequence continues at coordinate 18,625 of CAZARU010000003.1, forward strand.
CCCTCGACGTCGGCGAAATCTCGGACGTCGTCGAGTCCGCCTTCGGGTTCCACGTCATTCGCCGCGACGAGTGACGCGCCGCTCACTCCCAGCGGAGCGTCGCAGCGATCGCGAGGTGGTCTGACGGGTACTTCCCCTCCGGGCCGTACACCGTCGTGTCGACGACCCACTCGTCCACCGTCCACTCCACGTCCTGTCCCGCCACGAAGACGTGGTCGATGCGCCCCGCCAGGTCGTAGTCCGGCGCCGGCGCCTGGTTGGTCTCCATGCGCCAGGTCGCGGCGACGCTCTGCGTCTCGACGAACGCGTAACCCTCGCTGTCGTCCGTCAGCGTCCGGAAGGCGGGATCGGCGGGCTGCGAGTTGAAGTCCCCGGTGAGCACGACGGGGCCTCGCGCCTGCCACGCGGCAGCCCGCGCCTTGACGAGCGGGGCGCTCAGCTCCTGGCTCGGCGCGTTGTTGTCGAAGTGCGTCGTGGCGAACACCAGGGTCCGCCCCGTCGCGAGCTCGCGGAGCTCGGCCCACACGACCAGACGGGGGAACTGCGCCCCCATCGCGAACCCGTTCGAGCGTGGCTCGTCGGGTGTCGGACTGAGCCAGAAGTCACCGCGCTCGACCAGCTCGAAGCGTGCGGCGCGGTAGTACACCGCGGCGTCCGGGAACTCGCCGCGGTCGTCCGCGTAGAAGACGGATTCGAATCCAGGAAGCGTGGCTGCGAGCTGTTCCGTGTCGGTGGGAACCGTCAGCTTGGGCGACAGCTCCTGGAGGCCCACCAGGTCCGCGTCGTGTCGCGCGAAGAGGTCCTCGAAGTAGCCGAGACGGGTCTCCCACGGATCGTAGTTCTGGCCGCCTTGCGTGCTGCAGAACCAGCAGAGCACGTTGAACGTCATCACCCGCAGATCGTCGGGCTCTCGGGGGCGCTCCTTCTCGGCGCCGGCTCCCGAGCAACCGAGCAGAGCCATCGCCATGGCGGCGCCGAGGAAACGGGGCGCCGCACTCACTTCGCGCACCAGTTCCTCCGACCCGGCACGCTAGGACACCGCGTCCGCGCGCCCGGGAGGTCGCCCGATGGGAAACCGCGCGCCGTCCTCGATCCACGCCTCGAGGTCGGTGGGCAGCTCCTTGATGTCGTCCATGATGTTGCCGGTCGAGTCGGGGCCCTGCATGTGCGCGAACATCTCGCGAAAGTGCCCCTCGATGCGCTCGCTGAAGAGGCCGATGTTGCGTAGCGTGGGCACCACGAAGCCCGTGATGGGGCCGCGCCGGCCGCCCCGATCGTGAATCAGGGCTTCCACCTTGTCCTTCTCGCGGTCGAAGGCGCCGAGCACGTCTCCGGGGTCGACGCCGGCCTCCTGCCACCGGGCCAGCATGCCCTGGAAGAACGTGGCGCCGCGACGCGAGTCGATGAGCAGGCGAGCGGCCTCGAAGGCGAAGTCCTCGATCTCCGCAATCTGCGCGGCACCGAGGGAGGGCACGACGGCGCCGAGGTACTTCACGCCGTATGCCGTGTGGCGAGCCTCGTCGCGCCCGACGTAGGTCAAGAGCTCGGCCAGCAGCGGTTCGCGCGTGGCGTTGCGCATCTCACGGAAGGTGTAGAGCGCCAGCCCCTCGACCACGATCTGCATGCCCACGCACTTCATCATCCAGTTGCTGGTGGAGAGCGTCCCGTCCAGCAGGTCTCGGAGGGAAGGCGCGATGGCGTACACGTGGTCGAGTTTCTCGATGTACGCGGCGAACACCTCGACGTGGCGCGCTTCATCCAGCGTCTGCGTCGCAGCGTAGAACTTGCCGTCGGTGTGCGGCACGGCGCTGACGAGCTGAGATGCCACCATGAGCGCTCCCTGCTCGCCGTGCAGGAAGTTGGAAAGCATGAACGCGGCGCCTCGCCGTGAGACTTCCCACTGCGTCTCGGTCGAGAGCGATTTCCAGAAGTCGAGCTCCTGCACGGGGATGCCGCCCATCGTGAAGCTGCTCGAGAATGCGTCGCGATCCAGCTCCTTGTCCCAGGGCAGGTCCTTCACGGCCATCCACTGCAGGTCCAGCGCCTTGGTGTAGAGCCGCCGGAGCTCGGAGATCTCGCTCCCGTAGTTCCAGTTGTAGACGACGTCGTACGCCGTCTCGACCCGATGGCCGTCTTCCGGAGCGCCCGACGAAAGCACCTTGCTCATGTTCGTGGCGAGAGGGTAGCAAGAATTCCAGGTCCGGGTCGCGGCGCGGACGCGCCGGGGCTCGGATTCGAGCGCAGGTCAGCCGGCCGCGGCGCTGCGTGCCATGGCCGCGACGCCCGCCATGCCGAGCGCCGTGGCCTCGCGCGCCGCGGCTGCGAGGTGCCTGGCTGCCGCGCGGGGGTCCGAACGGCGGAGCCACTTGCCGTACTGCAGCTCGGCGCGCGCGACGTAAGGACGCGAGCCGATGCGTCGGTTGATGGCGAGCGACGACTGGAAGTGCTCTTCCGCGCGGTCATCGTCGCCGAGCGTGCCCGCGAGCATGCCGAGGTACAGGGCCACCGATCCGAGATGGACCCGCAACAGGTCGTGGACGGCCATGCGCTCTGCGAAGGGCCGCAGGAGGTCGTACACGATGGCCGACCTATCGACGTCGGCGAGCGTCGCGCACGAGGTCGCGAGCAGGCACATGAGCAGGCTCCAGTGCTCGTCCCTCGGGATCGTGCGCAGGCCCCCGCTCGCGACGGCGTCCAGGGCGCGCCGCGCCTGGTCGAGGCGGCCGCCCTCGGTGTGCGCGAACAGGGCCGTGATGCGACCGACGCGCGCCGCCCACGGGTACCCGTCCTCGAAGGCCTGAAGGCCCTCCTCGAAGACGTCCGTGTGGCCGCGCTCGTGGGCGAGCCAGAGGGACTGCCCCGCGAAGACCACGCGCGCGCCCGGATGCTGCGCGCGCTCGCCGTGGGCGCGCGCCTTCTCGATGAGCACCGAAGCGTCATCGAAGCGTCCGTCGCTCAGGGCGCGGCTGGCGCGGAACCACGTGACCAGCCACTGATCGACGGGTCTCCGCAGCTCGCTCGCCATTCGGTCCAGCTCGGCGACCTCCTGATCCGCGCGGACCACGTCGCCGAGCGCGACGAGCGAACCGAAGCGAAACTCGTGGCCGAGCACGGCGTGGTTCAGGTCACCCGTCGAGCCGGTGAGCGCGATGAGCTCGGCGCCTATCTCGAGGCGGTCGTGGACGTGGTCCGGTCCCAGCAGCGCCCAGTAGCGGGCACCGAGCGCGCGCGACAGCATCGCGATCTCGCCGCTCGAGCGCGCCAGGTCCACCGCTTCGCGACTCAGCTCGTCGCGCGTGCTCATCGACTCGGAGTAGGGGGGCGTGCTGGCGAGGCGCCCGATGATTCCCGCGCGCAGCCCTCGGTGCTCGCCGGCCTCGAACGTGATCAGCGCCGTCCGAGCCTCCTCGAGCAGCGCCCCCAGCTCGGCGTCAGCCGGCGTGCCGAAGTAGTCGAACGGGCCGCCCAGCCCCAGGGCCGCGCGCGCCAGCAGGTCCGCCCGACCCATCGCGCGGGCGACGGTCGCCGCACGCCGGAAGGTGTCCCGGGCGCCGTCTCGCTCCCCCGAGCTCACCTGGGCGTTGCCGAGCGCGAGCAGCAGCCGGGCACGTCGCTCGGAGTCGTCCGGCGCCGAAATGCCGAGCGCCTCCAGGGCGCGAGAGAAGTGCTGTGCGGCCTCCTCGTACGAGAGCAGGACGAGCGCGCGCTCTGCGGCACGCTCGCAGTAGTCCACGGCCTCGCCGCCTCGCCCGCTCGGTGCAGCCTGGAAGTAGTGGTGAGCCACCTCGGCCAGGTGCGGGCCTGGGTCGGCCTGGTGCGCGGCGGCGAGCACCTCGGCGGCCCGGCGATGCAGGGTCACCTTCTGCACGATCGAGAGCTCGTCGTAGAGCGTCTCCCGGACCAGGGCGTGGACGAACGACAGCTCGAGGCCGTCGCCCGAGACGAGCACGCGCGCGGCGAGCGCCTCGTCCAGCGCGGCGAGCGTCTTCTCGGCCGGCAGCTCGACCACGCGCTCGAGAATGGGCACGGCGAACGACCGTCCCAGCACGGAGGCCACGGCGAGCACGTCGTTCGTGTCGCGCGAGAGCGCGTTCAGGCGCCGGCCGATCGCCTCGCGAACGCCCTCCGGGAGCGCGAGGGCGCCCACGGCGAGCGCGCCGCTCTGCTGTTCGGCCGCCAGCAGCCGTGCGACCTCGCCGAGGAAGAACGGGTTGCCGTCCGTCATCCGGTGTACGGCCTCGGCGACGTCCTCGCCGGCGCGTCCCTCGTGGAGCCGTGCCAGGTAGTCGCGGACGTCCTCACCCGTCAGACCCCTCAGCGTGACCCGCGTGAACGCCGCCTCGCGGGCGAGGTCTCCCAGGATCTCCGCCAGAGGATGCCTTCGTCCGAGCTCCACGTCGCGGTACGTCCCCACCACCAGCACGCGGGCGTCGCTCAGGTCGCCGGTCAGGAAGCGCATCAGCAGGAGCGACGCCTTGTCCGCCCAGTGAAGGTCGTCCAGGACGATGACGACGGGGCGCTCGCCAGCGACGTGGCGGAGCAGCTCGGCCGTGGCGTCGAACTGGCGAAAGCGCGCCTGCTCCGGGGAGAGCTCGGGGAACGCGTCGGACGCTTCGCCGCCGAGCGCGGGGACCAACGGCGCGAGATCCCTGGCCCTGGCGCCGAGCGCGGCGCGCAGCCGGTCTGGCCCGAAGGAAGACACGATGCTGCGCAGCACCTGAACCCAGGGCCAGAAGGGGGGCGCGCCCTCGCCTTCGTGGCACCGTCCGTGGAGCGTCATCGCGCCCCGATCACGCGCGCGTCGCGACAGCTCCGCGGCCGTGCGAGTCTTGCCGATTCCCGGCTCGCCCACGAGCACCACCAGACGCGGCCGCCCGCTCAGCGCGTCGCGCAGCGCCGCATCGAGGGAAGCGAGCGCATCGGTGCGCCCCACGAACGGATCGCGGCTCTCCCCGGCGTCTTGCAGGGCGCTGGACGTGACGTCCGCGACGAATCGGTAGCCGCGGCCGTGGAGCGTCTTGATCACGCGCTGGGAGCTCGCGTGGTCGTTGACGGCCTTGCGCGCGTCCGCCACGTAGCGCGCGATGACGGCGTCGCTGGCCGCCCCGGGCCACAGCTCGTCGAGCAGCTCCTCCTTGGTCACCACGCGCTCGCGGTTGCGAGCGAGGTGTAGCAGGAGGTCGAATGCTTTGGGCTCGGTGTGCACCACCTCGCCCGCGCGACGGAGCTCGAAGCGGCGCGCATCGAGCTCGTACTCCCCGAAGACGAGGACGTCGGCGGGCGGGGCGGGGACCGCCATGGGCGGGGTTCAGGCGCCGAGTTCGGCCTTGCGGTAGACCGTGACCACCGCCGCGCCTCCGAGGCCAAGGTTGTGCTGCAGCGCGACCTTGGCGCCGTCCACCTGGCGCTTCTCCGCCTTGCCGCGGATCTGCCAGTTGAGCTCGGCGCACTGGGCCAGGCCGGTGGCGCCGAGTGGATGCCCCTTGGAGATCAGGCCGCCACTCGGGTTCACGACCCACTTTCCGCCGTACGTGACGGCTCCGGAGTCGATCAGCTCGCCTCCCTTGCCGGGGTCGCACAGGCCGAGGGCCTCGTACGTGAGCAGCTCGTTGGCGCTGAAGCAGTCGTGCAGCTCGACCACGTCCACGTTCTCCGGCCCGAGCCCGCTCTGCTCGTAAGCCTTCTGCGCCGCGGTCCTGGTCATGTCGAAGCCGACGATCTTGATGCAGCTCTTCTCCTCGAACGTGCTCGGCAGGTCCGTCGCCATCGCCATGCCGGCGATCTCGACGGCGTTCTTCTCGAGTCCGTGCTTCTTCACGAACGCCTCGCTGGCCAGGATCGCCGCGCCGGCACCGTCGGAGGTGGGGCAGCACTGCAGCTTCGTCAGCGGCTCGTACACCATCTTCGACGCGAGAATGTCGTCGAGCGAGTACTCGTCCTGGAACTGAGAGTACGGGTTGTTCACGGAGTGCTTGTGGTTCTTGTGGCCAATCTTGGCGAAGTGCTCGGGCTTCGTGCCGTACTTCTCCATGTGCTCGCGCCCGGCATTGCCGAACAGCTGCGGTGCCGGAGGCGCAGGCGCGAACTCTCGCAGGGACATCATCAGCAGCATGTGCTTGTCCATGGGGTTCGTGCGGTCCATGAACTTCGCTCCGAGGGATCCCTTCTCCATCTTCTCGAAGCCCACCGCCATGGCGCACTCGGCCAGGCCTCCCTCCACGAGCTGCTTGGCCAGGAACAGCGCCGTGGAGCCCGTCGAGCAGTTGTTGTTCACGTTGAAGATCGGGATCCCCGTGAGCCCGAGCTCGTAAATGGCGCGCTCGCCCGCCGTGGAGTCGCCGTAGCAGTAGCCGACCGCCGCCTGCTCGACGGCGTCGTACGGGATCCCGGCGTCGGCCAGGGCCATCGAGCCGGCCTCCTTGACCATCGCGGGGTAGTCCCAGTCCCGGCCTCCGGGCTTCTCGAACTTCGTCATCCCGACACCAACGACGTAGACCTTGCGACCCATGATGCTCTCCTTGGTGGCGGCGATGGCGCCTGCTGCCCGACGTCGAGCATCGGTGCGCCTCGCGCGACGCTGGCGGACTACGACGGCCGCGGCGATGCGGCAAGCCGGCGCCCGAGGCCGGGCCTCAGCGGGTCATCGCCATCACGGCGACACGTTCGAGCTCGTCCAGGCGTTGCACGGCGGCGCGGTCCCCCCCGCTCACCGGATTTCGCCGGATCCTCTCCAGGTAGGTGCGGAGGATCGCGACGTCCACGCGGTCGACCGTGGAGACGAGCCGCGTCATGTCGGTGATCACGGAGAGCGGCATGATGTCCGGTCCCAGTGAGAACAGCTCGATGGTGTGGTCGAGCCAGAGTCCACGCTTGGTGGCCTCTGCGATGCTGACCGCGAGGCGGGCGACCGCGCTCTTCGTGTCCAGCCCGATCTTCGCCCCGCGGCGCGCCTCGCCGAGGAGCGTCCACAGGTGACCTTGCAGCAGGCGCTCCGCCTCGTCCTTGCGCCCCGACTTCAGAGCCCCGAGCACCACGTGGCCCAGGAGGGCGATGGCCTCGGGGCGTTTGGTGTGGGCCGTCGCCTCCTCCGGTACGGACGCCAGGTCCTGGACGGGCTCGTTGCCGTCCAGGGTCTTCATGGCCAGGGGCTGACCCGTCCGAACGCCCGTGCCGTCCTTGCGCGACGGCTTCGCGAGGAGCTCGAACTCGACCGTCCCCACGACGACGCGGTCCCCGCGGGCGAGCGGTGTCTCCTTCTCGATGCGCCGTCCGTTCACGAGGACGCCGTTGCGGCTGCCCATGTCGGACACGGTGACCATCGCGCCCTGGACCCGCAGCCGGGCGTGCTGGCGCGAGACGAGGGCGTCGTCCAGCGTGATGGCGCACCCCGCTCCTCGCCCGATGATCAGGTCGCCGTTGAGGAGCGTCAGCTCGCTCTTTCCGTATCGAAGGGAGTAGTCCAAGCGCCCGGGGTTCTCGCCGACCGTGGATCGTAGCGGAACCCGAGTCACGTGGGGAGCGGGCCCGGCAGGAAAAGCGACGATGGTCAGGCGGGGGGAGCTGCCGGGCGCCCGAGCTGCTCGCCGCGCCAAGGATCGCGCGCACGCCGCTGGACCTCGGCGACGGCCTCGCTGGGCGCGAAGGTCCCGAAGAGCCAGTCGCCCAGGGGGACGGTCACGTTGAAGTTCCACCGCTGCATCAGGCGCGGATCGTGGTGCCGCGCGTGGTGCTCGCGAAGCCACGCGATCGCCCGCCGGCGGCCCACCCACGACGCCGGGGAGAGATGATAGGCCAGGTGGCTCAGCTCGTAGCTGACCATGTAGAGCGCGACCGTCACCAGGAAGAGCCATCCGACGTTCGCGGTGAACAACCAGGCCAGGCCCGCGGCCAGCGGTGCGGCCAGAAGGACGACGCCGGCCACCGCGGGCCCCGGGATGAGGACGAGCCGCAGCTCCTGCCAGCTCTTCATCGCCATGTCGCCGTAGCGATAGATGCGGTGGTGCATCGGCGTGTGCTGCTCGTAGACCACCGGAAACGGCCTCCAGCGGCGGTGGAGCAGGTGCTTGTGCGCGTGCCACTCGAAGAGGTTCGCGCCCACGAACGTGAGGGGAATCACCGCGAGCTCGGCCAGACGCACTCCCGAGACGGCCCCCGCGGCGGCGACCAGGGCGGCGATCCCCGGGCCGGTGGTGAGCGCGAGGTGCAGCCAGGGGCTGTACCAGCGCGGGGTGGCGTCCAGGGTGCGCTGCCGGAAGGCCTCCCGGCTCTCGACCTCGTCGTCCCAGCTCCGCGCCATCCCGAGTCTATAAATTCTGAAAAAACAGAATGCAAGGCCTCAGGTCGCGAAGAGCCGAGCCTCGTCCCTGAATGCCTTGAATTCCAGGGCGTTCCCGCTGGGATCCTCGAAGAACATGGTCGCCTGCTCCCCCACCTGTCCCTCGAACCGAACGTGCGGCTCGATGACGAACGCGAGCCCGCGGGCCGTCAGGCGTGCCGCGAGCTGGTGCCAGGCGTCCCACTCGAGCACCACGCCGAAGTGACGGACGGGAACGGCGTCGCCGTCCACCTCGTTCGTCGCCATGGCGTCGCGATTCGCCACGACGTGCGCGCTGATCTGATGCCCCCAGAAGTCGAAGTCGACCCAGCGCTCGGCCGCGCGCCCCTCGCGGCAGCCCAGAACGTCCCCGTAGAACGCGCGGGTCGTGTCGAGGTCGCGGACCGGGAAGGCGAGGTGGAACGGGCGGGTCGGCATGGGCCGAGCGTAACGCACACCCGAGCGCCGCGGTGGCCCTACGGGGCGCTCGCGGGGCGACCGCGAGCGGGCAGGCTCGCGCGGCGCAACCGATCCGGTGCGGAAGCCAGCCAGCGCAGGCGCGGCGCGTCGAGGTCGTGATCGAACTCGAAGGCGATGCGGGTGGGCCCGGCGGGGCCTGCTTCGAGGACGCGGACCCGGAGCCCGGCCGCCGACGTGGTGTCGCCGGGCGAGAGCTCCGCGGACGGCGCGCGAAACAGTACGGCCGTTTGATCGACGCAGAGCGCTCCCCCTTCGGCGGCGACGATCAGCGTGCGGTCGCCGGCGCGCTCGACCGTCAGCGTCGCCGCGGACGTCGCCAGGATTCGCCAGGTCGCGGACGTCTCGTGCCCGGCAGCCCGACGCTCGAACGGAGGGTAGAGCACGTCGAACAGGTGCAGTCCGCCGACGAGGACGTTCGTGACCCCCGCGTCTGCGGAGAGGTCCGATGCGGCGTAGCGCGCGCGCGCGCCGTCGGTGAGCGCGCGCCAGGCGCGCGACTGGGCGGCCGTCTCGAGCGGTGCCACGACGAAGTGCGTGACCCCGACGAGGGCCGCCGCCGCGAGCGTCACGAGCCGCCCGTCGCGCCGGAGCACGGCGCTGGCCACCACCACGGCGATGCACGCGGCTCCGCCCACCGACGGGAGCACGAGTAGCCGCACGTTCGGCGCCGTGGCCGCGACCGGCAACATCCCGAGGAGCGCGCCGAGCGCGAGCGCGGTGACCTCCCTCGGGCACGACATGACCCGAGCGGCGCGAGGAAGCACGACGGCCAGCGGCACGAGGGCCACGAGCGCCAGACCGGCGCCGACCTTCGAGATCGCGACGGCACCGCCGGCTTCCGTCCAGACCAGCGCGGCGAGCCGTCCGGGAAGCGCACCGAGGCTCGCCAAGGGCTCGGCGATGGGGTCGAGGTACACCGCCGAACCTCGCGCGCCGTATCCGAGCCCGACGTGCAGTGCGGCGTAGAAGAAGCCGGGCACCGCGAATGCCAGGGCGCTCGCGATGCGGCATCGGCTCTGCCCCGGCCCTGCCGCGAGCTCCCACGTCACGACGTACGCCAGGGCGCCGAACGCGTACTCGCCGGCGAGCAGCGCCGCCGTGAACAGCGTCGCCGAGGCCATGGACGTACCCGGACTACGGCTGCGGTGCGCCACGTGGGCGCTCACGGCGGCGAGTCCCAGCGCCGCCGCGGCGAGAGCGGGTCGGTTCGCGAGCCACCCGAGGGGCATCACGTGCGCGGGGTCCACGGCGAACGCCAGGGTCGCCATCGCCGCGGCCGGCGCTCCGACGAGGCGCCGCAAGAGGTGAGCCGCCGCGACCACGGCGGCGCCGTACCAGGCCAGCGAGTGCAGGTGGCGCCCCAGAGGCCCCAGGCCCAGCGCGTGCTCGCCGGCTATCAGCGCGCTCGCGAGCGGTCGCAGCGCCGCGAGGCGCAGCTCCGGATGAGACCACCAGGGCATGACGCCCGCGTCCTGCAGCGGTCCGAGCTCGCCCCGATCCGCGCGGACGAAGGAGTAGAGGTCGAGAACGTGGCGGGGAACCGGATACGTCCCGTCGAGCATCGCGCGCTGCAGATGGTCGTCGGCGGCGAGCCCCGAACCGATGGACGGCGCGTGGAGCGCGGCGCCCGCGACCACCACACCGGCCACGACCCACCAGAACCGAGGGCCTGCGCTCACTTCGTGGCGACGATATACGCCAGCCAGGCCTTGTGGTTCTCGGACTTCTTCCGGGGCCGGAGCACGCCCGATCCCTTGCCGTGGGCGGCGTCGGTCTCCCAGTACACGACCGAGCGGGAAAAGCCGGCTTCCTCCAGCAGCTCGGAGAGCTCCCGCATCGTCCAGAGCCGCCAGTCGTAGCGGAAGGCGCGCCGGAGCCTGGATCCGTCCGGGAACTCGAAGTGGATGTAGTTCACGATGGAGCTGTCGATGGGATTCACCGAGTGCTGCTCCCACACGTAGCGAAAGCCGCCCTTGATGCGGCGCCGCTCGGTGAGCGTCACCTGCGCCTCGCTCCCTCCGTACGTGTCCAGGAAGAACGCGCCGCCCCTGGCGAGCGACCGATGCACGCGGCGAAAGTACCGGAGCATCGTCGCGCGCTCCTTGAAGATCCAGTAGCTGAAGTTGTACGCGCAGATGACGTCGAAGCGGCTGCCCGCAGGGTCCAGCACGTTGCCCTTCACGATCGTCACGCGCGCGCGCGCGTCTCCGAGCGGTGCGAGGTTGTGCGCTTCTCCCCAGGACAGCGTTCGCGCGTCCAGGTCCACGCCCGTAGCGAAGCGGTCCTCGCCGCGCCGCGCCCACTCCGCGCAGAGCAGCGCGGTGCCGCAGAAATCCTCGCGAAGTCGCTTCGCCTTGCGCCCGGTCATGCGCCGGAACGTCAGCTCGATGAAGTCCGCCTCCATCTCGGCGTCCTGGACGGAGCGCTGGTAGAGGTCGTGCCGATCCGCGTTCTTCGCGGTGAGGCCGCCTCGCTTGCGCCGCGTGGCGCGTCGCTTCTTCTTCATGGCCTCTCTCTTCCTGGAGAAGGGGCGGCCTTTTACCTGCAACGCACCGTTCGGGTCCAGGTCCTCCAGTCGGCGACGTAGGCCAGCAGGGCCCCGCCCGGCGCGGCCGAGAGCGTTGCGGTGGAGAAAGCCCTCGCTCGGGCCACGACGACCGAGGCCCCCAGGCCACCGGCCTCGAGCGGGGCCAGGTGCAGCTCCTGGGGCGAACGCGGGCGTGCCTCGGCGGGGCGCGCGTAGAGCACGGCGGGCTTGCCGCAGAGGGTTGCGCTGTCCACGGGGGCCGGATCGAGTCCGTTCGGGTAGTCGCGCCAGGCGACGTCGGCGCCCATTCTCGGGGGGCTCGACAGGGGAATGCGCGCGAGCCCGAACCGCGTGATGTCCCGCTCGAGGGCTACCAGCGCCGTGAGACCGCCCTCGGTGCCGACGGCGCTGAGCTGCGTGAGCGCCTGCGCCGCGCCGCCCAGCCACACCACGGTGTCCTCCCCGAGGACGACCGTGCTCCCGTCGAACGTGATGCGCCGCGCATGAACTGGCGACATGCCGCTCCGGCCTTCGAGCGACACCGCGACCAGATCGCCCCCGGTCGCCGCCAGGGCCACGGTGTTGGCGGCCGATCCTTCCGGCGTGAGGTCGAACGTGCCGCCGCCTTCGACCCACAGGCGGGCCCGCAGGGGAGCGTCGTCCGTGGCGCCCCGCGCGAGGTAGGCGGCCAAGCGCGGCGCCCCTTCGGGACGTGACTCGGGCGTGACGGCCGCGCTCCCGTCGCGAGCGTCGTGCGCCAGGATCTCGAGCGGGCCGATCTTCTCGGCGGTGACCGCGCGCCGCACGAGTCGCCCGCGCGAGATCCAGTAGGCGTGGTCGGCGTCCGCCGCGGGGGCACGCGCCAGCGGCACGAAGGACCCCGCGTCGCCCTGCACGGGGGCGACAGGGCATTCGGCTGCCTTCGGGCCGGCGGGCCACTTGCCCAGGCGGGCGAGCTTCACGTCGTCGTTGCGCTCGACCATCACGACCCCCCGCGCCGTCGCGCGCGCGGCCGCTGCCGGCCCGCAGTCGCCGACGTCGTCGAGCACCCACGGCACCGCGCCGGCGTCCGAGCTCTCCGGCGGGTCGGTGCGCTCGCGGTCGGGATCCCTGGTCGGCTCGGCCTGGGTCACCGGGACGGGCGCGCGCGCCGACGCCGTCGCGCTCGGCGCGGAGGGTGCGCTCGGTGCAGGCGCGGCGGCGGGCCCCGGGCGCTCCCGCCGGCACCCGCTCGTCGCGAGGAGAGCGATCAGCGTGGCGGTCGCAACCAGCCTCCGGGGCGCGCCGGGGGTCACGGGGTTGCCTCGAGCGCGACGAGCCGCCCCATGGTCTCGCGCAGCGCCGGGTAGACGTGGCGATACACGTCGTCGAAGAGGCGGCGGTAGCGCGCTCTCGACGCGCCGGGCTCGAAGCGCTCTCCCGTGCTCGTCATGGAGGCCACGGCGGCGTCGAGGTCGGCGTGCAGTCCGCCGGCCACCGCGGCGAGGATCCCCGCGCCCAGCGCGGTGGCCTCCGACGAGCCGGCGCGCACGACGCTCCGCTCCGTCGCGTCGGCGACAATCTGGCAGAAGAGATCGCTGCGCGAGCCGCCGCCCATCACGACCAGCTCTCCGATGCGCGTGCCCGTGCTCCCTTCCACGCCCGACGAGTGCAGGCGCTGCTCGAGCGCCAGGCCCTCGAGGATCGCGCGGTACAGGTGCGGGGCTCCGTGATGGCCGCGCAGGCCCAGGAGGACGCCGCTTGCCGCGTCGTCCCAGTACGGGTTCATCACCCCGTTGAAGTACGGCACCGCCACGAGCCCGTCGGAGCCCGGAGGCAGGGCGTGCGCCGCCGCTTCGAGCTCGCCGAGCGCCACCGTCGCGTCGGCATCACGGCCGAGCAGGCGCTCCGCCAGCCAGGTGAGGGTGAAGGTGCCGCCCTGCAGGTCGGTCTCCAGGAAGTACGTCCCCTCGCGCGCGCCGTAGAGGGTACGAAAAGCGGAGTCCACCACGTACCGCTCGGACGAGACGCCCGACACGATCGCAGTCCCGAGGTTCAGGTAGGCGCGGTCGAGCGTCGTGATCCCCGCCCCGATGCCCGCCGCCTGTCCATCACCCGCCCCCGCGACCACCGGCAGCCCCGCGCGCAGGCCGGTGCTCTGCGCCGCGGCGCTCGTGATGGCGCCCAGGACCGCGCCGGGCGCGACGAGCTCGGGAACGCTGCGCTCGTCGAGCCCGGCGAGGGCGAGGAGCTCGGGCGACCACGCGCGGGCCTGCATGTCCACGACGCCGAGCGGATCGGCCGACGCGAGCGACGTGGCGAAGCGTCCCGTGAGCCGCTGGGCCAGGTACGCATGGACGTCGAGGAACCGAGGTTGCGCGCTGCGGAGCGACGGCTCGGTTCGCAGCAGGTGCAGCAGCTTGTAGAGCGACGGCGTCGTGGACGGTGGCTTGCCCGTCAGCTCGAGCAGGCGGCGTGCCCCGACCCGTTCGGCGGTGCGCGGGACCTCGGCGCGGCAGCGCGCGTCCATCCAGACGATGGCGGGGCGAAGCGGCGTGCCGTTCGGGTCCGTGAGCACGAACGTCTCGCGCTGGTTGGCGATGCACACCGCGCCGACACGATCCGCGCCGCTCGTCCCGAGCGCCTGCGTCGCCGCTCCGAACGCGGCGCAGGCCGCGGTCCACCAGCTCTCGGCGTCCTGCTCCCAGGCGCCCGGCGTCGGATTGTCCAGCGCAATGGCCGCGCGCCCCTCGGCGACGGCCTCACCTCGGGCGTTCCACGCCACGGCCTTGGCCGCGGTGGTGCTGCTGTCGAGGGCGAGGACGACGTCCCGGTCCACGTCAGCCACCAAAGAACTCGTCGAAGGGGACGTCCACCGCGGCTCCGTCGAGGGCGACGGCGGCGAGGTGTTCGAGCAGCGGGAAGCTCCTCCGCGACAGCGCGCCGCGCGCGTCGAGCACCGGGAGCGCCGCTCGCAGCACGCGCAGCACGTCGAGGCACTCGAGGGTCGCTCCCTCCATCTTCTCGACGGCCTCGGCCGTGGTCAGGCCGAGCCCCAGCCAGCGCCCGAAGCGCCCCGTTCGCCCGCCGTTCGTGGTCACGTCCAGGTCGCCGACACCGCTCAGACCCACGGGCGTGTCCGTGTCGCCGCCCGTCACACGCACCAGCTGGCGCATCTCGTGGACTGCCTGCGCGAACACTGCGGACTCGTAGTTGTGGAACGCGATGCTTCCGCCGGTGCCGCCCGCGCGTTCGTTCAGCCCATGGGCGAAGGCGATGCCCATGGCGTAGGCGTTCTTGAGCGCGGCGCACACCTCGTGCCCCACGACGTCGCGGCTCGTCCAGACGCGGTAGTAGCCGCCGCGGAAGCTCGCGGCCAGGGCGTCGAGCGCGTCCGACGTCCGCCCCGCGAACACGACGCACGACGGCACGCGTCGCGCCAGCTCGCCGGCGATGCAGGGGCCGGTCACGCCGGCCGGCGCGACCCGGCGCGTCGAGGGCTCCGGAAGGCAGTCCGCGAGCACGTCCGGCAGGACCCGAACGCGCTGTCCATCCCACTCGAGTCCCTTGCTCACCATCAGGATCGGCAGCTCCGGGTGCGCAAACGGCGCGAGCTTCTCCGCGGCCCACCGTACCCCCTGGCTGCTCACGCCGAGCACCACGGCGTCGACGCCGACCATCGCGTCGGCCAGGTCCTCGTCGAAGTGGGGCTCCACGGCGCGTGGCAGCTCGAGCGCCAGCTTCGGGTGGCGGCCGTCTCGGCGCAGGCTCTCGATGATCTCACGGTCGAGGTGGGTCCCGACCAACCGAACGCGATGTCCCCTGTCGACCAGAGGCAGCGCGATGGCCGAGCCCATCATGCCGGCCCCGAGGACGACGAAGTTCTGCATCGCGCCGATGGCTAGCCGGGGGTGCGGCGCGATACAACGCGGGCGTGGCGACGGTGACTTTCGTGGGGACCGGCGAGGCCTTCGACGACACCCTGCCGAACACCAGCCTGCTCTATCGTGGGTCGAAGACCGTGCTCTTCGACTGCGGGTTCTCCGTGCCGCAGGCCTACTGGCGCCAGGGGCTCGGTGCGGACGCGCTGGACGCCGTCTATCTCACGCACTGGCACGCCGACCACGCGTTCGGTCTGCCCGCACTGCTTCTGCGGCTGCGCGAGGACGGTCGCCAGCGCCCGCTTCGCGTCGTGAGCGGGCCCGGCGTGAAGGAGCGACTCCTGCACCTGCTCGACCTCGCGTATCCGGGCGCCTACGCGCCCACGCGGTGCTATCCCATCGAACCCATCGAGCTCTCGCCGGGAGCCGTGCTCCTTCTCGACGATCTTCGGCTCACCTGCGCCCAGAGCGCCCATCCCATCACGAATCTCTCGGTGCGCGTCGACGATGGCTCCACTTCGACCTGCTACAGCGGAGACGGGGCACCCACCGACGGGACCCTCGCGCTCTACCAGGGCGCCGACCTGCTCGTGCACGAGTGCTACGGGGCCGTGGCCGGTGCCCGGGGCCATGCCTCGCTCGACGCGCTCCTGCCCGTCGTGCGGCAGGCGGAGGTCGGCACGCTCGCGCTGCTCCACGTCCGTCGCGACGGAAAGGACGCGATGCGGGCGGCGGTTCGAGGGCACGCGCCGCCCCCCCGCGTGGTCCTCGTCGAGCCCGGCCAGGCGCTCGCCGTCGGCGTGCCGCGGCACGTCCCCACGGCGGATTGACCCCGCCGAACGCGTGCTAGGCTCGGCGTCCAGTCGAGTGGGGCAATCCGCATCAGACGACGACACGCGCGATGCGCTGCTCATAGCGCGTGCCGCCAGAGGCGACACCAGCGCCCTCGCGGCGCTCTACGATCGCCACGCGCCCGTCATGCTGGCGCTCGCGCGTCACATGCTGCGCGGCCGTGGCGAGCCCGAAGATCTGGTCCACGACGTCTTCCTCGAGGCCTGGCGCCACAGCGCGGAGTACGATCACGAGCGTGGCACCGTTCGGGCGTGGCTCGTCCTGCGCACCCGTAGCCGCGCCATCGATCTCCTCCGCTCTGCCCGGGTCACCCGGAGGGTGGGGGACCCTACCGGCGTCCTGTCGGGGATCGCAGGCACCGAGGGTGCCGACGATCTCGAGCTCGGTCCCGACCGAAACGCCGTGCGCGAAGCCCTCGCCGAGCTCCCGGAGGAGCAGCGCCGCGTGCTGCTGCTGGGCTACTATCGAGGCCTGAGTTCCAGCGAGATCGCCGAGGAGATTGGCGTGCCCATCGGGACCGTGAAGTCTCGCGTGCTGGCCGCCCTGACGAAGCTCCGCGGCTGCTACGTGGGTTCGGTGCGCGACGGAGGTGACCGGTGAAGCCGTCGCTTCCGGAGATCGTGGCCGAGGTGCTCGATTCCCCCACGCCCGAAGAGCAGCGCGTCCTGGCGGAGCTCTTCGCGGTCCTCGCGAGCGCCGCCGGGCGCGCCGAACCGAGGCCCCGCGTCAGGGAGCGCCTGCTCGAGGCGGTCTCACGCTCGCCGGAGCGCTGGGCGCCTTTCGGCGGTCGGCTCTCGAAGCTCTTCGACCTGAGCCTCGAGAAAGTGACCGAGGTGCTCGCCAGTCTCGACGATCCGAGCGCATGGGAGTCGGGGCCCATTCCCGGCGTATCGCTGCTGCACTTCGAAGGTGGTCCCGGCGTCGCCTCCGCCGACAACGGGTTCGTGAAGCTCGCTCCCGGTACCCACTTCCCGGAGCACCGCCACGTCGGTACGGAGCGCATCCTGCTGGTGCAGGGCGCGTACGTCGCCACTGACGGGCGCACGTACCGAGCGGGAGACGAGCACCCGATGGAGGCCGGGACCACGCACTCCTACGTCGTGACCGACGACGGGCCCTGCATCTTCGCCGTGACGCTCTCGGCAGGGATCGAGGTCGGCGGCGCAATCCTCCGGAGCCCGAAGCACTCGACCTGAGGGTGAGCGGCACCTCCACGCGGGAACGGACGACGGGGCGTGGCTGCTCGGCCAGACGAGCGGCGTCGCGGACGCCTACCTCGCTCGCTTCGATCGACGAACCGCCGCGCCACGTCTTTCTCTACCTCCCTCCTGCTCGGAGCTCCGCACGACGGCCGGATGAGTGGCCAGCGCGTCGGCCATGTGGTCGAGAAACGCCCGCACTCTGCTGGTGTGCTGCAGCTCGCGTAGGGTGAGCAACCACAGCGGCTGCCTGAAATGAATCGGCCCCAGCCGGCGGATGCCGGGTATCGCGTCAGCGACGCAGCACGGCATGAAGAACACACCCATTCCGGAACAGATCGCCTGGCGCTGGAGGATCGCGCTCTCGTCGATGCGCAGTGCGATTCGTGCGCCGGGCGCGTTTCGTGACAGCCATTCGTGAATCCAGCTTCCGTCCAGGCGGTCGTCCCACGCCAGCCACGGGTAGTCCGCGTACGGAGCATCGGCCCCGACGCGCGCGACGAGCGCCTCGCTCGCGTAGACCGCGAACGTGAGATCGCCCACCCGCCGCCCGATCAGCGCCTCCGGCGGGCTACGCGTCAGGCGCAGCGCCACGTCCGCCTCGCGTCGGGTCAGCGACACGGGATCGAGGCTCGCGGTGATCGTCAGCTCCACGCTGGGGTAGCGCGCGATGAACGACGCGAACGCGTCGTGGATGCCCCAGAACCCGAAGTCGAAGATGGAGACCCGCAGCGGACCGCGGAGCTCGGCGTCGCGCCCCATGATGCGCCCTTGCGCGGCCAGCACCTCGCCCTCCATGCGCTCCGCCAGGTCGATCAGGTCCTGGCCGGCGGCCGTGGCGTGGAGACCGTCGGGCTGCCGGTCGAACAGCCGCACGCCCAGCCTGGCCTCGCAGGCCCGGATCCTCCGGCCCACGGTGGTGTGGGTCACCCCGAACCGAGCGCCGGCGCCGCTGAGGGTGCGGGAGCGGGCCGCGGCCAGAATGAAGCGGAGATCGTCCCAGTCCATGGGCGGCGCTGTGCATTTTCGCACACCGCTCCTGCGAATTCACGCAATGATCGGCCTCTGGCGCACAGCTACGTTTCGCCGCATGCGCCACCCGACGCGAGCCCTTCCCAGGCGGCTGTCGTGCGTCCTGCTCCTCGGTCTGCTGGGCGCCACGAGCGTCCAGGCGTCGGAGCGGGAAGACGACCGCCGAAGACACCATCTGAGCACGTCGCTGTTCATGCTGGCCAACGTGCTCCCGATGGAGGACTCGCCCGCATTCTACCAGCTGAACTACGGGTACCGGCTCACCCCGAGGGACGTCGTCATCGTGGAGGCGATCACCTGGCGGTACCACGAGCCCCTGGGGATCCCGTGGGGGCCGTCCAAGGGCGATCCCGATGAATCGTTTCCGGGCCACGTGAGGGACATCGGACTGGGGCTGGCCTACCAGCGGTTCGTCTGGGAAGGCGCGTACTCGACGCTGCACGCGACGCCGTTCGTCCAGACGTACTTCGACGAGGCGGGGGAGAAGATCCAGACCGGATTCCAGCTCTTCGTGACCCTGCGATTCGGCTACCACTTCGAGTTCCTGGACGACCGCCTCTTCTTCGAGCCGTCCGTCGCGTTCACGTACTGGCCCGTCAACACGAACCTGCCGGACTCGTTCCAGGTACGGGAGGACCGCTGGCCGAACTACTTCCTGTTCGAGCCCGGGCTCCACGTCGGGGTGAAGCTGTAGATCGCGCGCGCCGTACGGAGTCTCATTTGCAGGTCACCGAAGCCCGACTCGTTCCGAACATGACGTCGCCGCCGCAGCGGCTCGCGCATCCAGCGTGCATGTGCGGGGACTTCGCGGACTCCACGTCGTTGGTCTTGCACCACGCGCGGCATGCCTCGTGCCGGGCCTCGAACCGGTCGCCGCCTTTCGCGGACGCTGCCTTGCCCTCGTGCTGCACGCTCGCTTCGCATCGGTCGTCAGCGCCCGTCTTCGAGCCGCAAGCGAGAAGTGCAGCTGTGAGCAGCACCACGCCGCCGAACGCGCGGGCACGGCCCGAGGGTGGCCGGGCGCGAGTCACAAGCACTCCGTCTTCACGGTGGCGCTACCGCCCCGGATTGTGGCGGTACAGCGACCCTGGCACGCCGCTGTTTCGTTCGCGAGATGCACGGTGACGACGGCCCCGCGATCGGCCTTCGACGTGGGGTTGTCCCGCCGCCACTGGTCGACCGCGGCCTGGACGGTGGGGTCGCCCCACTGACAGTAGGCGATGCACGTTCCGGCGACGGAGTTGTCCTTCGCCTCCGAGACCTCGCTGTGGGTGCCGAGGGCGCTGAAGCGCTGCCCGCCCAGTTCGACGGCGCTGACGCACTTCGCCTCGCCGCCACCACGGCACGCGACGAGCGCAACGACGACGGTGAGGATCGCGGGCACGGTCCCCCGCGCCGGCGAGCTCCGAGGGCCAGGAGGCGAACCGCGCATCGCGACCGACCTTGGCACGCCCACAGTCGTGCGAGCAAACGGCGCCGGTGAACTCATCTCGACGAACGTGCCGGGCGAAACGTCCGGCACGGGACGGGCTTCGAGTTCACCGACTGGCTCCATCCCTCTCCGACGAGAGCAGTTCGCGTATCCTCTGTGAGATGGATCCCACCCGGACCGCTCTGGTGACCGGCGCGAGCTCCGGCATCGGGCTCGAGACCGCGCGGGAGCTGGCTCGTGCGGGGCACCGGGTGTTGCTCGTCGGGCGCGATGGCTCGCGTCTGCGGGCTGCGGTCGAGTCGATCCGTGAATCGACCGGAGCTCCGTCGGTCGAGGCGCTGCGTGCCGACTTCTCGTCGCTCGACGAGGTGCGGGCGCTCGCCCGCGACGTCCGCGAGCGCTGCGATGCGCTCCACGTCCTGGTGAACAACGCCGGCGTGTGGCACCCGAAGCGCACGCTGAGCAAGGACGGCTACGAAGACACCTGGGCCGTGAACCACCTGGCGCCCTTTCTCCTCACGAATCTCCTGCTCGACCGCCTCGGCGGCGGGGGCTCGGCGCCGGCGCGCGTCGTCACGGTCAGCTCGCGCCTCCACTCGAGCGTGAAGGGGATCGACTGGGACGACCTGCGGGCCGAGCGCCGCTACTCGGGGCTGCGTGCCTACGGCCAGTCCAAGCTCGCGAACGTGCTCTTCTCGAACGAGCTGGCGCGCCGTCTCGGCGCAAGCCGCGTCACCTCCAACGCCGTCCATCCCGGCGACGTCGCGACGAACGTGATCCGGGACCACGGCCTGCTGTCGCTCGCGCAGCGACTGGTGGGGCGCCACTTCCTGCTCACGCCCGCGGAGGGTGCGCGCACTACCGTCCACGTCGCGACCGCGCCGGAGCTCGAGACCGTCACCGGCGAGTACTTCGCGCGGTGTCGCCCGTCGCCCACGTCCGCAGCGGCGCGCGACGGAGCCGCCGCGGCGAGGCTGTGGGACGTGTCCTGGGAGATGGTGGGCGGATGCGGCCGCGGAGAGGTGTGAACGGCCCGGATTCGGTGGAGCGCGGCCTCAACTCCCGCCGAACACGAGGCCCTCGAAGTCGCCCGCTTCGCGCCACTTCCGGAGGAGCTCCCAGAACGCGATGCTCCCCATCAGCCCTCCGTAGGGCGCAGACTGCGCGTGGCGTTCGTCGGGCCGGCCTTCGTTGTTGTAGTAGCCCGGCGTGCACTCGGCGGTGCCCAGGTTGACGGCGCCTCGCGTCGACTCGACGACCCGCTCGACCCAGCGATCCTCCGCCTCGGGGGACGGCTCCACGGTTCGATGGCCGCCGTCCAGCGCGTGCCTCACGATGTGCGCGAGGTGCCTGGCCACCTGGTCGAGCAGCTGCGGGTAGTTCACGGCGAAGCCACCCTGGCCCGGCCCCACGAGGAAGCAGTTCGGGAATCCGTGGCTCTGAATCCCATGGAGCGTGCGCAGGCCGCGCTCGAACTTCTTCGACATCGTCAGCCCGTCGCGGCCGTGAATCTCGTAGCCGGTCTGGCGTACCAGGGCGGTACCGAACTCGAACCCCGTGGCGTAGATGATGCAGTCGACGTCGTACTGCTGCCCGGCGACGACGACCCCCGAGCGCGTGATGCGCTCCACGCCCTTGCCGTCGGTGTCGACGAGTGTGACGTTGGGCCGGTTGAACGTCTGCAGGTAATCGTCGTGGAAGCACGGGCGCTTGCAGAACATGCGGTAGTAGGGCTTGAGCGCCTCAGCGGTTCTCGGATCTTCCACGATGGCGTCCACGCGGGCGCGTATCTCGTTCATCTTCTCGAAGTTGGCCAGCTCGATGACCTCGGCGACGTTCTGCGCGCCGAACGCCGCGCCGGCCATGAACCGCTCGATGGTCTTGCCGATGAGGTCGGTCCAGCCGTCCGCGACGAGATCCTCGGGCTGAGGATTCCCGGTGACGAGCGCGTTGAAGTTCTCCATGCGGCGTCGCTGCCACCCTGGCTCGAGCCGCGCCGCCCACGCGGGGTCGGTGGGGCGATTGTTGCGCGCGTCGACGCTCGATGGAGTTCGCTGGAACACGTACAGGTGCTTCGCGGCGGCCCCCACGTGAGGAACGATCTGGATCGCCGTGGCGCCGGTCCCGATGACGGCCACGCGCCGGTCGCGGAGCTTCTCGAGGCCCCCGTCGGGGCCGCCTCCCGTGTAGGCGTAGTCCCAGCGCGCCGTGTGAAACGCATGCCCCGCGAAGTCGCCCAGCCCCTGGATGCCGGGAAGCTTGGGACGGCTGAGCAGGCCGTTCGCGATGGCGACGAAGCGAGCGCGAAGCCGATCGTCGCGATCCGTCGACACGATCCATCGCGACACCGAGCCGTCCCATCGGAGCTCCGTCACTCGCGTCTGAAAGAGGGCGCGCTCGTACAGGCCATAGTGCCGCCCAATGCTCCTGGCGTGCTCCAGAATCTCGGCGGCCGAGGCGTACTTCTGCGTCGGCACGTAGCCGAGCTCCTCGAGCAGCGGCATGTAGATGTACGACTCGACGTCGCACTGGGCACCCGGATACCGGTTCCAGTACCACGTGCCGCCGAAGTCCCCGCCCTGCTCGACGATGCACACGTCCTCGACGCCGACCTCCCGCAAGCGAGCAGCGGTCTGCAGTCCGCCGAAGCCCCCTCCGATCAGCACGACGTCGATCTCGTCGGTCCGCGGCTCGCGCGTGAAGCCGGGCGCGACGTACGGGTCGTCGGCAAAGTGCGCGAACGCGCCCGCCACCTCCACGTACTGGTCGTTGCCGTCGGCGCGTAGGCGCTTGTCGCGCTCGTGCCGGTACTTCGCTCGCAACGCCTCCGGGTCGAAGCCGAGGTTGCCTCCCGCCGCGTCGGGTCGGGCAGAGTCGGTGCCGCTCACGACGTCACGCTAGCATCCGGCTGGCGCCCCCGCGCGGGCCGGCGACTCAGTTGCAGCCCACCGGACAGCCGCACGCCTCCGGAATCCCGTTGGAGTCGACACCGCACGGGTTGGGTGTCGTCGCGTTGGTGCAGTCGGTGCCGTCCGGACAGGAGCACGCGCAGCTGCCGGCGCTGCCACCGCTGCTCGATCCGCCCTGACTCGATCCGCCCGCTCCGCTCCCGCCCGCGCCCAGGGAGCTCTCGTCGAAGCTGCGTCCACAGCGCTTGCCGCTCAGGGAGAAGGAGTCACGGGAGCGCTCCTCGGCGCAGGTCACCTCGCAGGTGTCGTCGATGACGGGGCTGTCTCCGAAGGCGTGAACCGTCCCCGAGGTGGTCAGCGACGGTGAGGCGAACGTGACGGCAGTGAACTCGGTGGCGCCGTTGAACGACCCGCGCATCGTCAACGGGCCCGTGAACGTCAGCTCGTAGAGCCGCTCCGACCTGGCGCACGCGGCGAACTCGAAGGTCAGGTCAGCGGTGTTCGTCCCGTCTGCGGCGACCGACGTGGTCCCGGTGATGTGGGCGCTGCCGCCCAGCGGGCACGCACCCATGACGTTCGTCGATCCCGACGGATGCCCGACGATGGCCTGGTTCCAGAGGAACCAGACGGTGCTGTCGAGACCCAGCGCGGCAAGGAAATCCTGGCAGCCCTGGTCGCAGGTCGTGACGCCCTGCCCCGCTGCGCCTGCACCGTAGTCCGTTGCCGGGTCGTAGCTGCTGCACCCACCCATGGCGACCGAGGGCGCCGCGACCGTGACACCGACGCATACCCACAACGACCTGCGAAGCATGACGAACTCCGTCTCCGGTGCGCTGCCGGCGAAGCTGGACGTCGAGCGCGAGCGGCAGTCTATCAGCTGCGCCGGCGCGGCGCGCAAGCCCGCATCGCGGCGGCCAACTCAGTGCGTCACGAGGCCTGCCCTGGCATCACCGCGCTCCGCGACGACGACGCGGTTCCTGCCGGCGGCCTTGGCGGCGTAGAGGGCCTCGTCGGCCCGAGCCAAGAGCGCCCGCGCGGCGTCCGGTGTGCCGGGTGCGTCGCTGCGAGAATCGGCGTGCCACGTCGCGACACCGATGCTCGCCGTCACGTGGCGCGCACCCTCCGGGAGGTCGTCGCCGAAGACGTGCTCGTCCAGGCGTGAGCGCAGACGCTCTGCGAGCACCTCGGCGGCGCCGGACTCCGTGTCGGGAAGCAGGAGCGCGAACTCCTCACCCCCGTACCGAGCGACCAGATCGCTGCGGCGCACGACGTCGGTCAGGATCCGCGCGAGGGCGCGGAGCACCTCGTCGCCCACCAGGTGTCCGAACTCGTCGTTGTAGAGCTTGAACCGATCGACGTCGAGGATGGCGACGCTGAGGTGCCGTCCGTGCCGGCGCGCTCGCTCGAGCTCGTCCTCGAGCCTGCGGCAGAACTCCCGGTGATTCAGGAGTCCGGTCAAGCCGTCGGTCTTCGCCTCGCGCTCGACGCGTCCGTACAGACCGGCGTTCGTGGCAGCCAGGGCGATGTTGGACGCGATGGTCTCGAGAAGCGAGATCTCGATGGGCTCGAACTGGAGGCCGACCCCCTTGCTCACGGTCAGCCACCCGAGGCGGCGGTCACCCGCGCGCAGAGGGATGCGCGCCATGGGACCCTGGTCCGCGGTGCCGTCCACGACGAGCGCGCTGTCCGCGGGGTCGCGGTCGAGCGCCGGGGCAACGTCGCCGCGGGCGACGCGGCGCTCCGCGGCGCTCGAGGCCGGGTCTGCCAGGTCGAGCGCGTAGCCGGCCGCGCCGTAGATCTCCTGGAACCGGCCCATGACCTGATCGAGGGCGGCGGGAAGGTCGAAGTCGCGACTGACGAGCGTCGCCGCCTTCGAGAAGCTCAGGAGCTCGACCGCGCGGGCACGCAGCTCGCGCTGGGTGCGCTCCACCTTGCGCGTCAGGTACTGCGTCAGGAACACCATGAATACGAGCATGCTCGCGAGTACCGTGAAGTAGACGCCGAGGTAGTTGGCCTGTCGAAAGAGCTCGACCGGCGGATCGAACGCGAAGAGGGAGTGGTGGGGCAGGGTGCCGTAGTATTCGAGGTTGGCGAGCGCCCCCAGCATCAGGATGCCCAGCACGGCGTGCGCGTAGGCGGAGCGCAGGCTCAGGATCGAGGCGACGCCGACGATGTGGAAGATCATGTAGAGGGGAATGGGGCTCTCTATTCCGCCGAGGAAGTGCGTGAGCACGGTGAGCGTCACGAGATCCAGGGCGACCTGGACGTGCGCCAGGACGTGGGTCGTCGTCGTTCGCCGCGTCGAGCGGGGCGTGGAGCGCAGCCGTCGCGCCGCGGCGCCGTACAGCGCGTTCAGTGCCAGGACGACGCCGGCGGCGGCCAGGAGCGGTACGTACGGAACGTCGAACTGGTCGTTCACCGGGACGGGGAAAGCTCGCCCGCCGATCGTCGCGAGGGCCGGGATGCCGTCCACCAACCGCAGGATCAGCCAGACGGCGGGTCCCACGGCGACGAGCGCCAGCCCGGCGATCGTCCGCATGCGAACGAGCCATTCGATGCCGTCCAGCACGTCCACGGAGCTCTTGCCGTGACTGCGCTCGAGGTCGGCGTCGTGGTCGGCGACCGTGCTCCCCTGCGTGTGCACCCGGGCGGCATCTTCCGGCCGTCCGCGGTCCGCGGCAAGCGGTCGAGGCCTCACGCCTCCAGGCGCGGCAGCCGCAGCGTGAAGACGCTGCCGACTCCGAGTTCGCTCTGCGCTTCGAGCGTGCCGCCCATGGCCACGGCCAGCGACCTGCTGATGGCCAGGCCGAGCCCGGTGCCGCCCCGCTCGACGGACGGGTCCGCCTGGTAGAAGCGGGAAAACAGGCGCTGCATCTGCTCCGCCGACATTCCGATCCCGGTGTCCTGCACCTCGAACGTCACCGTCCGCGCGACGTCGGCGTGGACTCGCAGCGTCACGGTCCCCGCGTCCGTGAACTTCGACGCGTTGCCGAGCAGGTTGATGAGGATCTGGCGGGCGCGGACCGGGTCGGCCGAGAGGGCGACGTCGGTCGCCGTCGTCTCGACGACGAGGCGATTCCTGCGCTCGATCTGCGGACGCAGCGCCTCCAGCACGTCGGAGACCAGCTCGCCGACGCGCACCTCGCGGATCGCCAGGTCCAGCGAGCCGGACTCCACCTTCGACAGGTCCAGGATGTCGTTGATGAGCGCGGAGAGGTGGTTGCCCGCTCGGCCTATCGCCGAGATCTCGTGCTCCGAGTCCGCGACGCTCTGCGAGGGGGTTTCCAGCAGCAGCTCGCTGTAGCCGATGATGGCGTTGAGCGGTGTTCGAAGCTCGTGGCTCATGTTCGCCAGGAAGAGACTCTTCGCGGCGTTGGCTCGCTCGGCTTCGCGGCGGGCCTCGGTCGCCTCGTCCAGTGCGGCGGCGAGCTCGCGAGTCCGCTGCGCCACGCGCTCCTCCAGCTCGGCGTTCACGGCGCGGAGCCGTTCTTCCGTCTCGGCGCGCTCCCGCGCCGTCAGAGCGCGGCCCACGAGGTCGGCCAGGGCGGCCGCGAACGAGCGCTCGTCGTCCTGCCAGTCGCGTCGCGGGCCCACGTGCTCGCAGCAGACGATGCCGACCATCTGCCCCCGATGGCGGATGGGAACGTCGAGCATGGAGGTGATCCCGAGCGGCCGAAGGTACGTGTCCGTGAACTCCGAGGTGCGCTCGTCCGAACACGCGTCGTGAGCCAGGATCGACCGCTCAGCGTCCAGCGCCGAGAAGTAGCGGGGAAACTGTTCGCGGGTGAGGACGAGCGCCTCGCTGTCGGTCTGGTTCGCGGTGTCGATGAGCAGCTCGCACCGGATCCCGCTGCGGTCATCGACGAGCAGCCACACGCCGGCCCGCGCGACACCGAGGCCACGGCACGCGGCCCCGAGCACCAGCCGGCAGCTCTCGCGCATCCTGCCCTCGTCGATCGCGTCGCTCCGCGAGACTTCGAGCATGAGGCTCTCCAGCGCGTCGTTCATGGAATCCGCGCATCGTATCAGGGCTTTGGGCGCTCCCTCTGGTGGCGACGGCGCGGCGGCGGTGCGTCCCCCAGCGGAGCAGGCCGGCCTCCGTCGAGACGCGACCGTCCGCCGCCGTGACTTCCCGCACCATTTCCCGCATCCTGCGACGCATGAGAGGCCATCGTCCGGGTCCCATGAGCGTCGCGCTCGCCGTGGCGATGGGGCTCGCGGCGGTGGAGGCGTGCTCGCCGTCCTCGTCGTCGAGCCGGCAACCCGGCGGGAACGGTGGCGGGGCGGGCTCCGGTGGCAGCACCGCGGGCGTCGGCGCCGTGGGTGGTGGCATCGCGGCGACGGGCGGCGGATTGAACCTCGACGCGGGGGGCCCGGGCGGCAGCTCCTCCACCGGCGGCGCCGGAGGCGGCGGCCCGGTGAACATCGACGAGTGCCCCGGTGCTCTCGACGCCGGGACCGTCGCGGCGCTCGAGGCCGGAGGCCCCGGCCCGAACGGCATGAGGTACCTCTACCCGTACGATCGGACCGTGTTCCCGCGCGGGCTCGCGGCGCCGGTGCTGCAGTTCGACGAGCCTTCGGGCGGCGTCGGATCACTCCTCGTGAAGATCACGTCGCAGACGTTCTCTTATCGCGCCTGCACCGCGCCGACGGCGCCCGGCCAGTGGACCATTCCGCAGCCGATCTGGGACGCCGCGCTCGCGCAGATCACCCAGGGCCCCGCCGATCCGCTGAACGTCTCCGTCACCGCCGCGGGCGGAGCAGGCGTATCCGGGCCCATCGTGCAGCAGCTCATCGTCGCCCCGGCCACGCTGAAGGGTGCCGTCTTCTACAACACCTACAACTCGCCACAGGTCGGCAACAACGGCGCCGTGATGCGGATCCTTCCGGGTCAGAGCGCGCAGGTCTACCTGACCGAGCCAGGTGTCGCGCCGTTCGGCCCGTGCGTGTCGTGCCACTCGCTCTCGGCCAACGGCAGCCGCATGGTCGCGATGGCGCACTCGTACCCCATGCCGCCCGGCGCAGCCGACGGACGCAGCTACGTCGTCGGAGGCACGCCCACCGAGACCAAGCGCGGCCTCGAGACGGCCTTCGCCGCCCTCACGCCCGACGGCAGCCGGTACATGTCCAACGGCGCGCCGGGCGTCGCCAACGCCTCGCTCACGTTCCCGCGAGCGCCGGGCAACGTGCTCGCGACCGCCGGGCCGAAGGTCTCGTCGCTCCACGACGCGCAGACGGGCGCCCCGCTTCCGGCGCCGGGCTGGGACGGCGTGATCCAGTACGCGCTGATGCCCCAGTTCTCGCCGGACGGCACGAAGATCGTCTTCAACCACCACGAGGCCGCCGGGGGCAAGGCCCTGGCCACGATGGACTTCGACGCGAACACGAACACGTTCTCCAACTACCAGGAGATATGGAACGGGAACGGCGCCGTCCCTGCTCCCTGGTACCCCGCGTGGCCCTTCTTCACGCCCGACGGCAACCAGGTCGTGTTCGGCGTCGTGAACTCGAACGAGTACGTGAGCGAGATCCCGAGCGACCTCGGCATCCCGATCATCTTCCACCTCGGCGACCTGTACTTGATCGATCTGGCGAGCAGCAACTGGACGCGCCTCGACCGGGCGGGTGGCCGCGTGAACACCGTGTTCCCCGGTCGCGACGAGGGGCACGACTTCTACCCGACGGTGAGTCCGGTCGCCGCGGGCGGGTACTTCTGGATGTTCTTCACGAGCAAGCGGCGCTTCGGGAACACCCAGAACGTGCCGGCGGAGGACCCCGCCGCGAAGAACGTGTGGGTGAGCGCCATCACCATCGGCGCCCCCGCCGGACAGGATCCGAGCAACCCCGCCTTCTTCCTCCCGGGTCAGGAGCTCGTGAGCGGCAATCACCGCGCCTTCGCGGCGCTCGAACCGTGCAAGCCCGACGGCGCCACCTGCGGCAGCGGCGTGGAGTGCTGCTGCGGCGGCTGCGCCGGCGGCATCTGCGGCTGCCCCGGAACCTGCTCGAACCTCGACGAGAAGTGCGACGTCGATGCGGACTGCTGCGACCCCTCGCTCCAGTGCATCGGGGGCTTCTGCGCCGTCGTCGTGAAGTAGGCCCAGGCTTCGAGGAAGCAGGAGCGAATCCGTGCGCCTGACCCGCCCCCGCGTGCCGCCGCTCGCCGACGACGAATGGCCCGCCGAGGCCCGCGAGCAGCTCTCCGCGCTCCTGCGCGCGGACACGGGGGGCCAGGTGCTCAACATCTTCACCACGCTCGCCCGACACCCGAAGCTGCTGAAGCGGTGGCTCGTGTTCGGCAACCACATCCTGTTCAAGTCCACGCTCGGCGCTCGCGAGCGTGAGCTCCTGATCCTGCGGACGGGGTGGCTCTGCCGCTCCGAGTACGAGTGGGGTCAGCACGCGGTCATCGGCCGCGCCGCAGGCCTCACGGATCCGGAGCTGCGCCGCATCACCGAGGGACCGGACGCGCCGGGATGGTCGCCGTTCGATGCGGCGCTGCTGCGCGCCGCCGACGAGCTGCGGCAGGACAGCTTCATCGGCGACGCCACCTGGCAGACGCTCTCCGAGCGCTACGACACCCGGCAGCTCATGGATGTCGTCTTCACCGTGGGCCAGTACACCCTGGTGTCGATGGCGCTGAACACGCTCGGCGTCCAGCTCGACCCGGGCATCGAGGGGTTCCCGACGTGAGGCTCCGCGAAAAGGTCGCCATCGTGGTCGGCGGCGGGCAGACGCCCGGTGAGACCATCGGCAACGGTCGTGCCACGGCCGTCCTGTTCGCGCGCGAGGGCGCGCGGGTGGTCGTCGTCGATCGTGACGCGGCGTCCGCCGAGGAAACCGTCGCGATGCTCCGCGCCGAGGGCGGCGAGGGCGTGGCCGTGGAGGCGGACGCCACGCGCTCGGCCGATTGCGCGCGCGTCGTCGAGACCACCGTGAAGACGTACGGTCGCGTGGACGTTCTCCACAACAACGTCGGGGTCGGCATGGGCGACGCTGGCCCCGTTCACATCGAGGAGGCGGCCTGGGATCGCATCCTCGGCGTCAACCTCAAGAGCGTGCTGATGCCCTGCAAGCACGCGCTGCCCGTCATGCGCAAGCAGCGGTCCGGCGTGATCCTGAACGTGTCGTCGGTCGCCGCCGTCTGCGCGGTCGGCATGGCCGCCTACAAGACGTCGAAGGCGGGAGTGAACGCGCTCACCCATTCGCTCGCGACCGGCAACGCGAAGTACGGCATCCGCGCCAACGCCATCCTGCCCGGACTGATGAACACGCCGATGGCCGTGGAGGGCGTCGCGGCCGCGACCGGCGTCGATCGGGCCCAGCTCATCGTCGCCCGGGACTCCCTGGTGCCGCTCGGCGCGAAGATGGGGACGGCGTGGGACGTCGCCTACGCCGCCCTGTTCCTGGCGTCGGACGAGGCCGCGTTCATCACCGGGATCTTGCTGCCCGTGGACGGCGGACAGAGCGCGCGGATCGGCTAGCGAGGCTCGCTCGCTCTGCGGCCCGACCCGGTCTTGGCGCACGAGCCCCTTCGCGATTAGAGTGGCCGCTCCTTATGGAGGTGACGGGATGGCGGCGAACGTCTTGATGGTTTGGACGGGGATCTGTGTCGTGACGGTGGGCCTGGCCGGCTGTGCGGGCGACGACAAGAGCAAGTCGGGTTCGGGTGGAAGCGGCGGTTCGGCCGACGCGAGCGCGGGGACGAGCGGTGGAGGATCGTCCGGAGCGGGCGCGACCGGCGGAAGCTCCGGCACCGGCGGTTCGAGCGGCAGCGGTGGCTCGAGCGGAGCCGCGGGCGCGGCCGGCAGCGCGGGATCTTCGGGCGCCGCCGGCGCCTCGGGAACGGCCGGCGCGGGCGGAATTGCGGGGGCCGGAGGCGGCGGAGGCGTGGCCGGTCTTGCCGGCGCGGACGGCGGAGGCGGCGCGCCGCAGGACGCCGGCGGAGAGCCGCCGCCGTGTCCGGACCTGACCGGTCGTTACACCGGAACGGCGACGGGCGCGGGGTGCGGTGACGCCGACCCGACCGCGCTCGACCAGCGGGTCGACAGCTCCGGTTGCGGCATCTACTTCGAGGTGGAGGAGCCCGACGGCATCTCGTCCAACACCCTGCCCGTCGCCCAGGACGGGACCTTCGGACCCGACACCGTCAACCTGGGAACGTCGGTCGCCACCTGCACGGGGACGTCCACGTCCGGCACCATCACGCTGACGTGCACCAGCGATGGCGGGAGCTGCACGGTCAACATGACGAGGACCGGTCCGCTCTAGCGAACTGCCTGCGGTCCGGAGGATGTAGCATCTCGCGTGTGACCGACCTCGCGGAGATCGTCGCACGCTGCGTGGCGCAGGCCGTGCCCGTGCCGGGCGCCGGGAGCGTCGCGTCGTACATTCCGGCGCTGGCGCGCGCCGACGCCTCCAAGCTCGGCATGGCAGTCGCCACGCTCGATGGCGAGATCTGCACCGCCGGAGATGCCGACGAACGGTTCACCATCCAGAGCATCTCGAAGCTCTTCACGCTGACGCTCGCGCTGGAGTTTCGTGACGCAGATCTCTGGCAGAGGGTCGGGAGAGAGCCCTCCGGCTCCGCGTTCAACTCGTTGATCCAGCTCGAGCACGACCACGGCATCCCGCGCAATCCGCTCATCAACGCCGGAGCGCTGGTCGTGACGGACGTGCTGGTGAGCGCTCTCGGAGCCGACGCCTTCGACCGCATCCTCCGCTTCGCGCGCGAGCGCGCCGCCGACCCGAGCATCGACGTGGACGAGGAGGTCGCGCAGTCCGAGCGGACCACCGGCTTCCGGAACGCCGCGATGGCCAGCTTTCTCCGCAGCTTCGGGAACCTCGAGAACGATCCCGCGGTCGTCCTGGAGACGTACTTTCGACAGTGCTCCATCTCGATGACCTGCCGCCAGCTCGCCCGCGCGGCGCTGTACCTCGCGAACCGAGGGGTCGATCCCGTCACCCACGAGAGCGTCGTCTCGGTGCGTCGCGCGCGACGCATCAACGCGCTGATGCTGACGTGCGGCCACTACGACGCTTCCGGCGACTTCGCGTTCCGCGTCGGCTTCCCGGGCAAGAGCGGAGTCGCGGGCGGCGTGGTCGCCATCGTACCGAACCGTATGGCGATCGCCGTCTGGTCACCGGCCCTGAACAAGCAGGGAAGCTCCCTGGCCGGCGTCGCCGCCCTCGAGGCGTTCGCGACGCACACGGAGCTGTCGGTGTTCTGACCGGTGCCCGCGCGCGAAGCGGCTGACGTTCGGCGGAGGAGAAGGGATTCGAACCCCTGGTACGGTTGCCCGTACGGCGGTTTTCAAAACCGCTGCCTTAGACCACTCGGCCACTCCTCCGGGATGGGCACGATGATCTAGCACGCGAGCGCGCCGGCGGACGTGCGCTTCCGTCTGCGCGGCGGACAGCACGTCCCCGAGCGCCCCGTTGAGCAGGGCCCTCAGAGCGGCTGCACGCAGACGGCGTCCACGAAGTACCGCCAGCCGGCGGTGTTCTCGATCACGACGCGCAGCTCGCGGGCCGCGACGGGTGCGACGATGCCGACGTCGCCTTGCTTGGACCACATGGCGGAGGACGCAGCGGGGAAGAGCACCGCGTCGACTCCGACGAGCGGCGTTCCGGCCGCGCCGAAGAACTGGATGACGACCCTGGGCTCGGAGCCCGCGACCGCGTCGAGGTTACGGAAGTAGGCGGACGCCGCGACGACCTGCCCACCGGCCACCGGCACTCGCTGGCTGACCACCGTCTGCACGGCCACTCCCGGGGCGCCGGTCACCGATGTCGTGTCGATGTAACCCGACCGCAGGCCATCGAAGGAGTTCGAGGCGGCGGCGTTGAACGCGCCGGTGCCCGACTCTCGGGTCCACTGATTCGGACTGGTCCCGGTCGTCAGCTCGAAGCTCCAGTTCGGGATGACGCCGGGAGCCGTGCACGACACGGACGCGTCGATCGGTGTCGTCCCACCGGCGCCGGACGTGCCGCTACTGCCGCCCGCGCCGGTACCCGCGGATCCTCCGGCGCCCGCCGCGCCCGATGAACCACCGCTTCCCGCCGTTCCGGCGCTGCCGCCCGCGGCGTCCGTCGCACTTCCTCCGGTCGCCGCCGCGCCGCCGTTGCCGCCGCTGCCGCCCGCGCCTGCGCCTGCCGTGCTCCCCGCCGCGCCCGCGACGACGACGCCCGCGGTGCCGCCCTCGCCGCTCGAACCACCCGCGCCAGCGCTCCCGCTCGCGCCGCCTTCGCCGGCAACGGTTCCGGCGTTGCCGCCCGTCCCGCCGCTCCCCGCCGTGCTTCCGCCGACGCCGGCATCTCCGCTGGCGTCGACGACGACGCTGTTCGGGAAGAGCGAGCAGCCGGCGGCGGCAGCCGCAACCAGAAGGAACACCGAGGACCGCGGAAACACGGGCTCCGAAGAGTAGCAGCGCGAACGCTCTTTGGCAGGGTCGGCGGCGTCGTTCGTCTCGATCGGCCGGCATCGACCAGTGCCGCTGCGGGATTCACGCGGCAGCGCTCGCGCCGCTCCGTCGCCCTTGCCAGCGTCCTGGGGCGGGAGCAAGCTCGCGCGCGCTTGGATCCGCCCAGGAGGCGCGTCATGACGCTCGAGGCGCGGCGGTGCATTTCGAGGACGGGAGGCGTCGGTGCCTCCGGCGCGAAGAGGTGCTGATGGCTCGGTTGCACGTGGTGTTGCTCGACGAAGTGGCTGCCGACGACGGTGTGGTCGTGCTCGACGGGCGCGGTCGCATTCAGTGCGCCGATGCGCGAGCCGAGGCCCTGCTCGGCGGATCCAGCGCGAGTCTTGCCGCGCTGCGGATCGAACAGCTCCTCGCGGACGAAGCCGGGGCGCCGATCGTCGTCCCGGGAGTCGAGGGTGACGTCCCGTCGCGCCGCATCGACGGGGCCGAGGGGCCCGAGAGCGTGCACGTCGTGGACGTCCCGAGCCTCGGGGCCGCTCGTCGCCGGGCGGAGGACGAGGTCCGGCGCTGGGTCGCGGAGGCGCTCACGGCGAACTACGTCGCGCGGGGCGACGGCAGCATCGTCACCGCGAACCCCTCGTTCGTGAGCCTATTCGGCTTTCAGTCCATGGCCGACGCGGCGGGAGCGAACCTCCTCGACCTCTTCGGCTCGGGCCGGGAGGCGAGCCTGTTCCTCGCCGACCTCGCGAAGACCGCGACGATTCGACGGCGAACGATCGAAATGCGCCAGCGTGATGGCACGCGCCTCGTCACCGTGCAGAACGCGTACGCCACGTTCGCTGCCGACGGTTCCATCGACACCCTGCGCGGGTACATCTCGGACCGGACGGAAGAAAAGGAGCTGGAGCAGCAGCTCCTGCGGGCGCAGCGAATGGACGCGGTCGGGCGGCTTGCCGGTGGCATCGCCCACGACTTCAACAACCTGCTCACCATCATGCTGAACTACGGGGGTCTCTTGCAGCGGACGCTTCCGGAAGGGGGCAACGAGAGCGGCCTGGCCGGCGAGATAGTGCACGCTGCTGAGCGCGCTGCGGAGCTGACCCGCCGGCTCCTGGCATTCGGGCGCAAGCAGGTGATGCAGCCCCTCGACGTCGAGATGAACGAACTCATCGAACGGGCCCGCCCGTTGATTCACGGCGCGCTGCGGGAGGACATCGAGATCGACTGCATCCTGACCGCACACGCCACGACGGTGCACGTCGATCCGGCGCTCATCGAGCAGGTCATCTTGAACCTCGTCGTGAACGCCAAGGACGCGATGCCCGCGGGTGGTCGCCTGACCCTGGAGACGGAGACCGTGGTGCTGAACGGCGCTTATCGGCGCTCGCATCCGTGGGCGACACCAGGGCGCTACGTGCTCGTCACCGTGACCGACACGGGCGTCGGGATCCCCAGCGAGGTCGTGGAGCACGTGTTCGAGCCGTTCTTCACGACCAAGGAGCCCGGCAAGGGGACCGGGCTCGGGCTCGCGAGCGCCTACGGCATCATCAAGCAGCACCGCGGCATGATTCACGTGTACAGCGAGCCGGGCATGGGCACGACGTTCAAGCTGTACTTGCCCGTCTCGCACCGTCCCGCGAGCTCGGTGGGTCGCAAGCTCGCGCCGGTCGCTCTCGGGGGACGAGAGACGCTCCTGGTCGCAGAGGACGACGCCTCCGTGCGGGCCATGCTGGTCCGCCTGCTCACCGAGAACGGCTACCACGTCATTCGCGCCTCGGACGGCGAGGAGGCGCTTCAGCTGTTCCGGAAGTACCAGAGCACCATCAGGCTCGCGATTCTCGACGTGGTGATGCCGCGCATGGGCGGCGTCGCCGCATACCGAGCACTGCGCGAGCTCGCTCCCGAGCTCCCCATCGTGATGACGAGCGGCTACAGCGCGGAGGTGCTGTCCCTCACGGACAGCGACGACGACCGCATGCAGTTCGTGTCGAAGCCGTACGGCCCCGACGAGATGCTCCTGCGCGTGCGCGCCGTGCTCGATGACCTGGCACGACTGGTGTCGTGAGCCGCAGCGGGCTTCGCATCGTGGATGCCGAACCCGCGTCCCGTGTCGCGACGAGCCCCTAGAACCCGGCGGCGTGTACGTTCAGGCGCTCACCACAGTCGCTGAGTTCGGCTCGCTCGCTGACGACTCTGCCTGCCGAGTCCTGCTGCTCGTGTTCGATGAGCGCCGGTCCCACCGTCGGACAGTACGTCGTCACGGTCGCGAACTTGACCGCGCCGCTGCTGGAGCGCTCGAGGGTCTTCAGGCATCCGCGCATTCTGCCAGCCTTCACGGTGACCGAGACGCCCGTCTCCAGGATTTCCACGGTCCCACGGTCGCCCGCCCACTGGGCGTGAGGTTCGAGCGGCGCGACCAGCAGGGCGGTGCCGTCGGCTTCCGTCAGGGCATGGGGAGCGATGCGCAGCCGCCGGGTCCCCGTGGACGTCGTCACCTCCAGCAGGTCGGAGCGGACGCGGCGGATGGCGATGGCGTACAGGCCCCTGCCCGTCGCAGAAGACTCGGTGTCGAACTTGCACACGACGTCGTCGCCTTCTGGCAAGTAGCGCAGCACATTCTGCTTCTCGGACGAAGCCTTGGGCGTCGGTTGGGGGGCGGCACAGCCCGTGAGCAGTCCGAACGCAGCCAGGACCGCTGCCGCAGCGTGGATCGAAGTCGTCATGAGAGGTTCCTCTGGGGCGCCGCGCGCCTCGATGGTCCCACCTCAGCTCTCCCGCGCCGCAGGCTAGCACGGCGGGGTCGATCGGGTACGGTAGACTCCGATGCAGCGCCTCCTCCCGGTCCTCGCCTCGACGCTCCTTCACGCGGCCTGCGCCGGGGAGCCACGCCAGGTGGCCGATCAGCAGGCTGCGCCCGTGTTCGAGGAAGGGTCCTCGGCACCGAGCGCCGAGTCCGCCGCAGCCTCGCCCGGCGCGGAGCCGGGGCCCGAGTCCGGTTCGGTTGGCCGCGTCGACGCGGGTTCGGCGCCCGTGTCCGCATCGCTCGAGTCGGGGCTCCCACTCTGCCCGGGGGTGAAGATCCCCACCTGCCCGAAGGGCAAGCCCGCGCTCGCGTTCGCCGATCTCTTTCGGCAACCGGGAGGGCGTGCCCTCGACGTTCGTGGTCAGGTGGTCCGTGGCGACACTCGCTGCACGCAGTCAGTTCCAGGCACGTGCGTCACCTTCCTCCGCCTCGGCGGTGACCCCGGTGATCCCGTTCCGCCCAAGGTGGGAACGGTCGAGCTCGAGGGCAGCGCCGGCGGCGTGGACACGAGCTGCGGGCACTGCTGCTCCCTGCAGCTCGGCTCGAAGTACGTCTTCTCCGCGCACCACACCACCCGGCCTGGGTGGAACGGGTCGCCCGAGACGCACGTGCTGGCGATCACGGCGGTGTGCAAGGAGTGATGCGGCGGCGATGGCGAACCGGCCGCTGCCGTCGCGCGGGAAGCGTGTCGTCGCGTGGTCCGTGGCCGCGCTCTGTGCAGTGCTCGCGCTGACGAGCTGCGGTGCGGCGCTGGTGCTCGCCGGACCGGTGCTGTCGGGTGATCGGGGAGGGGACTTCGTGGGCGGGTACTTCTCCGGCGCCGCGCGTGGCTTGCTCGTCGCCTCGGTCGTGATCTTTCTGGCTTCGCTCGTCGGCGCGCTCGTGGCAGCCGCCCGTGCGTCGCGGCGACGCTGACGCGAAACGACGGTCGTTCCTCACGCTCCGACGGTGATCTTGATCATCTTCACGGGGGTCTTCGGCCGGTCGCCGCCGTCCACGGGTGTGGTTTCGATCTTCTTCACGACGTCCATTCCGCCAGTGACTCGACCGAAAACGGGGTGCTTCGACTGTCCTGGCGAGAACCAGTCGAGGTACGAGTTGTGGACGGTATTGATGAAGAACTGCGAGCTGCCGGAGTTGGGCCCCGCGTTCGCCATCGACAGCGTGCCCGGCTCGTTCGAAAGCCTGGCGGTGTGCTCGTCGGCGATGGCGCCCTTGGGGCTGTCCCCGGTGCCGCACCGCGGGCTCATCGGGTCCTTGCTGTGCGGACAGCCGAACTGGATCATGAACTTGTCGATGACGCGGTGGAAGTGGAGCCCGTCGTAGAAGCCGCTCTTCGCCAGCTCGACGAAGTTTCCGGCCGTGATGGGCATCTGGTCGAGGAACAGCTCGACGGTGAAGGTGCCGAGTGAGGTCTCGCAGGTCGCCGTGGGATTCGCCATGGCGGGGGGATATCACGAAACCGTCGGCCTGGGCCCGCTCACCCGAGCCATCGGGCCAGGGGCTCCCAGTACCGCGCGTTCCAGCCTGCCGCGAGGTGCTCGGCCTGTCCTTCGGGGATGCCGGTGTGGTCGAGGACCAGCTTGGTTCCCTTGCCCTCGGCGTGGAGTTCGATGCGCACGATGGAGTAGACGCCGGGATCCCAGTTCGCCACCCGCCACGCCTGGACGATCCGTCGGTCCTTCACGACGTCGACATTGCGTCCCTCGATCTTGCCGCCATGGCACGAGAACGCGCCGCCCGGGTCTCGGGCGATTGACGTCGCGCCGCCGTCCGTGAACGCGGCGTGCTGCGTCGAGTCCATGAGCGCTTCGAAGATGCGATGGGGGGCCGCTGCGAGGTCGATTTCCTGATGAACGTTCGTCGTCATGTCACGGACTCCTTCGGGTGATTCCCGGGGTTGCAATATTCAACTATATGGTTTAATATCTTCTCATGGCGCTGGCAAGCCCCCCTTCGACGCACGCTGGCGCCGGCGGCGCAGCGCGTGGCTCGAAGCGGCGGCCGGTGTCCCGGCGGCGGGCCCGTGGGATACGCCGTGCGCCTGCACGCGCTTCCGCGCTGCGTCTGGATCGCGGCTTTCGTGCCCTGGGCGACGCGACCCGCCGTGCGATGATCGAGCGCCTGGCGAAGGGGCCTGCCAGCATCGGGGAGCTCGCAGAGCCGTTCGCCATGTCGTTCGCTGGCGCCTCGAAGCACGTGAAGGTGCTGGAGCGTGCCGGCCTCGTCACGCGCGAGATCGACGGGCGCGTCCACCGCTGTTCCGTCGTGCCCCACGCCCTTGCCGCGCTGGACTCCTGGCTCGAGACGTACCGAGCGTTCTGGGAGGGCACCCTCGACGAGCTGGCGAAGTACGTCCAGTCCTCCGCGTTCGACGGCGGTCGGGAGGAGCCATGACGACCGACTCCGACTTCACGCTCGTCGTCAGAAGAACCGTCGCGGCGCCAGCCGCGCGTGTCTTCTCCGCGTGGACGCGGCCGGAGCTGCTCGTGAAGTGGTGGGGACCACCGGGCGTGCGTTGTCCCACCGCGGAAGTGGACCTCCGGATCGGCGGAGCCTACCGCATCGTGAACCAGCTTCCCGACGGCACGCTCCTGGAGATCGCGGGGCAGTTCGTCGAGATCGTCGAGCCCCATCGCCTGGTCTACACGTGGCGTCTGGGTCCCGCCGTCACCGGGGATCGCGTCACCGTCCTCTTCGAACCGAAGGGCGATGCGACGGAGATCGTGATCCGCCACGAGCACCTGCCGAGTGAGCTCACGCGGGAGGAGCACGGCCGGGGCTGGGAGGGATGCCTCGACGGCCTGGAGCGGCTGCTGGGCGGCCGCGCCTGAGATATGACGGCTGCATGACCGCCGCCTTCGAATCGCGCCTGACCGAGCTCGAGATCAAGATCACGCACCAGGACGAGGTCATCGAGGCCCTCAACCAGGTGGTCATCGAGCTTCGCAGGCAGCTCGACGACGCCTCCCGGCGGCTGCACCGCGTCGAATCCCAGTTCGTTCAGGGGGTCCCGGACGAGCCCGGCGACGAACCGCCGCCGCACTACTGAGGACCCGACCGAACGACGTTCGGCGGTCGGCCAGGGCCGTACCGCACCGGCGCCCCGTCGATCCGAGGCGGTGGTTCCAACCCGCGAGCGCCGCCGGCGTGGAGACGGTACCTTACCCCGGTGTTGACGGTCCTTCGCCTGGGTCCTCGTGGCGCACGACGTTGAGGCGTTCCTGCGCTCCTACCTGCCCGATCCGGGCGATCGGGATCTGGGGGAGGGCTGGCGCATCACGAAGGTCCAGACGGATAGGTCGCGCCCGGCCATCGACGTGATCGTCGACGGGCCTGACGATGCGACGGTACTGGTCTTCGTGGAGCGCCGCATCGAGGGTGCGGAGTGTTTCGCCAGCACGCGCTGGCTGAACGTCTCCTACTACCTCGAGCCCGACGGGCCCTCGGAGCGCGACGCGGGGCGAGTGTTGCAGCGTCTCGTGCGGCGGCTCGCGGAGCGCGAGGCCGCGATGGGCGAAGAAGACGCCGCGGCGGTCCTGGACGTGGGGGCGCGTCGAGACGAAGCGCAGAACCATCAGACGCTCGAGGTGCGCATCAATCGCGAGTGCAACGAGCGCTGCTCCTTCTGCAACACGCCGGAGCACAGCGAGACGATTCTCCCGGGGCCCGAGCAGATCATCGAGATCGTGAGACGCGGACGGGACTCCGGCTACCGGCGCGTGCTCTTCACCGGGCGGGAACCCACCCTCGACAAGCGCTTGCCGGAGTACCTCTCGCTGGCGCGCGACGTGGGCTACGCCGTCGTGCGTGTCCAGTCGAACGGCACGTCGTTCGCGAGTCGGGACGTGGTGTCGCGTCTCGTCGCGGCGGGCATGACGGAGACCGAGATTTCGCTCCACACGCTCTCGGAGACGACGTTCCATGCGCTGATTGGCAAGCGAAGCCTGCTGAACCGCACGCTCGAGGGGATCCGGAACGTCGTCCGCGCGGGCGTGCGCGTCCGGCTCGTGGTGGTCGTCACGCGGCTGAACCTGGGAGAAATCGGAGCGCTGCTCCGGTTCGTCGCGGGAGACTTCGACGGCAAGGTGCGTGACCTCACGCTCAGTCCCATGGCGCCCGTGGGGGATGGTCTCCTGCACCTGGACCTGCTGCCGAGGTTCTCTGCACTACGCGCGGAGCTCGAACCCATCCTGCGAACTGCCGCGGAGCTGGATCTCAACGTCGAGATCCCCGCGCGGTGCGGCATGCCGCTGTGCGTGACGCCGCCGGCCCACGTGCATCTCAACGGTGAGCTCCGCAACCCACCGGGCGCGGCGCTGGAAGCGGCCAAGCACAAGCCGCCGACGTGCGCGCCGTGCGCGTATCACGACCGATGCGCCGGCGTGTGGAAGGCGTACCTGCAGGAGCACGGCGGCACGGAGCTCGTTCCCGTAGTCGACGCCTGAGCGCGCGCCGCCGCCCTCCGCAGCATTGCGTGGCGTGAGTGTCAGGCCGTGACGCGACTGAACTTGTCGCCGTGGCGCCGGCCCAGCTTCTTCCCCGCGCGACGCGGGTCGCCCGCGGCGAGGCGCTCCTCGAGCTCGCGGACGAGCTCTCGCGCGATGGCCGCGAGCGCGCCAGCGTTCACGGCGGGGGAGCCCGGCTTCTCGCCCATGGTCGCGAGGGCGCCCAGCACGTGCTCCCCGACAATCGTCAGCAGGCGCTGCACGCCAGGCTGCTGGGTTGCATCCTCGAAGCCGCGAGGAACGCTGTAGATCATCCCGAGGTCGCCCCTGCGGAGGAAGACCGGCGCATCCGGCTGGACGTGGGCGAAAGAGAGATCCAGCGCGCACCTTCCGCGTTCGATCCTGATGCCCCCCGCGAGCTCGTCCGTCGCGTCGCGCCGCACGGACCATCCCGAGCGGGTGAGGGCACGCGCGAGCTCGGACGCTGGACCGGCGAGCGCGTGCAGCGCCTCTTCGGCGCCCGACCTCGCCGTGACGTTGATCCCCATCGCTTCGCCGCGCGCGAGGCCCGCGTTCCCCGGCTCGTCGCCGCAGGTGAGCTCGAGTTCGACCTGTCCCCTGCCGGCTCCGAACGGCACGACCAGCCGATCGCCACGGGTCTCGACGCCACGGATCTGGGGCACGAGCGCCGACGTGCCCAGGACCCTCCGCAGGCCCTCCGGGGGCGTGGCCAGGAGATCCCGCACGTTGCGCTCCAGGTACTTGGGATGGACGGGTTCACCGAGCCACGCTTCCTCGTACGCGCGTACGACGTCGGCCTTCCGCTCGGGGCCGAGGCGGTCGTAGAGCCAGAACAGCAGCTCCAGGTCGATGGCACCGCTCGAGTACTTCGGGTCGCCTTTCAGACGGCGAATCGTCTGCGTGATGACCCGAGTCGACTCGATGATCTGCTTCTTCTTCTCCGACCAGGTGAGCCCTCCGACCTCGTTGAACGCCTGGTCTTCCAGCAGACCCGAAGGGTTCGGCAGAAGCTCCAGGCCGAAGCGCTCGGGAAACGCACCCATCAACGACGTCGAGATCAGGTAGAACGAGGAGACCGAGTAGCCGTGGGAGTACTCGGCGGCGCGCTCCAGGAAGTCGATGAAGTGCCGAACGTC
This sequence comes from uncultured Polyangiaceae bacterium, assembly GCA_964487605.1. Taxonomy (GTDB): domain Bacteria; phylum Myxococcota_A; class Polyangia; order Polyangiales; family Polyangiaceae; genus JAJDAH01. Next base: position 60,056 of record CAZARU010000003.1, read on the forward strand.
CTCCTCGGTTTCGGTGGGCAACCCGGTGATGAGGAGCAGATGGTTCCAGATCCCCAGCTCGTGGGCCATGCGCAGGCGCTCGTGCGCTTGCTCCACGGTGATCCCCTTCTTGATGTAGTCGAGCATCCGCGGCGAGGGGCACTCCAGGCCGAAGGTGAGGCGTCGGCAGCCGCTCTGGACCATCTTCTCGAGCAGTCTCGGCGTCAGCGCCCAGAGGTTTGCGCAGTCCGACCAGAGAATGTCGAGCTTGGCGTCGATGAGCGCGTCGCAGAACGCCTCGGCGTACCGCAGGTACCCGTTGATGTTGGTGTTGAGGAAGTGAAAGTAACGGACGTCGTGCCTCTCGCGCAGCGTGGCGAGGGCGCGCACCACGTCGGTCACGTCACGCTTGTCCATGTTGGTCATCGAGTAGCCGCAGAACGCGCAGTGCGCGTTGCAGCCCTCGAGGAAGATGAGCGGCAAAATCGCGATGCGATCACCCAGGTGCGGTGCGAACTGCTCGCGCCACTCGTCCCCCAGGTGGTACCGGCGCAGGAGCTCTGCGCCGCTGATCTTCCGCAGGTCGATGTTCACGGGATCGAACCACGGGGTCACGTGCACCGAGGGGTTCTCTATGGTGCGACGCTCGTGGTCGCCCAGCGGCTTCTCGGTGGGCGTGGTCGGCGCGAGCGGCAGCGCCTTGCGGGCGTCGTCCTCGCGGAAGGCCTTGGGCACGTGGAACTTTCGCGAGTGCGTGCGACCGAGCAGCATTCCGCGGCCGACGCGGCGGTACTCTCGCCCGTTGTCCTCGAGGGTTCGCTTCTGCTCCAGGTGCTCCAGCACGTGGAGCATGCCCTTCTCACCCTTGCCTTCGACGGCGAAGTCGAGGAACGGACAGCGCTCGAGCATCCGCTCGTACTCGGCGCGGTGGAGCTCGTCGGGAGACATCTGCAGGCCGCCGATCACGGTTTTGCACTGCGGAAATCGCTCCTTCAGGATCTTGCAGATGCAGAGGTTGGCGTTCCCCGCGGCGTGCATGTCCGCGTAGATCTCCAGGACCGAGGAACAGGAGAACGCGAAGACGTCGGCCTCCTCGATGCGCAGCGTGTCGAGCAACAGCTCGGTCTGTCCGCGGAGGATCGGGTCGTCCGACCCGAGAAAGCGATCGACGGCCGCGTCGTCGAAGAACGACCGCAGGTCGAGGGCCCCGGGGTCGGCGGCTTCGAGGTCGAAGACCTGCACCTCGAAGTCGTACTGCCGAAGTCGGTCGTAGCCCTTCGCCTGAAGGAACCCGGCGATGGTGGGAGCGCCGAGCTTCACGATCTGAGGGTCGGCGTACCAGCGCGGACCCAGGGAGTGGAGGGTGGGGGTGATGAAGGCGACGCGCATCGGCAGACCGTCGAGCCCTTCGACTCTACACCTCCGGCAAGGGGGCCGCACCCGGCGCGCGCTGGGAGAGGGGCGGCAGCTCGCCAGGCCACGTGGCGATGCCCCGAGCGGCGAGCGCGGTGGTCAGGCGTTCCAGGTGTTGCTGCTGCCACTCGGGCTCGGTCGCGTGCGCCCAGCGTGCATCGGAAAACTCACGTTCGGCGCCCTGGACTCCGTACAGCACGTCGAGCCTGACCGAGGCCACGCGCGACGCGAGCGCATCGGCGAGCTCTTCCGGCGAACCGGGGAGCATGGGCTGGATGATCGCGAACGTGCGCACGCCATGCTCCTTCAGGACCTGAAGCGCGCGAAGCCGGTCCTGCACGGGGGCACCCCGCGGCTCGAAATGGCGGCGTACCTCGTCGTCGATCGTCGGCAAGGACACCCCCGCCCAGGCGCCGTCGATCGACGCGAGCAGCGGCGCGTCTTCGACGATGGCCGCCGAGCGAGTCAGCACGAGCGGCGGGAAGGGGCGCCGCGCCTGCGCCATCACCTCCAGGCACCTCCGCGTGATCCGCTCCTTGCGCTCGACCGCCTGGTACGGATCGCTGACGATGGGACAGAACTTGACGGGCAGTGGGTCCAGCTCGTCGAGCTCGCGCGCCAGGATCTGGTGCAGGTTGACGCGGACATCGACGTAGGAGCCCCAGGGCACTTCTGCCAGTCCCTGCAGGCGGCGCAGGAGCCCGACGCCCGCCTGTGCGTAGCAGAACCGACACCCGATGAGGCACCCGACGTACGGGTTGAGGAGGTAGTACGGGTCGGCCGGCGTGCCGGAAGAATCGAGCGCGCGGCTCACCTGCACGTGCCGGATGCGAAGCCCCCCCTCGGACGACTCCCGCACTGCTCGCGCTTCGCTCTCCAGCGACGACACCACGCGGTCCTCGTTGGATGCGACGAGCGCGGCCACGGCGTCACACGCGCGCAGGCCCACGTCCGGCTCCACGGGGCGGGACTTCTCTCCCGTCCGGTAGGAGAGCAAAAAGCGCTTCGTCCGTGCGGCGTGGGGGGTGGCGTCCGCGACCGGTGCGAGCTCGACGTCCACCGTGCCACCGTCGAGTCCGAGCTTCGCCCGCAGTCCGCCCTCCGTGGACACGTCGCGCAGGATCAGGCCGGCGGCGATCTCGTCACCCGGCTGCGCCGGTGCCAGCAGGCGCGAGAGGTGTTCGCGAAGGTCCGTCACTTGCCGTCCGTGGGCAGGGCCATCCAGTCGAACAGGCGCGTCGACGCTTCGAGGGGGCTGGCCTCGAGGGCGATGCCTCGCTCGATGCAGCGTTCGACGAGGGCGGAAAGCGCACGAACGGCCTCCGGCAAGCGGTCGAGCCCCACGGCGTCGAGGGCGACCTCCACGCGCGCGGCGCCCACGCCGGAGCTGCGGGCGACGTCCGCGCAGTCGCGAAGCGAGCTCAGTGCGTCGCGGTGCATCGGGAGCCGCAGCTCTACGCCCATGCCGCGCGTCGCGACGAGGCTGCGCAGACCGGCGATTGCCTGATCGTGGGCGCCATCGTCCCGCGTGATGCCGTCGGAGATCGCAGCGGTTGCTCCGAACAGCTTGATGCTCGCGGACGACAGTCCGCTGGCGATGGCGGCCCGCACGAACGACGGATAGGCGAACCGCCGGCCGTTGGACACGACGCCGACGTGGCGGCGATCGATACCACGAGCCAGGCGGACGGCTTCTAGGAACGCGGGGTGCAGCGTGGGCTCCCTGCCGGCGAGCACGACGGGTTCTCCGCCGGCTCGGGCGTGCTCGACGCGAGCGGCGATCGCACTGGGCGAGTCCGCCATCCAGGTGTCGCGGTTCGAGCAGCTCGCGCACGCGTTGTTGCAGCTCCCCGCGAAGAGCGCCGAGACGCCGCGCTCGTTGCGAGCCTTTCGCAGGCCGTCCGGTCGGGTCTGCGGGCTGGCGATCGACGCGAGCGCCGTGCGCAGCTCGTCGAGGTCTCGCATCACCTTCGCGACGGCGTTGGCGTGCGCCCCCGGCGCGGCTCGCCGGGCGAACCCGGACGCCGCGCGGAGCTGGGCCACTTCACTCTCGGCCCCCAGGGCGTCGCGGAGTGCGGCCGCTAGCTCGTACGCGAGGCGCGTCCGCTCGTCGAGGAACCTCCACGGCAGCTCGGGGTTGTAGCCCTTTCGCCTCCCGGCCCCCTCGTCGCCGTGCGACCACTCCGCGGTGACGGCGCCATCACGCTCGGCGGCGTAGAAGATGGGCAGGTCACGGTAGAGGCGCAGGCGGTTGCGCCCCATGTCGAAGAAGAGTTCGCGGAGCCCGTGGCGGCGGATCACCCTGGTCGAGTCCCGAAGGTCCTCCGGTGTGGTCCACGGGTTCCAGAGGATGAGGCTGTGTCCGCGTGCCCGGGCGTAGTCGAATGCATCGGGATACTCGCAGGCCAGGGCGCGCATGGCGGCGACGGCCGCGAGGGAGTCCTCTACCGTCATTCCCTTGTTGTAGCGCTCGAGTTCGGCGTCGCTGAACGCCTCGAACCCCGAGAGGTACACCTCCAGGCGGTTCCCCGTGTCGCGCGCCGCGCGGACGCCGTTCGTGATCTCCTCAACGTCGCGGACGAAGGCGTCGGCGCGCGCGGCGAACAGCCAGCGTGCCGGACGAACGCCAGCGTCGTGCGCCGTGCGCAGGAGCGTGGGCAGGTAGCGCACCGGGTACTGGTCCGTCAGCACGAACTCGCGAACGTCGGGTGCCACGCGGTTGAAGTGCAGCGCCTGCGCCACGAGATCGGAAACGACCTGTTCGTGGGGGCGCTTCTCGTAGTCCCCGCCCATGCTGCAGAAGGCGCAGCCGCGGCGGGCGATGGGCAAGGTCGGGGGATAGGCGATGCCTCGATAGTGACGGTTCTGGAGCGGATCGAGCGCGAAGGGGCATCCGACGTTGCCCATCAACGCCTTGCGCTCCACGCGGGGCGGCGGGTGCAGGCTGATCACGTCGTGCTCCGCGACCGGCTCGAATCGCCAGGTCGTGCCCGTCGTCGGTCGAGTGGGGACGATCAACGGCGTGCCGTCGCGCCGTTCGAGTGTCGGGTTCGCGTCGTAGGACGCCAGCCAGTGGTCGAACTCCGCACGGAGCTCCGCGACGGTCGGGGTCCTGCGCGTCGCTCCGCTCTTCGTCGTGCCGGGATCAGCACCGACGATGACGTCGACGCCGTCGATGGGCTCCACCGAGTCGCCGCGGGTGACCTGGATGCACGCGCCCCCGGTCCTTTCCACGTGGGCGCGAATGGGGGACGAGTCGAAGAGCCGCTCCACCACGACGACCGAGACGCGCTTGCGCTCCAGCCATTGCTCCAGGCGGCGGGCGACCTCGGTGTTCCCAGCCTCCCTCGCGCCGTCGTAGTAGACACGCACCATGGAGGCCTCGTGCCCCGCGGTGCGGGCGTCGGCGCAGAGCAGACCCAGCAGCGTGTCCGGGAAGAATCCGTCACTCAGCTCGCCGTAAGGGAGCACGAAGGCGACGCGCTGCACGGAGCGAGGGTAGCACGCGGTCGCGCAGATCGTCGGGGTTGGGCCGGCGCTGCGGGAACGCGAACGTCAATCGGAGGCGTCGGCTTCGGCGGCCGACACGCACTCGTCATAGACGGCCTGAGCCGCCTCGCATCCGACGAAGCCGATGGAATCGTCCACCTTGCAGTAGGCCATGGGCGCGGGCCACGCGCAGGCCATGAGCTCGCGCCATGCGGCGCCACACGCACCTGCCGCGTTGTCCCCGCAACGCTGAATGCAGCTCGGCAAGTCGAGCGGCACGCACGGGTTCACGATGAACGGAGGGCAGAAGTCGGCGCAGTCCGGCGCGGGACCGTAGTCGGGCGCGACGTCGGCAATGCCGGCGTCCCGACCGGCGGAGCCATCCGTATCCACTCCGCCCGAGCCACCCGGCGCACCCGCGACCCCCGCGGTCCCTGCGGCGCCACCGGCCCCCGCGGTGCTCGACCCGGCGGTTCCACCCGCGGACGCGTCGGCGGAGCCGGCGCTGCCGCCCGAGCCTGCACTTCCACCCGAACCTTCACCGTCGGACCCGCACGCGGCGGCTGCGACGAGGGAGAACACCACGGTCCCGACGGAACGAACGAGCGTCATCGGGTCCCCATCCAACAGGACGCTCGTGAAATCGTCAAGGGGTTGCGGTGCTCTTGACGCGTCCTCGGAGCTGCACGAGCCGCGTCGTCGCACGATCCGTGAGGGCTCGCAGTGGCGGCAGGCCCGTGACGTCGGCGTGGAACGGTCGAATCTCCTCGTCACCGTACGCCTCGACGTAGCTCTTCCGAACCCCGATGCAACGCGACGTGAACGAGCACTCCGCGCAGCGCGCGGGCTTGTAGAACTGGTCGTCGAAGTCGTCGCTGAGAAAGATCTGATCGAGCACCTTCTCGTAGTACTCGAGTTCACCGTCCAGCATGCACGGCGGATAGCCGCCCTGACCTATCATGCCGCCGAATCCCACGTTGGCCTCGAGGGCAATGTCGAGCGCCTCCTTCACGTACGGCTTGATCTCGGTGAACGACGGAACCACCCACATGTAGACCAGGTCGCTCATTCCCTGCGCGATGGCCAGGCATACGCTGAGGCGGCCGCCGTCTGCCGGAAACTCCTTGGCGAAGAACCGGAACGTGTCCGGCAGCTCCCGGAAGTTGTTCTTCGTGATCACGTGCGCGATCTGCGTCTGCACGCCCAGCTTACGGAAGTTGTGGAGGGCGCGGACCGTCTTGCCGAAAGCTTGCGGCAGCTTCGTGATCCTGTCGGAACGCTCCGGATCGACGCTGTGGAGCGAGACGCTGACCTTGGTCAGCCCGGCATCGACCAGCTTCTGGGCATATTCGAGATCTGCGGCGCGCACACCGTTAGTCTGAATCTCGATGGTGTCGAAACTTCGAGCTCTTCCATGGGCGATGAGTGCGTCGAGATCGGGGTGTAGGGTCGGTTCGCCGCCCGAGAGGACGAGGTGGCGAGTGCCTCCGTCGGCGAAGCCGTCGATGACCTTGCGCAACTCGTCCGTCGCGAAGTCGGGGACGGTTCGATCCACGAAGCAGAACGCGCAGCTCATGTTGCAGTGCCCATTCACGCGCAGGAGGCCTCGGGCCGAGCGCCCACCCGCAGCCTCGAACGGGGACACGTTCTTGTAGTCGAACTCGTCCAGGCGGTTCAGCTTGCGGAGCTTCCACGCCGTCGAGACTTCCAGCGGAATGGGCTGAAGCTCGGCGGCCCCGAACGCTGCGAGGTGAGCCGGCTCGATGCCCTTGCACGAGGCATTGAGCGAACACGTCGCACACGCATCGACGCGCGCCAAAGGTTCGTCGCGACTGCGCATGAACGTGAAGCGTTCGTGAAAGACGGCTCCGAAGCGATCCAGGATGCCGGCCACCGCGCACGCGGAGATAGCGCGCTTGCTCGCGAAGCCATACTCGACGCGACGGTCGTGGCACGTGGAAAAGACTCGCCCGGCAGTTCGCGCTGCGTCCGCTGGACGAAGCAGCGTCGCATGCAGGTGGGGATGCACGCTGCCCGGGAAAGGCACGTCCACCAGGAGCCCACGCGGTCGCTTCGGCTGGTCCATCAGCCAGTCGGTCAGGGGCTCGATGTCGGCCTGGTTCGGGCGGGCCAGCGGCACCACCACGTAGACGCGGAGGTCCGAGGCGAGGGCGTTGCCGAGTCCGACGATGCTCTGCTTGAAGGTGCCCGAGGTGCGCATCATCCGGTCGTGGATGGGCTCGCGGATCGCGGGACACACGATCCTGAGGGTCTGGAAGCCGCTCGCTGCGAGGGCTTCGACGACGTCGGGATCCGACAGTGGTGCCCCGTCCGTCTCCAGGGTCAGGTCGGCGAAGCCGCGCGCACGACACTCCCGCGCGACGTCGAAGAAGTCCGGGTGTCCGGTAGGCGAACCACCGCTGAACGTGATCCGGTGCGTCACGGCCGGATCGTGACGCGCGAGCGCCTCGAACAAGGACGCCCTCGTCGCGGGTGGGCCTGGCTCCAGCTCGGCGAAGCGCAGCGGCAACTCACCGCCGAAGAACGTGATTCGCCCGTGTCGCATCGGTGCTCTACGTCACGCAGTGCCCGCTGGTCCGAGAGGCCGTGACGCGTCATTGTGGCACGGCCGCAGCAGGCCGGTCCACCGACGGCCGCTGCTTCTCCCGGCGAAGGGGCGAGGGCGACTCCGTGACGAGTCGCGATCAGCCTCCGAGCACCGGGCGAGGCGCTTCACGCCGGCCGTGCCCATGTGCGCGCTGGTGGTCGCCGCCGCGCCGCTTCACCCTGAACAGCCCGAGGTCCATGCGCCCCCGCAGCAGCAGATCGCCCTCCGTCGAGAGCACGGCCGCGCCCACCTCCATCACGCGGATCGTGAGCTCGATGCGAAACGTCCTGTCCGACGTCGATGGACCAAGGGACGAGAGGTCGAGCACGGCCATGCCCCAGGGCGAGAGGGCTCGAAACCACGCCGGATCTGGCTGCTCGCTGCCGGGCGCACGAGGACAGAAGACGATCAGATCCGCGCCAGGCGGCACCACGAGGGACGCGGTCAGGTAGTGCCCGCGGTGGGTCGAGGTGTGCGCCAGGTCGGAGGGGGCGTCGTCCGTGAGCGTGAAGGCGTCGGATTCGAGCGCGCCCGCCGCGCCGCCGTAGAAGGTTCCCTCCCAGGACGTGTGCAGCCGTCCGGAAGACCGCCGCGCCGGCATCATCGTCCAGGCCAGGCCGGGCAGCGTCGGTAGACAGTGCGCCTCCCACTGTCGGGCGATGGTCAGCCAGTACTCGCGACGGGCGTCGTCTGGCACGGGCATCTTGCCGGGCTCCATGCCGCGCTCGTCGATGTAGCCGAACCCTTCGAGCAGCGTCGCGAGCGCCGGCGAGAGGCACCGTGCAGCGGGAAACGTCCAGAGCGGTTCCATGATCTCGCGCAGCTCTCTCACGGGTCGCCGATGGTCGTCCGTCGGCCGCTCTAGGTTCCAGACGCTTCCGTGGAACACCATGAGCTTCGGAGGCTCCTCCGCGATGACCTCCTCGCGTGCTCGAACGACGGACTTCGGGTCGATGGCGCACATGTGCAGTCGCAGCTTGTCCGAGGTGCGTGTCGCCGCGGCGACGAGGGACCACTCGCGCTCTTCGCCGGCCAGGCGCTCGGGGCTGATGGCGGGTACGTGCTCCATGGGTGGCACCGCGGAGATGGTCACCTCGCAATCGAACGCTTCGTGGAGCATCGCCAGCTGTTCGGCGGGGGGAGGCCTGCACAGGAAGATTGCGATGCCCGATTCGAAGCGAAACGGACCTGCCGCGGCCAGCGCCTGGAGCTGCGCCGTGAACGGGGTGGGGGGGATCTTGCTCGCGATGAATCGGATCTTCTTCGAGCCCAGGGACTCTGCGAGGCGCACCTGCTCCACCAGCGACTTCGGCGAACGGATCAGGATGCCTTTGCCGTGCGTCTCCGCGAAGGAGCCGTAGCTGTTCGAGCACCGGAGCGGACAGCCGCGCGCCATCAGGATCACGCGGCACTGACTGTGCGCCTCTGCGTCGTGATCGACGACGCTCTCCAGGGTGGGAAACCAGTTCGTGGTGATCGTGTCCGTCGCGTCGAATTCTTCCTCTGTCATGCGCTGCAGGGGCGGGGAATGGGCATCACGCGAGAACACGTTGGGAATTCCGGTGGGCGCCGCACCGGCGAGCAGGCCGTGCACGAGCCGCGCGAACGCGACCTCGGAGTCGCCGCGGATCACGTAATCGACCGGATGAGCGGAGAGCAGCTCGACGGGGTAGTGCCCCGCCGTGATCCCGCCGACGACGATCTTCACGTCCGGGTTGACGTGTTTCACGTGCGCTGCGAGCCGCGCGAACCCCGGCACGGCGATGGACCAGTGCAGGTCGATGGCGACGACCCGCGCCGCGCGGATCTCGTCGTCGTCGACTTCGAAGGCGTAGCGGCCGAGCTTGGGTGCGTCCACGGCGTTCATGCACGCCACGGCGCCCGCCGGAACCGCCAGGTCGTTGAAGTGCCCCTCGGGATGGATCAGCAGGACCTGAGCGGGAACCACGGTCTTCGCCGAATCACTCGCAACCGGCGCAGATGTCCCTCACCCACGCCTCGTAGTCCACGGTCCGGTCGTACTCGGTACCCCAGAGGCGGTCCATTCGCTCGAGGACCGCCGGGCTGTAGAGGAAAACTCCGTAGATGACCTTGTCGGCGTGGGGATCGACGTGCGCGATCACGCGGTCACCCTCGACGGACAAGGCGCCCATGTCCTCGAGATCCTTCCAACCGTCCGGCGCGACCTCCCAGGGCGCACGCCCGAACAACGAGCGGAAGTGGCTGACGGCGTAGCCGTCCTGGAAGTTGTGCAGCAGGTACCTGTGCGCCTCTTCGTCGTCGTCGGACGGGACGGCGTAGTACGTGCGATGGCGGTCGACGACGCGCAGCAGGGAGGCGTCGATGCCCGCCGTCGTCTCGTAGTTCTTGCTCGTTTCGTAGAAGTGGCTCCCGAACGAGTGCGCGTACGCGGAGACGCCGACGCCCAGCAGCGAGGCGTTGTAGTCTCGCCACTCGACGATTTGTGCGTTGCACGCCGACTCGTCGCGGCTGGAGGGCATTCCGAGGCGGGGCACGATGCCGTGCTCGCGCAGGATCGCGTTCCCCCAGCTCAACATCTTGCGGCGGCGCTCCACCTGCTCGCGATCATGCTCCGGAAGCGTGGCGTGGACCGGGCGAAAGCCGCTGAGATGAAGCGAGTCGGGCTCGACGGAGAGCGCGAACGAAACGTCGCTCTGGAACGCTTCGAAGGACTGCCCGTCCATGCCGGCCATCACGTCCATGTTGACGAGGATTCCGCGCTCGTGCGCCGCCTTGGTCACGCTGCGGATCTTGTCTGCCTTGTTGAAGCGGTTGGCGCGGCGCTGCGCCTCCGCGTCCAGCGACTGAACGCCGATGGTGACGCGGTTCACGCGGCCGACGCGCTGCATCACGTCCAGCTTCTCGTCGTTGAGGGAGTCGGGGTTCGTTTCGACCGTGATCTGGGTCGTTTGCGGGATGGTGAAGCTGCCGTGCATCGCTCCGAAGAGCTGCTCCATCTGAGCGCGCGTCATGAGCGAGGGCGTGCCTCCGCCCATGAAGACGGAGGAGATGGGTAGATCGTCCACGAGCTCCCCGTACGCGCGAAGATCCTTCGCGAGCTGATCCACGTAGCGGGCCATCGAGCCGTCGGCGATGGTGTCGGTCATCGAGCAGTAGCAGAAGTGGCAGCGCACCGTGCAGAACGGGAAGTGGATGTACAGGCCCAGGCGATTCGGCGCGCTCCCTTCACGGATGCGACGAGCGGTCTCGCGCCACCCGTTCCGGATTTCCTCTTCGGGGGTCGGCACGCCGATGGCGCCCACGTAGGGGTAGAACTCCTGAAGCACCAAGGTCCGCCACTTCGTGACCGTCTTTCCGTCGCTCCGCTGGATGGGAGGCATGATGCGAGGATCGGTGCTGAGAGCTTTGTAGGCGTAGAACGAAGCCTTCCGCAGTCGCTCGTCGCGGCCGCTCGGCGCGCGTCGAGGGCGACTGATGGGCGGAACGGGTGCCGGGAACTTCAACGGATCCGGCGGCAGCCGCTCCAGGCTCCGCTTCAGGTCCCGGAGGAAGGCGCGGACGACCTCGGGCGTCGGGTCGGCGTCACAGCGGACGTTGAACGAGACGGTCGGTCGAGAGAGCCAGCTGGCGTGCTCGTCGGGGGCGCGGGCATCGACGAGAATTTCGTGACCCTCGAGCTCGAGCCGCGCCCGCACCGGTACGGCCTGCGGGTCTACCGACCAGTCCTTGAGGCCAGGCAGGTCGCCGGCGAGGCGACCGAACGCGAGGGCGAGCCACTCGTGCGCGTCGGTTTCCGTCGGGTGTGATGACTGCGTCGCGGCCGTGTCGCTCATTCGATGGTCTTCGGAGGGCTCCGCCGATCGTCGTCCCGAACCGTAGCTTGGGCGTCGAACTCCCGCAAGACGCCGCTGGGCGCATCACCGGGCTTTCCTTCGAGAATCCGGTGGAGAAACGGCCCGGTGACGACGGTTCCCAGCGCAGCCGGGACGACGTACTCGACGGCGGAGAACGCCAGAGCCGCGGCCAGCAACTCCGCCGGAGCGGCGACGTCCCGAAGCAAGAGGAGCACGAGTCCCTCACGAGCTCCCACCCCGAAGAGCGTGATGGGGACACGGCCACCGACGACGCACAGCGGAAAGCGCGCGAGCGCGGTGAGGACGTCGGGGTCTGGCGACAGCGCGACGAGCAGCCCGACGAAGATGAGCGTCTCGGCGGCGACGGCGATCCCCGCGTGGACGACGGCCATGACCGAGGCACCCCCGTGCCGACTCGCCGAGGACCGCTGGAGGGCGACCACGAGCGCGCCGACGCGGCCCGACGCGAACCGGCCCGCCAGCCCACGCGCGATGGGCAGCGCCAGCCATCCGCCGCCCACCACCGCCACGAGGGCGACGACGAGCAGCGCTCCGTGCGCGAGCTGGTTCGTGGGGCGCGCCATCCAGCCCGCCGCGGCGAACGCCAGGAGCCACGCGAGCTTCAGCCACAGGATGAGGGCGCTGGCCACGCTCGCTCGACCGATCTCCACGCCATGCAGCCGCGCGAGATAGGCGACGCGTCCCGCGGCCCCGGCGCCGACGGGCAGCAAGCCCTGAAGCCCCAGGCTTCCGACCGTGGCGATCACGGCCACGCGAAGCCGCACGACGACACCGAACGCGCGCAGCGCCCAGCGCAGGAGCTCCGCCGATTGAACCGTGTTGAAGAAGAGCGCGGCGAGCGTCGCCGCGACGAGTACGCCGAGGGGTGCCTCCGTGACGGCTGCAGTGACGCCGCGCGCGTCGACGGACCCGAGCGCGAGGGCGAGCAACACGACGGAGACCGTCGCGGCAGCGCCCAGGCGCGCCGCGCGTCGAAGGCCATCCCTGTCGGAGTCGGTCACGGCGTACCGCGGTCGATGGCGTCGTCCGGTGGAACCCAGTGGTCGGGCGTCTCGAGCAGGGCGCTCGCCAGTCGCTCCACGTGCCGCGCCAGGAAGGAGTGGTGGAGCGGAAGAAGGACGGCGTGGCGCTCGATCCAGCGCGACACCCACTCGGCGCGCCCGCCCTGTTCGGCTCGGGCGGAGAGGTCCGTCATGGGCGAGCGGAGCGCCCCGACGCCATGGCGCGCCAGGGCCAGGATGGCGGCCTTCGGGTCGTGCGCATAGGCCACCATCATGAGCTCCGTCGATTCCCGGTCGGCGCCCGCGCGCGTGAGTAGGACGCGTCCGTCCACGGCGCTGCGGAGCGTGTCGGCGATCTTCGAGCGGCGCGCACGCCGGCCCTCGAGGTCGTCTATCTGACGGAGCGCGACCGCCGCCTGGTACGCGGTGAACGGTTCACCTTCGTCGGCGCCACGCTTGAGGAGCGGACGCACGGCCTTCTTGTACAGGCCCTTCAGGTCCATCTGGGACTCGGCGACGAGTCGCGTGGCGGGGTAGGTCACCAGGTCGTGGGCCGGCGTGCTCGTCGCCACGGCCAGGGCCGCGTGCGCCAGCAGCTTCGCCGGGCCGGGGGCGCTTCGGAGGCGTCGGACACCCTGAAGCGCGTAGCGCACCTCGGCAGCCACGGTCGGACTGGCGGACCACACGACGCCTCCGCCGTGGGCCTGGATGACCTTGAAAGGCGCGAAGCTCGTGAACGCGCAGGTGCCGACCGACCCGACGAGCCGTCCGCCATGGGTCGCGCCGAGCGCGTGCGCGGCGTCCTCGATGAGGGGGACGTTGCCACACGCCGCGAGCAGCTCGTCGAGATCGCCCGGGTGGCCGAAGGAGTGGCACACCACCACGGCTGCCGTGCGAGCGCCGAGGACGCGTTCCACCTCTTGCGGGCGCACGTTGCAGTCGTAGGGTCGAACGTCTGCGAGCACGGGGCGGTAGCCACTGTCGACGATCGCCTGCCAGACCGAGACGTCCGTGTACGCGGGGATGACGACCTCGCCGTTCTGGACACGCGCGCAGCTCGCCAGGAGCGCGCGCAGGCCGTCCCGGCCGCGGTTGACCACCGTGGCGTTGGGCGCGACGTGTCCGAGCCGCTCCTCGAGCGCGCTCACGAGGGTCACCGCATCGGTCTGGCCGAGGACCGCGCGCCCGTAGTCTGCGAAGTCCGACCACCGAAACCACGGGATCGCGGCCGGAACCGTCCGCGTTCGCAGCGGGGGTCCGTGCGCGCGGCCGCGTTCACGCGTCCGGTCGTCGACGTCGCTCGGCATAGTTGCGCGTCAGAAGGTTCCAGACCGTCGATGGGTTCCAGGAGAACAGCAGGTTCTTCTCTATGTTGTGGGCGGCCCAGCACTGAGCGCCGCGACAATCCACTGCCGGAAGCCGCCGCCACGCTTCCTTCACGCCCAGCTCGAAGACGTCGGGTGCGTCATGACAGCGGGCATCGCCGACCGTTCGGGAGCAGGGGTAGAGCTTGCCGTCCACTTCCAACCGACACGTGATGCGACCGGCGTGGCAGGGCAGGTCGTGCTCCGCGGGGAACCGCATCAGAATCTCGAGCGCCGGTGTGGAGTTCCACACGAAGCGGCGCTTTTCCGGATCCTCGAGGACGCTGCGCATCACCTCGCGATAGCGGATCAGGTCGGGGGCCTCGGGGTTCGACTCCTTCGAGCCGATGACGTGCAGCGCGCCCGGCTGCAGGACGATGAACGTCCCGTGCCTCCTCGCGAGATCGACGAAGAAGTCGATCTCCTCCAGGTTTCGCCGGAAGAGCGCGACGGAGAAAGCGAAGCGCTTGCCCGCCGTCGCGAGGACGTCGAGCCCGCGCAGCATGTTGCGATACGACCCTGCGCCGCGATACGCATCGTGAATCTCCTCCGGCCCATCGACGCTCACCACGAACGCGTCGCATCGATCCACGATTGGACGAGACTCGGCCAGCAGCGCGCCGTTGGTGTTGATGCTGCTGCTCATCCCCAGGTCCCGGATGCGATCCAGCAGAGGCGGCAGGTCCTTTCTCACCAGCGGCTCGCCGCCCGTGAGGTGGACGCGCCGGCAGCCCATTTCGGCGAGCTGATCGACGATTCCGAGCGCAACCTCCAGGGAAGGCCCGCGCGGCCCGCTGTGACGGCTGCAGAACGGACAGCGCGAGTTGCAGAGGTTCGTGATGCTCCACCCTATGCCCAGGAGCTGACGCTGTCCGGCTTTCGACGCGAGCGCGAACCGGGCGGCGGTGTGCACGAGGTCCAGGGGGCGCATGAACGCGTGCGTGATCGTGCCCGTCGCATCGACTCGTGGCAAGTCTGCCCTGCGCGTTGACGGCCTCGGTGGCTGAAAGTATGCGTGCGGCGTGCTGCGGTCGCGCGCGATGCGCCTTCTCGGACATCGGGGCGCATGGCTGCTCGTCGCCTCGACCGTCGTCTACGGCATCTGTGCACTGACGTGGCCCCGGGCCATTCTGTGGGCCACCAGCAGAGAGGGACCCATCGAGCAGACGTCACACGTCGTGCTCGCCGTCGTGGTGGCTGCGTGGTTCGTGCTCGCGGGCACGTCCGTCGCGCGCGGCCGTGCGCGCGACGCATGGGTAGCCGTTCCCATCGCGCTCTATCTGGCGTTCCTGCTGCTGGAGGAGATCGACTGGGGGCTCGTCTACGGAGTGGACATCGGATTCGAGCGCGCGTTCGGAGCGCCCGCCATCCACACCTTGGTCAGGAACCCGGTGCACCTCTGGAACGACGTACAGTTCTGGGCGGTCCTGCCGGCGATCGCCTGGTTTAGCACGCCGCTGATGACGTGGGGTCGCGCGCCTGACGCCCGGGCGGCGCGCCCGGTCCCGACCCTCGACGACTCCATCGTCTTCGCCGCGACGCTCGTCGTGGAGTTCTCCTGGAGCGGACTGGGAGTCGCCCTGGGCCTCGGACGAGACGCCCCCCTCTTCGAGGTCATGGGTTTGTACCAGCTCGTCGTCTACGTGCTGTTCGGCCAGGTCGCCCTGCGCACGCTCCGGACGCCGCCGCGAGTCGATCCGGGGACCGTTTCGAAGTAGACTCGCCCCCGTGTCGCCGAGGGGTTCAGATTGGGTGTGTGGGGTCGTCGCGATGGCAGCGGCCGGATGTGGCGCCAGCGTCGAAGTGGCCAGCGGCTCGGGAACCGAGAAGGACGGACCGGTTGACGCGGCGGCAGCGACACCCGACGTCGCGCCCCCTGCGCCCGACGGTTCGTCCACGACGCCGGTGGTCGACGTCGACGTGACGGGGGCGTGGCACCAGTGCGGCGGGCGAACGACGTTCGCCGCCGACGGCTCCTTCCGGACCGAGCGGTTCGTGCAGGAGTGCGAGGAGACGGGCACCTGGCAAATCGAGGGCGACTCGTTCGACCGATTCGTGAGCCACACGACGTGCGAGCGGTCGTCCGATCTCCGTGGCGCGGTCGCCGTGCGCCGACCGGACGTGCTGCTGCTGTTTCACGAGCAACTGCACAACGGCCGCCTGGAACTGGTGGCAGATCAGGCGAAGCGCCAGCAGTGGCGCATCGAGGGGCCCGACCCCTTCGACGGCTCGCTTCGCAGCACCATCGCGCGCATCGTCGGCGTTCCGGGCGAGGGTGTGGCTTCCGCGTGCTACTGGTCGGCGGATGGGGAGTGCGGTGGTCTGTTCTCGTGCAGCGGCAGCATTTCCCAGTGGGACATCGCCGATGGAAAGCTGGTCGGCAGTGCGTCGTGCAGCGGGGACTGCCCGTGCGGGGCCGCCCTGAGTGGGACGCTTCAGAGCGACGGAACCCTCGTCGGCAAGTACTTCGCCGCCGCCTGCGACAAATCGGTGGAAGGGACGTTCACGGCGTTCCCCGAGCCCGCCGACTGATTCAGACGAACTCTACGAGCGTGACGTCGCCGGGTCGCCAGGCGCGAGATCCTGGTGAACGGACTTCCTGTCCGACGACTCGCCGCGCGAGCGCCGCGTCCGCCGTGGGTCGCTCGACGTCCGGGGGGGCGTGTTCGCCGACGTGGTCCGCTGGCGAGCGCGCGCTGGAAACGCGGCGGCCCGTCGCGTCGATCTCCGCGATGGCGCGGGCCCCACTCTGGTCGATGGCGACGCAGCAGCGCAGCAGGCGATCCGTGCGCTCGAGCCAGGCGGGCGCTACGCGGGCCAGGTGCGTGGCCAGCGCGTCGGCGTACTCGAGCGCCGCGGAACAGTCGTAGCGGCACGGATGGAACGGGATCAGGCCCGTCACCTCTCGAATCAAGAGGTCGTTCAGTCGGTGTCGCGGCCTCGGGGTCCACGCCGCGCAGGCGCCCGCGTACGCTTCCGTCGTGGAGTGCTCGGCGAAGGTCTGGTCGAGGCCGACCACCTCCGCGAACGCCTTCACGCAGCAGGCCGGATACCCGAGGAGCTGGCCGAGCGCGAGATGATCGGCCGCGCGGGGACCACCCGGCCGATCCAGTGCGGCGCCCTCGGTCGTGCGCAGCTGCTCGGCGACCCGCGCGCTCGGGGCCGCGTAGACGATCTCGAGGTCCTGGGTGCCCCGGTGCCGCTGCCGTTGGACGTGGGCCCCGCGAATCTCCAGACGTCGCGCGACTTCATCGGCGCGCCGCGACGTGGTGCACACGCGAACGCCCGGCTTGAGGCCTGCCTCCACGGACTCCCACTCTGGATCCACGCTGAAGGTCTCGTCGGTCGCTCCGTGGCGCGTGCCAAGTGGTTCTGCGTCGATCCAGCGCAGCCGGTCACCTTGCTGCCGCGCGCGCTGCGTGATCCTCGCCAGCAGGTCGGCGCCGGCGCCGTCCGTCGTGCTCGCCTGGACGCTCAGGGCGTCCGTCGTGAGCGACCGCGTAGGGGCGCCCTCGCCGGCGTGCCGGATCGTCACGAGGGTCCGCGCACCCGAGTCGTGCTCGTACTCGGCCTCGATGAAGCGCGGATGGACCGTGACGCGAGCTCTCCGCCAGCCCGGCGAAACTTCCGCAGGAAGGATCGCCTGGACGACGTCCTCCTGGCCCGGCGGGATCACCCGGGGCACGAACGCGTCCTGTCGCTCATTCTTCGAGACTCCCGAACGGGGCCGTGAAGCCGAGCATCGGGTCGGTGCGCTCGAGACGAAGCACGGGCGTTCCCGCCCTCGCGATGACCAGCGCGTTCGGGCCCAGGGTGAGCTCGTTTCCGAGAGCCACGGCAGCGGCGAAGAGAAGATGTGCGTCGGGTGCGGCAGGGGACACTTCGACGCGCGTGTACTCGAGCCTCGGGGCGCTCCACGCACCGGCGAAGGCGATGGCGCGGTCGCCGCCGTGATAGAGAACCGGCCGCGCGAGTGCCGAGCGCAATCGCGCGGTGGTACCGGGTGCGTGGCGCTCCGTCGCGTCGAGCGCGCGCCGTACCCACGCCACGGCCTCTGCGCAGTCGTAGCGGCAGGGGAAGAACGGCGCCAGCATCACCACCAGGTTGTTCAGCTCCCAGGGCCACGCGTCGCTGGCGATGGTGCGCGCGGCCGTCTCGTAGCGGTTCAGGGTGTTGTTGCCTCTGTCGGCCTGGTCGGCGAAGGCCGCGATGCAGCAGGCGGGATAGCCCATGAGTTCCCCCATCTCGCGAACCGCGACCGTCGGATCCCGCTCGTGCAGCGCCGCTGCGCGTCGCGCGAGCACCGCGTCGCGACCGAGGAACAGCTCCACGCGCTCCTCTCCGGACGGGTCCGGCGTCCAGGCGTCCTGCCCGTCGATGGCGGCACGATGTACGCGGCGCTCGACGTGGGCGCCGGGATGGCGAGCTCTCACCTTCGCTTCCTCCGACGGGGGAACGTCGAGCAAGAGGGCGGGCTTCAGCCCCGCCGCGAACGCCGACTCGTCGAGGTGGACCGCCAGCGCGCTGCGATCCATCCGGTGCGCCACGCCTCCCTGCGGAAGCTCTCCGCGAAGCCCCAGGGGTGTCAGCGGATCGTCCGGGGCAGCCGCCTGCAGCCGCTCCGAGTGGCGCAAGCTTCGTCGCGTCGGTGGCAGTGAGCCCCCGAGCAAGCGGGTCGTCTCCGCGAAGAGACGCGCGACGTCAACGGCGTCCGACAGGGTGTCGCCACCGAACCGCTCCGTGTCCACGACTTGCCCCAGCGCGCGCCGTTCCCCGGACGGCACGCGGTGGAGGCGGCTCTCGCTCGCGCCCTCGCGAGACGTCACCGTCCGGCGCTCCTCGTCGGGACGCCATGTCAGGTTCACGTCGAACGCGTCGAAGGACGCGGAGAGGCTCAACCCGTGTCCTCGTCCGATCGCCCGGAGTTCGAAGAAGGCGGCTTCGTCGGCGCGTGCCAGGCGTACGGTCAGGGTGCTCCCGTCGGTCCACGAGGCCTCACGTGGCTGCGCCTCGGGATGGAGCCGACGTGCGAGGGCGAGTCCGTGCCACAGCACCTCCCGGACGTCACCGCCGTCCTCTTCCGGCAGGCCCTCGACGACGAGCTGGGCGGTCCTCGTCGGGTGCCCCGCGGCGAGTCGCTCCAGCCAGACGCAGCCTGGCAACGTGACCCAGCCATGCGCCACCTGGATGCGTTCGCCCACGGAAGGATCAACGTCGCCGGGGTCCATCGGGGCGATTGGCCCCTGCACGACGGCAGCGTGAGAAGTTCTCGCGAGCCAGAGGGCGGCGGCCCGAGCCTCGTGGGGCGGCAGCGCGACCGCGACGACCGCGTCAGGGAAGTCAGCGAGCGCCTCGTCGAGCCTCGTGTAGGCGGGGACCTGCAGGTCGCGTCCCCCAGCTCGCCGGGAGACGGTGGCGACGAGACGCACGCGCGGAGATCCTGCCAGGGCGCGGCACCACGCTCGTGCCCGCTCGCCACCTCCGACGACGATGGCCGTCCGCACGATGGTCGAGTCTACCCCACGCTGCGCCCTCTCGCCGCGCCGCGAATCGCGGCGTGACGCGGATTCATCGCCGCCCCGGGCGCCGATCCGGGGGGCGTCGGCGGGCGCCAGGTCTTTTTGCTACGCTCTCGACCGTGCGCAACGGAACCGCGCGCGTAGCCATCGTCAGCCTGCACAGCCACGGGGATCGCTCGTACCTCGACGATCGGCTGCTCGCCGTGCTCTCGGCGGAGCTGCGTGAGGCGGGTTTCGAGAACGACCTCCTGGTCGCGCACCTCGACGCGTCGGATGACGACGGCTCTGCCGATCCCGCGTTCGCGCGGCTCGTGACGCTCCTGCGGGACTATGGCGTCGTGGTCTACGAGCGCGTGTGGAGCCAGGCCGTCGTCGCTTCGCTCCGACGAGCGCTGCCGGGCCGAACGTTCATCCATTGCCGCGGCGAGCATCACCTCGAGGATCCGCCCGCGGACTTCGTGTGTCAGGGGCATCTCCAGTGGGCTCTGCCGGAGCTGCTGCGACACCTCGCCGGCGAGCGCCCCAACCCGCCCGGCGGCACCCTCGTGCGCGGAGAAGCGGGCTGGGAAGAGGTCGGGGTCCCACCTCCGCTGCGCCATCGGGAAGGGCCGTTCGTTGCCAACCTGCGACCCATCCTCGTCACGCCGGAGCGCTCGCCGGCCGTGCGAACGTTCTCGGTTCTCGGCAATCGCGGGTGCCCCTATCAGAGCGATGCGCGGGACAACCCGCTCTACGATGGCGTGACCGGGATCCCCGCGGAGCTCGGTCGCGGCTGCGCGTTCTGCGTGACGGGCAACGAGTACCAGGCAGAGGCGAACGAGGTGACCGCCGCGAAGGTCCTCGAGCAGATTCGCTTCGTCCGGGCCAACTCGGACTACGACAAGATCGTCCTCAAGGACCAGAACCCGTTCGGATATCTCACGGAGCTGCTCGGCCTCGCGGCCGCCGAACGACTCGCGCCGTTCACGCTGCTCCTCGAAACTCGGGCGGACTGGTTCGTGCGCAACCAGCGTCGGTTCGAGCGGGCGCTCCAGATCTCGTCGTCGTCGGGGTTCGTCATCGCGCCTTACCTGGTGGGCATCGAGAACTTCTCCCAGCCGGAGCTCGATCGATTCAACAAGGGGATCACGGCGGACGTGAACGTGCGCTTTCTCGATCTCCTGTGGGAGTGGCGGGACCGATTCGGCGGCGCGCTCACTCTTCAGCACTCCGCCTTCGGGTTCATCATGTTCTCCCCCTGGACCACGATGGACGACCTGCGGACCAACTACGACGGGATCCTCCGGACCCGGTTTCACGAGCTACGCGGCAAGCTGCTTCACTCCCGCGCGCGGCTGTATCCCGACACTGCGCTCTACCATCTGGCCCAGCGCGACGGTCTCCTGCTCGACCAGTTCTCGGCCCAGGAGGACGACAACTCGCGTCGCTACGGGTACTACCCGTATCGCCCGTGGAAGTTCGCGCACTCGGAGGTCGCGCACTTCGCGTCCCTCGCGGCCGCGCTGGTGGAAGAGAGCGGAGGCCGGGACGAAATGCGCCTCTTCCAGGGGCTCCTCGAAGCGTTCGCCGAAGCGGAGAACGTGGGCGAGTTGACGGCCCACGCCGTGCGAACCCGCTCGAGTGCCGCCCGCCCCCCGGACTCCGCGAGCGCGTCGCAAGGCGATCTGGACACCCGGTTCCGGCGCCTCCTGGCCCCGCTCGACGTGGATGGAGGATTCGAGGGCGGATGGCGACTGGCCACCCTGTCGCGTCGCGTCGATCGCGCGTGTGCCAGCTTCGAGCATCCCACGGAGGCGCCGCTCGTCCTCGAGCTTTCGCCGCGGAGCGACCAGCAGCACTACGCGCGATCTCGCCACTATGACGTTCGGCATGGAGACGCGCGCTTGACGGCGGGCCAGACGCGCGCCCTCGCGGCGGTCTGTGACGCGATTCGAGCCAACGATCGATGACTGCGGCTCGGTGCTAGGCTGAGCGACGTTGGGCCGTAGAGTCGTGGTGAGTTCGGGCTGCGCGACGCCCTGCGCGAGCTGTGGGGTCTGCGGCCCCGGCGCGCGCCCCGCGTCACTGCAGGACGTGATGGCGCTGGGCGCGCACCCCGAGCTGGTGCTCGGTGGCGGTGATGCCAGCGAATGGGCGGATCTCGATCGTTTCCTGGAGCACAACCGCGCGGCCGCTGACCCGCAGCGTGTGTCGTTGGAGATGCCCGCCCGCCGGGTAGATGCCCCCCTCGCGAAGTCCCTGGCGGAGCGCGGCGTGCACGGTGTCGTCGTGCACGCCGATGCGGTGCGGGGAGCGGCAGAGCTCACCTCCGCCGTCGAATCCCTGGAGGGCACGAACCTCGGAGCGAGCGCGCTCGTACGCGCGGAGGCGCACGACCCGCAGCGCGTCGCCTCGATTGCTGAACGCCTCGGGGACCGCCCGCTCCTCGTGGAGATCGTCGCCGGCACGGCGCGGATGACGCCGGCGGAGCTGGAAGCGTGGAGCGGGCTCGTGGCCCAGCGCGAGACGGTGGCGTTCGGCATGGCTCGGCGGCCGGGTCGCGGGTTCCTTCCGCCCTGCTCCCTGCCGCGGGCGTTCGCGAAACGCCCTGGCGCGTGGCGGCACGTCCTGCGAGACCCGGAGCGCGGTCGGAGCCACGACGCCACACCGAAGAACACCACCCTCCCGATCTGCGGTCAGTGCGCGCTGGCGTACCGGTGCTCGTGGAACGCGGACGGGGCGGGCGTCCCGACCGACCAGCTCACGGCCGTGCCCGAACCCGTGCAGGCGGAGCCGGCCTTGGAGCGCTCGGTCGTGCCGCCGGCGCTGCGAGTCCAGCGCGATCCGCAGGTGGTGTGCGTCACACCCTGGACCACCCTGGAGCTGACGAACGTCGAGGGTTTCGCGCATCAGTGCTGCTCTACCTGGACCGTCGGGGACCGCGGCAGCATCGTGGACTCCTCGCTCTCCGCCGTGTGGAACGGGGACGGATTCCGCTTTGCGCGCCGGACCATGGCGACGGCGAAGCTGAACGATCTCTGCCGCCCCATCTGTCCGTGGCTCGCTTCACGTCGGTACGAGGAACGACGCTTCGAGGTGCATCCGGGCAGCGACGCGTACGTGCGCAACCAGCTCGCAGTCGCCGACGACATCGCGCAGCGCAGGGAGGTTGCGCAGGGTCTTCCGCTCTACATGGCGGTCTGCGCCGGGACCTACTGCAACTACGACTGCATCATGTGCCTTCACGGGCGCACGCCGCGCCGAGACCTCCCCGACGAGATATGGGAAGAGATCCCGGCGTTCATGCCCACGCTGCGCACTCTGACCCTGCTGGGTGGCGAACCCCTCGCCAACCCGCTGGTGATGCGTTTTCTGCGGGACTTCGACGCGGCGAGGTGGCCGGACGCCCACGTCAACCTGACCACCAACGGCAGCCTGATGACGCCCAGGGCGCTCGCACACATGGAGCGCTGCAGCTTCGGCGACGTCGCCATCAGCCTGAACGCGGGCACCGCCGAGGTCTACGAGGCGGTCCAGCGTGGCGTGCCCCTGGACGACGTTCTCTGCAACATCGACGCACTCGTCGAGCACCGGAGGCGCGCGGTGCGTTGGTTCAGGATCTCCGTCGTGTTCGTGGTGCAGCCGGCGAACGCGCACACGCTGGTCGACTTCGGCGCGCTGGCACATGCGCGCGACCTGACGATCCGCCTGTTGCCGCTCAACCCTCGGGGCCCGGACGGGCTGGACTACTACGACGACGCGTCGGAGGTGCAGCGTGTTCTGACGGAGCTCGACCGCCTCGCGGACTTCGGTCGAAGGCACCGACCGGAGTGGGGCGAAGAGATCCGCGCGTGCCACGACGCCATTGCCAGCGAAGCGAGGTCGCGCATCGATCCTGGCGTTCGTCCCACCGCGCGTCGACTCCCGCTCGCCCACTGAGCGGCCCCTCGGTGCGCGGACCGACCGGCCTGGGTCGCCGTGCTAGGCTTGCCCTCGTGCCACGCCCGTACGTTCAGCACGGCCGACGCGCGACGTCGACGCGCGACGCGCCCAGTGCCAGCAGCGCGGCATCTGGCCACCGCGTCCGAGCATCATGACGAGGGCCAGCGCGACCGCGGAGGTACGCCTGGGCGGCACCTGCTCGCTCTCCTGCGCGCCCTGCGACTGTCGACAGCCGCGCACGGACGACCCCACGCTGGCTCGTACCCTGAGCGGCGGGGGACGCCGCATCGTCCTGCGGGGAGCTGCAACCACGAATCCGCTCCTCGCCAGCGTGGTCGATGGGGCTCGCCGCGCCGGCTTTGGCGAGGTCGTGGTGAGGACCCATGCCGTCGGCGTGACGGAAGCCGAGGCGCGTCGGTTGCGCGATCTGGGCGTCGATCGCGCCATCGTGCCGATCTTCTCGCACGTGGCGAGGGTTCACGATCGCATAGCCGGGCGTGACGACGCGCTCGTCGGCGCGCTGCTCGGCATGCGCGCGCTTCACCACGTTGGCGTCGCCGTCGAGGTCGAAGTTCCGTTGCTCGCGGCACGCCTACAGAGACCCGATCGCGTCGTGGAACTCGCGAAGCGGGCCGTCCCCGAACTCCGGGCGGCGCACTTCCACATCGTGCGCTCGGCGCTGCCTTCGGCCCTGGCCCCGGCGGCGTGGGATGGGCAAGGCGCTACCGTGCTGGCCTCGGCGCTCCACGCGTGCCGGAGTCTCGACGTGCACGCCGAGCTGGGTGGCGTGAGTGCGGTGCCCCTGTGTGCCCTGCGAGAGCACCCCGACCTCCACGATGCGTTCTCCCTGGCGCCTCGCGGCCGCTCGAACGCCATCGACGGCTGCGTTCGACCCGACGCGACGTGCGGCCGGTGCGCGGTTCGCAGAAGTTGCCCGGGCGTCGCGCAGAGCTACGCCGCGGCCCACGGCACGCAGGGCATCGTTCCCTACGCGGCGCGCCCGCGCGGGCTCTATCCCAGCGCGGCGGGACGTCGCCGGCGCCACACACCGGAGCAGTGGCTCGCGTCGCGCGACGCCGAGCGCCTGGTCCTGCGTCCCACGGTGAACTGCAACCAGGACTGCACGTTCTGCAGCGCGAACGAGACGTCGAGCAACGTGTGGCCCGACCCCGGCCTCATGCGCCGGCAAATAGCTCGGGCGGCGCGCCGTGGCGTCCGGCTGGTTTCGTTCAGCGGGGGCGAACCGACGCTGACGCCGGAGCTGGAGAGCTACGTCGAAGTCGCGAGCCGGCTGGGTGTCCCCGCCGTCGAGCTCATCACCAACGGTGTGCTCCTGAACCCCAAGCGCGTCCAGCGCCTGCGCGCGGCGGGCCTCACGCACGCGTTCGTCTCCCTGCACGGGCACTCCGAGGAGATCTCCAGGCTCTTGACGCTGAAGGATGGCGACTGGGAGCGCACCGTCCGGGCCGTCGACCTCCTCGTCGAGAGCAAGGTGCTGACGGCGCTGAACCACGTCATCAACGCGCACAACGCCCGTCACCTCGAGCGCTTCGTGCGTTTCGCGGCCGAGCGCTGGGGCGGCATTCCCCTCATCAGCTTCGCGTTCGTCACGCCTCAGTTCAGGGCGCTTCAGAACATCGGCCTCATGCCGCGCATGTCGGACGTCATGCCGGACCTGGCGCGGGCCATGGGCGCCGCGCTCGAGCTCGGTCAGCCGGTCGTCGTGGGTTCCCGCCAGGGCATACCGCCGTGCGTGCTCGGCGGGTACGCGCCCTGGTCGGACCTCTTCGGCATCGTCAACGAAGCGGTGAGCGAGGATCGGCACCAGAAGGTGCGTGCGCCGGGATGCGACGACTGCCGGTACACGCGGTACTGCCTGGGCGTGTGGCGCGCCTATGCCGACAGGTACGGGCTCGACGAGCTGCGTCCGATCGAGGGCGCTCCCTTCGGTCCGGAGGACGTGGAGGAGTTCCAGCGCTGGCGCGCCGCCGGGAGCCTCTCCTGGGGCATGCCGGGCAGCTTCGAGGAGGCGTGGCCTCCGTCACGGAGCCTCGACGCGGAGCGTGATCCGCCCTGGCGGGACGTGGAGCAGGTCGTGCCGTCCCGAGTGCACCTTCCGCTGGTCGCTCCGGCGCGAAGCCGGCCGGTGCGCCTCGCCCTGATCGGCACGGGGCACCGCGCCGCTCGGATTGCCCGCGAGGCGCTCGCCGTCTCGGGGCTTGCCATCGAGGCGGTCGCCTCTCCCCACGCTTCCGACGCGGACCTGCGCGATTTCGGATCGTGCCCCAGCTTCACGAGTCTTGCCGACGTCTTGGACGACGTTCGTCCGGATGGCGTGATCATCGCTGCCGCGACGGACGCGCACCACGAGCTGGCGACGGCGGCGCTCTCGCGCGGAGTGCCCGTGCTGATGGAGAAGCCGCTCACGTCCACGCTCCCGCAAGCCGAGGAGCTGGTTGCGCTGGTCGAGCGGAGTGGAGTCGCCTTGATGCCGGCGCACAACGTGCTGTTCGCCCACGGCCTCGAGCGCTTCTTCGGCGTGGCGGCGAGCGACGTGACAATGACCAAGCGCACGACGCCGTCGAGCCCCGACGCTCCACGCGCGTGGAGTCGGGGGGCCGTGTACGAGACCCTCTACCACGTACTGGTGCTCGCCGGCCGCGCTGCAGGTGGGGGCGCCGCGCGCGTCCTGGACGTGCAGCACCGTGGCGTCAGCACGCTGGAGCGCTTGCGATTGCGGCTCGCGTATCCCGCGCTGGACGTGAACCTGCTCGTGGACTTCACGGCGGCGGAAGACTCGCTGGAGATCGAGAAGGGTTCGGGCGATTCCATCGCGGCGAGGTGGTCGCGCGTGGGGCGCGACGTGATGCTGACCCTCGGGGGCACGACGCAGGCCGTCGAGCGGCGCGGTAGCGAGATTGGCGCGATGCTGCTCGACTTTCGCGCGGTGGTCATCGGCGAGCGCGAGGCGTCCGTCGGCGCTCGAGAAGGCCTGGACGTGATGCTGACGGCGCGCGCGGTGCTCGATGCACTCGAGACCGCGGGAGCGCCCCTCGAGCGTCGGGGCGGACCGAGGCACGCTTCGTCGAGGGCGTTCCGCGAGAGGTTGTGAATCGGTTCGGGGGCCGCGAGCGTCACTCGCCGAAGACGCGAACGAGGGAGAACCGCTCCGGAAGATCACGCAGGTACGACGACAGCGGGGAGCGAATCCGGCGCCAGAACGACGACATGGACTCGCCGTCCCGCTCGTCCAGGGACGACACGAAGCTCCAGAGCGAGCGCAGGTGCGGCGCCAGCTCCGGCACGCTGATGGGATCGTTCCGAAACCGCGGGGCCATGCAGTTCAGGTGGAAGTTCCTGGTTCTGAACAGGGTCGGTGATCCCGGATCCTTCGGCTCGAGCAGCACGTAAAGTGCCACGTCCTCGTCGAGGTGGCGGTACCGCAGGTGAATGCAGACGAAGCCGAGGTCGTCGGGGTCGCGTTCCTCGACGTCCACTGCGGAGACGCTGGCCACGGCGCTCTCGCGCTGCTCGGTGACCCGCGCTCGGCGCTCTTCGAGCACCAGGTTCTGGACCAGGCCGCTGGTGAGGGCGAGGAACGCCCGTTGCGGCTTGAGCTCCGTACCCTTTTCCAGGAGGACGCGCTTGGACTCCCAGAAGTAGTCCTCCTTGTGGAGGTTTCGCTGGTAGAAGAAGCGGACGATGCGGAGCAGATTGCCGAACAGATCGGCATGCTCCGCGGCGTAGGCGGCGAGCGCCGAGGTTTCGTCGAGAGTGCCCCGCACGACGCCCACGGCCGCGCGCGCTGCGCGTGACGCGGCGTGCATCGCGAGGAACACGCCGGTGGACAGCACCGGATCGATGAAGCCGGACGAGTCTCCGGCGAGCATCCAGCCGGGCCCGGCCACCTTCGACACGCGGAAGCTCCAGTCTCGCTGCGTTCGAACGGGAGTCACGCGACGCGCCGCGGTCCCGAGCACGCTCATGATCTGCGTGTCGCCGCGGATCGTTTCCTCGAAGGCACGCTCCCGGTCCTGACCGGGGGTCGCCTCGTCGTCCAGGCGAATGACGCCGACACTCGTGAGCGTTTCGGTCAGGGGAAAGAGCCACGACCAGTGCCCCTGGGCGGCCACGAAGAGCGCCTGTCGGCGACGAGGCTCGGGCAACCGCCCGCCGCCCTCGTAGTGCGCCCACGACGCCTGGTGTTGAAGGCCGTCGATGACGCTTCGCAGGCCCAGCTCACGCGCCAGGGTGAACGCTTGCCCCGTCGCATCGATCGTCAACGGCGCGCGAGCTTCGCGCACCGGCGCGTCGCCCCTCGGCTTCCACTCCACGCCCACGACGCGGTCGCCCTCCCACAAGAACCGCTTTGCCGACGCCTCCTGATGCGCGTCCGCTCCCTGTCGCACGGCCGTCTCGAACAGGATCCGGTCGAACTCCGCGCGCTCGACGAACCAGGCCCGGTCGTACAGCTCGGAGTCCGCGAACCAGAGATCCCAGTGCTGCGTGAGCCCCCAACCCAGGTGGGTGCTTCCCGTCTTCTCGAAGAATGGTCCCGTGCGGACTTCCTCGAGGGCTCCCATCTCGTCCAGGATGGGGATGACCCCCGGCAGCAGGCTTTCGCCGATGTGCACGCGCGGATGCTTGGCAGCCTCCAGCAGCAGCACGCGCAGGCCCGACTTGGCGGCAAGGGCGGAGAAAGTGCTCCCGGCGGGACCACCCCCCACCACGATGACGTCGTAACGATCGGGCACGGGTGCATGGACGATCCTTCACCGTGGGCGCGGTGTCCAACTCGCCGCTCTCGCCGGTCACGCGACGGCTTCCCGCGGCGTGGGGGAAGCCGCGGAAGCCGCGCGCGGCGCCGCCTGGTCGGCTCAGGGGACGACGAGTTCGAGCACGGCCGCGCGATAGGAGTCCAGCTCGTCCGCGAGCATCACGACGATGTGCTCGTCGTCGGCAGCGACGTCCGGCCGGGAGCAGCCGGGGAACGAGTTCGAGTCGCGCACGGCACCGTCGGAGCCCAGGACCGCGACGACGACCTCGCCCTCGTCATCCTCGGCCTCGTAAGGAGGGCACTCGCCCCAGGCGACGACGAGCCCGCCGGCGAACGAAGTGATCTCCGGGCGGGATACCCAGCGCTCCTCGGGTCGGTCGATGAGATGGTCCACGAGCACGGTCCCCGAGGGGTTGACGACCACGACGCGGGACCGAGTGTCCGTTGCTTGCCAGCTCACGGCGATGGCGTCATCGCCGAAGGGCCAGGGGGAAATCTTCGGTCGCGTTCCCGCGTTCTCGTCCGGGATCTCCACGGTGGTTTCGTGTTCACCTTCGGGAGCGAACGTCACGTTCACCGTTCCGGTCGAGTCTGCGTACCCGGCCCACGCAAACCCGCGCGGGTAGGCGGTGAGCGACACGTCGTCGAAGTTCCCCTCGGGGAGCGCCAGTCGTTCCTCCGACGTCGGCGTTCCGCTCGGCGCGACATCTACCACCCATGCGCTCGAGCAGCAGCGGCCGTCCGGCGCGCGCTTGTGAACCGCTATCATGCCTGCAGCCTCGCGGAAGGCCACACCGTCACAGAGCGACGCGCTCGCCCAGAGCTGCCCCCTCACGCCGCCTTCGTACGCTCCGGTGAACACCGAGAAGTGGATCGGGTCGGCGTCGAATCGATTGTGACAGAGCGCGAGCTGGTCGCCGTTCGTCGACACCTCGTAGTAGTTTCGAGCGTCGGAGATGACGCGCTGCTGTTCACCGTCGAAGGCGAGTCGCGCTCCGCGGACGTACGCACGCCGAGCGGTGACACCGCCCGCCTCGTACCCCGCGAGGAAGTCGAATCCACCGTTGCGGCCGACGACCTGCCCCCGATCATGGGGCGCGCCCGCGGCGTCGAAGAGCTTCGTCGGGGCCACCAGGACCCGGAGCACCGCGGGACCCGTAGGGCCTGCCCGTGGACCCGTGCGGGTGTTCCGGTCGTCCACGGCGGTGCCACCGCAGCCGCAGGCGAGCGCAAGCACCGCGTGGCTCAGGATGTGCCGGGTGCGATCCAGGTGTCGCGGCTCGGGGCCCGCGGGCGTGCGAACGTTCATGCAGGTGCGGACGAGCAGCAAGCGGCGTACCAGCGACGAACGACGTGGCTCATGCGGGATCTGGTACCGGGCCAAGCGGCCTGATCGGTCAACGACGGCGTCGCCGCAGAAAGGATTGGAACATCGCGACGGGAACGGCGACGCCGGCGAGGACCAGCGGAATCGGCGACGGATAGAAGCCAGGGCGCGAGTACTCGACGAAGAGGATGATCCACACGAGCACCGTGGCCGTGAGGCCGAACACTGCGAACAGCGGGGGCACGACGAGCCTCGGGCTCCGCGCGGGGCGCAGCCGCGTCCAGACGGCACCCATGAACGAGAGCGTCACCGTGCCAATCGTCATCACCGACACGGCCCAGAGGAGCGGCGTGCTCATGGTCTCGAGTCGGCAGCTTTCGTGAGCGCGCGCTGCACCGCTCGACACGGTACCCTCTGATCGGTCGGGGCCCTAGCTAGGAGCGTCTTCGGCGCGGAGGAAGACGTCACCCGCCAGCGCACGCGCGGCGCTCACCGCGTGGCGCGAGACAGAGCAGATGCGCTCCCGGAGCCGCGGTAGTAGCCTCTGGACCCCATGGCGGCACGCGGGGCAGGGAGCCTGCTGGTTACGTCGCTGCTGGTGGCGGCGTGCGCAACGGTGCTCGGAATCGACGAGCGACGTGGGCGCGACGCGGGTCCCGCGGCCGGCGGCTCCGGCACGGTGGACGGCAGCGGCGGGCTGGGCGACGCAGCGGCCGCGGGTGGCGCCGCGGGCGGCGGCCCGGGCGGGAGCGGGGGCACGACCGGCACGGAGGAGTGCCGTCAGATAATCACCGCCGATGCCTGCGGGGACTGCGTGTGCGCCGCGTGCCTGAGCGAAGCGACCGTCGCCGCGTGTGCCGGCAGAACCGACTGCAAGCCTGCCTTCGACTGCATGCGCACCGCGGGCTGCCCGTCGGCGAGCGCGTGCGCGGCGCAGGGCGCGTGCGCGGCGGAGATCGCCTCGGTCGCCGACCTCTTGCTGATCGACGAGCTGTCGACGTGTGCCGAGTGCCTGAGCGCGTGCACGCCAGGGGGTGTGGGCGGCACCGGACCCGCCGGAGGCGCGGGTGGCACGGGTCCTGTGGGAGGTGCTGGTGGCGCCACCGCGGGGAACTGCGTGAACGCACACCCCGGTGACGGCTGCTGGCAGTGTCTCTGCGGCTGCATTCAGGGGGGAAGCGCCGACGCGGAGTGCGGGACGCGATGGCCGGAGTGCGACGCTGCGGTGAACTGCATGCGAGCGAAGGGGTGCAGCAACCACCCATCCTGCGCGGCGGCCGGATGTCCCGCGGCAGCGACGGTCGTCGCCCCTGCTGCGTTCGATCACCTCGGACAGTGCCTCGCGAACCCGGCCTGCGCCCCGAGCTGCATGGGGACCGGTGGCTCCGGCGGAAGCGGCGGCACTCCGAGCTGCACCCAGGTGACGTGCCGGGGCGTCGTCAAGCAGTGCGGCAACTGCATCGACGACGACTCCGATGGGAGGGCGGACTCGGCCGATCCCGAGTGCACCGGCCCCTGTGACGACCTCGAAGACGTGTTCGACATGGGCGTTCCGGGGTTCCCCGTGTGCACCGCGGACTGCTACTTCGACGACAATGCCGGACCGGGTGACGACGGCTGCGAGTGGACGTACGCGTGCGACCCGCTCACGCCGTTCGAGAGCTGCCCGTACAATCCGAGCGCTACGATTGGCGCGCGTGACTGCGCGGCTCTGAGCGGGACGTCGGCCGTCTGCAACTCCCAGTGCGGCATGGTCGAAGGGTCGCTCGTGCCGAACGGCTGCGACTGCTTCGGATGCTGCGAGAACCTGACGACCGCCGCGAGCGGCGACTACTTCTGGCTCGGCACGCCCACCTGCCGGTCGTCGACGTTCAACTCGTGTCGCCCCTGCACACCGGTGATGTCCTGCTTCAACGCGTGCGACCCCTGCGAGATCTGCGTGATGCGAGATCGCGTGCTGCCGACGTCGTGCACCGGCGCGCCGATTCAGTCGTGCCCCCCCGGTCGCCAGCAATGCGGCAATCTGGGGGTGACGCAGCCGCCGTGCCCCGCCGGCGAGTACTGCCTCACCGGATGCTGCGTGAAGGCGCCCTGACACGCGCCGTCGCGCTACGTCATCGGCCGAGCTTCTTCAGCTTGCTGATCCCGAGTCCCAGCAGGACTCCCCCGAGGATCGCCGCCGGGACCGCCAGGCCGGACAGGATGATCCCGAAGGGCAGCGCTTCCTCGGTCGCGCGCTGCATGCCGAAGGCGATGAGCACGCCTCCCCCGAGCGAAGCGAGGACGGCGAAGGCGCAGCCGCAGCCGCCGCAACCTCGCATGAGCTTGGCGTTCGTGATCGCGCTCGGGTTCGCGCCGGGCTCGGCGCCAGGAGGGGGCCCGTACTGCGGGGTGGGAGGCGGTTGCTGCACGGCGCAGCGGTCGCACCGGAGACGACCGCCGTCAATGGCGCGTCCGAGATCGGCGCGCGGTGCGCCCGTGGCTCAGACGCGGAGGCGCGACACCGCCGAAGGGCGCCCACCCGCCTTGGTCCTTCGACGTCACCTTCCCACCGCTGCCGGCGCCAGCGCCGCCACCGTCCGGCGCGTCCACCTCGACGCACACCGCGCCCGCGCCCTCCCAGCCGTCGGCGCAGTCCGAGCCCGTGGTGCACGCTTCGCCGCCGCCCCTTGGCTTCGACCGGTACAAGGTATCACGCCAGGTGGGTCCGGCACTCCGTGGTCCGCCAGCGCGGCGCTCCGATCGCAGACGGCCAGCCTATCGAGTCACCCGCGCCAGCCGTCCAAGTCGGGACTGCACGTACAGCGAACCGTCCGCACCGATGGAGGGCGGGTCGTCCGGTGCGTCGGCCTCGAGCGGGAGAGTCCACGCGACGGTCCCCGTGACGCCGTCGATCGCCGTCAGGGCGTAGTCGAACCCCGTGACCAGCACCACACCCGCCGCATCGACGACGGGCGTGTGGACCCGGTCGGTGCGCGAGACCGTCCACAGCGTGCGCCCGTCGTCCGGATGAATCGCGAGCACCTCGTTGCCCGTCGTTCCGAGGTACACGGTACCGTCGGGGCCGATGGCGGGGGACGCGTTCTGGTCCCCCGGGCTCACCGTGCGCTGCCACCTGACCGCGCCCGTGCGCCCGTCGAGGCGCGAGAGCTGGCCGCGGTGACTCGTGACGTACACGGCGCCGTCGCGCGTCGCCACCGGATCGGTGAAGCCCACACCGTTGGTGCTGAACGTCCCGACGTTCCAGACGACCGCGCCCGTGCCGGGATCGAGGGCACTGACGTCCGACGTGCCCGTCACGATCACGGCGCCGTCGGTTCCCAACGTGGGCCCCCCGCTCACGAGTCCGCGCAGCGCGGTCCAGGCGAGCGTGCCGTCGCGTGTGTTCACGGCCGTGACCGAGTCGCTGCCGTTCTCACGGAAGTAGATCAGACCGTTCGCCCCGTGGACGAGTGCGCGCGGCTCCTCCAGGTCTCCCGAAGCGTAGGTCCACCGCGCGGCGCCGGTTTCCGACGACACCGCGCGTACCGTGCCGTCGGCGACGGCGAAGAACAGGGTGCGGTCCGCGCCCAGCACGCCCGGGCCGGTGACCGCGCCGGTGGGCACGGACCAGCGCTCCACGCCCGTCTCGGCGTCGACGGCGTGGAACGCCTCGTCGCCCGGCACGTAGACCAGTCCGGAGGCGCCCAGCACCGGCACGGCGCCGCGTCCCGTCGTGATCTTCCAGTCCAGCCGGACGTCCGACAGCGCACGGTGCGGCGCGAGCCCCTGGCGGGTCGGACAGAAGCCGGGCATCGGCCAGGGCGCGTCGGGATCCAGTCCGGCGGTGTCCCCGCAGCCAGCGATGCGAAGCGGGTCGGGCGCCAGGGAGTCCTCCCCGCAGCCGTCCGCGTCGGCGCACGCCTTCGCGTCCACGTGGGCATCGACGCATCCTCCGTTCCGGCAGGTCTCCGTGCTGAGGCAGGCGATGCCCGCGCACGCCGCTCGGAGCGTGACCGGTAGCGTGAGGCTCTGGTGAGGCAGGAACCGGAGCGCGCGCCGCGCCACGATGCACCCGGGTCCATAGCTGCCCTCGCAGTCCGCGACGTCGCGTCCGAAGCCTGCCACCACCTCGACCGCGACCTGCTCGTCACGGCCGCCGCTCGGAACCACGACGAGCGTCCCGAGGCGCCCCGTCTCCGGGTCGCACCGATCCGTTTCCCCGCGCGCGCCCGCACCGGCGAGCGCGCCGAGCACTCCGGCCGTCACGACCGTGCCTCGCAGGTCCGTGCAGGGGACGTCCGTCGACACTCGCACCGTGATCTGGGTCGGCTCGCGGCACGCCGTGCCGAGGACTGCGAAGGCGACGGCGGCGGCCGTTGCCGTCGCCGCCGCGCGGTTCGTGGCGTCGCGTCGTGCGTGCACGCCCGCTCACCGCGTCGGATCGGTTCGACAGCAGAGCACGCCGCCGTGGTCCGGGCCGCCCTTGGTCACGACCGTGGGCTCGGCGCTCGTCGAGTTGCAGCTCCAGACCCCGACGGCCTCGCAGTCCCGCCAGATCCAGATCGCATCGAGGGGCGCGCAGCTGGCGGGCACGGCCCCGGGGAAACCCGCGTCCACCAGGCGCGGTCCGCATCCCACCAGGTTGTTCGTTCCGCCGTCCACGCAGTCCGACGGAAAGCCGGGCCCGGAGCCCTGTCGCGTGATCCAGATCGCCGGCCCCGTGGCGCTCGTGTCGCACTCCGTGACGCCGCGAGCCGCGACCTCCGCGGCGCTGGCGCAGACCTGCCACCCTTCCGCGCACAGATCCTCGACGGAGCACCCGGCGCCGACCGGATTGACCCCATCGTCCCCGCCGGCGCGCGCGCAGCGAGGCGCGCGGGAACCGTCCGTCGTGACGCCGGGCACACTGAAGCCCCCGGAGCATCCCGCGACGTCTGGAAAACGTGTCACGTCGGTGAAGAGCTCGCGCTCGCCATCGGCGCAGCCCGCGTCGCGCGAGGTCACGTCCGACGCGGCGTCGAGGCCGATGCCCGCGGTACCCGCGTGACCGGACCCCGCTGCGCCACCGGCCGCGCTCGCGTCCGTGTTCCCGGTCGTGCCGGCATGGCCGCTCGAAGCGGCGGCGCCCGACGCACCGCCGGCGCTGCTCGCGCCGGCACCGGTTCCGCCTCGCGCGTCCAGGGTCGAGCTGCCCGCGCTCCCCGCCTGGCCGGTTTCGCCGCCATCGCCGAACTCTTCTCCGCCGCAGGCCGCGGCACCGAGCAGCGCCACGGCGAACGAGACGACCGGCGAAGCTGCTCGTTGCCCCATGTCCGGGGTGGAGTGTAACACGGCCGTGTCGCAGCGCCGGGCGGCGCACGACGGCGAGTTCGTGTCCGCCGCAGCGAGCGTTTGCGAAGGGTCGTCGTCTCGACACCCGTGCGCCCCGCGGCTAGCCTGCGCCAATGGTCCCGGTGATCTGGATCCGCAGCGTTCGCGGATTCGTCGCGTCGGTTGCGCTCCTTTCCGCGTGCGGCGGTGCGGGCTCGGGGGAGTCTCGCGCCGCGGGCGGCGGTGCCGGTCTCGCCGGTGACGCGGGCGCAGCGGCACAGGGAGGCAGCGCCGGGACGAGCGGAGCGGGTCAGGGAGGATCCGCCGCGACCTCGGGCGGCGCCGGCGGGACGTTCTTCGACGGAGGTTTCGGGGGCTCGGCCGCGGTCGGCGGCGGTGGCGCCACCGGCAACGAAGCGCTCTGCAACGGCATCGACGACGACGGGAATGGCATCGTCGACGACGTGGACAAGGGGAAGGACGGGATCTGTGACTGCCTGAAGATCGCGACGCTGGGCGTGGCGGGCCCGTGGGGTCAGGGGGACGTGTTCGCGAGCTGGCTCACGGCGCGCAGCGACTTCGGCGCGACGGACCTCGCCGGTCAGACGCTGACGTCCGCGCTGTTGCAGGATTTCCAGGTGATCGTGGCGCAGAACCTGTCGGTCATCGGGCGCTCGTACGCGCCGGTCGAGGCCGACGCCCTCGAGGAGTGGGTTCGCGCGGGCGGCGGACTCATGACGTTGATCGGCTACGGTGCTCCCTCCGAGCTCATGAACGCGAACTTCCTCTTGCAGCGCTTCGGCCACTCGTACGGAAGCCAGCAGATCCTCCCGAAGCTGGGTGGCAGCACCGTCCCCATCACCGGGTGGATCCCGCATCCCGTGAGCACGGGAGTCTCGCGGGTCGGCGTGGACAACGGGTACGCGGCGCAGGGCGGGACGGCGATCGCGGGAGAGCAGGGTCACACGCTGCTGGCCGTGTCCGAACCCACGAGCGGGCGCGTCGCCGTCTGGGGCGACGAGTGGATCACCTACAACAGCGAGTGGAGCGGGCACCCCGACTATCAGGTGGAGCTGTTCTGGGTGAACGTGATCAAGTGGCTCACGCCGACGGCCGTCTGCCAGGTGCCCGTGCCGCCGGACGTGCACTGATCGTCCGTCCGTGAGCGGCACCGCTGCGCTCAATCCGACTGGATGCAGTAGACGCGACCCTGCCCGAAGCAGAGCGCGACGTTCCCGCCGACCCACCAACCCGAGCGCGTGTCGAAGATGCCGTAGTTCTTCTGGGCGCTTCCGCCCGTCACCGTCCAATCGGTGCAGTGCAGGCCGGCCGTGCCGTCCGGAAGAGTTCCCGTGTCGATCGATTGACCGGTCAACGTGACGCCGAGCTGGGTGACGTTGATGAACGCGTCCAGGGATCCATCGAACATGTCGGCCTTGTCGTCGGCGACCTTCACGTCGTCGATTCGGTGGTAGGCGCGGTCGGGGAACTTGTCCCGAGCGTTGACGGTGGAGTTGCTCATCAGCGCGACGTAGCTGCCGCCGAGCTTCGCGGCGCTGGCGAGCGACTGGCACAGTGCGTCCGAAGCGGACATGGGGCCTACCGGACGAAACGTGCTGGAGATGAAGGCGATTGCGCGTCCGTTCGGCAAGCGGCACGCCCCGCCGGAGCAGGTCGTCGCTCCCGGACAGGTGATGAGAGGTACGTCTGGCGGGCACGTGGCACCCGCGGTTCCCGTGCAGGTCTCCTCGGGGTCGCAGGAGTCGGCGGCAGTGCGGCACACGAACGAGCTCGACGTCATGACGTCTGCCGGACAGGATGCGGCGACGCCGTCACACGCTTCGTCCGGGTCACAGACGTCACCCGAGCCCGTGCGACACGTGGTCCCAGCCGGAACGAACGCGTTCGTCGGACAATCGCCGGTCGAGCCATCGCATGCCTCGGCCAGGTCACAGACGCCCACGCTGGCGCGGCACACGAACCCGGCCGCGCGTACCGCATCCGCCGGGCAGGCGACGCTCGAACCATTGCACGATTCCACGAGGTCACACGCGCCCACGGAGGCGCGGCAAACGTGCCCGTTGGGTTGCTTGGCGTCGCCCGGGCAGGCAGCGCTCGAGCCCGAGCACTGCTCGGCGAGGTCGCAGGTGCCGGCAGACGAACGACAGACGGTGCTCGACGGCTGAAAAGCGTTCGGCGGGCAGTCGGGGGACGCGCCCGAGCACTGCTCGCCCAGGTCGCAGGGACCCGCGCTCGCTCGGCACACCTGCCCGCCTGGCGCGAAGCCGTCGACGGGGCAGGCACCGCTCGTTCCGCTGCACGCTTCTGCGACGTCGCAAGCT
The DNA here is from genome assembly GCA_964487605.1 of uncultured Polyangiaceae bacterium. Taxonomy (GTDB): domain Bacteria; phylum Myxococcota_A; class Polyangia; order Polyangiales; family Polyangiaceae; genus JAJDAH01. The sequence continues at coordinate 96,945 of CAZARU010000003.1, forward strand.
CCGGTGGCCCCGCGACACTCCGTACCCACCGAGACGAAAGCGTCGACCGGGCAGTCGGGCGAACTTCCGGAGCAGACCTCCTGCAGGTCACAACCTCCGGCGACGGAGCGGCAGGTGAACCCGCTCGGACGAAGCACGTCGAAAGGGCACTGCGCCGAGACGCCGGTGCACGCCTCCGGCACGTCGCAGGCCCCCGCGGCGCCGCGACACGTCGTACCGGCGGGTTCGAGGGCGTCGTCCGGACACGTCGGCGATGTGCCGTCGCATCGTTCTTCGGCGTCGCAGCCAGCAGTGCTCGCTCGACAGGTGGTGGTGGCGGATCGAACGGCGTCGGCTGGGCACGCGACGTCGGCACCGCTGCACGTCTCCTCGACGTCGCACGACCCGGCGACGGGCCGGCACACCGTCCCTGCCCCACAGATCCCGAGCGCGCAGGCTGCGCAGGCTTCTGCGGCCGGAAGGCATGCCCCCTCGACACAAGCGTCGCCGACCTGGCACGACGAGTGATCCGAGCACGTGCTTCTGCAGGTACCGAGCACTGGGATCGAACCCGTGGCGCACGATTGCACGCAAGCGTCCTTCTCGTCGTCGCACACGTCGGTGCAGGGGCGAGTGCCCGCGACGCACCCGAACGCGTCGGCCTCGGCGCGCGCCGGCTCGCACGACTCGCTTCCGTTGCAGAACATGCCATCGTCACAGTTCGAGTTGGTGATGCAGGTGGAGCGCGGCCCGTCCACGGCAGCATCGTTCGCCGACGAACCCCCGGTGCCGCCACCGAGCCCCGCCATGGCGCCGGCGCCGGCGGAGCCTCCAGCGTTCGAGCCCGAGGCACCGCCAGCATTCCCTCCGCCATCGCCCCCGCGGGTGCCCCCATCTGCGGCTGCCCCGCCATCCCCGGAGGTCCCGCTGGCGCTGGAGCCGGCTGCGCCGCCCGCGTTCCCGGCCCCGGCCGTGGAGCTGTCGCCCGTGCCGGCTGCGTCCGTGTCCCCAGTGGCGATGCCGCGGCTGGTGCTGCTGCACGCCAGCGCAAGGGCCATGGGAACGCCGAGGTGAAAAAGGGCCTTCGCGCGTCCCAGGGCGCCGAGAGTCAGCATGGCCTCATCACCTCGCACGCACCTTGACGCGGGGCAGTTCCGCGAGCACTCCGCCGAGTTCGATATGCGCCTAGAAATAGTTCGAGAAGCCACGGGGAGAGCCCGTCAGCCGATGAGCCCCGTCCTGAGCGCGTGCCTCACGAGCTCGGCGATGCTGTCCACTCCGAGCTTGTTCTTGATGGCGCGCAGGTGAGTGCTCACGGTGCTCGGCTTCACGTCCAGTGCCGAAGCGATGTCGGACGGACGCTCACCGCGAGCCAGCCTGACGAGGACTGCGAGTTCGCGATCGGTGAGCGTGGGCGCCTGTGCCGGTGACGATGCGCGGAGCAGCAGGGATGCGATCGCGCCGGTGACGTAGCTCCCGTCGATGTGTACCGTTCGAATGGCAACGAGGAGTTCGTCCAGCGAACGCTGTTTGCAGACGTACCCGTCGGCACCGGCTCGGAGCGCAGCGAGCGCGAGTGGGCCCTCCGGGTGCGCCGAGTAGACCAGAATCCTGCCGCGGGGGTGCCTGGCGCGGATCGCCGCGATCAGGTTGGCGTCGTCACTTCCTTCGAGGGCGAGGTCGAGAACGAGGACGTTCCACGCGCCTGCGCGTGCGCGCTCGACGAGGTCGGTTGCCGCTGCGCACTGGCCGACGACGACCATGTCGGCCTGGGACTCCAGGAGCGCGCAGAGTCCGCCGCGGACGACGGCGTGGTCGTCCGCCAGGAACACGCGGATCGGTGGCGCCGGTTGCGTCATCGACCCCCCTCGTCTGCCGACCACGGCTGTCCGTCGTCGAGAGACGCCTGGGGGACCGCGCACGCCGCCTCGAGGGTTTGCCTGAGGCGCTGCGGCGAGACGGGCTTGTGCAGGAGCGGCACGCCCTGACGATACGCCTCGAGGAGCGCGCTGGGCGAAGTGTCGCCCGTCACGAGGACGCCGCGTGCGGCGTTCCCGTGGCGGCGACGCAGCGCGGCCATGAACTCGAGCCCCGAGCGCTCTCCACGCAGCCGGAGATCGGCGATGACGAGGTCCGGCAGCGGGCCGGACTCCACGATCGCGAGAGCGTCGGTGGCGTCGTGCGCGACGCGAACGGTCGCGCCCCACTCGGCAAGCAGATGAGACGAGGCCGTGAGCACGTTCTCGTCGTCGTCCACCACGAGCACGTACTTCCCGCGGAGGCACGATTCGTCGCCGAGCTCTGCAGGCGCGGTGGGCAGCGGCATCGCGCGTGGGACCTCCAAAGAGAAGCAGGAACCCCGTTCGAGAGTGGACCGGAGTCGGATGGGGTGCCCCACGACGGCCGCGAAGCGCCGGCAGACGGCGAGGCCGAGCCCGAGGCCGCGCTCGCGGTGGCGCTCCGGGTTGCCGAGTTGCACGAACTCCCGGAACACGTCCTCGTGGTGGGCGGGTGCGATGCCGGGACCCGTGTCCCAGACGCGAACTGAGACCATCCCTTGGCCGGCGCGCTTGCAGCCGAGCAAGATCCCACCCTTGCCGGTATAGCGCACGGCATTCGAGAGGAAGTTTCGGAGGATCGTCGTGACGAGTTCGCGGTCGCTCTCGACCCAGACCGAGGTGGGCGCAACGGTCAGCTCGAGCCCGGCGGCGAGGGCCGGCTCCCTCCACTCACCGTCGAGCAGGCAGAACAGATCGTCGAGCGGAAAGACCGAACGCACGGGCTTGACGATGCCGGCGTCGGCTCGTGACAGATCGAGCAGCGTGTCGAGGAGGTTGCCGAGTGAACTCGCGACCGAACCCAGCCGCGCGAGCAGACGCTCACGTCCCTCGTCGTCCCGAGTCGAGGCGAGCGCTGCGACGAACAGACGCACCGCGTGGACCGGCTGGCGCAGATCGTGACTTGCCGCGGCCAGGAACGCGGTCTTGGCGGCATTGGCCGCGAGAGCGCTCTCCTTCTCCACCGCCAAGGCCTCGACCAGGCGACGATTCTCGAACCGCATTTCGATCGTCGTCCGAAGCACGGCGTTGAAGCGACGAACGAAGACCGCGCCGGCGATGCAGAACAGGAACGTCGATGCGCCGTAGGCCCACACGGCTGGCGTGATGAAGCACCTCACGATGAAGGGAGTTCCCATGGTCGCGGCGTACGCGACCCACGCCGGGACGTGAGGGCCGAGCGCCATCACGCCGCCGAGATAGGCTCCGCCGTAGGCGGCCGCCAGGACGAGGAGCACGACGGGCGAGTCCGACCAGCACAGCCACGCGCCACTTCCCCACGCCGCGCCGAAGAGCAGCGATTGCCACGTGAATCGCCGGAGCCACACGCGAGCGGAGTCGCGCTGCGCGCGAGCCTCGTAGGCGCGCACGAGCGGGATGCGGGTGATGGCGGCGATGCCGACGAGGGCCGGCCATGCCAGCGCGGTTTCCCGCCCGGACGCCAGGTAGATCGCGGTGCCCAGCACGGCGCATGCGCCCGCGCTGAGCAGGCCCATCGTGACGCCGGATGCATAGAGAGTGCGTGCGAGCTCTTCGTCGACAGCGCTCGAGTCCTCGCGGTTCACGTCCGGACGCTCTCAAGCGAACATCGACGACGCAAGCGCGACTCGGCGGCTGGGAGAATTGCCGAGCTATTTCGTCGTGACGACCCGGAACGGTTCGGGCGCAGTTGCACGGAGACTCGCCCGCAGGGCGCCGCGACGGCTCCTTACCAGTGGGCTCGGCCACTTCAGGTCGAGGAGATCGACGCCGGGGCGCCGATCTCCTCGCACCCCGCGCTGATTTCACTCGGCCGGGTCGGCCAGAGCCGATTCCAGCGAGGGAGTCGCATCGACTCGCGGTGACGGAGTCCACGCGACCACGGACCGGAACGCGTCTCGGTGCGTCCAGGCGACGTACGCCTCGAGGACGAGGACCGCGAGCGCGATGCCGAGCCCGGCGGGCGCCAGGAAGGCGTGGAACGCGACGATGTTCACGACGATCGAGGCGAGCACCGTGAGGGCGAGCGGGACCAGCCGGTTCGCGAGCAATGCGACCCCCGCGGCGATCTCGGTGAGCTTGAGCAGCGGGAAGAAGTAGCCGGCGCCGGCCAGCCCGCCGAGGAACGCGCCGGCGGCCTCGGGCGGCGGGGGCTGCGGGATGAAGTGGAGGAAGCCGTTCAGTCCGAAGAGGAGGAACGTGCCTCCGAGCAAGTACCGGGCAATCATGGGGATTCGGGCCATCGGGGGTCTCCTTCTGGGGTCCAGTTGGGTTGTGCCCGCTCAACCTTGATTGTTCGGAATGGTACAACTAGCTCTCTGATTCACAACTCATCGTCCCGAATGGCACAACAGTGGATCTCAACCAGGTAGCCGTCGTCGTCGAGGTCGTCGAGCGCGGCAGCTTCACGGCGGCCGCCGCGGCGCTCGGCGTCCCCAAGTCGTCCGTGAGCCGCAGCGTGTCGCGGCTGGAGCAGGAGATGGGCGTGACCATCTTGCGCCGCACGACGCGACGGCTCGCGCTGACGGACGCCGGCCGTGAATGGTTCGAGCGCGTGCGCGCCGCGCTCTCGGAGCTGAGGGACGCGAGCGCCGAGCTGTCGCGCGATCGCCAGGAGCTGCGCGGCGTGGTGCGATTGACCGCGCCGCCGGACACGGCGGCGATCATCGTCGACGCCGTCGCGCCCTTCTCCGCACTCCACCCGAAGGTGCACGTCGACGTCGTGGTCACGGGCCGCCACGTCGATCTCGTTCAGGAGGGCATCGATCTGGCCGTGCGTGCCGGACCCTTGCGCGACTCGGCGCTGGTGTCCCGCAAGCTGTTCACGACGGACTTCGTGCTCTACGCGTCGCCGGCCCATCTGAAGCGTTGGGGGCACCCCGCGCGTCCCGAAGATCTCGCCGAGCGCCCCTGCGTCCTGTTTCGACCGTCGAGGGGCAGAGTGAAATGGAAGCTGGAGGCGGCGGGTCGAAGGGCCACCGTCGAGGTAGCGGGTCCGTTCGGAACCGACGACTTCACGTTCGTCCTCGAAGCGGTCGTTCAAGGTCAGGGCATCGGGCTCCTGCCGCGCATCCGATGCGAGGACATGACGGCGAGTGGCCGCCTCGAACGCGTGCTGCCCGAGTGGCGCGTGGACGGGGGTCCGGTTCAGCTCGTCTACCCTGCCTCCCGGATGCTCCCCCGACGCGTGGAGGCCTTGCGCGACGCCCTGGTGGAACGCCTCGGACGCCGCGACGCCGCGGTGAGGGACCTCGCCTGAGGCCGTGCGGCGCTGATCGCGTGGTCGGCTCGACCGGTACGTCGATGGGGTAGCCTCGGGGCCCGAGGCCATGATGGACGGCGACGCCAGCTTCGACGCCGGGAGCGACGGGAGCGCTCTTCGCCGGTGACCGGCGCGGCGCGCTCCCTCGGCGTGCTCGCGGCGCTGCTCGCCGGCAAGGCCGCCGTCGGTTCCGAGCTGGAGGCGTACCGCGTCGCGTACGAAGCGCCGGAGGGCTGCCCGTCCGAGGCATTCTTCGTCCACGAGGTGCGCGCGAGGAGCGAGAACCTGCGGCTCGCCGCCCCGGACGAGCTGGCTCGCGTCCTGCGCGCTACCGTAACGGCCGCGGGTACCGGCAGCACGGGGACCCTGGAGATCGTCACCGTCGGCGGCGACCGGGTTCGTCGCGAGGTCGCTGCCGACTCGTGCGAAGAGGTCGTGCCCGCGCTCGCGCTCGTCACCGCGCTGGCCCTCGACGCGCTCGCGCGTGGCGAGGCGTCGCCCGTCGCCGTCGACGCGAAGCCGGCGCCAGCGCTCGAGCCCCGCCCTTCCCAGGCGCCCGAACCTGCCCCGTCGCCACCCACGGCGCCGACGCCCGCGCGTCGAGCGACGGCGCGCGTCGAGCTCGGAGCGCTGGCCGTCGTGGCTACCGCCGTGGCGCCGCGCGCCGTGATCGGGCTCGACGCCTACGTTGGCGTGCGATCGAGCGACGCGCGCGGACCTGGGATTCGCGTCGCCGCTGCGCTGCGGCGCAGCCGTGTCGTGGAGGTCGCCGAGCGCCAGGCTCGCCTGGAGCTGTGGGCGGCCCGCGCCGAGGCCTGCCCCTTCGCGCTCGAAATCTCCGGGCCCCTGCGGATGGTCCCCTGCGGCGCGCTGGAGGTGGGCCGCCTCGAAGGCGAGGGCATTGCCGGCGGGGAGGTCGCCCGCGCGCGGGCTTCCTCGGCGCTGTGGCTCGCCGCGGGCGCCCGGGCGCGGCTCGAGGTGCCCATCGAGCGCGTGCTGCTCGTACAGCTCGGAGGCGGTCTCGCCGCGACCTTCGCGCGGGAGCGGTTCGTCTTTCGGGATCCCGAGGTCGTGTTCCACGATGTGCCGGCGATCGCGGCGGACGGCTTCGCCGGCCTCGGAATGTCGTTCTAGCGGCGGGCGCCGAGGGCGGGCGCTGGCCCCGGCCGGCCAACGGGTGCACGGTGGGGGGCGTGAGCGTGAGCGCGCGCGCCGCCCCGACGCAGCAGGCCCGCCCCGCTCCATCATTTTCGGTGATCGGCCGCCCCGTCTGCGGGGATGAACCGGGGTCGTGGCGATGCCGAGCGTCGTAGAGGAGCACCACCCCCCCGCGGTGACGGCCGCCCCGGCGTCCATCGAAGAGCTCGTCCGGGGCCACTTCCCCTTCGTCTGGCGCTGCCTCCGACGGCTGGGCGTCGCCGAGGGAGACGCCGACGACGCCGCGCAGCAGGTGTTCCTGGTCGCGGAGCGGCGGCACGGCGATCTCGTCGCCGGAAGCGAGCGCGCGTTTCTCTTCCGCACGGCCGCCAACGTGGCCGCCAAGGCGCACCGCACGCGCGCCAGGCGGCGCGAGGACGGAGATCGGCTCCTCGAGGATCTGACCGACGCCGCGCCGGGCCCCGACGAGGCCCTCGACCAGCGGCGCGCGCGGGACCTGCTCGATCGGCTCCTCGACGAGATGGATCCCGACCTTCGCGCCGCGCTCGTCCTCTACGAGATAGAGTCGTTGACGGTCGTCGAGATGGCCGACGCGCTGGGCGTACCCCAGGGCACCGCCGCATCTCGCCTTCGGCGCGCGCGCGAGGACTTCACCGCGCGCGTGAGGCGCTACCAGGCCAGGCACAGAGGAGGCATGCGATGAACGGGCCCCCGCGATGGGCGGACGAAGGTTCGAGCGATCTCGCAGGGTCGCTCTTCAGGGCGGGGCGGAGCGAGGCCCCCTCCGAGGCGGCGATCACGCGTACGCTGGCCGCCGTGAGCTCTGCGAGCGCCATCCTGGCGAGCGCGTCGGCGGCACACGGAGCGGCGGCACCCGCCCTCGCGACCAGCGGCGCGGGTGCCGCGGCGGGGGCTGCGACGCTGGTGAAGTGGACCGCGCTGGGCGCGCTCGCCGGCCTGGTCACCGCGGGTGGCGCCACGGCGCTGCGAGACGCCCCGCCACCGACGCCTGCGCCGAACGCCGCGGTGTTCCTCGAATCGCCGCGAGCGCCCGTGGACCGCGAGCTCCGCCCTGCGGCGCTGCCTCCGCGGCCCGTGGCGGCTCGGCCGCCCGCGGCGCCCGTGGTCTCGTCGGGTCCGGCCGCCGCCCGCACGGCTGACCCCGAGCCGGTCGAATCGCGCGAGCTCGCCAGGGAGGTCGCCGCGGTGGACGCTGCCAGGCGCGCCGATCCGGCGCGGCGCCTCGTGCTCCTCGAGCGCTACCGCGCCGATTTCTCGACGCCGCGGCTCGGGCCGGAGGCGGCGTACCTCCGCATGCAGGCGCACCTCGAGCTCGGGCAGCGCGATGCCGCCGCCGCCGTCGCCCGGCAGATTCTGGGTGCCTGGCCACGGAGTCCCCAGGCGGCGCGGGCTCGCGACGTGGCAGGAGCGCCATGAGCCGCACTTTTTCGAGATCAGATCCCGCCTGGGCGGGAATCCAGAGCTGCGCGGCGTGACCGCGGGAGGAAACGATGAAGATCGGAGCTTTGATCGGGATCTTGGGTTCGGTGGGGATCATCGCGGTCGCCTGTGGCGGTGTCTCGCCGCTGGGTGACGGCGACGGCAGCGGCGGGCTCGGCAAGGGCGACTCGGGGGGAGGCGGCTACGAGCCGTGCGCGGGCAAGGCGTGCGGGGCGGCCTGCGCCGAGTGCGATCCGGCGGACCCGACGTGTGTAGAGACGCGGTCGGTGAAGTACTGCACCGAGGAAGGCGAGTGCACGGACGCGTTCCCCGGGTGCGCTCCGCCTCCGACGTGTTCTGCCGACTCCGACTGTCCCGTGGACGCTTCGTGCCAGATCTGCCCCGACGGATCCTGCGCGGGCGCGAAGGGCTACTGCGTCGGTGGAACGTGTCGCACGGAGTGGGCGACGTGCGGCGGCTCGACCTGCAAGAGCGACGTCGAGTGTCCCGCCGTGGGCGCTCCTTGCGAGATCTGCCCGGACGGCACCGCGTCGTGCCCGTCCACGCGCTGCGAGGCCGGGGCGTGCGTCACCGAGTGGCCCGCCTGCGGCGGCTGGGACCCCTGCGGCGACCGCTCGTGCGGCGCGCAGTGCTCGCTCTGCGATCCGAAGGATCCGGCGTGTTCCGAGACCGCCGTGCTCAAGTTCTGTGACGCGGGTGGTCGCTGCCAGCCGCAGTTCCCGAACTGCGGAGGAGGTAGCGAGTGCCAGAGTGACGGCGACTGTGCCGTGCCTGCCGTGTGCCAGCTCTGCCCCGACGGCAGCTGCGCGGGCCCGATCGGCCAGTGCGTGGGCGGTGAGTGCCAGGTCCAGTGGGACACCTGCGACGGCTCGTCGTGCTCCGTCGATGCGGACTGCCCCGCGGTGCGCGCGCCCTGCGAGCAGTGCGCGAACGGCACGGCGAGCTGTCCGGAGTCGCGGTGCGAGGCCGGTCAGTGCGTCACGGAGTGGTCCGGCTGCAGCGGCTGGGATCCCTGCACGGGGAAGGCCTGCGGCGCCGACTGCACCCTGTGCGATCCGAAGGATCCGACCTGCGTCGAGCCGGCGGTCGTCAATCAGTGCGACGCCGCGGGTCGGTGCCAGCCGGGGACTGCGGCGTGCCCCGGTGGCGGCGGCGCGTGCACGTCGGCGATGGACTGCCCGCAGATCGAGATCTGCAGGCCGTGCCCGAGCGGCGACTGCGCGAACATCGACTGCGTCCGCGGCAGCTGCGGGTTCACGTGCCCGTGAGCAACTGAGCCTCAGCGCGGCGCGCGTCGCCGGCGCAGGAGCCACAGGCCGAGGGCTGCGAACGCCACGAGCGCCGAACCCCGGGCTCGCGGGACGCTGCAGCCGCAGCCGCTCTCGCTGGTGGCGGGCGAGCCGCGGCTGCCGCTGGTCCCGCCGGAGCCCGAGCTGGTCCCGCCCGTGGCCGCGCCGGCGCTCCCCGAGGTGCCTCCGGTGCCGCCGACGAACCCGGCGTCGCTCGTGAACGTTCCGCCGACCCCTCCGGTGCCGGCGGTGCCGGCGTCCGCCCCGGGATCCGCGACGCAGTTGCCCGCGGTGCAGGTCTGACCCTTCGGACACACGGCGCTCGCGCAGTCGTCGACACAGCCGATTCCCGTTTCGCAGTGCTGTCCCGCTGCGCAGCCGGCCGTGAGGCACCCGGCGGGCACGCAGATGAGCGACGTCGGGTCGCACTCGAAGCCCGCGCCGCAGGGGTTGCAGTCACAGAGCGGACGACACACTCCCTCGAGGCAGTACTCGTTCGCGGCGCAGGTGATTCCCGTGCACGGATTCACGCAGGCGCCGAGGCGACACACCTGGCCGTGCGGGCACGCGATGCCATCGCACGCCCCCTGGCACGTGCCCGCGACGCAGATCTCGCCAGGGCCGCACGAGACCATCGCGCAGGCCTCGTCGACGCAATAGCCGTCGGCGCGACAGGTCTTGCCGACGGGGCACTTGAACTCGCCGGTGTTGCACTGCTGGACGCAGACACCGTTGTCGCAGATCTCACCCGCGGCGCAGAGGTCGCCGTCGTCGATGATGCCGTTGCAGTCGTTGTCCAGCCCGTCGCAGCTCTCCGTGCCCGCCGGGACGACGCCCTCGCACGCGAGCATGCCGTTGCGACAGACCTCGATGCCCGGGCCGCAAACGCCTGGATTCCCCGTCTCGCACGGACCGCCGCCTCCCGCGCACACGAGCCCCTTGAGGAGTACGACGAAGTCGTTGAAGTCGCCGTCGTTGTTGAACGAGAACGGGTTCACGTTGCCGTCCTCGAACGCGACGTAGAACGCGTTGGCTTCGACCTTCGAGTCGTAGACCAGGGCCATGAACCAAGGCGTCGCCGGGTTCCCTGCGAACTTCACGTTGAAGCGCGACTCCGTGTAGTGGATGAGGTTCACCGAACCGGGGTTGTTGAAGCTGACGCAGCCGCTGCCGTTCGCGAGCGCGAACCCGACCAGCCCACCGGTGTACGCGGGATCGTTGCGAATCGTCTGGGAGGTGATCATGGCGCCCGGCGCGGTGTTGCAGGCGACCACCTCGTGGATCTGCGATGCGGGCGGGCCGAACGTCGCCGCTGGGTCCACGTTGTACCAGCCGAGCGGGAACTGGCCGCCCGCCTCTCGCAGCAAGAACTCCGCCGAGAACTCGCAGAGCGGGCTGAACGTCTCGGGTACCGTCACCGCGTCGACCTGCCAGTCGATGGGCTCGCCGCGGTTGGCGAAGAGCTGGAAGAGCTGCGTCTCGCCGCCGCCCGACGCCGTCGGTACGGTGGCGCCGTTGGGCTCGGTGACCAGCGCGACGGCGGCCGCGGGCGTCAGCAGTGTCGCCGCCGCGAACGCAGTGGCCAGGAGAGGCGAGGTGCTGAAGCGGCGCGCCGTCGCGCGTGGACGGCGCAGCTCGGAGTCGGCGTGGCGTGTAGCGGCTGCCTCGGTCACCACCGGGATCTCGTACCCGTGGGCGCGCGGGCTGTCGAGGCGCCGCGGCGAGGCGCTCAGCGAAGCCCGATTTCGTCCCAGAAGCCGGTGGCGGCGTCGAAGTGGTACAGGTCGATGCGCGCCAGGGACGACGCAGGGTTGCGGAACGGAACCGCCGCCTGAACGAGCACGTCGTCGACCCAGAAGTCGTACCTGTCCAGCGTCCAGTCGATGTTGCGCAGCTCGATGTGGTACCAGCGGCTCGTCACGAAGGGGACACTGACGTTGCGCGGATCCCCGGTGCCGAAGGTCACCTGCAGGGCACCCGTGGACCCGAAGTAGATGAACGCGATCGCCGTGGTCGAGCTCGGGGAAACGGTCGAGTTCTGCAGCACGAAGTACGTCCCGGACGCGGCGGAAGAGTCCATGCGCGCCCAGTAGCTCACCAGGGTGGGCTGCAGGTTCGCGAACGTTCGGAAGACGCCGTCGTAGTGCGTCGTGGAGGTTCCGGTCGCCCTCTGCTGCCGCAGGCTGCGAAAGGTTCCGTCGGCGGCCGTCGTGGTCGTCACGGCACGGGTGTGGCTGCTCGTGCCCGCCGTCCACCCCGCGAAGTCGCCGTCCTCGAAGTCCTCGAAGAAGGTCCAGAGCTGGCAGGCCCCCGCCACGCAGGCCTGTACGCCGCAGTTGGTTCCCCCGGGCACGTAGCCCGAGCCGTCGCCGTTGCACGTGGTCGCGACGTTGCCGTTGCAGACGGCCTGATTCGGCGAGCAGATCTGCGGCTTGCAGGTGTTCGTCGTGCCGTCGCAGAACTGGCCCGGCGTGCAGGGAGTGACGACGCTCCAGGCGAGGCCGGAAGCCGCGCACTCCTCCACCGCGCCCGCGCTGCAGCGACGGGACAGCGGCGTGCAAATCTGCGTGACGCACGACCCCGTCAGGCAGACGCGCCCGATGGTGCCGCAGTCGGTTCCACCCGGTGCGTGACCGGAGCCCTCGGCGTTGCACGTCCTGGCGACGTTTCCGTCGCAGACGGGCTGGTTGGGCGAGCAGATCTGCGGCTGGCACGTGTTCGTCGCGCCGTCGCAGAACTGGCCGGGCGCGCAGGAAGTGACGACGCTCCACCCTAGGCCCGCGGCGTCACACTGCTCGACCGCTCCGGCGTTGCAGCGACGAGAGAGCGGCGCGCAGACCTGTGTGACGCACGCGCCGCCCGAACAGAGCCGAGAGGTCGCCGCGCAGTCCTCGCCTCCGGGCGCAGGTCCCGATCCGTCGGCTTCGCACGTCGTGGCCCGCGTCGCGTCGCAAACTGGCGTGCCGGGGGCGCACGTCTGCGGCTCGCAGGTGGCGCTCGTGGCGCTGCAGAACTGCGTCGAACCGCAGGTTTCGATCACGCTCGACGAGAGCCCGTCCGCCGAACACCGCACGACATCTTGCCCGCGGCAGAAGTCGGTGCCCGCCGCGCAGACGATGGGTCGACATGCGCCGGCCAAGCAGCGGCCGTTCTCGGCAGCGCAGTCTTCGGTGCTCGTCACCGACGTGCCGTCCTCGGCGCAGACGACTCGAACGTCGCCCTCGCACTCGACCGCGCCGGCGGTACACACCCACGGGACGCACGACGCAGAGGTGCCCGACTCGACGCAGGTCTCCCGAGCCTCGCACGGTGCCGGGTCGAGCAGGCCCTCGCCTTCGGGCCCGCACCTGGTCAGGGAGTTGCCGTCGCAGGACGAGCGGCCTGCTTCACACGCGTCCTTCCTGCACGATCCGAGGGCGCAGTGCTCCGCGTCCGCGCACTGGCGGTGCTCCAGGCACTGCACGCACACCCCCGCCGCCTTGTCGCAGAGCAAGCCGCGCGGCGTGCAGTCGCGGTCCGAGACGCAGGTCGGCGCGCACCTCGCGCCGAAGCACTCTTCGCCCGCGCCGCAGTCGCTCGCGTCGAGGCACTCCACGCACTCGCGGGCCGCGGGATCGCACACCGTCCCCACGGGGCAGTCGAGGGACGTCTCGCAGCTGGACGTCCCCGCCTCCCCGCCTCCCCCCGCCGAGCCGGAATCGGCGGCGGCGTCCGCGCCGCCGTCCATCGGAAGGGTGCCGCCGGACGAACCCCCTCCGCAGGCGCAAATCGAGAGAGCGAGCGAGCACGCGAGCGACGAGCGAAGCAACGTGGAGAGGCTACCACGAGGGGCGCGACCCTGGTCGCCGGCGCCCGGCCGGCCGCAGGTGCTATGCTCCTCGTCGATGGATCCCGAGGAGTTCCGCCAGCGAGCCGAGCTGCGGCGCCAGCGGATGGTCGCGGGCAAGGCGGGGTCGTTCGCCCAGTTCGACGAGCGAGCGCGCGCCTTCTGGGACGAAGCCCCACCCGCCGCGAAGCTCGCAGCGGTGCGAGATGCGCTCGTCGATGCGTGGGTCCTTCGAGGGCGAGATGGACCTCCACCCCGATTTGATGGATCTACTTGCGGCGTTCTCGACTTCGAGCGTTGAGTACCTCGTCGTCGGCGGGTGGGCCGTCTCCGTCCACTCCGAGCCGCGGTTCACGAAGGATCTCGACGTTCTGATCGGTGAGGACCGGGAGAATCTCGACCGCGCCGCGCGGGCCTTGCAGCTCTTCGGGGCACCGCCCGCGATCGTCGAAACCGTCGAACAGCTCGGGCCCGACGAGTTCATGTTCTTCGGCGTGCCGCCGGCGCGCGTGGATCTTCTCCGGCGCATCCCGGGTGTCGAGTTCGCCGACGCGTGGCTTCGACGATTCGACGTCCATCTCGACGGAATCGTCGTTCACGTGATCGGTCGTGACGACCTCATCGCCGCGAAGCGTGCCGCCGGCCGTGAGCGGGACCTCCGTGATCTGCGCGCGCTCGAACGAACCGGCGGGTGACGCCGCGTTCTACTCCCCCCGCGGTGGTGTCGGCAGCGGGATGGGCAGCGGGAGATCCCGCGGCAGCGTCGGGAACGCCGTGGGCAGTGGCGGCAGCCCCGAAGGTAGCGGTGGCAGGTCGATCGAGATGGGGCGGAGGCCGCAGCCGATGCCGATGGACTGATCGATCTTCGCCGAGGCGAGGTCTCGTGTGTCGGCCGTGATCTTGACGGTGACGCCCACCGAGCCCTGCATGGCCTGGCGCGCCGCGGCGCCGACGATTCGTCCGACGAAGGTGCCGAGGCGACTCACGGCGGCGCTCTGCGCGAGCGCGGTGCACGGGATCGATCCCCGCAGCGCCAGGCTGACACTCGTGTGGTCCGCCTTGCGCGCGAGCTTGCCGCCCCCTGCGAGCTTGAAGGCTCCGGCCGTGACGGTGGTCTCGGTCAGCGTGACCAGCGTGCGTGAAGGATCGATCTCGAACCGCGACCGGAACGTCGTCGTGTCCCCGAAGACGATGCCGTCGAGCTCGGGCGGGTGAGGGGGGATGAAGCCCTTCGCCAAGACCTGCAGGTTGCCACGGACGGGCCCCTCGGCGCTGGCGCCCTCGAAGACGAGGGACGCGCTCCCGCTCAGCGTCACGGCATCGATCGGCAGCGCCACACCGAGGGGCAGCGCCAGCTTCGACGCGAGCGTGGGGCGCAGCGTGACCTCGGCCGTGGGCGGTGCCGCGCCATGGTTCAACTGCACGGTCACCGGCGCCTTTGCCAGCTCGTCCGTGCCGAACCCGAGCGCGACCGAGCCGGTCTTCTGATCGCCGTCTGCGTGCCAGGTTGCGCCGACCTTGCCCACCTTCACGTCCGCGACGGTGGCGCTCTGGGCGATGAAGGCGCCGCCCTTGGGTACGGGCGCAACCGTTCCCTCGGTCACTACCAGCCACGGGATTCCGCCCTCTGCGGCGCTCCACTGAACTGCGACGCCCTTGGCCGTGGTGGGCGTGCGGAATGCGCGTGGATGCGCCTGCGACCACCGGGCGAGCTGGACCGCCACGTCGGGTGCGGCCCCGTGGATCCGCACGTCCACGTCCTCTGCCTCGATGGAGGTCGGGTGCATGCCGTCGAGCTTCGCCGTCGCGCTCCGGATCGTGCCGCGCACCACGGTGACCCCCACCAGCGTGAACCGGCACGTGCCGAGCTCTGCGCGCCCGAGGCGAACATCGATGGTTTCGCAGTCCAGCTCCAGGCCGCGCTCCCTCGCCTCGCGAAGGGCAATCTCCCGCGACACCGGGCTGAGCAGGATCCAGGCGGCGACCCCCGCCGCCAGGAGGCCGAGGATCGTCAGCGCGATCAGCACCTTGAGCAGCGGAGATCGCGGCGCGTCCATCGGGGACGCCATCCTATCAGTCGCGGTCAGTCGATGGTCGATTCTCCCGCGGACAGGGCCTGGCGCACGACGCGTCTCCACGCGAACGAGTTCTCGAGCAGCCCGCGGCGGTGCAGCTCCGCGTCGGAGGCGTCGATTTCGGCCTGCGTCGGGCGGTGGTCGCCGCCGAGCGCTTCGTGAACGAGGCGGCTCGCGACCTCGACGGCAGCGACCACGTCGAACGTCTCGCTCTCGACCGACCCTGGGGCGTGGTGGTGCGCAACGGCCTCCACGACGCGCTGCGGGAGGCCCCAGAGTCCGAGCAGATAGGCGCCGAGCTCTCCGTGGGTCCCGCCGATCACCCGCTGCTCGGCCTCGCACCGCGACGCGCCCTCGTCGCTCATGCACCTCTCGATGGCCTGCGCGTCGTCCGGCAGTCGTGACGCGATGATGAGCTGGCCGACGTCGTGCAGGAGACCGGCCATGAACGCGTCGTCTGCGTCCGGACGTCCCTCCAGAAGCTTGCGAGCCACGTGTGCCGTCGCGAGCGACGCCTTCTGGAACGCCGCGAGCTCGAATCGCGCGGTACGCTTCACCGGGAGCGCACGAAACACCTCGGCCGAGAGCACGAGCGCCTTCATGGTGTCGATGCCCAGGTAGGTCACGGCGCTGCGGATGGACTTCACGCCGGAGGGCAGCCCGAAGAACGCCGACGACACGATCTGAAGGATCTTCGCGCTCAGGGCGACGTCACGTTCGATGGCCGCGGCCACGTCGGAGAGGGAGACGTCCGGGCTGGACAGCGCACGAGTCAGGGCCGCGTAGGCGGGCGGCGCGCTCGGGAGGTCGTTCGACTTGCCGACGACGCGCCGCATCGGGGCGCTGTCGAGGAGGGTGCGCAGCTCGCAGGCGCGCGAGAGCGTCGTCTTCAAGAGCGCTGGGTCGAAGGGCTTGCTCACGAACTGGTGCGCGACCGGCACGGTGCGGAAGACGAGCTTCTGATCCGTATGCCCGGACAGGACGATGCGAACGGTCTCGGGGTAGCGGTCCTGCACCTCGCGCAGCAGGTCCGCGCCGTTCATCTCGCCCATGTGCATGTCCGACACGATCACGTCCACCGGGCACGCCGCCAGCGCCTCGAGCGCGGCGTGCCCGCCCTCCGCGAAGCGCATCTCCCAGTTTGGGGCGCGGGCCGTCAGGAGCCGGCGGATGCTCCGGAGGATCATCGGCTCGTCGTCGACGAACAGGATCCGCGCTTCGGGAGCGGCGCGCGGTGCCTCGATGTGGCCGGCGGATTGCATCGTCAGGTCTCGTTCAAGCAACGACCGGACCACGCCACGGGCTGACCCCATGGCGGGTCAATCCACTGAACGGCTCGACCGCCCCAGCATTGAGCGAGAAAAACGACAGGATGACCCTCAGTCGCCGCCCCCTCCGTCGTCCCCCGGTTGACGCCAAGACGTCAGCGCTCTGGCGCGCCAGGAGGCCCCCGGCCCCGGTCTCCGCCACGCGTCCCCCCCCCGCGGCGGGGCCGGTGCCAGCGCCCGTCGGCGCGGTCGCGGAAGCCTCCTGCAAGGTCGTGGAGGCCGACCTCGGTCGCATCGGCGCCATCCAGGAGCTGCTGGTCGGGCTGAGCGACCAGTACGCGAGTGGGCGGAACGTCGGCGCGCTGGTGACCGCCATCCCTGTGCTCGCGGCGCGGATCCTTCGGCGCGCTTCCCGTCACAGCTCCGGGAGCGACGGCCCGATCCCCATCGACCGCGCGCTCGTGCTCGTCGGCAACCGAGGCGTGGAGGCCGAGCTGCTTGAGCTGCTCGAGGACTTGACGATCCTCAAGGCCGACCTCGAGGACGGCGCCTGACCCTCGGCCCGATCCTTGCTGAACGTACCGCGGAGACATGGTCGCCCCCGTCGCAGCCTTCGTTCCCGCCGGACATTCCACCGAGCCACGCGCGCCAGCGGGTCCCGAGACGGGCGTGCGCGCGTTCGGGGCAGTGCTCGCCCGGCAGGTCGCCGACGCTTCCGGTCCGACGGTGGTCCGCGCCGTCCGAACGCCCCTCTCCGGCAGTCAAGCGGCTGACGCCATCGGCGCGGCGTGGGCCGCGGAGCAGGGCGCGCCGGCCGCTCCCGCAACGGTGGCCGTGCTCACGGCGCAGTGGGCCCACGAGACCGGCCGCGGCGCCTCGATGCTCAACTTCAACTTCGGTGGGATCAAGGGGGCGAGCCCGGAGGGAGCCACCGTCGAGGCCAGGACGCGCGAGGGATGGGGCCCGAGCGAGCGCACCATCGTCGATCGGTTCCGGGCCTACGAGTCTGCCGAGCAGGGAGCGGCCGACTACCTGCGCCTGCTGTCTCGGCGCTACCCCGAGGCCGTGGAAGCGGCCAGGCAAGGCGACGCGGCGGGGTTCGTGCGTGCGCTCAAGGCGCGTGGCTACTTCACGGGCAACGAAGCGGCGTACACGGCGGCCGTCGCACGCATGACCGAGAGCGCCCTGGCGAGCGGCTTCGATGCGCTCGGCGCGACGGCTGGCGCCGTGGCGCGGCCGCTCGTGGAGACTGGCGCGAGGTACGGGGCGCACGCGTGGGCGGGCCCGTCCGCATCGCCCGGGGCCGTCTCGTTCGTCGGCGCCGAGGCCATCGCCGACGAGGTCGGCCGCGCGGCCCTCCGAATCGCCGCGACGGAGAGCCGCGACCAGCGCGAGCGCTGGCCGTGAGCGCCGCGGCGCCCACGGGAGAGGCTCGATACCTCGACGTTCGCTACTCGGCGGCGGCGCGGCCGTACACGTCCTACCCCGACGAGCTGACCGCGTACCTGGCGGTCGAGCATCTCGGCGGCCGTGCCGGGCGACGCCTGCTCGATCTGGGCTGCGGGCGGGGCGAGTTTCTTCATGGGTTCGCCAGGGCGGGCTTCGACGCCATCGGCGTGGACCGCGCCGTCGCCGCCGATCACCGCTTCCCCGAGCCGGTGATCCAGGCGGACTACGAGCAGGCGCCGCTGCCGTTCGCGGACGGCGAGTTCTCGGTGGTGTTCAACAAGTCGGTCCTCGAGCACGTTCGCGACCCTGGGCCGCTCCTGCGCGAGGTTCATCGCGTCCTCGAACCGGGCGGCCGACTCGTGTCGCTGGTGCCATGCTGGCGCGCGCAGTGGCGCCACTTCTTTGACGACTGGACTCACGTTCGTCCCTACACGCTGAACGGCCTCAGCGAGTGCCTGCAGTGCCATGGGTTCGAGATCCGCGAGGCGCGGCGCTTCCGACAGCTCCCCGCGGTCTGGAAGCACCCCTGGCTCCACCTCGCCGCAGACGCAGCCGCGCTCCTGCCCGACGCGGCCAAGCGGTGGAAGTTCGTCAGATTCGCGAAGGAGTGGATGTTGCTCGTCGTCGCCGATCGCCCTCGGTCGGCCGAGACGACGAGCGCCTCGCGTGTCGAGCACGACGCTTGCACGTCGTCCGCCCGAGTGCGCGACACGAAGGAGAGTTCGTCATGCCCGTAGTGACCATTGGAAACGAGCGCGTCGGTGACGGCGCGCCCTGCTACGTCGTCGGCGAGATCGGCATCAACCACAACGGTGACCTCGCCCTGGCGAAGAAGCTCATCGACGTCGCGTCCCTAGCGGGCGCCCAGGCGGTGAAGTTCCAGAAGCGAACCGTGGATGTCGTCTACACCGCCGAGGAGCTCGCGAAGCCGCGGGAAAATCCCTTCGGGCCGACCAACGGCGATCTGAAGCGCGGCCTCGAGTTCGGCTCGGATCAGTACCGATTCATCGACAAGTACTGTCGCGACAAGTCCGTGGCGTGGTTCGTCTCGTGCTGGGACGAGGCGAGCGTCGACTTCGCCGAGCGGTTCGACCCTCCGGCGTACAAGATCGCGTCGGCGAGCCTCACGGACGACGCGTTGCTGCGGCACCACCGGAGCACCGGCAAGCCGATCATCCTGTCGTCGGGCATGAGCACCTTGGGGCAGCTCGATCACGCCATCGACGTCCTGGGCACCGACGACCTGGTGGTGCTCCACACGACCAGCGCCTACCCCGCGAAGACCGAGGACCTGAACCTGCAGATGATCCCCGTTCTGCGCGAGCGGTACGGCGTCCCGACCGGCTACTCGGGGCACGAGGTGGGCCTGGCGACCACCCTGGCCGCGGTGGCGCTCGGGGCGTGCATGGTCGAGCGTCACATCACGCTCGACCGGGCCATGTGGGGCAGTGATCAGGCGGCGTCCGTGGAACCGCAGGGTCTCATGAAGCTGGTGCGCGACATCCGGACGATCGAGACGGCGCTCGGCGATGGTGTCAAGCGCGTCACCGCCGACGAGATCCCGGTGATGAAGAAGCTGCGACGCGTAGGCTGACTTGGAACACCGCATCGGCATCATGCAGGGGCGGCTGTCACCGCGGCCCCCCCACCGCCTCCAGGCGTTCCCGTGGGACACGTGGCAGGGCGAGTTCGCGACCGCGCGCGCCGCAGGGTTCGACGCCATCGAGTGGATCTTCGAGCAGGAGCGGGCGTTCGAGAATCCCATCTGGTCCGCCAGCGGACGCGAATCGATCCGGCGGTGCGTTCACGAGACCGGCGTCGCCGTTCGATCCGTGTGCGCCGACTACGTCATGGTTCATCGCCTGGCGGGAGACGGTCGGGCGACGACGGACCACGCCGTCGGCGTTCTCTGCGAGCTCGTGGAGCACGCGAGCTCGATCGGTGCGGGGCGCATCCTGGTTCCGCTCCTCGAGACCAGTGCCATCGACACGCCGCAGCTCGAGGACGAGGCGGTGGCGGCTCTCGAGCGTGTACGACCCCATGCCGAGCGCCACGGCGTGGTCCTGGGGCTCGAGATGGAGGTTCCCGGTGAGCGCTACGCGGCGGTGATCGGACGCCTCGCGTCGCGCCAGGTCCGGGCCTACTACGACACCGGAAATTCCGCGGCGAAGGGGCTCGCCATCGAGTCCGACGTCCTGCCGCTCTTGCCGGTCCTGGAGGCCGTCCACGTCAAGGACCGCGAGCTCGGCGGGTCGAGCTGTGCGCTGGGCCGAGGTGCGGCGCACTTCCCGAGCTTCTTCCAGACGCTCTGCCGGCACGGCTGGTCGGGCGACCTCGTCCTTCAGTCCTGGTTCGGCGCCGACTGGCACCGCGACGCGCTACGCAACAAGAACTTCGTCGAGCTGCAGCTCGCGCGGGCGAAGCGGGAGGCCGCGTGAGCCAGCTCCGCGTGCTCTTCGCGGGACTCGGTGGCGTTGGCCAGCGGCACCTGCGCAACCTGCGGGCGCTCCTGGGCGACGACGTGGACATCGGCGCGTACCGCGTGCGCGGAGAGCCCCACGCGATTGGTGACGCGCTGCACATCGAGGCTGGACCCGGCGTGGAAGAGCGCTACCGCGTCCGCGTTCATCGGGATCTCGAGGGAGCGCTCGCCGCGGGGCCCGACGCCGTCTTCGTCACGAACCCGACCAGTCTCCACGTCGGCGTCGCCATCGCCGCGGCGCGCGCCGGGTGCCACCTCTTCGTCGAGAAGCCGCTCTGCGACGACCTGGCCGGCGTGGAAGAGCTCATCGAGACCGTCGAGAGCCGTGGAACGGTGGCGCTCGTGGCCTACCAGCTCAGGTGGCATCCCGCGTTCGCGACGCTCCGCGAGTGGCTCGCCGGCTCCATGGGTCGCGTCCTCTCGGTACGGGCCACGGTGGGCGAGTACCTCCCCGACTTCCACCCGTACGAGGACTACCGGCGCATGTACGCCTCGCGGCGCGCGCTCGGCGGAGGCGTCACGCTCACGCAGATCCACGAGATCGATCTCCTCTACGCGCTGTTCGGCTTGCCCTCGCGAGTGTTCTCCATGGGCACGAAGGTGTCGGACCTCGAGATCGACGTGGAAGACGTGGCGTGCTCGCTTCTGGAGTTCCGCGGCGCCGATGGGCGCCCCTTCTTCGCCGAGCTTCACCAGGACTACTTCGCGCGTCCCAAGTCGCGCTCGATGACCCTCGTCTGCGAGCGCGGGCGCATCGAATGGGATCTCGCCGCCGGCGTGCTCACGCGCTTCCGTGCGGACGGAAGCGTCCGCGAGATCGACTACCGCAGCTTCGTGCGCAACGAGATGTTTCTGGGCGAGATGTCCCACTTCCTCGCCTGCGTGCGCGGGGAGGACTCACCCCTGGTCACGCTGCGCGACGGGGCCGCGAGCGTGCGCATCGCCCTGGCGCTCCTCGCGTCCCAGGCGTCCGGACGCGAGGTTCGGGTCGAGGGTCGGAAGCGGCAGGAGGCGGCATGAGGGCCCACATCCTGTGCGTGATCCCCGCGCGCGGTGGCTCGAAGAGCGTTCCGCGGAAGAACCTGCTGCCCGTCGCGGGCAAGCCCCTGCTCGTCCACACGATTCGGCACGCGCTCGAGTGTCCCGGGATAACTCGCACGCTGGTCTCCACGGACGACGACGAGATAGCGGCCGTCGCGGCGGAGCACGGCGCCGAGGTGCCCTTCCGTCGTCCGCCGGAGCTCGCCACGGACGACGCGACGGACTACGTCGTTCTGCGACATGCCCTCGAGTGGCTGGCCCGCGAGGAGAACTATCGGCCGGCCCTGCTCGTTCATCTCCGCGCCACCGAGCCCGTGCGTGATCCCGACCGTGTGGCCGTCGCCATCCGCTTCATGCTGGCGCACCCGGAGGCCGATTCGCTTCGCTCGGTGAGCGTCGCGAGCGAATCGCCGTACAAGATGTGGCGCCTCTCGGGCGTGGGGCTGGTGCCCGTGGTGCGGATCGAGGGCCAACCGGACGCGCACTCGCTTCCGCGGCAGGTCTTGCCGCTGGTCTACCGCCAGAACGGGTACGTGGACGTGATCCGACCCGCGACGATTCTGGAGAAGGGCTCGATCTGCGGCGACCTCGTCCTGCCCTTCGTCATCGACGAGCCCGTTCCGGGGATCGACTACCCCGACCAGGTCCACGAGGTGGAGCGAGCCCTGGACGCCGGAAGCCAGCGAGCGCGAAAGGAGGAGACGTGGGTGCGGCACCCAGCGTGACGTCCGCGCTCCCCCCTGGGCTTCGCGCCTTCGACCTCACCGGTCGAGTCGTGCTCGTCACGGGCGGTGCCGGGTTGCTCGGGGTGGAGCACGCCGAGGCGCTGGCAGGGGCAGGTGCGAGCGCCATCCTCGCGGACGTGGACGAGGTGGCCGCCCGCGCCCGCGCCGCGGAGGTCGCCGCGCGCGTGGAGCGCGACGTGCTGGCGGTGCATCTCGACGTCACCAGCGAGGCGAGCGTGCGGTCGGCCATGGAGCGCGTGCTCGATCGAACCGGGCGCCTCGACGCCCTGGTGAACAACGCGGCGAACAACCCGAAGGTCGAAGGCTCGGGACTCGGCTCGACTCGTGTGGAGTCGTTCGACATGGCGCGCTGGGCCCGCGACATCGACGTCGGTCTCACGGGAGCGTTCTTGTGCGCCAAGGTCATGGGGAGCCACATGGCGGCCCACGGCGGCGGCGCGATCGTCAACGTGGCCTCGGATCTCGGGCTCATCGCGCCGGATCAGCGCATTTACCGGCGCGTGGGCGTTCCGGAGCACGAGCAGCCGGTCAAGCCGGTCACCTACTCGGTCGTGAAGGGAGGGCTCATCCAGCTCACGCGCTATCTCGCGACGTACTGGGCGGAGCAGGGCGTTCGCGTCAACGCCCTGTGCCCTGGGGGTGTGTTCGCCGGTCAGCCCGAGGACTTCGTGGCGAGACTCAGTCACCTCATCCCGCTCGGACGGATGGCGCGCCGCGACGAGTATCGCGCCGCGCTGCTCTTTCTCTGCTCCGACGCATCCTCGTACATGACCGGAGCCAACCTCGTGATGGACGGAGGCCGAACGTGCTGGTGATCCCCGTGGCCCGTGGCAGCGAGTCGTCTCGCGCGCCGGCACCTCAGACCTGCAACGCGCGCCGCGGCGTGGTGGTCGGCACGGACCCCATCGAGGTGCTCGCGCTGGACGTCGACGGCGTGCTCACCGACGGACGCGTCACGCTCACCGCCGACGGTCGCGAGGCGAAGCAGATCGGCTTCAGGGACCTCGACGCGCTGTCCAAGGCGCGACGCTCGGGCCTGCGCATCGCTCTGGTCACCGGCGAGCAGGGCCCCCTGGTGGAGGCCGTGGCGACGCGTGTGGGCGCGGAGCACGTGCTGTCGGGAGCCAAGGACAAGCACGCCGCGCTCCACGAGCTGGCCGAGACCATGAACACCACGACGGCGCGGATCTGCTTCGTGGGCGATGCCGATCGCGATGCGGCGGCCTTCGGGTGTGTCGGGCTCGCGCTCGCACCGCGCGATGCGTCGCCCTCGGCTCGCTCCATGGCGCATCGCGTGCTCGTCAGCGAAGGTGGGTCGGGCGCCGTCGAAGAGGCCGTGGGTGTGCTCCTCGCCATCCGGGAGGACGCGCGCTCCTCCGAGCGCCTTCTCGGCGAGCTCGCGCGCATCGCAGAGGACAGCGTTGCCGCGCACCAGAGGTTCGTGGCGGAGTCGCTGCCGACGCTGTCGCGCGTAGCCCAGACGTTCGCGCGGGCGATTCGCGGCGGAAACAAGATTCTCTTCTGCGGCAACGGGGGCAGCGCCGCCGACGCGCAGCACGTTGCGGGCGAGCTCGTGGGGCGCTTTCTCGTCGATCGCGAACCCTGGCCGGCCATTTCGCTCTGCTCCGACACGTCGATTCTCACGGCGATCGGGAACGACTGGGAGTTTTCGGACGTGTTCGCGCGGCAGGTCCGGGCGCTCGTCCGCCCGGGGGACGTCGTGGTCGGCATCAGCACGAGCGGGCGCTCCGAGAACGTGCTTCGCGCGATGCGCGAGGGGAAGAGGCGCGGCGCGGTGTGTGTCGGCTTCACGGGGAGCCGGGGGTGGGCGCTGGCCGAGGTCAGCGACGTCTGCTTCGCCGCGCCGGCGGAGGCGACCCCCCGGATCCAGGAGCTGCACATCCTGGCGTGGCACGGCGTCTGCCAGGTGGTCGAGGCGCTCCTCACGGAGAGGGCGGCATGAACGCGCCGATCGCGGGAGGCGAGCGCAGGGGCGCAGGGCGAAGGACTCGGAGGTAGCACGTGGACAAGGCGACACTCATCGGCATCGTGGCAGGCTTCGGCCTGATCATCGGCGCCATCATGATCGGCGGTTCGATCGTCGCGTTCATCGACATCCCGAGCTTGCTCATCGTCGGTGGCGGCACCGTGGCGGCCTGCCTCATCATGGAGCGTCTGCAGCGCGTCGTCGGCGCTTTCAAGGTCGCGAAGAACGCGTTCTTCGAGAAGCCCAGCGACGCCACGGAGACCATCAAGACGATCCTGGAGCTCTCGAACGTGGCTCGCCGCGAGGGGATTCTGGCGCTCGAGAACAAGCAGGTGAGCGACCCATTCCTCGCCAAGGGCCTGCGGATGGCGGTCGATGGGATCCCACGCGAAGAGATCCGCGAGACGCTCACCGTGGAGCTCGTGTCGATGAAGCAGCGGCATCAGCGTGGCCAGAAGTTCTTCAAGTTCGCCGCGACCACCGCGCCCTCCATGGGCATGATCGGAACCCTCATCGGTCTGGTGCAGATGCTCCAGACGCTGGATGATCCCAGCGCGATCGGCCCGTCGATGGCCATCGCGCTGCTTACGACGATGTACGGTGCCGTGCTCGCGTTCTTCATCTGCGGCCCCATCGCGGAGAAGCTCGATCGGCGCACCCAGGAGGAGAGCGCGAGCATGACGGTCGTGATCGAGGGTGTGGACTCCATAGTCAAGGGTCACAACGCGGCCGTCATCAAGGACAAGCTGGAGGCGCGGCTCGAGCCCGGCCAGCGAACCACCGACTCCGACAAGGAAGCCGCGTGAGACGCGAGCGGCGCGCTGGAACCTGACGGACGATGGAAGACGACGACCACCAGTGTGAAGAGGGGGCGCCGCCGTGGATGGCCACCTTCAGCGACATGGCGACGCTCCTGCTCACGTTCTTCGTCCTTCTGCTCTCGTTCGCCACGATGGACGTCCAGCACTTCCGCGAGGCGCTCGGGTCGGTGCAGGAGGCGTTCGGCGTTCAGTTCAAGGTCTACGGCTCCGTCGAGGCCATGAGCACGTCCCCGGTGGAGCTCTCCGACCACCAGAGCGCATCGCAGATTCGCCCCAGCGGGGAGAGCACCGAGGAGGCCGTGCGCAAGCTCAAGCGCTACATGTCCGACAAGGGACTCGCCGGCCAGGTGACCGTCTCGTCGTCGTCGAGGGGGATCTCGCTCCAGATGGGAGAGGTCGTGCTCTTCGACAGCGGCTCCGACGAGATCCTCGCCTCGGGCCACGCCGCCCTCGACGCCGTGGCAGAGGTGTTCGGCGGTTTCGACGGCGAACTCGCGGTGGAGGGTCACACCGACGACGTTCCCATCGGCAACTCCCGCTTTCGCTCCAACTGGGAGCTCTCCACGGCGCGGGCGACGGCCGTGCTCCGCTACTTTGCCTACGAGAAGCACCTCGACCCGGAACGGATGCACGTCGCCGGCTACGCCGACATGAAGCCTCTGGTGGAGAACACCGACGCGACCCGCCGAGCCCAGAACCGGCGCGTGGAGTTCATCTTCGAGACGACGCCCTTGCAGAAGGGCGAGGAGAGTCCGATCATCGAGGAGCCCATCTTCCGCCTGCCGTTCACGGCGGGCCAAGGCTCGCGCTCACTGAAGAAGTGACCGGTCGATTCCCCGGCGTGAGCTACAGGCCCGGCAGCCCCGGCACTTCACCCGCGCGTGCGACGCCGTCCTCGTCGATGGACGTCATGGCGCAGAACTGCGACGGCACGACGTCGGCGGGCTCGAGGACCCACCACTGGCTGAAGAGGATGCACATCTCGTCCGACGCCTTCTGGCCGAACCGCAGCGGCTGATCCGTGGGATTGCTGTAGGCGCACGTGAAGCGGAACCCTTCCCCCGCTTTCATCACGGTCGTGTCCTCCCACCGGTAGTTCACGTCGTTCTCGTAGTCCGTGCTCTTCCAGAAGTGCCGGCCGTCGCGCTCCCCCCCCGCGTACCAGACGTCGAAGTCCGTGCCCCACTCGTGCGTGTGTCGCGAAATGCTCCACACGCGGACGTCGTGCGAGAAGCGGCAGTCTCCGGTGAAGGCTGCGTCTGCGCGTGGTGGCGTGTCGATCGTCAGGTTCACGAAGGCGCCCGTCTGCGCGATGAAGTCCAGACGATCCACGACGTGGAGGTTGACCGCGTGACGAGCCTTGCCGTCCTGCTCGGAGCCGTTCACGTGGTGGTAGTTCCAGAGAATGGGCTGCCCGCCGCGAAGGCGCCGGCCGACGTTCGGCGGGTACTGGACGTCGCTGTAGGGCTGCTGGGTACCGGCGACGATCGTGAACCCGATGCCGAGATCGCGCCCTGCCTGACACGGGATCGCCTTGCCGACCACGTACTTTTCCGTGAGGGACTTCTCCGCGTCGGAGCCGGGGGTCGCGGCGAAGACGAGCAGGTGGTGGCTGTAGCCGTCGATCGCGGCCTCGTAGCGATTCATCAAGATCTCGTCGTCGGGACCACCCGGGAGGTAGGCGAGCTCGCAGTACTCCACGTCTTCGCCTGGGCGGATGGTCGTTCCCTGGGAGGTGAGCTGAAGGCCGTCCGTCGGCAGGTCGAGCAGCGGTTCAGGGCCTGGACCGCCGGCGGCGCTGCCGCCCGACTCTGCGGAGCCGCAGGCGACGGCGCCGGCCGACAGCGCGAGGACCAAGGTGAGGTGGGTTCGAAGCATCCTGGAAACTCTCCTTCGAGAACGCTTCACTCTAGCGGACGCGGTCGGTCCGGTCCGGTGCGTTCGTCGCAGGAACGACGTCGTCTCCACGACGCCCGGGCGTCGGTGGTTCGCGCTCGGCGTGCCTGCCGGCGCCTCCGCCCCGGAGATCTGGGGTATCCTCCCGGATCGGTGCGGTGAAGGAGACGACCATGTGCCAGCGCGCGCTCGAGCGGTTCGTCGGGGCCGTGGTCGTGCTGTGGCTCGTGGGTGCCTGTGCGGCGTCGTCTGCACCGGCGCGTCCAGAGGTGGCGGGCGGCGCGGGTGGGACCAGCGGCGCCTCTGGAGCCTCCGGGCACGGTGGCTCGTGGACGGGCGGCACCGGTGGCGTGGGTGGGGCCGGCGGCAGCGGAGCGACGGGCGGTGCTGGGATCGGAGGCACGGCGGGTACCGGGGGAAGTGCGGGCGCTGCAGCCAGCGCAGGCGCGCTCGTCGACGGCGGAGGTGGCGTCGGAGCCGCGGGCGTCGCCGGTGGAGCGGGAGTGGACGGCGGGGACGGTGGCGGCACGAGCGGCGCCAGTGGTGCCGCCGGCTCGGGTGCGGCCGGCGGCGCGGGAGGCTCGGGCGGTGCGGGTGGAGCGTCGGGTGCGGGCGGCACGTCGGGCCTCGGCGGAACGGGCGGTACGGCGGGTGTCGGAGGCGGCAGCGGAGCGGGTGGTACCAGCGGTGCTGGCGGAACGGCGGGTTCGGGCGGCGTCGGCGGAACGGCAGGAACCGGTGGCGGCGGCGGAACGAGCGGTGCTGGCGGAACGGGCGGAACGGGAGGCGCGGTGAACCCGATCTTCTGTGATGCGGGCGTCGCGGGGGGCACCGGGAACGGGTCGTCGTGGGAGAACGCCTACGCGAGCCTCGCGGCGGCGATCACCGCGGCCACCACGGGGCGCCAGATCTGGGTGAAGGAAGGCGCGTACACGTCGGTGCCTTATCGCCTCAAGAGCGGCGTCGAGATCTACGGTGGTTTCGCGTCGTCGCTCACGGGCGTGAGCGGATCCGTCGCGTCGCGGGATCTGCAGAACGACGTCAGCACCATCGACGCGCGTGGCGCGAACAGGTGCCTCGAGGGCGCGTCCAACGGACACATCGACGGATTCGTCATCGAGAACGGGCGCGCGACCAACGGCGCTGGCCTCGACATTTCCGGGGACTCGAACGTGCGGGTCTCGCGGTGCACGCTGCGCGGCCATCAGGCGACGAGCCTCGGCGGCGCCATCTACCAGACCGGAGGCAGCTCCATCACGGTCACGGAGACGGCGTTCATCGACAACTCGGCCGATCGGTCCGGCGCCATCCACGTCGAGGGACCGACGACGGTCGTGAACAGCGTCTTCGAGCGCAACCGTGGGACGGCGAGTGCGTTCGGCGGCGGCGCCATCGTCAACAAGAGCACGTCACGCTTCGAGAACTGTCTCTTCATCGACAACTCCCACCCGGACGAGGGCGGCGCCATCTGGAACTACGCGGGCGGGGACACCGCGACCATCGTGAACTCGACGTTCGTCGGCAACAGCGGCGCCGGAACGGGATTCGCCGTGTACCGCAGCGGAGGGACGGTCACGATCACCAACAGCATCTTCTGGGGGAACCCCACCGGGGGCGTGAACTCCGGCTCGGGCGTCACGGTCACGTTCAGCAACGTGCAGGGGTGGTCGGGCGGGGGCACCGGCAACCTGAACGTGGACCCGGCGTTCGTGACGGGCCCCCGCGGCGCCTACTACCTGAGCGCCACCGCGGCCGGCCAGGCCGTGAGCAGTCCCAGCATCGACACGGGCACGGGTCCGGCGTCGATGTTCGGGCTCGACGCGCGGACGACGCGCACCGATGGGGTCGCCGACACCGGGACGGTGGACATGGGATACCACTACGCTCGCTGACGATCCGGCGCCCGGCGTCGGCTCACAGGAGCGTGTAGACCAGGCTGAACGACGTCAGCGTGTCCAGCTTCTCGATCCCCGGTAGCGGGTGGTGATCGTACCGCAAGCCGAACGCCGTGGTCGCCGAGAAGCGTCCGGCGATGGCCGAGGTGAGTCCGGCATCCACGTTCAGGCGCCAGTCCTCCGAGGCCATGACGCTCTGCAGGTACTCGACGCCGGTCACGAACGAGACCGAGGCGTTGAGCTTGTTGTCGTACCCGGCGAACGCGCGGGCGCTGTGCCGCGTCTCGGTGCGCCCGAGCGCCGTCCCGGCGATGGACTGACGCCGCCGCACGTCGTACTGCAGATCGTAGCCGAGCTCCGACCAGAGCTGGTGCTTCGCGTCGTCGACGAAGTAGTACGCAAGACCCGGATCGACGTTGAGTCGCAGGTCGAGCCCCTGAAAGCGATCCCTCCGGGCGGACACGGCGAGGAACGCCGCGAACTCCCCGGCGAAGAAGCGATCGTAGCGCGCCTTTCCCTGGACGTTCTCCACGGTGGTCTCCATGGGCTCGTCGGCCGCGGCCGCGGCGCGCGCGAAGTTCGCGGCGGCGCTCGCGCCGGCCTGATTCGCGGCGCGCCGGAGCCGGAAGGTGCTGGCGCTCGTGACCGACAGCAGGCGCGAGTTACCTGATGCGAAGAGGCCACCGGCGCTGACGCGCAGCTCCGTGGCGTCCTTCGACTCGGCGGGCTCCACGACGCTCTCGAACCCACCGGACGAGATCTCGGTGGTGCCCGTCGTGGCGGCGTCGTGCTTCATCAGGCCATCGGGCACCCGAGCTCCCGCCGGGAGCGTGAACGCGGAGATCAGCACGCAGGCTGCGCGGGCGAGGAACCTCATGCCCCCGGGGATAGCAGGGATCCGGGACGACCGCGGGATCCCGCGGGGCACATCGCCTCCGTCGCGCCGGCGAACGTGCGACGGGCCGCCTCCAGCGTGGCGTTCCAGCCGGCTGTGAAGCGCTCGATGCCGAACTCCTCGAGGACCGTGCGGCGAGCCGCGGCCCCGAGCCGCCGTGCCAGCTCCCGGTCGCCGAGCAGCAGATGGGCGCGCTCCCGGAGCCGCTCCGTGTCCGTCGAGACGAACCCGTTCACTCCGTCCACGATGGGAGAAGACGCGTGGGACGTCGTGATGACCGGCAGGCCGGTCGCCATCGCCTCGAGGAGGGCGGTGTTGTAGCCGTCCTCGAGGCGCGGCGTCGCGGTGTGCACGACGAAGCGATGTTCCCGATACTTCGCCTTCAGCTCGTCCCAGCTCTCCGAGGGCCGCGAGTCGCTCCGGCCGGGGTTGTGGCCCACGAGCAGCATCGGGACGTCGCGCGTGAGTGCCTCGTGCGCGTCCCAGTCGAGCACTTCGCGCCTTCGCTCGACCAGGTTGGACACGCGCAGTCCACGGGGGATGTCTCCGGTGTATCCGCCGTAGTCCCGTCCGTCCACGGCGAGCCGGATCACGTCGCAGTCGAGCCGCCAGGTGTCGCGCTTCATTTCCGAGACGGCGACGACGGTGCCGCGAACGAGTCGCAGGTACTCGACCACGTGGTCGCGCACCACGTCCGGTGCCAGGCTGGAACCCTCGGTCGCGATGCGAGCCTCGAGGCTCCCGTGGATCACGAGGACCTTCGGCGCGGAGATCTGCCGGACCGAGAGGAGGTCGGTCAGGTTGTGGGCGATGACCGCGTCCCAGCCGCAACGAAGCGCCTCCGACAGACTCACCAGGCGGCCGTTCGATGGCACCGGGCGAGCCCCGAGATCCCACGTCGCGACGTGCCGCCCGGGGAGGCGATCGACGATGGCGAGGTGGTGCCCGAGCTTGCCCAGCAGGTGCACGTACGCCTCGTGGCAGTTGAACGTGAGGATCCGGAGCTGCGACGTCACGTCGCCCCGGTGCGGCAAGGGGCAGGGCGGCGCATCAGTCGTGGTCGGCGGACGCTCGCAGCGCGCGCGCGTGCTCGAGGGCGGCGCGGGCGATCGGGGAGAGCTGTACCGTCGCCGCCGGGTCACGGTCGCCGGACGTGGCCTCGGTTGCCCCTTCAGGAGGCACGCTCGGCAGCGGATCCCGCTCCGCGGCGTCGGACGGGTCGCGCCGGGCGGGCTGCTCCTTGTCCGGGTCGTAGTGCCGCGCGGCGGTGAGCGACTGCACCGAGCCCACGCGCTTCATCCGGCGGCTCCCAGGTGGGCGAGCAGCTCGAGCGCGTCCGCGTCCGCCGGCGCACGGGCGAGCACGAGGCGCGCCTCCAGCCGCGCGTCGTCGGGTCGATCGTCGGCCACCAGTAGCCACCCGAGCGTCACGTGGAACGCCGGGCCGAGATCGTCCCCGTACGTCCTGGCTCGCTCCAGGACGGAAATCGCGAGGGCGTGGTCCTGGCGGGCCGCGGCGCACTGCGCGAGGCGCGTCACGACGCCCAGGTCCGAAGGGGCCAGGTTCGCCGCCGTGCGCCAGCCGTCGTACGCATCACCGCCGAGCTGCTCGGTCACGTCGGCCGCCACGGTTTGGGCCACGACGCTGCAGCCGTCGCAGCGCACGGCCTCGATGGCTAGCTCCAGCGCCTGGTCCGATGCCCCGGCGGCCAGTGCGAGCCGCGCCATGAGCGCGTGGCCACGAGCATCGTGCGGCGCCATCTCCCGCACTCGGACGATGGATCCGAATGCGGCGTCGCCGTCTCCTCGCGACATGTGGGCTTTCGCCCTGGCGACCTCGATCTCCGGCTGCGGTGACGCGCCCGCTCGCGCCAGCGCGCCGAGTGCGAGTTCGGGGCTTCCGCCGCCCAGGTGTCGCTCCGCCTCCCCGAGCCAGCGCCAGGCCTCGGACGTGCCGGCGCGGGCGACGCAGCAGTGAAACGAGCCCGGAGCCTCCACCCACACCTCGACGTCGAACCCCGAAGCGAGCAGGAGCGCGCAGAGCTCCGGCCGGGTGAAGGCGCGGCGAGCAGGGTGCCGGAGCCACTGGCTCGCGTGCGCGACAGGCTCGGCGACGAGCACCCGCGCGCCCTCCGGAAGCAGGTGTCGAACGGAGCGTAACATCACGGCAGGATCCCGCGCCATGCCGAGGACGTCGATGACGACCGCGCCGTCCGCGATGGTGAGTTCCGGGGGCGAGGTCAGGTCGCTCTCGACGAAGCGTGCGGAGGGCGCGTAACGCGTCGAGAACGCGACGGCGTCGGCGTCGGCGTCGATACCGACGACGCGGACCCTCGCCGAGAGCATGCGTGCTCCGATGCCGGCGCCAGACCCCACGTCGAGCACGAGCGCCCCCTCGTCGAACAGCGAACTCGCGGCGGCGTAGAACGGCCCGGTCGGCGGAGCCTCACACGTCAGGCCCGGGTACGCCCGCCGGCGGTCCGAATGGACCAGGATGGGGTCGCCGGATCCGAAGTGCGCCCACGCCTGCCCGCGCCGCCCGGAGGCGACGTAGATGGGCGGTGCGGCGTCGTCGTCGGCAGGGGCCTCCGGTGTGGCGACAGCTCGCTTCATGGGCCTGTCGCCTTGCGCGCAGCCGCAGCCTCGCGCGTCGCGGCGGGTACGGCTTCACGCCACGCTTCGCGAAGGGGAGTGAGGACGCGAACGGCGTCGTCGATGCCGTCGGTCGTCCCCTTCAAGTTGCTGTACGTGAGGCGCTCCATCGCGAAGCCGTACAGGGACTCCAGGTTGGCGCAGAGCTCGGGCGCCACGCCGTGATCGAGCGCGATGTACAGCTCGCTCAGGATCGCGTGCGACTTCGAGATGAACTCTCGCGCACGCGTGGGCTCGCCCTTCTCGAAGCAGATCTTGGCGCCGTTCATGAAGCGGAACAGGCCGTCGTAGAGGGCGAGCAGCAGTTCGCCCGGAGTCGCCGTCGCGATGCGCACTTCCTTGTATTTCTGGACGGCGTTCTCGAGCATGGGTCGTCACCTCGGCGTTTCGGTCACTTGCGTCCCACGAAGACGCTCTGGACGTAGTTGAGCTGGGCCAGGTTGGCCGCCACGGTCGTGTCCATGGAGGTGAACTGCTTGCGCAGCGCGTCCTCCATTCGGCTCAAGCGCTGGCGCTCGCGGTCGATGGCCTCCGTGAGGCTCTTGTCGCGGGCCTCCAGGCCTTCCTTTCGGACCGTGAGGGTTCCCCCCGGATCCGCGAAGCCCTTCACGAGATCGCGCATGAGGTCCATGACCCCGGACGTCGTCTCCGTCCCCGCGAGGACGGTGGCCACGCCCGCGGCGTCCGCCGAAAGGGCGTTCGTGAGCTTGGCCTCGTCGAGCTTGATGGCCCCGTCTTTCGTGAGTTCGATGCCGATGGAAGCCAGGGTGCGGTACGGGCCGGAGCCGACCGAGGTGAACGACAGATCCGCGAGGCGGGAGGAGATCGTGCGGAGCGCCGAGTCGCCCTTGAGCGCCGCGCTGGACCCCTTCACGGTTCCGAAGCCCGCGGTGAGGTGGATCTTGCTGATCACGGCGTTGTAGGCCGTCACGACGGCCTTCACCTTGTCGGTGAGTGCGGACGGGTTGGAGCTCACCTCGACGCGGACGGCGTCGGGGCTCTCCGCCGTGAGCGCCAGGGTCACCCCCTGGATGGCGCCGGTGACCTTGTTCGTCGCCGACGACACGGGAAACCCGTCCACCCAGATCTTGGCGTCCTGGGCCGCCTGGACCGTGCTCAGGCCCAGAGCCGTCCCGTTCTCGGTGAATCCGACGGCGTTGGCCACGCCCGAGTCGAGCCCACGGAGCTGCAGCCGATGCTCGGTGCCGTCGAAGAAGAGCGACGCGCTGACGCGCAGCCCGCTCGAGTTGATCTTGCTGGCGATCGTGCCGAGGGAGTCGGCGGCGTCGATGGCGATGCTGACGGGCGCTCCGGTGCCTATCTGCAGATCCAGCGTACCGGACTGACCGAGCGCGGCCGTGGCGCTACCGAAGGCGCCCGAGTACGTGCGCTGCTCTCTGGCGAGCTTCTCGACGACGATGTCGTAGGCGCCGGGCGAGGCGGTTCCGTTGGCCGTCGCGACGATGCCCCCCGTCGAGGACGAGGTGCCGTAACTGCCGACCTCGCCGGCGGTGTCCAGGCCCTCCACCGCGGTCCGCAGGGACGAGAGCAGCCCGCCCAGGTCCGACAACGTGGTGACGGCTGCCGACACGCCCTGCTGACGTCTCTGCAGCGCCGCGAGCGGGCCTTCGCTCGCGCGCATCAGCCCGGAAACGAGGGCCTCGGTGTCGATTCCCGACCCGATGCCGCTGAAGGTGATGGCCGGCACTCAGACAGCTCCCAGCAAGTTCCCTGCCACGGCGGTGCCCGCGGGCGTCAACGTCATGACGCCCGCGGGATCGCCTCGCGTCATCCGAGCAAGCCGAACGCGAGCTGCGGGAGCTGGTTCGCCTGCGCCAGGACGCTGATCCCCGCCTGGGAGAGGACCTGGTTACGGCTGAGAGCCGCGGTCTCCGATGCGACGTCCACGTCCCGGATGCGCGAGTTCGCCGCCGAGAGGTTGAGCCGCATCGTCTGGATGTTGCTGGTCGCAACCT
>CAZARU010000004.1:0-4803 GCA_964487605.1 uncultured Polyangiaceae bacterium
ACAACGGCGTCGCGCTGTTCCAGCGCCTTCTTCATTGGTCGCAGCCTCCCCCCCTTCCGCCCCGCCCCACCCCCGAGCGTCGCCGCGAGTGTCCTCAGGCGCTGGAGGGCCTCGGGGGTTGGCGGCGACCGAAGCGCGTCGAGCAAGGCGGCGCCGAGGGTCACCGGTGCCCCCCCTCGCGCTCAAGGGCGACGAGCACCTGGAGCACGCGGCCGAGTTCGACATCGACGTGATCGCGCAGCATGGCCAGCTGGCGCCACGCGACCGGCAGTGGATCGTGGCGCCGCCGGCGCTTCAACAGTTCGAGGAGGCGGGCGCCCAGTTCGGCGTTGATCTGCTGGCGGAGCCGATCGAGGCGTCGGCGGGCGTCGGGCAGGGTGGTCACGACGCGCCCTCAGTGGAGCCGTCGTGAGGCTCATCACGGAGATGAGTGACCAAACTCGCATGAATCCGTGAACTTCCGCAGCGCCCCTCAGCACTCAGCAAGATCGTGCAACCTCTTTGCTGATCGGTGAGTCTATCGATCACAGTTTTCTGCCCAATGGAAGTTGAAGATCTGCTGAGGGGCTGAGGGAGTTCACGCAACTGCAGGGAATCCCTCGAACGCTGCACACTCAGCCCCCGATGAGTGGCGATGGGTCCAGCTGAGTGTCGCGGGCGAGCGCCGGCTCGATGTCCTCGCGAGTCGCGATCCCAGCGTGTTCCGCCCAGGCGACGAGGTTCTCCGGATCGACCACACGAAAGTTCAGGTTACGACCCCGGCGAACCTTCATGCGCACGCGCGCGAGTGATAGCGCTGAGAGCGCGGTGGCGACATCGCCGGTTGGGGGCCGGGGCGGGTTTGCAACGTAGGTCGCCCAGAAGTCCGCGATCCCATCTGCACGCGCCAGGAGTCGCCCCTTGTCGATCAGTACTCGCTGGTCGTAAGCCGAGTCGTACTTGTTCCGCGTCATCAGGTACCCCACGAGCCACTCGCACACCGCGCTCTGGATACCGCTTTGCACCGCGAGGCGCCGACCGATCCCACCGGTGCGCCGCGCTATCAAGAACCGTCCCTCGGGTACCCACTTGTGGTGGTCCCGCAGCCAGAGCGCGTGTTCGGCGATCAGATCACTCTCAACCCAAGCCGACACGTCCCGCCCGGCCAGGAACGTCTTGCCCGCCACGAGCGCCTCGACGTACAGGAGTCGATCAGCGATCGCCTCGATGTCGTTGGCCGTCAGGACGTCTTTGCTGGCGAAAACCGCGTCCGAGTTCGCTGCGACGATCGTGCGTGTCGCGCCGACGAGGGACGCGTCCGGAAGGAACTTCTTCTTAAGCGGGCGAACCATGGCCTGGACGTGCTCGCGGAGCTGTCCGGTCTGCGCGTAGCCGCGGAAATCCTTCGGGAGTTGCTCGTCGGCGAAGCACAGCGGCGACTTCAGCAACGAATCATTGAAGTTGGCGAACGCTTGGGCCAGCGTCGTCGGCCCATGCTCGCTCCAGAGTCGGCTGAGCCCGATCGCGAGCAGTGTCTTGCCGCATCCGGGCGGACCAATCAGCACGAGCGCGGAGCAGATCTTGTCGAGACGCGTCACGGCGGCGATCCAGGTGAGCGCGACGTCGTGGCAGTCGCCGGTCATGAGCCGAAGCCATTCGGCGATCTCGGGGTGGAACCGAGGCGTGATGTTGCGGAGCCGGCACGGCGCGACGGTCAGCACTCGCGTATCGGGATCGAAGGTGGAGCGCTGCGCGCGCAGGTCGAACTGCACGTCCTCGGCGACGGTGCCGTACTCCGTAGCGATCTCGTCGATCGACTTGCGCGTCAGATCCCCCTGCTTGTTCACGTTCCACAGATCGACCCATGCGCTCGCCGGCGCGAGCAGCGTCAGCGCAGCAACGCCGGCGGCGTCCTTCGGGAACGGGCCGACGAGTTCCGCGGCCGGTCGATCGCCGCGGCGGTTCGGGGCCATGAAGTAGTAGCTGCCGCCGAACTGCACGACGACGCACTGCCGATGGTCCGCCCCGACGATCTCGTCCCATTCGGCCTGGGTGTACGGCTCCGAGCGTCGGCCGCCCGATGCGTCAAGGACGCGCCTCCGAGCAAACTTGAAGGCTTCTTCTTCCCGCTCGGCCTGGACAGCCCGTAACGCTGATTGCGCCCGGGTGAGCTTGTACTCGACGTTCTCCACCCGAGGGCAGTCTGGGTCGATCTTGAGCATCAACCCCAGGCTCTTCTCGAAGTAGCTCGCGAGCATCCCCGGATCACCGTTCGGGAACCGCTCGGCGATCACCTGGGCCAACTGGAAGATCGCGTTGTCTCGGTTGCCGGGTTCCGCGAAGACCTCCCCGTCGCACACCTGGACGAGCATGCGCCCGAGGTCCGCCAATCGGTCGTTGGTCTTGCGCACCAACCGCTTGGCGAACGCCTCGAACTGCTCCTTCGGCACGGGTTCGAGCTTGACGGCCGCGGGCGGGGGCGCGGGCAGGTCGGTGACCGGCAGGTCGAGCACCCCGTCCACGTCGAGGGGCTCGCCCTCGAAGACCTCGTAGAAGTGCTGGTCAGCCAGGGGCCTCGGGGCGAAGCAGCCGAAGTAGATCCGGCTCGGGTCGCGGCACTGCGGGTCGCCGATGTTCCCGAACAGAGCAGACGCCTTCGACCAGAACACGTCCCATTCGTTCAGCGCCACGGGACGCGACAGCTTGATGATCACCCGAGCCCGAGCCCCAGGCTTGATCCCACGGGACCACGTCGAGGCGACGACCATGGCGAGCCCCTGAGCCTCGTTGACGAAGTCGTACAGCTCCTCGTCGGTTGCCTGGTCCACGTCCAGAACGAGCATGTGGAGCCGCAGGACCGCACCGTTGGAGCGCCTCGCGCCGGGCGGGTACTCGGCGGGCGAGAACGCCGGAAGCCTCTCCTTGCGCTTCTCCATGGCCGGCACGTCTGTGACGGGGTCGTCCACGTCCACGATGGTGAGCCGGATTTCCTGGGCGAAAGCCTCGAAGTCGCCTTCCCATGCCTGGGGGCGGTTGTCGCGGGCGTCAGCGTACCGCGAGATCCTCATCACGGCCGCCCCCGGACAGTGGGGTCGGCAGGATCGATGGGTCGTGTGGGCGACGCCAGCTGATAGCCAGCCTCCTCCAGCACACGACGAGCGCGTTCGGCGGCGAGCCCGCGAACAGTGATCCC
The DNA here is from genome assembly GCA_964487605.1 of uncultured Polyangiaceae bacterium. Lineage (GTDB taxonomy): Bacteria > Myxococcota_A > Polyangia > Polyangiales > Polyangiaceae > JAJDAH01. Next base: position 3,173 of record CAZARU010000004.1, read on the forward strand.
GAAGAACACTCGCTTTATAGTTCGTGGATCGACCGAGGCCCTAACCGCTAGGTCGCGTGTGGTGCCCGCTGTGAGTCCGTAGTGTGTGGATCGCGTCGTCATGACGCCCACACTACGGGACCTTCGTCACGCGGCGCCACGCCACACCGCAGCGTTTCGGCCCGTGTGGTAACGACCGTGCTCGGTGTTACTCGCTGGCCTTGCGCGCTGCGCTCATGTCCAGGCCCTTGAAGGCGTTCGCTCGCTGACTGACCGACGCACCCGCAGCACGCAGGAACACCCGAGCGGTTCGCTCGGGGTCATCGAGCACCGTCCTGGTGAGCTGCTTCGCGCACGCATCCACTGCGGAGTCTAGGGCCCTGACGTCGAGTGCGAACACACTTGGTCCGACGAAACCTCGGAGTATTACCTCGGTCGCGATGTTGCGTTCACGAGTCAGCTGGCGCGACTGCGCGAGCCAATCCGCGATCAACCGCGACGCGATGTGCTTCCGACAAGCTGGAATTCCGAAGGTGACCAACTCCTGCTCCAGGACCCCCACCCAGTTCCTGTGGTCGGCCCGCGTAGCGCGCGCATAGTCTCGTTCGAGAGCTTGTTCCACGATCGTCAGCAGCCAGACGCGGCACCGGAATCTGGACCGCTTGATGGGGACGAGGTCCCAGTCGAGGCGTGCGCTCCTGAGGATGGGGTTCAGGACGGCGACGATGCGCTTCGTTTTCTTGCCAGATGGGGCGAGGTGTTCCCGGAGCACTACCCGTGCGACGGAAGCGCCGGCCCTTAGTACCTGTAGTGCCGGATCGGCGATGCTGCTGGCAGCAACGACGGTCATGGCTCGGAGCATCCGCAGCTCCTCGTCGAGCATTCGGTAGACGGCCGCCGTGTCGTTGCGTTCGATGTGACGGCGGACCGCATCAAGCCTCGCAGCCTGGGCGTCCTCGGCGATGTTCGTTGTGTTGGGCGATCTCGGTTCGGTCGGCGACGTGGGCATTATGTCAGCACGAAGCATACGCCGTGTGCCGTCAGCGCGGAACGAAGCACACGTAGAGCGGCCCTTGTGGGAGTCGCGGTGGTTCGGCCGCGCGTCACCAAAGTGTAAAGCAGTCCACTACTGTGTGATCCTTGTACCTGATGGGGTCCGACGGGTGCGCGTCGTGGATGACGAAAGCGCCGAGCGATTGCTTGTGATCTGGCTTACTTACATCAACAAGGCACCTTGCCCGCACCTTGCTGTGGAGCTGCCAACAAGGTGCCACGACGGTCCTGGCAAGGGCTCAACATCCTGCGTAGGACCTCGGCGCCACCCCTGTTTGTGATCGGCAAAGCCCCTCCGCTGCATTGGACATAATAATACCTATGTAGCTTATGGGGTCGGAGTGGTGTGTTGGGCTCGTCGCGAGGCGGTGCTGGTGTGTGTTGACAGCGCCCGGGTGACGCCCAAGCTGGAAGTCACCCCGGCGTATCGCCGCGCGGCAAGGAGAAGCCCAGCATGAGACCCGAGACAGTTACCATCACGATCACGGTCGGCGACGACGACCTACTGGTCGCGAACCCACTCGACGACGACGACTGCACGGACGACGACGACTCGACGGACGACGACTCGACGGACGACGACTCGACGGACGACGACT
>CAZARU010000004.1:4903-127285 GCA_964487605.1 uncultured Polyangiaceae bacterium
GACGACGACTCGACGGACGACGACTCGACGGACGACGACTCGACGGACGACGACTGGGCGGACGACGACGACCCGACAGACGACGAAGACCCGGAAGAGTGACGTCCGCGCCTCATCACCGTCCCCGCCCACGGGGGCTACCCCGTGGGCGCGTCTCCTTGGCGCACCACGCGGACCTCCCGTCCTGGACATCCGCCCCGACCGCGGATCGGGCTGTGACGCTGGGCCAAAAATGACGCTGCACGGGGACGATGACCCTCCCGCGGACCCGATTATTGGCCGGCGTTGGAAGGACCCGGTGCGCGAGCGCGAGGAGCTACGCCAGTTCCTCGGTGGCCACCGCGGGCGAATCCTCAAGGCCCTCGCCCTCGCGCTCGGGACGTCCCGAGAAGAGGTCTGCCGGCGGCTTCGCGTCGCCGAACACGACCTCGTCATCGCTCGCCCGGTCCCGCCGCCAAGCCCATCGCGCCCGAGACCTCGTGGTCGGCCGCGTCGCAAAATTGACCGCACCCAACTGATCGAAGCGCTGCGCAGGACAGACGGTCACTGCCCGAGCGCCGCGAAGATCCTGGGGCTGCCACGCAACACGCTGAAGCGTCACCTCATCCGCGAGCCAGTGCCGGCGATAGCCTACGCGTACGGTCCCGGGATCACCGAAGCGCACGCAATGATCCTCGCGAACTCCGGCGTGTCTTCGGACGTGGCCCGGCGGCGCTCTTACCAAAGCGTCTGGCGGAAGGGCGGCCAGCTCTTGGAGATCCCCGTGTGGAGCGAGCGGGGCGTTCGCGTTTGGAGTCAGTTCCGTCTGGACCACGCCGTGAAGCACCGTAACCGGTACCGGAACGGTGCCGGGGCGTGTCCGACGATCGACGTTTCGCCCTTTGGCCGACAACTCGTGCTGGACTCGGACCGCACGCTGTACGTCACCGAGAGCCCGCGCAAAGCGGATGCCGCCGTGTCGCTCGGCCTGGCGTGCGTGGCGATGATGGGTGTGGGGATGCTGTGCCTCGACGACGATGCGTGGCGCTACGTCGGCGTCGAGGGGCGATCAGTACGCATCGTGTTCGACTCCGACGGTGCGACGAACCCGGACGTTCGCAGAGCGGAGTGCCAACTCGCAACGTACCTGACGGGCCTCGGGGCTCAGGTCGAGGTGGTGCGGCTGCCGGGTCACAAGGTCGGACTCGACGACTTCCTAGCCGGGGGCCATGACGTCGCAGCGCTGGAGGCGCTGCCGAGGGTGGACATGTGTCGCACTTGATCGCCGAGCGTCTCCTTCGTGGGCAATCGTAGTCAGCCGCACGTTCCTAGGCTGCACGTAGTGCCTGGATACGGGCTGCAGTCAGATCCGGTAGTGCATGCCGGCTTACACTTCGTCGGATTCCCGGAGCACACCATCGAATGCCCGAACGGACTCGACCCCGGGCAATCAGCTGACGACAAGCAGACGTCCGTACAGTATCCGAGAGTCGTTGACGTGCAGAACCCGTTGCAGGTCACGTCCGCTGCGCACCACCCGCCGAGTTGGCTTGACAGCGCGCACGCCGAAGCACACTTCGCGTAGAAACACTCCTGGACGGCGAGATACTGGGAAACCCCGCCAGGATACATTGAAGCGCAGGTATTGAAGTTCGCAAAGCCCGCCGCGGTGCACAGGCGCAGGCTGTTGCAGGACGGGCTAGCACCGCAACTCTCGCCGGTGGCGCAGCAGTTCTGCGCGTAGCAATCCCTGCAGGCGGTAGAACCCTGAACGGAGAAACCGCCGCATGTCGTACCGGCACCGCCGGCTCCCCCACTTCCGCCTGTGCCTCCCGTGCCTTGAACGCAATTGGCGGCGGCACAGTCCACCCTGTAAGGGGGCGAGTCAACGGGGCACGCAGCGCACGTTCTCGCCGCTTCACACTCGGTGACGGACTCGCAGTCGGTGTCCGCGGCCCAACAAACATCCGGACAGGCACTCGCAGGGCATTGCAGGGGCTCTGTAGCAGGGCAGGTCCCCGCCGAGCCTCCAGCGCCGGATGTGCCCGAGCCGCCGCCGAGTCCACTCGCGCCTGCCGTCCCCCCCGTGCCGCTAGCAGCCCCCGTGCCCGCACCAGCAGACGAGCCACCAGCTCCGGCCGCGCCAGGTGTGCCACCGTTTCCGCCCATGGTCATCGCATCGAAGCCGCCGGTCGCCGCCGAGCCACCCTGCCCGCCGCCGCCCTCGTCGATCGAGTACTGCCCGAGGAGCCCACATCCTCCGGCGCCTCCGATGATCAGGGCGATGGAGATCCCGCTTCGTCCCGCGCTTCTCGTCATCATCAGAATCGCCTCGCGACCCATGCGGAGGTGGGATGACCGACTGCGCCAGCTCGCCTCCCGCACGAAACCAGATTCAAGCCGGGGCAACGGGCCGTCACGATCCTGATCGTGACGGCCCGTTCCGTTTGTGGCGGGGCGGGGCCGCAGCGCGTTCGCCTTGATCTTCACGGTGCAGTCCTCGCGCACCGTGCGCCGTAGTCGCCGCCGCGGGCGGACGGGTTGCCGTAGCTGCGCCCCGACACGAACGGGGCGGAGTTGAAGAACGTGTAACCACGGACCACCCGGTAGGAGGCGGGGGTAGTATTGGCGCAGTCATTGCACGGAAGCCCGTACGCGTTCGCGAACCAGTCCATCGTCCACTGCCATACGTTTCCCGCGAGGTCCGCGTGCCCCCACCGCCCGTTGCCGCCTGGTTTCGTGCCCGCCGCGATCAGGTCGCCGCGTGCGCAGCCCGTCACTCCGTCGCCGCAGCAGTTGTAGCTCGCACGCGTACAGTCGATGCTCGTCGAGTTCGCCGGTACCGACCACGGGTACACCCGCTGCTCGCTTCCTCCCGCGGCCGCGTAGTTCCACTCCGCCTCCGTCGGCAGACGCGCCCCGTCCCACGCACAGAACGCGAATGCGTCGTACCATGCGATGCAGTTCATCGGACGGCGCTCGTTGCCTGCCGGCGTGTCGGTCCACGTCTCGTAGTTGAAGTCGCATTTCACCGCGCTCCTGAGCGCTGCCGTCGTCGCTGCGAGCGAGCTGTTCCACGGGCTCTGCCATCCGCTGCCACCGATGAGCGGATGCGCTCCGGCACCATCTGCCGGCGGGCTCGCTTGCGTACCTCTACCGCCGTCAACGAACTCTCGGAACCGCCCCACCGTGATCACGTACACATCCAACCGGAAGTTGCTCACCGTCGCCACGAAACTCGAGTTCGTGTGCCCGATGCTCACTCCGTCGTAGCTCCGACTGAACGTACCGCCCGGCACCAGCAGGCTCGCACAGCAGTCGCCCGTGCCTGTGGGGCCGCAGTTCGAGCGACCGTCGCCACCTGCGATGCAACTCGGCGGCGTGCCAGCAGCCCCGCCGGCTCCGCTCGCGCCGCCTGTTCCGCCTGTTCCGCTGGCTCCGCTCGTGCCGGCTGCGCCGCTCGTGCCGCCGGTACCGCCCGTACCGCCCACGCCCCCGGTGCCACTCATCCCCGCATCGCCAGCCATGCCCCGCGTGCCGGCGGCACCGCCTGTAGCACCGGACGAGCCCCCGGCTCCTCCCTGGCCCGACGTTCCCGACTCTCCGCCGACTCCGCTCGCGCCGCCGGTGCCAGCAGAAGAGCCGCCGGCTCCATCCGCCGCCGCTGAGCCATCCTGCCCGCCGCCTCCCTCGTGGATCGAGTACTGACCGAGGAGCCCACATCCTGCGGCGCCCCCGATGATCAGGACGATGGAGATCCCGGCTCGCCGGGCGCTCTTCACCATCATCAGAATCGCCTCGCGACCGACACGCCACCACCGCTCGTCGAGACCCTCGGGGCGATCACGGTTGCGTGCTCTGGACCCCTGTCGTCCGACAGCAGGAGGTACGCACCGACTCCGGCGCCTACGACACCTACGCCGAGGAAGACGAAGTCCAGTGTCCGGCGCTCGCCGAGGTCCACGTCATCGCGGCACTTCTTTTCGGGGCAGTCCTTCGCGAGTTGGCTCTCGATGTACACGACGCCGCCGAGGCCGACTGCACCGATACCGAGTGAAATCCATCCGATCGTCTTCCGACTGCCTCCACCGGGTTCGGCGGCGTCACGCGCTTGAGGTGCGTCTCGGGCCTTGGCTGGCTTGGCGGTTTCCGCGTCCGCCGACGCGACGGAGACCGTTCGCTGTGCTCCCTGCCCGACATCGACCTCGAAGCGCCGCTCGCGACCACCGGGATTCACGACTACCTCGTGCTTCCCCGGATTGACCGAGATCGGCGCCCCGACGTCCTCGACTTCAACTCCGTCGATCTCAACGATCGTCTCCGGCGACGCGCCCCTGATCCGTATCGTCCCGAGCCGTTTCTCGATGGCAGCCAGGCGATCACGAACGTGGCCGACCTTCTCGTGCCCCTGCGGCAAGGAAGCGAGGAGCCCACGAACGACTTCTGCGGCATCGACGAGCTTCCCTTGCTTTTCCAGACACAGGGCGATGCTGAGCTTCGTTTCGCCTGTGGGTTCGAGCCGGTCGCTCTCCACGAGCTTGTCGCACGCCGCCGCGAACTCGCCCCGCTTCATCAGTCCGTCCGCCTCGACGTACAGCCGATCGGCCGGGCTGCTCTGAGCGCTGGCCGTGATAGTCATCGACAGGATTGCTGCGACGATCGAAGAGCGCAGCACCGCCCTCACCACGAGCGCTCTCCGAGCACTTGGAGCTTCGGAGCCGGTGCGGTTACCGGCGCCGGTGATGGTGGCTTCGCCGGCACAACGGGCGCCGGACGCTTCCCGCCCCGCGATGGCTTCGGCCGACTGGTCGCCGCAGAGGGCGCTGCACTCGCCGCAGGTGCGCTCTCCACCGGGAGCGCGTCTGGCGTCAGCGGTGCCGGAGGAGGGGCCGGTGCTGCACTCACGGCCGCGGGAGGGATTGCCGCCGCTGCACTTGTCGCCGTGCTGGCACTTCCCGTGCTGCGTGCGACGACGATCCCCACGATCATCACGGCGCCCAGGGTGGCCGCCACCCCGATCCACGCCACCTTGGGCACCGACGAAATCGTGCGCAGCACCGACGCGGCGGTGCGGCTGACCGGCTCGACCGTCACGCCCACACCATCCGGCGCGCTCGCCAGCGTCCGGTCGCGCACCGACGCCGGGACAATCAACGACCCCGACGCCGACGAGATGGGCACCCCGGAGTGCATCGCCTCGTAGGCCCGCCGCCCTGCGTCCTGCATCGTCCGTGCGTCCGGCCACCGCGCATCCCGCCCGAACGCCAGCGCTCGGTCCACGACGTCTGCGACCGGCTGCGGCACGTCTGCTGCGACCGAGCGAACGGGGGGCACCTGCGTCGTGCAGGCGGCAACGAGGATCTCGTTCGCCGTCCGACCTCGGTGCGCCGGCTGACCCGTCAGCAGCGCGAACATCGTGGCGCCGACCGCCCAAAGATCCGTTCGGCCATCGACCTCGTCCCACAGCCCGCGTGCCTGCTCGGGCGCCATGTACGCGGGCGTGCCCATCATCGTCCCGGTGCGCGTGGCGTTCGTCGCACCGGCGGCTTCTCGGAGCCGCGCGATCCCGAAGTCGAGGACCCTTACATGACCGTCCCTCGTCAAGAACACGTTCTCGGGCTTCAGGTCGCGGTGCACGATGTCCTTCGCGTGCGCTGCGATGAGGACGTCGAGGAGCTGGTCCGCAATCGCGACCACTTCATCGACCGGGAGCCGTCCGCCGTGGCGGGCGGCACGAGCTTCGAGCGACTCGCCGTCCAACAGCTCCATGACGAGGAACGCTGAACCGTCGTCGTCGGTGTCCTCGTCGAGCACCTTCACGACGCCGGGATGACCGATCGTGTTGGCAGCACGGCCCTCCCGAGCGAACCGTGACCGGATGCTCGCGTGGACGTTCAGCTCGGCGTGAAGGACCTTGATGGCGGCTCGCGCCGCGGTCGTGGCGTGCGTGCCGGCGTAGACCGCGGCCATGCCGCCGACGCCCAGGAGCACGTCGAGGCGCCACTTGTTTCGCAGGGTGGTGCCGACGCGGAGGCGGGCTCGGTAGTCCGTCCCGTCGATGGCCTCGGTCACTTCGCTGTCGATCGACACCGGCCGGCAGGGTACCGCCAGGTTGCAGTGAACTCAATCAGCGCCGGGCCGGCCATCACTACCGTCCGGGCGTGGCCCCCCGACGCGGAAGTCCGGCGCTGATGCGCAAGATCGGAGCGCGAATCCGGGCCTTGCGCGAAGAGACCGGCCGGACGAGGGAGTCTCTGGCCTGGGCCTGCGGGCTCTCAAAAGCTCTTGTGACTCGAATCGAGAGCGGCCAGAACCTACCTTCGATCCCTACGCTCGTGATGCTCGCGAAGGAGCTGGGCGTTCACGCCGCGGACATCGTGGCGTTCGACATGCGGAATCCGCGGTGTCGGCTGCTCGACGAGACTCGACGGCGTGATGGGAAGGCAGTTCAAGTTGCGCTGGACGCAATCGACGCCCTCGGTCCTTTGGTCGTTACAGACGCAGCCCGTGTTTCGCCGCGCGCACGTCGTCGAAAGTAGACCTGCTCCAAGCCGCGTTCCCCGGAGCACGGCTCCAGCCATGCGCCGGCACGTCGGCGCCGCCATCTCCTGCCTCCGACACGCCAGCGGCCTGACCGTGGCGGTATTCGCGAAGCGGCTTGGCGTTTCCGTGCATTACCTTCAGAAGGTCGAGGGCGGGTCGCGAACCGGATGATCGATTCGATCGTGCGGTTCGCGAATGCGCTGAATGTAGAGCCGGCGCAGGTGCTGACCGTGCGCTGAGCCGTGGCCATGCTCGGTGAGCAGCACAATTTGCAAAGGAGCAGGCGCACCAGGGAATCACCTTCTGTTGCGAGAACACGTCAACACGCGCGTTGCGCCGCGTCCCTACGAGTTCGAACGCTCCAAGAAGACTCGCTCGCGATTCCGCCACGAAATGCTACCCTGCAAATTATCATGGCGCTCGGATTCTCTTCGCGCACGGCAACTGGATCAGTGCCAGCTTCGTGCTACCAGGAACGCGCCAAGTGACGCAACGAACCACTGGTTGCAGTCGGCATCTTCGCGAGCTTGCTCGCGCGTTTTGTCACGCCGTCGCCTCGGCAACCAGGTCGTGCAGCGGCGCCACTACCGTGGCTTTCGTCGCGTTGGCATTGAGCCTGGCTAGTTGTGGTCCTCGCGACGATTCATCGCAGTGCGACTATGATGTCGTGTTCCACGACGACTTCGACCGCCCCGAGTTGAATGGTTCGTCGCACGGCGACTACACATGGAAGGTGCTGGACGGAGTGCCGAGAATCGACGAGGGCTGGCTGCTTTCTAGGGGTCGGATAACAACCGATCTCGGCATGTCGATCGACACCGCCAAGGTGCGCTTGAAGTTCACGTTTCGAGTTGAAGGAAACTTTCACGTCCTATACGGGCACGATGGCGAGCCAAATGTTCGGTTCGGTGCCGGGCTCCGCTACTCACTGCTCCCCGGGGGCCGCGGCGAGCTTGCCATCCAACAGGACGTGACGCGGGCGGCGGTGCCGAGACGGTTGCGGCGTATTGAGAACGGTGCATATCTCGCTGAGTTTGAGGTCGATCAGCGCCACGCCACCGCGCAATTCGCTGTCCTGGACTACGATGCGGGGACACGTACCGAGCTTGCCACACGACCATCGGGAGAACTTGGCCAACGTCCCACGGGGACGCACGTGTACGTGGACAATGTCATTCTCGACGAAGTGTCGCTTGAGGCGTACAGCTGTCGGTAGCCCGGGGCCCGACCAGTGTCTCCCTCGTGGATTCTTCACTAGCCGAATCGGTCCTCCGCACGTGTCGCGAATGAGGCGTTCGGCGGTAGACCGTCCGCCCGACCGCACGTCCCCAGGCTGTTGACGCGCGCCGCGCGCGTGGCCTGCGCCGGAGCCTTCGACGGGTGTGCACCGGGAACACCACGTCCTCACCGATCGCACTGGTGGATGTTGTGCAGCACGAACGGCAGGCGCAGGTCGAAGACCTGTGGCTCGATGATCCGGCACGCCTCGTCACACACAAGGATCAACTCGCTCCACTCGTCGTAATCCGTGGGCGCCCTTCACGGCGCATGCCGCGTGCCCCGGAAGGAACGTCCCGCCGCCCGGTCGATCGGCGACCCCGCACGCCAAGTACATGCGCCACCCCACGTAGCGCGGGCCGACGCCCACACCTTTCCGATGCTTGGCCCGCACGGAAGCTCCGGTTCCGGCCGCGGGGTGCGGTGGCACCAGATCCTCGCTGCTCCCGTTCCGGCGGCGTGTCCCACGTGACGAGACCGCCGCACCCTGTGACGGCCTCAGTCTCGGAGCAGCGCGTTGTACTTTCTCTGCAACGCCGCCACGACTTCGAGCGCCCGAGGGAATCCGACGGCCAGCGCCGCACGCTTCAGTTCGGTCTCGTTCCCACCACCGCCGCCCTCGCGCGGGGTCGCGCCGCCACTGTCGTTCCGAACACGACCGCGGACGTTGTACACAAGACCCGCCGAAATCGTCATGCCCTGCGCCGCAGCGGCGGCGACGACATCCTTCGCTGGCATCGTCGGCGGCGCCTTCCGGATGAAGTCGGACTTGCTTCCGTCGCCGGGTCCTCGGCTTCGCTTCGCCTTGGTGCTGGTCTTGCGTCGTCGCTCGGTCTTGCTGGCGGCCATCGTCAGATCTCCGGGTTGAAGGGGAGGCGAGCCTACACGAGGCGCTGGACGCGGGAGGCGGCAGCTACTCTCCGTCCAGCCTGAACCCGTCGATCGGCCACGTCCGGCCATCGTCCCGCTGGACGAACACCATCGGCCCCACCAGCTCGTCGAGGTGCACGACGACCTTGTACCGATCGGGCTCACCGCCGGCTTGGACCAAGGCTTCGCGGAACGCCGCCGACGCAGCCTGCTGCATCGCCGGGCGGTCCGACTCGCGCGCGTCCTCCCCGAACGGTGCGATGGCCGCCATGACCTGGGCGCGGATGGGCGCTGCCTGATCGGCCTTCGGTCCGGCGTGCATCCAGACCACCGATGCGATCACGACGGTCACACCGAACACCGCCAGGCCCGCGTAGACGAGCAGCAGTGGTCGCCCGAGCCTACGGAGCGCGCTTTCGCGCACGACCGCGAGGACGTCAGAGGAGTCCGGCAACTTGGAGTGCATGCCACCCGAGCAGTCCGAGCATGCAAGCGATGAACGCGCCTGCGACGGAGAGGCCCACCACGAGCAAGATGTCCTCGGTCACAGCAACCCGTCCAGCCACTCGGCGAGCACGATCGCCGAACGTCCCCGTGCGAGGAGCGCGACTCCACCGCCACACGTCGTCGGCTGCACCGTGTACGGCGCGTCGCACGCCCACTGGTGTCGCTCGAGATCTGCGAGGTCGGGCTCCTTGACCGGAACCTCGCGGGCCTCGTTCATTCGCTGTCGAAGTCGTTCTGGGCGCCAGCTCCCGCCGGCGAACAGCAGGCGCCATGACGCGCCGTCGCGTAGTAGGAACACATCGAGTCGAGGCGTCATATGCAAATCTCGTCCTCGCCGAGCGGACAATCCTCTTCGCCGTTGCAGACCCACTCGCGAGGGATTTCAGTACCGTCGTCACACTTGAACGGAGGCTTCGGGGGACAGATGTACTCGGCTCGCGGCGGACAGCCCTCTTCGTCGCCGCCGCCGGTGCAGTCCGGTTCGCCGTCGCAGGTCCTTGCTAGGTCGATGTTCGAGCCGTCTTCGCACTTGAAGTCGCCACACTTGTCTTCGTCGGAGCCGGTGGGGCAGTCGCTGTTGCCCTCGCAAGCCAGGCCCTGGTGGATGCCGACGCCATCCCCACACGAAAAGAATCCACCGGTGGGGCAGACTTCGTCTGCGCCGTCGCGGCAGTCGTCTTCCCCGTCGCACCGGTAGGCGTCCGGCACGGTGGTGCCGTCGTCGCAGGTGAAGCGGACCTTCTCGTTGCAGGTCCCGAGGCAGTTCGAGATCGTGGCTGAGATGGGATCGCCGCAGTGCCAGTCGCGCAACGCATCGCAACTCGCATCGGTAACGCACTTCGTTCGACACACATCCGACGGCCTCACGATCGGGTCGCAGTGGTAGGGCCCGTCGGTCAGGAGTTTGCAGTCTCGGAGTTTCGCCTCGTGGGCGGCGCAGATCTCTTGGGCCTGCGCGACGCTCACTTCCGGCGCCGTGCCTGCCGCACCGCTCGATCCGGCACCACCATCTGTGCCTGCCGCGCCGCCGGTGTCGGCACCCGCGCCGCCGGAGCTGGCACCACCATCCCTGCCCGCCGCGCCGCCGGAGCCGCCCGGCGGGGTGCCCTCGGAATCGCCGGAGCACGCTGACACAACGCCCAGAGCCAGAACTACGACGCCCGCCCACCGGGTCCCCACGCGCATGGCACGCGAGCCTACCACGGCCGGCTGGCGTAGAGGGTGGCCGGTGCCGTCACGGAACGACGTCCTGGCGGGCGCGGTGCTCGCGCTCGGCACTGGCGCTCTGCGTGGCGCTTTCCGTAGTGCCGCCGCCGTGGGCTTGGTGATTCCAAGCCGGCGCGCGCCTGGTTGCCTTGCCGTTCCTGGCACGCCATCGGAGCTGCTTCACGGCGGGGCGCTTCGGAGAATCGAGGGGCCAGCGGGGAGTCGGTCTGGCGCGTCCTTCACCCGGCACCCTGGAGCCGTGTACGCTCGACCTGTGCGATGGTTCCTGCTCGGCGGCGCCTGTTTGGTCGCACTTGCGTGTACGCCGCCTCGGCACCCTTCGAGTTCGCTGGCACCCCCAGCCTCGCCCGACGACTCGCAGACGTCGAAGTGCAAGGTCAAGCCGAGCGCGTCTCGGCCACTCGTCACCGAGTGGCCGGCGACCGAGCGGTCACGTCTGGAGAGCCTGTCCGGCAATGGGCTAGTCGCCGTCGAGTACGTCGGCTGCGAGATGCGTGTGCTCGACGAGTGTGTCGTCAAGGGCAGATACGAGTATCGCCCCACGACCATCGCCATTGATGGCTTCGACATCGATTCAGCGGATGACCTCTGGGCGAGGCTTCCACTCGGCGCCGCGGCGCTGGAAACGGATCTGTCGAAAAGCGGTCACCTCAATCTCTCCTACGCTGTCGTCGGCCAGCGCCAAGCCTCCGGCTTTGACGCTGCCGCAACCGACCTGACGGGCGGCTGCAAGAGCGCTACGCACGTCGTTACCGGCTACGCCGTCGGGGCGTTCGAGTTGTCGTCGGGCTCATCTTCGGAGGTGAAGTCGTCGGCCAGCATCGTCGGTGTCGGCGCGGGAGTCGGCTCCAGTGCGAAACAGTCCATTCTCCGTAGCGGTGGCGAGATGAAGGCTTGCCGGGAACCCGGGAGGGCGGCGGCAAGAGTGAAGAAGGGCGAAGCACCGCCCGCGCCCGAGCCCCCGAAAGACTGCGCAACCCCGATCCAGCTCTTCCTCGCTGCGCTCCCCGAGAGAGCCGTCGCACCAACCTCGGCCGGTGCCGGCACCGGTCGCGCCGAGCCATCCAGCGAGCCGGTCGTGGATCAGGGCGCCACGGAAGAATCGCCCCCGAAACCTTTGGAGCCGCGACCACTATCCCTGGAGATCGGTGCTGGGGTTCTTGTGCCCGAGAAGTACCACACACAGGTGTTCGGCTCGACTGGCCAGCCGCTTGAAGCGTCCGTCCACTACAAGCCCGGACCCGCTGCGACCGTCGCCCTCTTCTACCGAGCGTCGGACGTTTTCAGTGTTGGCGCTTCCGCCGTCGGTTCGTTGAATTCCCTGTTCACCGAACAACACGCCGGTTCGCCTGACGAACCGGCGTTCTGGTGGGGCGGGGCAGTTAACGCCCGCGTGGCTGCCCACCTGCTTCGTCGCGTCGTCGGCACTGCGGGCGTCGGTGTCGGAGCCATCCTCGGAGACTTCTGGTCGGCCGGTGACGATGCCGCGCCAACGTTGCCGATCGACGTCGGTCTGCTGTGGGATGCGCAGGCAACACGCTGGGGCGTTCTCGGCAGCTACCGAGCCGCGTTCGCCGGCGACCGACCCAACACGGTTCTGCTGCTAGGCACCCTGCAGTACGACTTCAGCGCGGACTGAATCGACGACTACACGAGATCCTCAGGCTCGATCCCGTGCTTCCGCAGCTCCTCGACCGCCGCCTCGAAAAGCGCTCGCCGCTTCACTCGGTGAGAAGTGCGGCAGCGGAATCTCGCCCTTCGTGGTGAGTTCCTTGAACCAAGAACGGATGACACCCCCCATCGCCGCGCTCAGACCGCTTCCTAGCGCCCAGGTCGATGGGAGCTAGGTGCTCGAAGCAACCGCGCGCCCCAGCACGGGGAACGCCAGTCCCGGCATGAGTCCGCCGGCCAGCATGAGCTTCGCGACCTTGGACCAGTCAATCGCGTTCACGAGTTGCCCGTACGCCGCGTCTGTCGCGACAAGGATGATTCGACGATCCTCGCGGCCGAGCGCTTCGATGGGTACCCTCATTGCTCTCGTCCCTCCTGCGCGTGCTCAGCGACTCCCGTCCGGTCGCGTGGCGGAAGCTCCGTTCCCTCTCGTAACGAAATCAGGCGAGAGCGGCAAGCAGGCGAAGCTTCGTCGGAGGAGGGAACCGTGTTGGGCGCGCACATGATCGTCCGGCAGCTGTTCCCTGCGTGGATCGACGAGTGACGCTGCTGGACAAGCCCGATGTGTTCGCTGGCCGCGAACTGACATGACCGCGGTATTCTGGTCTGTTGACCCACCTTGTCGGAGCAACTAGCCTGTTTCCGTGCGGTGGGACTGGGTGGCTCGGGTGCTTGTTGGTGCGGTTGTCGCGTCAGCGAGCTGCACGTCATCCACCAAGAGCGTGCCGAGTTCATGCGACCCCGGCGAACGTGATCTTTGTCTTGGACTTGCTGATTGCCAGGGAGCCCGGACGTGTGGTGACGACGGCAGGTACGGCGCGTGTCTGTGCGGGGTGAACGCCGACGCCGGCCCCTCAGGCGGGAATAGTGGCTTCGACGGAGGACGTGCAGGTTCCGGAGGTGTAGGAGGCTCCCTGGGATCAGGCGGGGGAGCCGGGGTGGCCGGAAGCGGCGGCGCGGCGGGTGTTGGTGTTGGTGGCGTTGGCGGTGGCGGCGGTGACAGCGGCGTGAGCGGCAGTTCCGGAGCCTCCGCTGCCGATGCCTGCGTTCCGAAAACGGCGCTGGAAGCTTGCGCGACCTTCCTGTGCGGTAGCGCCCCCGATGGCTGCGGCGCGAGCCACGTCTGTGGTCCGGCGTGCAACGGAATCGGTCCCGCCTGCCTCGACGGACGCTGCTGCAACCATTGGTCCATGTACGATAGCGTTTGTGGTGGCCCCCGCCCGCGGTACATGACCTGCGGCAACGCAACGCCTTCGGACGCCCCAAAGTATTGCATCCACAGAGGCACGCACGTCGGCGGTCCGGGTGAGTCCTTCTGCTGCCCGTAAAGAACGGTCGGACGCAGAACGTGGACGCGCTGTCGGCCGAGCAGGGCTCATGACGAACTTGGGTCTACGCCGCGCCCACCGCGAAACCAGAAGTCCTGGGGCTGTGCGGAGCGCGGCACCCGCGTCGCCGCGACGTCTGCTAGGTCAGGACGGGTGGGGCGACCACTGCACAAGATCCTACTCGCAAGGCCGCGTCATAGGCTGCTTGCGGAATGTCGGCGGAGATCCGGGCGTCGCGTAGATGACACTGAACTCCTGCTTCTTCATTTCCTCCACGCTGGCGCAGTTGTCCTCGTACACCTGCCCGAAGTCGATGACCGTGTGGATGCTCGTCGTTTCCACGCGGACGAGGCTCGCCGACGAAACCGTTATTCCCATGTTCGTGTAGCCCGAACCGAGGAGCACCTCCTGCCGCCCGTCACCGTCGAGGTCGAAGATCCCAGCGATCGACGAGCCGCCGGTGACCGCTCGCCCTACAATCGCACCGTCTTGCACTACGGCGATCATGGTAGAGCCGAAATTGTCGGCGTGGCTCGCGCCGCACTCGCCGACGAACACGAGGTAGAGAGTCTGCGTTCGCCGCGCGTACGTGAACGCGCCGCTAGCCTTCGCGCGCACCGTCGGGACGATGTCGCCGCGCCTGCGCGCGCCCTCAAGGTCGTCTGCGACGCCCGAGCAGTTGTCCTCGTCGGTCAGGTACTTTGGGAACAGCTTGCGCAGGATGCCCGCCTCCTCCGCCTTATCGATCTCATCGACGACCCTCGCGTCGCGCGCGTTCGTGCGCGGGTCGTCGAGAATGATCTCGGCCGCGGCTGCCGCGTTCACACTGCTCGGGGCCGCGCCGGGAGTCGGCGCGCTCGACGTCGCGACGGCGTGGCTCGGCACAGGTCCACCGACAGGCTCGGGCGTTGGCGATCTCGACGGGCGTGTCTCGGTACAACCGAGCGCGAGCGAGACCGCGCAGGGCCACAGGCCGAAGGCATAGGCGAGGCGGCGCGTGTTCTGGCGGCCGCGCATTGCGAGGAGACCACCTTCCTCCCGCGGATCGTGGATCTCAACACCGGCGGAATCCGCGGTTCCGAGCAGCTCGTCGTTTGTGAACTGGCCGAGGATTCCCCGTTTCGTCAGCATGGGCGCGCCGAGATGATCGCCGGGACTGAGGCGCAGGTCGAGGGCCGCTGGAGCGGCCCGGTAGCCACCGCCTGTTACATGCTCGTAAGGTGGCTCTCTGCAGGCGGTGTTGCCTGAACCTTGCCGCGACGTGGACCGTCTCGGTGTACGCTCACGCCGTACTCGGCGCGAATCGCGACGATTCACATGCGATCCGACTCCCGTGCATCCTCACCGAACGGCGGCAGTGCCACGAGCACCCGCGCGGACCACGGCCATCGTGGTCCGGGCGGTGCACGTACACTCAGGTGACCGGGCCCGAGATCACCAGCACGCCAACGATCGCGAGCAGCGCGTAGGCGCGGAGCGACGGCTTCCCGAGTCGCCGCGCCGCGCTCTCGCAGACGACCTGCCGGAACTGGATTGCGCGTCTCCCATCCCCTCCAGCAGTTCCACTGTCTGAGCAACGTCCGCGCAACAGCGGCCTTCGGATCGACGACCCGATCAACCCACGCGGTCGTGGTCCAGTGCTTCTGTTCAGCGCATCCCAACTGAAATTCTCCCGACGAACAGATCAACAACCTTGTGTCACCGGCGGCGATGCGGCCGAAGATTCGAGAAGCCGTGAAGGCGAACCATGGCGGCCGGGAAAGGCGTTCGACCATGGTCCGCCGCCATCTTCGTCCGGGATCGCCATCTGTTTCTGGGGGACTGGTCGAGCGAGAAGGACGCCGCACGAGTCTACGACCGCGCCTCGCGGCACTACTTTGGTGATGGCGCGAAGGTGAACTTCCCGCGGGCTCGACCCGTTGCGGCGGACGCGACGACGCTGGCGGCGGAGGCTGCTGATCAATTCCGTCGATCGCGAGAGCACGACTTCCGCTTCGGTGACGGCGAGACCGCGGTGCGTGCGTACGACAGGGCGGCGCGGAGGCTCCACGGGAAGCGGGCGTGGCTGGATCTTGATCCAAAGCGGGGAGCGGCTGGCGGACGAGGAGGCGTACCGGAGGTCGAGAGGACACGAGGGGACCGGATAGATTTCGCGAACGTGCTGCTTGACACTCCCCCGAGATGCTTCGATGCTGCAGCTCATGGGGAAACGCGGGAGTCGCTATCGTTGGCTCGCCCCGATGACACTTGCGGCAGGACTCTTCACGAGCCCGGCGTGCTCCGGCGACGAGCAACAGCAGGCGCAGGACTACGTTTGCGCTCAACTCGAAAACCTTTCCGTCGAGCAAATGGATACGATCTTCGACCGCGCAGCAGGCGAACTCGACGCTGTCGGCATCCAGATCGACCGAACGATGTGGTCGGACCCCGAGCGCTTCGGGCAGCTTCTCGACGCCGTGGCACGCGCCAGCGGATGTTCCGAGTTGTCGGCACAGAGCGTTGCCGAGGACGGTCAGCTGGCGCAGGCACTCGGTGCCGACAGCAACTATTGCGGTCCGGGGCACGACCGAGCGCTCACCCCGACAGTTGCTCCATGCCTAAATCAAGTCTGTCGTGCGCACGATGCGTGTTACGCCCAGTGCTCGGTGCCAATCGAAGCGCTATGCACCTGGAGTCCGGTCACGAAGCCGTGTGACGATACGTTTTTCACCAGTGCCAGCTCCTGTTCGCTGCGCCCGCACTGGTTCAAGTCACATTTCGTCTTGTTCGTCGCGCGCAGGATGGCAAGCTCCTCCTTGCTCGACAGCTGCCCACCTGGGGCGTCTTGTCCCGTCCCGCCTCAGAGGGGGGCGGGCGTCTGCGGGATGCAGGCGGACTTCGCGCGGTGCAATGAGTGCTTGGATCGGCTCGATCCTGAGCGTGCGTGCCTCAACGCGGCGTGCAACGGGAACGCTGACGACTACGTCTGCTACTCAGCAACCTGCGCCGTTGGTGGATGCTACGGCGGATGGGATTCCGGTTCGGGCGGAACCTCTGGTTCGGGGGGCGCGGGCGGGAGCGGCGCCGCTGGATCAGGCGGTACCGGGGGTAGCGGGGGGTGCTCGCCGGAATCTCAGTGTGGCTCGGACTGCTGCACGTTGAACGAGGTGTGCTCCCGAGACGGCTTAGGCACTGAACGCTGCATGCCTTCCTGCACTACAAACACCGACTGCGCTGGCGCAAGCGACTGCTGCGTCGTGCTTCAAGGTGGCGGTGGCGTGTGCAAGCCTCCGATCTCCGGTCTCGATAGCTGTAAGTGTTTCACGGCTGCGGACTGCACGGGCAGCCTGTCGGGTGGCTCGGCTTGCGTCCCATTCGTGTTGTCTGGCGCCGTTGTCAGCGCCGCCCGCGTGTGTCGCCCGGATGACGGACGAGTCGGCAACGGGTGCAACGGGTTCGGCGTAGTTTGCAGTGACGACTGCATGACAGATGCACTCGGGAACAGCTTCTGCACGCCAGGGTGTGAGGCGAGCAGCACGTGTGGAGCCCCCGGTGTGGCTTGTTGCTTACCGGCCGCTTGCAACAACGCTTTCTTCTCATGCGCTCACGCTTCTGCGTGCCAACCGTGCTGATCGCTACGTCGGCGCCGAGCAGTTACTCGTGCCCCGCATGGACAACTCCATGCCTATCCGGTTGACTCCCAACGGTACCAGGGGTAGTGGTCGGGGATGGCCAGAGAGCCTCGGCCGGCTGCTCCGTGGGCTACGCTATGCGCAGCCACCGCAGGAATCGGGTCCCTCGGATTCGTGGGCCTTTGGTTTCTTGGCCCATTCGCGCCTTGGGCGGGGCTGAGGGACAACGTGGCGACTATCGCCTTGATCTGGCTCCTCTGCATTGCGGCGCTCGTGCTCGTTTTCCTGGTTTGGGCCGTGCAAGATCGGCGCGCGAAGCACATTCGAGAAGTCGCGGAGGCCTCGCAGTTAGCGACAGAGAGGGCGGCAAGCGAAGCTCTCAAGGCAACTGGGGTGTGCAGTCAATGTGGACGGCGAGCGCCGAAGTGGTTTTTAGAGAAGCTCCCGCGGATGGGGAAGGGATACAGGCTCTGCTACCATTGTAGTGCGCTCGCTCCGTACCCGATGGATGGGGAGACAAAAGAAACCTTTACACAACGTTGGACGGACGCTCGCCAGAAAGAGGCGGCGGAACTCGTACAGTGCGTTGTATGCCTTCGGGATGTCACTAGAGGCTCGACTTCGTTCGTTATGGTAAACTTCTCTACGACGCCCAACAGAGTCACGATGAAGCAATCGTCTGTGTGCTTCGACTGCATGGAACACACGAAGGGACAGGTCGTAGCCGGGGCTAGGGCTGTCAGGGACGGCAGCGATGCCTAAGCGCTTCCCCACCTCCCTCCCCGACTTCCAGCGGCTCTTCCCCGACGAGGACGCCTGCGCGGCGTACCTCGAAGAGACGCGGTGGCCCGAGGGCTTCGTTTGCCCGCACTGCGGCTGGCACGGCGAGCCTTTCCGCTTCGAGGCGCGACCCGCAGTGCTCCGCTGCCGCAACTGCGGCCGGGACATCTCGCTCACCGCCGGGACGATCATGCACCGTTCGCACACGCCGCTTTGCACTTGGTTCTGGGGAGCGTACCTGGTCACCAGCCTCACGCCCGGTATGAGCGCCGTTCAGTTCCAGCGGCAACTGGGGCTCGGCCGGTACGAAACCGCCTTCCAGATGCTCCACAAGCTCCGGGCGGGCATGGTGCGCCCTGAACGGGATCGGATCGGTATGGACTGGCCGGTCGAGATCGACGAAACCTACGTGGGCGGCAAGACTCGCGGAGCAGGCAGCGGGAAGCACAACATGACGATCGTTGTGGGTGCCGTCGAGATCCGCAAGGGCAAGGAGCGGCAGAAGCACGAGCACAGCTTCGCTAGGCCGCGCAAGGGAGGCACCTACGCCGGCCGGCTCCGTCTGCGCGTTGTCCCCAACAGAGGGAAGAAGACGTTGGAAGACTTCGTGCTGAGCAGCGCGGAGCCCGGCGCTGAGGTGATCACCGATGGCTGGCAGGGCTACGACGGCCTACCGAAGCTCGGCTACTACCACACGAAGATCGTGATGGAGGGTGATCCAGAGCGCGCCGACGAGTGGTTGCCGATGATCCATCTGGTGTTCTCCAACCTGAAAGCCTGGCTGATCGGGATTCACCATGGGGTATCGCCTCAACACTTGCAGGCGTACCTCAACGAGTTCACGTTCCGCTTCAACCGGCGGTTCTACCCGTTCACGGCGTTCAACTCGTTGCTGGGGATCGGCATGCGGGTCGATGCGCCCACCTACGAGGATTTGTACTCCGGGGAGTGGCTCCACCCGAATCCGGGCGGGGCGGACGACATTGTGGTGGATTACAAGAGGTTTCTCGGAAGGGCACAGCGATGACCGACTGGGACAAATACCTGCCGAGGGTCAACTACCTAGGACACGCCGAGATCGAGCGTGGCGCCATCGAGATGGCGGAGTTCGCCGCCGAGCACGATGTGGTCGCCGTGCTGATCGGGGGTTCCGCACTTCACTATTTTGGCTCGCCGAGATTGACGGCCGACGTGGACTTCGCGGCAACTGCCCTCATCCCAGCGGAACGAACGGGGCGCCTCTCGTTCGGTGGCGAGAAGCTGCTTTCTCCCGGTGGGATTCCAGTGGACTGGGTGGTTCGTGACGATGACTACGCCGATCTGTACGCGGCAGCTATCGCCGATTCGCTGCCGTCGGAGAACAACCCGGCGCCCGTCGATGTGGCTCGGCCGGAGTATGTTTTGGTCATGAAGATGGTCGCCGACCGTGGGAAGGACAGGGCCGACGTCGAGTGGCTGCTGGCCAACAATCTCGTGGACATCGAGTTCACCCGACGGATCGTCCGCCAGTACCTCGGCGCCTACGCGCTCCGAGACCTCGACGCGCTAGAACGGGAAGTCGCGTGGAAGAAGAGCCGGGGGGAGTTGTGAAAAGCCCCGTGAATTACGAGCGGTTCCTCGGAAGGCTCCATGGGTAGTGGCTTGGGAGAGAACCGGATAGGCATGCGACGCAGAAGCCTGATTGGCATTCGGCGTCGGTCGCGCAGCGTGTGAATGGGATGGATACCGTCGGTGATCCTGCCCCGTCGCTTGCGCTGATCGCGTCCGGCCGCCAGGCATCCCCGGTTCCAGCGTCTATCGGGGCCGTCCATTGACACCCGAGAGGGAGCGCCGACAGCGCGGACTTCATCTCCGCATTCAGGTCTATCCCGACGTCCCCCGAGGTTTGATCGTTGGGCGAAACCGACCAAATCGCGCTCACGTTCGTCGCACGGATCGTCGAGGCTCCCTCCATCACGACGAGTCGGGCAGCGCCTTGTGTGCCGACAACGCTCACGGCTGTGTCCCATGGGTTCTGGCCCGGTCGGGGGGCGTTTCGCCATCGTCCGGAGCACGTTGCGGCGAACTCTACTAGAGCGCCTCCATCGGAGAGGGACGCCGCTTCACCCCAGGAGACGTCACACGTTCCGCAGCTCGTACTCCCCGGAGTCGGGCAAATGACGGTCACCAGATACTGACCCGGATCGGGTCCGGTGTAGTCCTTCCAATCGAACGAAGGTGGCAGCGCGGAGACTACCGACGGCAGCAGAGCCTTGCAGGGTACCGAGGCGTCGGGGGCTGCGAGCACAGGCGTGGAGCACGCACCCACACCCATCAAGACTCGTCCCCACCGCCGTACCATTCCCGGCCAGGATAGCCCAACACCAAGCCGGCGTCCCGCCAACAAGTTGCAGATGCCTCCGGAATCAGGCGCCGCCATTCATACGACCAGGCGCGCCATCGCGCGTCGCGTTGCTCGGTGGCTTCCCGTGCCCTAGCTCCAACTCGGCGCCTCCGTCGTCACGAGCAGGCCCGGTCCCGGGGATCGCCGCGAAAAAGGCTGGGACCGTACTGCTAGGATGACACGTGCGCGCTGGTCTACTACCGTCGTGGTCGTTCGAGCGTGCCAGCAAAGCGGGCCTTCCGCCCGAGGCTGCCCTCAACCAACGGGGCCACTGAGAGATGAACAGGAGACGCCTTTGGGCGGGACTGCTGCTGGTCGGTTGTTCGAGCGGGAGTATTGGCGGAGTCGAATCAGACGCCGGCCCGGATGCTGGCGCGTATGCCGGCACCGGATCACACATCGATGGCGCAGCAGGCGCAGACGTGGGGGTCGGTGCCACCGGTGGGACAGCCGGAGGAGCAACAGCGGGGACGGGCGCGGGAGCAACCGGCGGGGATGCAACAGGTGGGTTCGGAACCGACGCCGCCGCCGGAGCGCCCAGCGGCGCGAGCGGCGGCGCCGGTGGTTTCGACTGCACGCCGACCGATAGTTGCTCTTGCGATCCGATACCGCGCTGGGACTGTGTGCCTGAGTTCTGTCCTAGCAGCGCTTCAGGAGTCGGGACGCGTTGCTGCGCCACTGCACACGGACCGTGCGGCGTGGACTGGGGCACCGGCTGTGTTGGCTGTGCTGCCGCCACAAGCACCGTCGTTCCTGGGGGGACGAACTGCACGCCAGGTTCGCCCGGCTGCATCTCTTGCGGCGTCGGGCTACATTGCAGCGTTCAGGGCAACTACTTCTGCTGCTCCGCGTTGTCCAAGGCGTATTGCCTGGAGGACCAAGGTTTCGACGGCTGCGTGGCGAATCTCGGGGGCACACACGCCAAGTGCTCGGTGCCATCGGACTGCCCCGGCGGCGTATGTTGCGCGAGCTATGGCTTCAGGAACGGAGTGAGCGTCGTGACTAGCGTGGCCTGCACCGTGGAACCGTTCTGCAACACCGCAGGGAGCATTCGGCTGTGCGATCCTGCTAACCCAACGTGTCCTTCAGGCCGGGAATGCAAGCAACTGAAGGCTCTAGTGCCTGGCTTTTTCGGCTGCATCTAGCCCCAGTCCGACACTCTTTCGCGCGGCTTCGGTACGCGACGACGGGGTCGAGAATCGGCACCGCGCCGCCGCGCTGGGCCGCGGGGGTTTTCGAGCAGCGGGTTCTTGACTGATGCAGCAGCCGGCGCACACTTGCCGGCCGTGCCGATAGACGGCACCCGCGAGGAGGTATCTTGTGGCGCGCGCGATTTTCGTTAGCCTGGCCGTGCTCTACCCCCAGCTGGACGCGAAGCTGGGGCGTGAGCGAGGTAGCGCGGCGCTGCGCAACAACACGTGTGCGTGGTGGAGGATCAATCCCACGAACGCCGGCGATGTTCGGTACGCTTTCGGCGTATGGCAGGGCCGCGTCGTGTCGGCATATGCCGTCGAAGTTCCGGTCGGCCACTGGCCGACGATGCCCGGTCCCGCGGTGGGCGAGGGGCGCAGATACATCCCGGCGAGCGCGCTCTCAGAGCGCGACTGGGCGCGTGCGGCGACGTGGTCAGGCATTCCGATGGCCGGCCCGCTTCGCTACGGCGAGGTACAACTTGATGCAGACGGCGTTCTGCACGGGTTTGACGTGCCCTCAGAAGCGGAACACCCGGAGGAGATGGACCAAGAGGACTCGCCCTGACGGCTAGGGGCAAGCGATCGGATAGACGGAAATTCACCGAGATCCCACCGGTCTGCGTGGGCGTCGTGAAGCTCACCGGGTGACTACTTCGCTTGGCAAGCGATGGGCTGCCCGCCGTCGCAGGCCCGCTTGATCAAGGCGCCCGCCTGCACCGGGTCTGCCGGCACGCCCATCCCCTGGCGGTATCGCAGCCCCAAGACGAAGCAGCTACCGGCGTTCCCGAGGTCGCACGCGCGCTGGAGCAACTCGACGCCCTTCGCGGCGTCCTGTGCCGCGAAGGACATCCTCGCTGCCGCGTCGCAGGCGACGGACGACTTCGCCGTACATCCGAGGCTGTACAACTCCGTTGCTCGGCCGGCGTCCTTCGCGACGCCGTCGCCCTGCTCGTACGCTTGCCCAAGCAGCGTGCACCCGAGTGAACTTCCCCCGGTGCACGCGCGCCGGAAGAAGTACACGGCTCGCTCTGCGTCCTTCGCAATCCCCAGGCCCTGCTTGTGCACCTCGCCGAGCGTCGCGCAGCCATCGGCGCTGCCAGCGTCGCAGGCGCGCTGGACGATCGGGATCAGGTTCGTCCCCGCCGGCGGCGGATGCTTCGAGAAGTGCTCGATGACGCCCTGGCACCCCACACTCCATCCTGCGTCGCAGGCCTTGCGCAGGAGCCCAAGACCTCGGTCTGCGTCGGTTCTCGCCACGAGCGTCGCCCCGAGCCGCGCGCACGCCGGCACGTCGTCACCCGTGCAGGCTCGATCGTACGCCAGGGCGGCGGCCTGCGCGTCCTGGGCGACTCCCTCGCCGCGCTCGTGCATGAGCCCCAGCCTCGTGCAGCTGGGCGCGTTGCCGTGGTCACACTGGGCCTTGCAGTCCCTCGCGTCGCCGTACTCGCAGAGGTGCGGCGTGTCGTTCCGCGGGCGCGCGCACTTCCCCGCTTCGAAGACGCTCCCACCGGGGCACGTGCTCTGTGTTGCGTACTCCACGAACGGATCTTCCGCCGTGGCGCTCAGGGCCTTGAGTTCGAGCCGAAGCAACGACCGACACTGTGTGCTGTTCGCGTCACCAGAGCGACAGGCGACGGGGTCGCCATCGCGGTTCAGGACATCCCTGCTCGACGAGGACGAGCCACTGGCTCCGAGAGCAAGCACGTCGGCCGCCGCGTCCATTCGGCCGTGCGTTCCCGTGCGCATGACGAACGCGCCTACCGTTGCCGCCCGGACGAAGTGCGTCGCGTCCGCGCATTCGCCGACGAGATCCGAACTCGAGATCACTGGACGGCTGGCGACCTGCTGGCCGACCACGGCGAGCGCCACGTCGAGCACTGCGTCGCGCTGCATGCCGGCGGTGAGTTTGGCTCCGAAGAACGGCAAGTTGAGCCGAAGCTCGTCGGTGCCGCGCAAGCGGATGAGTTGCTCCTTCGTGGCGACACCGACGAAGCCGTAACTGCCATCGACGCGGCAGTCACGGAGCACGCGCGCGGCCTGGCAGTCGTACGCGACGACCGCAAGCCCCTGCTTCATCGCAACCTCCAGGTCCGCGCGCGCCTCCGGGCGCCAATCGACCACGAGCGGGCGCGCGAGCGGGGCCACCGACGAGCACGCCACGTCGTCAGTGGCGCCGGCATAGGTCGGGGCCGCTGGTTCGACAGCGTGACCACCCGAGCCGGGCCGCACCCCCAGAAGGTGAACGCGCAGACGGCAACCCCGAGCCGCATGCGTGGGACAGTAGTCGGCTACGCGACGGCGGGATCGAGAATCAGCACCGCGCCGCCGCGCCGCCGCGCTGGGCCGCGGGGTTCGAACTACTTGGCCGGGCCGTTGGTCCGACCGCCGCCCGAGGGCTGCCGCCGAACCTCGTCCGCCTATTCACCGAATCCGACTGACGCGAGCGGCCCGCGCCGCGCCGAGACGCGGGTGGGGATCGATCGCGCGACTTCTACGACAGATCCTCCGGGTCGAACCTGCGCTTCCGTAGCTCCTCGACCGCCCCGCAGGGACTCCGACGCACGCGCCAAGTGACAGGCCACCGGGTGTCGTCGCAGGGAAAGGGACCGCCGCCTCGGGTGCCCTCACCGTCACTGGCGGCGAAACCGGCCGTGGCGCGTAGTCACGTAGCGGAGGGTCCTTGGCTACTGCCCTGGGCCCTGCGATGCTGTGCGCCATCGTGGGGCGGAAGACAGCCGAGGGCGGCCAGGTGGCACGTACGTACGTCGTGGACGAGACGTACCGGGACAGCACCAACCTCTCCCAGAACCAGTTCTATCACTGGCTGGGCGTGAAGAACTCCGGCGGCATCCGCCCCGCGACGCGGAAGGACGGCACGGTCGCGTTCTTGGTCCTCGTCTCCACGCACGTCAGCGTGGCCACGTACAATCCGTGGGATGATTCGATCGATCCCTACCAGGGGCGGATCTGGTATTGGGGCGACGCCAAGGCACACGCGACGAAGAAGCGCGACGACTGGGCCGGCAACCAATACCTCCAGCGTGTGTGGGAAGCCGTGAACGAGCAGCGCTGGAGCGACGTGCCGCCCATTCTGCACTTCATGAAGGTGGCCAAAGGCAGCGTAGAGTTCACCGGTCTCTGCGTCCTGGCCGAGCTTCGAGACGCCTGGATGGAGGACGGGGGCAAGCGAGTGCGAAATCATCGTGCCGTGATCGACGTGCTCCCTGTCCGCGAGATCTCGGTTGAGTGGCTCCGCCGACGTCAGCGCGGGGAGCAGCCGCACCAGGAGCCGCCGGAGTGGCGACGGTATGCCGAAAGTGGCGAGCACTCGCGGCTGGTCGTATTCGCGAGAAAGGTCAGGAACGCCAACGAGCAACTACCGGCAGACGGTTCGGTGCAGCGCGCGACGTTGGCGGAGTTGGCCAAGTTGGACCCGATCAAGTTCGAGCGACTCGTTGTGAAGGCGTTCCAGTCTACGGCGATCAGCCACGAGATCGCCGGCACCAAGCCCACCGGCGACGGCGGGTTCGACTTCTTCGGTGCGTTCCGGCTACCGCCACCGCTCTCGTACACGATCCCCGTCAAGGGCGAGGTAAAGCGCTACAAGTTGGACGGGAGTGGCGTCGGCCCAAAGGATGTGGCTCGCCTCGTCGCCCGCTTGCAGCGAGGCGAGCACGGGATCTTCGCGACGACGTCGTACTTCACACAGCAAGCGCAACAGGAAGTCTACGCCGACCGTTACCCAGTCGAACTGATCCCTGGTGCGCGACTGGCGGGGCTGCTTGCTGAGGTGGGTGCGGTGAGAAAGGGCGTGTTGCAATCCAGCTGGTTGGAGACGATCTCATGACGACCACCCGACTGCTCATGCTCCTCGCAGCCTGGAGCGTAGCTCCGGGTTGCTCCAAGGAGAACAACATCAACCAGACGACGAACAACAGCTACACGACGATCAACAACATCACCCAAGTCGTCGGACCCGCTGGCGGCATGATTGGTCCGCCCGGCGGTCCGAGCGTCCAGATCCCTGCCGGTGCACTGACCAGTGACACCGAAATCGAGATCGGCGAACTCGCTTCGGGCGGTCCGCCGACGCCGCCGGGAACACGATCGAAGATCTACTCGTTCGCACCACATGGATTGCAGTTCGGGCGGGACGTGACTGTCACGATTCCGCACACCGCTGGCGGTGACGGTTCCGGACTTCGGCTGCTTCACGCGGAACTCGACGGCGCGTGGAGCGACGCCAGCGCTACCGATGCCACATCTACGTTCATCCAATCGGAGACGAACCACTTCTCGTTCTTCGTGGCCGTAGCGGCCACCGGTACCGGCGGGATGGGAGGCGCAGCGGGGGACGCGGGGCCTGTTGATGCAGGGATCGCCATCGAGCCTGGCGGCGCGTGGACCACCGGGGACACGCCGTTTGTGCTGGGGTCGGCATCCGACCGGAGCTGCGCGCTGACGGCAGTCAGCGGGGGGTTCACCACGGCAACCGCGTTCCTGTCCGTGACCGACACTGCAGGGAATTGGCTGCTTGAAGGGGCAGCAACCCCCGACTGGATGAGTGGTTCGGCCGCGTGCATCCTCTGGAGCCCAAGCGCAGGCATCGCTGTTGAAGCTCCGGTGACCTGGTCAAGTACGGCGGCCGCCGTGCAGCTCGGTTCAACCGCCCGAAGGGCGTGTTTCCTCGTCGGAGTGCGCGGCGGCGTGTACATCCCTGGTGGAGCCGACTCGATCGCCATCAGCGATTCCGGCGGTCAGTGGACGCTGTCGGGCACGTCGGCGACACCCGAAGGCGTCTCGGCGACCGGACGGTGCTTCACGTGGCCGGCCGCCGTGCCCTTGACGGTCACGCCAGCGGTCGCATGGAGCGCCCCACAGTCGGACACGAACCTTGGGTCGGATTCCAATACGGCGTGTTGGCTTACCGGCATGGGTGGCCGCTTCGTCGGCGGTGGCAACCGCGTGAACGTCTACGTCTCGTCGGGAAGCTGGTACCTGGGTGGCTCGACGAGCGACGTCAGCGCTGCCGCACGGTGTGTGAGATGGATGTGAGTCCGCACGCGATCGCCGCTCGCGGCTCGCGACCACGTGAGCAACTGCTACCCGAGATCCTCCGGGTCGATCCCGCGCTTCCGTAGCTCCTCGACCGCCGCCTCGCGGTCGCGCCAACCGCGCCAGTACCAGCCGAGTGCGAAGCCGACCGCCACGGACGCGACGGTGCCGACGTGGATCGCCCAGAGTGGGATCATCGTGGAGGCTCCCCCTCGTCCTCGTTCTCCCCCCTGGCAATCATTGGTGGCCAGACGTTCGGCCGTGGCCAGGTCTTGGCGATCTCGTCCACGAGTCTCTCGACCGTCCAGTTCCCGAGTTGCGCTTCTGCCAGAAGCCGCTCCTGATCAGGCTCGGGAATATCCACGACAGCCTCGTAGTGGCGCGCGCCGAGCCGAGCGAATCGTTCTCGACCAGTCGTGCGAGACACGACCATGTAGATCCCGAAGATGCGGCGCAACTCGTCCTCCCGGTACGGCGGGTTCGGGACATCGCTGAGGCGGCGGCAAATGTCCGCGATGTACTCCTCGTGGTTGTGCTCGAACCGTGGGTTGAGGAAGCGGTCCGCGAGGTACGCGCCGAGCTGCATCACGGTTTTGAGTTCGCACCGGTCTTCGATTCGGATGACCTCGTCCCAAACTTCTTGCGGGTCCGGCTCGGGGAGTCCCCGGACGGCACGCCGAGTCTGCCTTCGCTTCGCCATGGCCGATGAAACCACGAGCTGGCCTCGCGAGAAATATCCTGGCGGGGACGAAGCCGTCGCCCACGTCGGAACCACTGGCCCCGACGCGCCCGTACTGCCGCATCGTAGCTTCTGGTGACCCCAACAAGTACCCCGACCGCCGGCCCTGGGCGGCGCGCACGGGTCCGTCGTCGTCCAGATAGCCGTCCTCGACGCGCAGGTACTGCCCGCCGCGCTCGCGGTCGCACAGCCAGCACGAGGCTTGGGTGTCCCCGGCATCATGGTGACGCGAACGGACACTCTGCCTCGCAGTACTGCCACAGGCAATCGCGGAGGCGCTGGTAGTGCATGGCATCCTCGCGTCGCCCCTCAAAGCAGTCGTCCTCGCAGGGCTCGTCCGGGGCGCCGCCCTCGACCGGGCACGGTCGCACGCACTCGACGATGGAGACGCATTCCGACCGAGCGCTACAGGTAAACTGGAAGCCGCAGCAGTACTCGGCTGCGCACCTGGAGCATGCAGCCGTCCGTGCCACGATGTTGGCTCCGCAGTCGCCGCCCGAGTCCGGCATGACACTTGCGTCGCCCACGCCCGTTGGCGCAGCAATACCGCCGGTCCCGGCGCGGCCTGCGCTCGCCGCGTCGATTCTACCCACGCCTCCCGTTCCACCCAAAGCTCTGGCATCGGGGCCGCTCGCGCCGACTCCGAGAGAACCCCCTTGCCCACCATCGCGGCGTGTTTCCGCGTCACCCTCACGGTCACCAACGACGTGGCCGCCGCAAGTCGTTGTAAACGCGATGACCGCGGCGATGCGCGCCGCGCCAGCCGCTGTTCCCATCTGTCGATAGTAGCGCCGGTTCGGCGCCTTCTTCAAGCCATCCACGCCCGACGATCAGCCACAGAGCCCGCGGCGGGACCCCTGCCATGTAGCGTTGACGCACGCCGAGCACGAGCCCGACGATGAGCACGAACAGCCAGAGCACGAGCAGCGGCTTGCCGATGCGCTTCGGCACGCGAGTGCGTCGTCGCAACACGTCATCGCCAGGCACCGAGGACACGGATCATCGCTCGCTGCCTGGTAACGGCACCACTCGTCCGACGTGTCGCCACTGTTCTCGCCGCCAGAACAAGCAACCGCGGCCGTGAGCACGGCGGCCCCGACTCGCCCCAGCACTCCGGTCACCATATCCCGAGGAAGGTCTGCCCCGCGTTCCACACGAGCACTCCCCCGAGGCCGACGATCAACGTGCCACCCGCGATGAGCCCAACCACGAGTACGACGTCCGCGAACAGGTCATCGCGCATCTTCGACGAGCCCTTCGAGCCACGGCAGCAACGCGGCGGCGGACCGACCGCGGGCGACGACCTGGACGGCGCCGCTCTTCGCGATGGTCTTGTCGTAGGGCGCGTCAGCGGCCCACATGAGCTTGTCCAGGTTCGCGAGGTCAGGCTCGGCGACTGGAAACGCTTCGCGATGGTCTCCGAGGTGACGCTGGATCATCGGCGGACACCACGAGTCAGGCGAGAGGTAGAGGCGCCAGGCCGGTCCGTGGCGGTCGAGGAAAACGTCGAGAACGGGGGACTGCGTGGGCATCGGTAGGTCGCCCGGCCGCGCCCAAGCCATCCGCACCGGCGCGTCGTCTTCCTGGGCGTCCGCGTCCGGCAAGTACCTCCGCATCCTCGGGTCGTGCACGTGGCACAGCTCGCCGCGCTCGCGGTCGCACAGCCAGCACGAGGCTCGGGTCAGGTCGGTGTAGTGCACGCGGGGCATCGGGCGGTGGGAGAATATCACTCGCCCCAGGGGGATGGTTAGCGTCGTGGGAGCCTGGTACCTTCCGATTCGATGGGGTCGGGTGTCGGGCGGGTGGCGGCAGCGACGCCGGATCGTCCGCAGGCGGGACCGGCGGTGGCCCGTGCGTGGCGTCGAAGTGCCCAAGTACGGTCATCACCGGGGACGCAGGGCAGGTAGCGATCGGCATGTGCGGGACCCGATGCTGCGTGAACGCCACGAAGTGCGGGTGCATCGTCGCCGGCACGAACGAGTGCCGGTAAGACACCGATGGCAAACGGGCGGCTCGCGATCACTGACTACGGCTGGTACGAGCACCTGTCCTCGACGCCAGGTCCAAAGGCCACGAACTTATGGCGTCCACACGCTAGAACCGTGAAAACTCGCGACCGACACAACGGTTCCTGTCACCCTTGACGGCACCAGCCAAGGGCGCACGGGCACCACGCCCTCGTCGGCTCAATCGGCCCACTCCTGTTTCGCCCAAGTCAGTAGTTCCTCCTCCCGTGCCTCGATCGCAACGCGATCCCACGGCGGAATGCGACCAGCTACATCGACGGCGATCGCGAGCCCGGTCTTCAGGTACTCGCTGCGCTTCGATTCGGGCGCCTTCGCCCCCAGCGCCGAGTTCAGGCCCGGTGGAAGCAGCAAAAGGTTCCCGAGCCGATGCACGAACACGTCGGTCTCTGATGGCTCGCAAACGCCCTCGCTCTGCGGGTAGATGTGGTCGATCGACTTGGCTGCCGAGTCGCGCCAGATTCGGCCCCACTGCTCGTTGTCGAACTTCTGCCCGTTCTTCTTCGCCAAGTGGGTCTCGTACCGGAAGAGGAAGTAGCGCGCCTCTTCCTCCCATCCGTTGTAACAGTCGATGTTCCGAAGGCCATCAACGGCTTTCCCGATCGGGAACGCTGCGCCGATGGCGAAGATGCGATCGCGGAGAACTTCCGCGCCCAGCTTCTTCGTGTAGCACTGCCTGGCCAGACGCACGTAGTCGCCGACCTTCGTGCGCGCGTCCGTGGACGTGCCCTCGCGGGCCGAGTTCCCGAACATACCGTAGACGCGGAACGAGACTCGCTCCCACGCAGACAAGAGATCGTCGCGATCCCCGTCCGTCAGGTCGTCGCGTAAGAGGATGGCGACTGCGAGTAAGCGCGCTTGGACGATGTCGGTCACACCGCCCCTGCGGCGGTCGGCTCTCAACTTGGCGACTGCCTTCGTGACATGGAGGACCCAGGTCGAGACCTCGACCGCGCCTTTCGCTGTGCCGGCGGCTGCGTTGCGAAGAACCTCGACAGATTTTTCCTCCCCCAGCGGGCGACCTGGTTGCAGCGGCGTGCGCAGCGTCGCGGCGAACTTGAGCGCCTCGACGCTGAGGCCCTGACGGGTACCCACGCACGAGTAGACGTCCTTCCAGATCCTGTGAAGCTCGTCGATCGTCTCGCTGACGTTGCCGGTGCTGGCCTCGAACGCGATCCCCATCAGGATGCTCTTCAACCGGTCGAACCACGAGACAGCAAGCCCCCGGCTGTTCAAGACCTCGAACACGCTGTAGACGAGCGATTCGTCGCCTACCTCGTGTAGGATGAACTGCGTGCGGTTCTTGAGCATCGCGAGGAGGTCGATCAGCGACTTCCCGGTGACCGTCCACCGCTTCACGAACCTCTCGCAGTCGTCCATCGCCCGGAGTAGCTCGCGATTGGCGAAGGTGCCACCTTCCTTCCACGGGACGTGAGCGCCGTCTCGAAGGTAGGTCAAACAGTGCTGGCTCGAATCGTGGTTCGTCTGCAACAACACGGGAGCGAGTTCGTCCGACTTCACCAAGAGCGCGCGAAGCTCGGCGCGAATCCCCTTCTCGGCGTCGGAGTCTCCGGCCGCGAGTTCGATCGCCTTCAATAAGAGGACGAGCGTGGTCAGCCGTTGCTGCCCATCCACGACGTCGAGCACATGGAACTCGTCCGAGCCGATGAGTCGGTCTTCACGGTGAAGGCCGACGATCGTCGCCATGAAGTGCGTGCCTCGCTTTGCGTGGGCTTTCCGAATGTCATCGAAGAGTTCTAATCGCTCTTTCCGCGTCCAGCTGTAGGCCCGCTGGTACTGGGGGATGCGGAACAACCGTCCGCTCAGGAGCTTGTGCAGAGTGAGGAGTTGGGGGTGGATGTCCATGCTTGCCGGTTCCGCCATGCAAAGTCGAAGGATCACGAATCACGAGCGTGTGTTGGTTCCCACGACGTAGGGACCCCACCCGGCTGAGTTTCTCACGAGCTTTCCCCCCTTGGGGATGAGCGATTCTCAGAGGGGTTCCCCCCTGGCCTGGGCGAGTTTCTCACAAGCTTTCCCCCCTTGGTGAGGTGCTTCTCAGAATCATTCCCCCGTCGCGTGACCCGTTCGGCCACGACATCTCGAAGCCCCCGCGCAGGCCGCGGGGCGTGGAGGCGTCGATGGCATTCCGAGAGGTCACGATGGTCGAGGTCAAGAAAGTGCTCTGGCAGTGGCTCGCCGGCGTGAAGAAGGACGACCGCCGGGACTCGGACCTCCCCTTGCCCGGCACGGTTTCGCAAACTGCCCCACGACGTTGACCACTGACGGTTGCGAAACCGTACCCGGGGGCTCACGCATGGGAGTGCAGGTTGTGGCTACCATCTCGTCGCGCACCATTCCCCGTTGTAGTGTGCCGCCCATGTCCGCCACGATCGCGACCATCGACATCCGCCGGTACCGGCTCCTCGCGGCCACGCGGCGCCCGAAGGATGTGATCGTGTGGAGCGCATCGACCCGACCGGCGAAGATCGCGAAGGGATCGCCGTTCTTGTTCGCGCTGCCGCCGCCGCACGACGCCATCGTCGGCTTCGGCACCTACGCCGGGTTCTCGGTGCTGCCGGACTGGTTCGTGTGCGTCGCGTTCGGCGACGGAGTCGGCGTGGATGGTCTCGGCGATCTCCGTGCGCAGATCGGGGTGGTCGGCGGCGGGCCGGTCAACGTCGGATGTTGCATGATCTCGGAGGCCCGGTTCTTCCGGCGCGACCAGTGGTTGGCCCGGTGTGACGCCACGCGGCTGTGGCGATCATGCATGGCGCGCGTTTCGGACAGTCCCCACGCGCCCGTCGAGCAGCCCATCTTCCATGTGCAAGTCATCGACGCCTATTGCCGCAGGTGCGCCATCACGGGGGAGCGCTCGATCGGACTACTCGAAGCGACGCGGATCAAGTCGGATGGCAGGAGCGAAGTCACGAACGCCCTCGCGGTGCGAACCGACCTGCGCCGGCTCTTCGAAGCTGGGTACGTCACCGTAGACGAGGAGATGAAGTTCGTCGTGGGTCGGCGGCTCATCGCGGACGTGGAGAACGGCAGGTCGTATCTCAACCTGCATGGGAAGGCGCTCACGTTGCCGGTGACCAAGGCGGCCAGGCCGTCGCGGAGGGCGCTCGCGTGGCATCGGGAGCGCGTGTTCGTGGGGTGAGTCGAATCCCGGTGAACCACCCAGAAAAAAGGACAACGCCAGGAATCGTCACCCCTGGCGTTGAACTGGAAGCAGAGTCTTTCACTGCCTACTTGTTGAACGCGGCCAACACGAAACGTGCGCCGAGCATGACGCCTACCAGAAAGAGAATCACAGGCATTAGGTGCCCTCCTGCGGCAGCGCGAGCATGAATTCACGAGCGGCACCTGCCGGCATGTAGATCACGGCTGCCGAAAACAGAGCGCGATCAATCTTCAGTTGGTTAGCGGCTTGCAGAACTGCTTCCGCCTCTTTGGGTTTGATGGCGGCTGCGATACCTCCACCGATGAAGCCGAGGCCGAGCCATACGAATGGGATCACGTTGGGTTTCTTTCTCATGGCCCGTTTTTCGGAGTCGTCACCAGGGGGCCCGCGCAAGGCGACGCAAATCACAGAAGCAAGCAGCGTGCCGGCGCACGCCACGCATAGTTCTGCTGCTTTTCGCGGTTGAGGGCGCCGTGGACTACTCAAAAAACTAGTTCCAGTATACCAATAGCTAGTGGGCAGGACGGTTCTCTTTCATGTTGTCGCTCCGGGACGGACCTTATCTGTACCGGAGATACGAACGCTCCTGAGCGGAGGTAAGGACCTACCGCCGCCCCCGAGCGAAGTCGTGCTCGTGTTTGCATCCTCGGCAAGGGCAGATGCGAACCGAATGCGGACGGCGCTGCTCAACGGCAGGTCCAAGAGGAAAGTCTCGCTGCTCGAACTTCACGGCGAATTGGACCCCAGACAACTCGCGCCTGTCCGACAAACCGTCCGACCCGCCATCGTCGGTTGGCTTGACGACATGGCGGGAAAGGCGGCCAGCCTCGATGTTCTCGTTTCAGTAGAAGGAGGTCGCTACGTCCACTGGGCGGCCGTTCTTGAAGCCTTCGAGGCCAACGCGGATCGATTCCGAAGGCTGGGCATGCTCTCTCGCGTGGGTAGCGAACATTCAACAGCATTTCGCGTCGAGACGGTAACCAGCGACGGCGGGCTCCGTTCGCCTGATTTCGTTGTCGAGAGCCTTCGTTGCCTTCCGGCAGGCTATCCAGTCCTGCTCATCGGGCCGACCGGTTGTGGCAAGAGCGTCACCGCTAGGAAGCTGCACGACCGGTGGAGTGTGGAGCAGGCAAGGAAAGGGCCGTTCATTCAGCTAAACTGTGCCGCACTTCCTTCGGGATTGGTGGAGAGCGAACTGTTCGGCTACGAGGAAGGATCTCACGGAACCGCCAAGTCGAGTTCGCCAGGGCTGATCGAAGGCGCTGCTGGCGGGACGGTGTTCCTCGACGAGATCGGAGAACTGCCGATGTCTGTTCAGGCGAAGCTGCTCGTGGCGTTGGATTCCGACGCCAGGTCTGGCCATCTCACGATTCGTAGAATCGGCGCGAGGTCAGCGCGAACAGTAGATGCCCGCCTCGTTTTGGGGACCAATCGCGACCTTCACGGCATGACAACTCGTGGGGAGTTTCGTCTCGACCTCTTGGGTCGCATCAAGACCCACACAATTGACCTTCCGGCCTTATCGCGGACTCCGCACCGAATTCTCCCGGCGTACATCGGCCACATCCAGGAAGCATCCGCTCGCTACCCCAAGAACGTGCGGTTCGCCCTTACGCCCAAAGCCCATGAACTGTTGCGTTCGTTCTCGGCTTCCACCGAAGCGTCCTGGGTCTGGAACTATCGGGACGTTGAACAGTCCGCACACCAGTTGACCTTTGCGGCATTGCGTCGCGGGAAACCAACAAGCGAACACGTCTTCTGGGTGGAAGCGGCGGATGTTGAGGAGGAAATCGGACGGCTATCCCGCGAGTGGCGCAAACACGCTAATGAGGCGGCTTCAAGTTCGGACGAATGGGCGCCACTCCGTCTTGCCCTCGATGATGGAGAGGTGGGTCGGTTGACGCTCTTGCAACGGCACGAGGCGCTCTGGCTACTAAGGGCACGGGAAGGAACGACAAGTCGAGCAGCCGCATGGAGATGGCTAGTCGAGCGGAACGTGTACAAGTCCACATCGCGAAAGAGCGACGCACAGACACCTGACACGGCGCGTTTTGACGCTCGATGGAAGAAGTATTTTGCGTCGGGTGCACGGTCGCGCTGAGCCTCACTTCCTAATGGCGAGCGTCCGTCGGCTCGGCGACAAGGTTCTGGTTGATATGGGTCAGTCGATTCAGCGAGATCCTGGCGTACCGCATCGTTCGAATCACAGCGGGCGTCGCGATTGCTCCGACGAACCAACACGCCATGTGTTCGTTAGGGCTTTGGTCGAACGCTCGCCAGCCGTCGGGCTGTGGAACTGAGAGGTATAGCAGCCGGCCGCCCACGGCGGGATGGCAGATGTCGCTTAGCAACCCATACATTGCCTTCATTGCTCCTGCTGGCGGCTCGTCTTCAGCCACCGCGGCGTCAAGCACACTAATGAAATCGAGCACATTCTTTGCCTGAATGGGCGAAGTCGGCGTCCGATCACCCTCGGCGTACTCAGTCAGTAGTGACTTGAGATCGGCACCGCCTTGGAACCATTTCGCCCAATCGAATCGCCCGCCAAGAACCGCCTTGGTGAGTGTTTCCTGGAAGTTGCGCTGTTCAATCTCTGATTCGACACCGCGCTGAAGCTGCTTCATCAATCTTTGCTCGTAGAAAACTATTGCTCCCGAAAACTCCATGCACGCGCGGGTGACGAGGCCCAGGTCTAACAGCCGGAGGGCGTTGATGTGCTCGATCACGCTGCAATAGAGGTCGGCGAGTCGTCGCGTATAGCTTGTTTGGATGCTAGATACTTGGTTCTGGATTCGCTCGACTGGGGTCGCGCCCATTGCGATGGCTGTTTCGGGAAGCGCGAACCGAACTCCCTTCCTATACACTGAGCAGTATTCGGCGACCCGTTGCTCCAACTCCGGAAGAGAATTGCGAGCGTTTGGGTTGTGGCGGCTCACGACTTCAACCACGACAGGGTTTAGAGTCGGCGGTTTCCATTCCGTCATCGCTAACCTCCGGAGCAAGCCACGTTTGATGCAGGAACAATAGCTAAGATGGGACCATCATCCCGATGTCGATCCCCTAGACTGCGTTTGGATGGTGTGCGTACTCCGCCAACCACTGCTTCCTCACCGCGAAGTCCGGCATCGCCCGCTCGACACGCGTCCAGAACTCCGGCGTGTGGTGCGGTACCCGCAGGTGCACCAGCTCGTGCACCGCGATGTACTCGACGATGTGTGGCGGGAGCAGGATCGATCGCCAGTGGAAGTACAGCTTCGCCCCGCGACCGCAGGACCCCCATCGGTAGCCGAGATCCTGCACCACGACGCCGCCGGACTCGACGCCGACGCGCCCCTCGAAGCGGCGGATGCGGTCGGCGAGCCACGGCCGGGCGTGCTCGACGTACCACGTCACCATGTGCTCTTGCCCTCGGGCAGCGGCGTCACGTCGCATCTTGAAGCGGCCGTGTTCGAGCTTCACCGCCGTGCTCTGGTTCGCTACGAGCAGTAGCCGGTAGCTTCGGCCGAGGTACGGGAAGCCCTCGCCGTTCACATACTGCTTCGCGGGCGTGTCGCTGCGGAGCGCTTCCTTCTGCGCGAGCTTGGTGAAGATCCAGAATCGCTTCTCGCGAACGAAGTCCGCCATCTTCCGCTCGGGGTACGTGTCGGGTGCGGAGAGCACCAGCTCGCCGCCGCGGTCCACGGTGATCTGGACCGTCCGGCGGCGGGGGCTGCGGCGTACCTCGAAGCGCAGGTCTCCGACGACGAGATTCATCATCGTTCCGCGTGCGCGCCTGTTGAACGGCCTGCGACGAACCAGGTGATTCCAGCTGCCGCAAGCGTTGCGGCGATCCTTGCGGCTAGGAAGGCTTCGGTGCGACCGCCTTCGGCACTCAACTCATGCGAGTCCTCCAAGTCTGCCGGAGAGTCTAAGTGTGGCAGCGTGCTACATACCGCTGAATCGAGGTATTCTAGTTGCGAAACGATTTCGGTCCGTTGCGTCCCGTGGCTCTCGATGAGTTCGTTCAGTCGCTCCATTAGCGGTTTCTGGATCACGCGAGCTGGCTTCGACAATCCAACGCCGGAAGCGCCCGGCGAATGGAAGCCCCAACGGCGGTGGGTCCCAAGGTCCCTCGCCAGCGGGAACGTGCTGCGTTCGACGAGGCGTTTCGCTCTGGTGTTGCTCCACAGATCGGCGCGGCGAGCGAAGCACGGAGCCGCGTAGCAGACGTCGGCGCGAACGCCCGCGGGGCCGGGCTTGTTGATCGCACGGTCCAACTTGCGAAGCCGGCGCTGCTGCTCTCTGTCTGTTCGCAGGCAGTACCATGTGCCGACGGTCGGGTTCTGATGTCGCGGCGCAGTCCCCGTGTCGTAAACCATGCAGCGCTTTGTCTGCACGAGCAAGTTCACGGAAAACGATACTCGGCCAGGGGTCGGCACCAGCCGTCGCAGGCCGGCGGCTACGAGCAGGCCCTGTAGCGGAATGCCTGGCTTTCGGCGTCTGCGCACGAGCTTCCAGTACGTTGCGCCCGCGCTCAGTGCGCAATCGATGCCCATCTGGTGCTCCAGCACCTGACCCGGACTCCAGAGCCGCCCCGGCGCCCCCAAAAGCTCCAAGTAGAGTGGAATCTCATACTCCTTCTCCTCGAACTCGCTCCAACTACAACCCATCGCGCTCCACCAGCTTCTCGTGGTTCGCCTTCGCCAGCTCCATCAGCCGGTCGGCCACGCCTTCCGCGCGCTCGAAGTCCACGAGCGAGTTGTCGTCGAGGAAGATGAAGAGCCGGCCGCGAAGCTCCTCTTGTCGCGGCGCGCTCTTCCAGAAGCCGACGTTGCGGACCTCGGGGCGGATGAGTCGCTCGACCATCTCGACCGTGAGCTTGGCGAGCCACTGCTTGTCGGCGGCGGCGACGGCCGCCTCCTTCTCGCGCTCCTCCTTGAGCACATCGAAGAACGGGGCGTGGAGCTGCGGGTCGAGACCGACGGCGTCGTCCTTCTTCCGGCCGGCGGTCACTTCCTCGACGAACGCCTTGAGCGCGAGCGTGAGCTGCTCCCAGTCCTCGCCGAACTTCTGGAGGATCTCTTCGAGGCGCTCGGAGAGCCGCTGGTAGTGGACGGGATCTTCGTCGAGCTTCCGCTTGATGTGGTTGCGGAGGGCGTGCTCCATCTCGGACGCTTTCGCGCGGGGCGAGACCTGCCGTCCGACGTGCTCGGCGAACTTGGCGTCGGTGATCGCGATGGGCGGGATGCGCGGGTCGATCCCGAGCGAGATGATGTGCTCGTCGATGAGCCGCTGCACCTTGCGCCCGACCGACTTGCCCAGCTCGGGCAGACCCTCGCGGTATCGCCGGCGGGCTCGGTCGTAGAGGTAGCCGAGCTTCTCCGCGTCGCGCACGAACGGAAGCGCCTCGGGTCGCGGGAGCACGAGGTCCAGCGTGCCGAGGAACTGTTTGAGCTTGACGGCGAACTCCGCGCGCAGCCGCTCGTCGGCCAGTAGCTCGACGGCGGCCTCGACGTCCTCGATGGGGTCCACGTCGCGCACGCGAAAGAGATCGATGACGCGCGCGTGTCGGTCCCTGAGTTTCGGAATCTCGTCCGCCAAGCTCTGGAGCGCGCCCTGGATGTCCTCGTCGGAGTACGCGGAGAGCGCGTCCTTCAAGTGCCGGGCGACCCCGTAGTAGTCCACGACGATGCCCGCGCGCTTGCCGCGCGCGGTTCGGTTCACTCGCGCGATGGCCTGGAGCAACTCGGCCTCGCGGATCGGTCGGTCGAGGTACATGACGCCCTCGATGGGCGCGTCAAAGCCGGTGAGCAGCATCGACTTCACGCAGAGGAACGCGAGCGGGTGGCGCTTCTCGGGGTCGTCGTGGAAGAGGGGCTTCTTGAACTGCCCGTCGTCGCCGACGCGGAGCTGGATCTTCGACGGGTCGCTCCACTCCCTCCACTCGGGCGCGTCGTTGTTCTCGCCGGAGATGACGGCCGCAAATTCCAGGCGCTTGAGACCATCGAGCTGGCGCCACGCCCGGACTGCGGCTGCGAGCTTTCGAGGCTTCTGTTCCAGGGCGACGTCGTCGAGCGCGCGCTCTCGCTCGTGGAGCGCCTCGGCCTCGGCGACCAGCTCGTCGCGCGCTTCGGCCAGGGCGGCCTGGTAGCGCACGGCGGCGCGTCGGCTGTACGCGACGACCTGCGCCTTGAGGCCGTTCGGCAGGATGTGGGCGACGTAGTGCCGGATCATGTCGCGCGCCTTGGCCTCGATGAGCTTAGGCGCGTCGAGGATGGCCCCCTTCGTGGCGTACTTGCGCTTGATGGCCTCCAGCTCTTCCTCGCTCTTGTCGCCGAACAGATCCTCGAAGAGCTGGTCGAGGTCGCGACCGTCGGAGACGGCGCCCTCGGCCGTGCGGCCTTCGTAGAGGATGGGCACGGTGGCACCGTCTTCCTCCGACTCCTTGATCGTGTAGCGGTCGATGAACTCGCCGAAGATCTCGTGGGTGCGTTTCCTCGCTCCCATGATGATCGGCGTTCCGGTGAAGCCGATGCGCGCGCAGTTGGGGAGCGCTTGGAGGAGGTTCGCGTGGAGGGCGCTCGAATGGGAGCGATGCGCTTCGTCCACGAGCACGAGGATCGAGTCGTCGTCGTTGAGAAGGCCGATGTCGCCGACGTCGTCCTCGGGACCGAGGGCGTCGATGTCGCGGTCCACGTACTTCTGGATCATCGCGAACACGAGACCCGGCCCCTTGGCGCGGAGGAGGTTCTTGACGTGGCCGATGCTCTTGCCGATGCGGACCGTCTCGCCGACCAGCTCGGCGGTGTTCGAGAGCTGGCGCTCCAGGTCGATGCGGTCGGTGATGACGACGACCTTGAAGCGGCGTAGCTCGGGCGACGTGCGGATCTTCCTCACGAGGAAGACCATCGAGAGAGACTTCCCGCTGCCCTGCGTGTGCCAGATGATCCCGCCGCGCCGGTCGTGCTCGCCGTCCTCGGCGCGCGTCTTACCGTTGCGGAGCCGCTCGATGGCGGACTGCACGGCGCGAAACTGCTGGTAGCGGCAGACGACCTTGAGGATGCGGCCCAGCTCCGGCTTGAAGATCACGAAGTGCCGGATGATGTCGAGCAGGTGCGCCGGCCGCAGCATGCCGGCGACGAGCTTGTTCTGGCTCGACAGGATCTCCTTGCCCAGCTCGGCCTTCACCTGGTCGAGCGGAACCGGCGCGGTGTCCTTCCACTCCAGGTAGTGGGCCAGCTCGGCGCCGATGGTACCCACGCGCGCCTCGTCGTAGCTCGTCGCGACGAGGAACTGGTTCGTGTAGAAGAGCCGCTCGTTGCCCTCGTTCTCCTCAACCTCGCCCGCCGCCTTGCGCGCGTTGTGGTAGCGACGGAGCTGATCAACGGCCTCGGCCATCGGCTCGGACACGGTGGGGCTCTTGCACTCGATGACCACGAGCGGGATGCCGTTCACGAAGAGCGTGATGTCGGGCCGGATCGATCCTTTCGCTTGGCCACCAGGGCAGTCCACCTTGAACTGGCTGACGGCGGTGAAGGTGTTGTTCTCGGGGTGGTCCCAGTCGATGAAGTGAACGGGCTGCCCGCGTCCCTGGTTCCAGTCGGGAAGACCCTCGACCGTGGTGCCGCCAAGGAGGAGTCCCGTTGCCTCCTGGTTCGCCTCCATGAGCCGCGGATGGCTGATGCGCTCCAGTGCGCCGATGCCCTGAGCGACGCGGGCGTCGTCGAGCCACGCGGTGCCGTCGCGGAGGTTGATGCGCCGGAGGGCGGCTTCGAGGTCGGGCTTGATGATGACCTCGCGGAAGCTCTCGCGCCCGGTGACCGAAGGGTGGTCCACGCTGCCTGTGATCACCTTCCAGCCCATCGTCGCGAGCTGGTCGAGGAAGGGCTGTTCAACCTCGGTGAACTCGGGACCGCCGGTCATTCGGCTGCGGACTCCAGGAGCTTCGTGACGCGGACGCGGCCGGTGAGGAGGTCTTCCATCAAGCCTTGTTTGACGGCACCGAGCTTTTCGATCTGCGCCAACTCTTCAGCCAAGCGTGTTTCAAGACTGTGAAGACTGTCCGCTATGCGCGCCTGCTCAGGCAGCGAAGGTTGAATGACGCGCAGTTCGCGCAGTTCCGCACTGTTGAATGTGTTGTTCACTTGGCTCTTCGCACGCAGAAACACGCCGACCTCCTTGAGGTATCGCAGCGACTGCCAGAGGAACATCGGATGCATCAGGTCTCGGTTCGCACGGATGCGAAGCAAGAAGCCGACGTGCGTCATCGCTATGCCGCCCCCGAAGTATCCCGTTTTTCCCAAGTGATGGCGGCTGCCGTTTCGCCAGTTGAAGAGAAGGTCGCCCTCTTCAAGCAGCAGCGCCGAACCCACCTTGTACGGCGCCGTCCATGCGAGGAGTTCGTTTCGCAAGGTGAGTTCACCGTCTGGCGACACGCAGGGCAACGTGACGGTTGGCACCCCTCTCGTGAGCGACTGATCGATGGCGTCGTTTACGCCATAGCGAATCTCTGCCGAGCCGCCGAGCTTCACCACCTCCCACTGCTTCGGAATCCGTCCCAGCGGGGAGTCCTTGAACTGTTCGGGGTGGCGATCGGGGTCGCGTAGCTCGCCGTTGTCGTCGATGCCTCGGGTGAGCAGGTCGTGGAGCAAGCCCTGCTTCACTTGCTTGAGCTTGGCGATGATCTCCTCGGTCTTGCGGATCGCCTCGTCCAGCGTGTCGAGGATCTCGGCGATCTGGCGTTGCTCGGGGACGGGGGGCACACGCAAGATGAACTCGCGCAGGTCCGCCTGGAATAGATGCGGAACCCCAAGGCCGCCCTTCTTGTCCTGAACTAGCTTCTGGAAGTCGCGACCCGAGACGTATTGATAGAGGAAGGCGGGGACGAGCTGCTCGTTTGGGCGCAGAACCGCGATAGAACCGTTCACAGTGGTCGGAGCGCGAAGTCTGCGGACGATGTTGGTCACGCCCAGCGTGGAGCCATCCTTTACGAGTAGAACGTCTCCCTCGGCGAGTTGAATCTCGGGCGACTCCTGGTATCGCCATTCAGAGATGTAGTTGACGTTGAAAAAGTCGATCTCGTAACTCTTGAGGTTGGGCGTGGCGAGGAGCACGACGCCGTCGCTCAAGTACTCGTCGGCCTTGAGTCCCTTCCAGCCGAGACGCGCCTTGACCGTCGCGAGGTCGGTCAGCCGCTTGCGGGTCCAGTCCGCTGGCCCGCTATCCGCCATACCCCAGCTCCCCGATGAAGCCCCGCAGCTTCGCCGCCGCCGCGTCGCGCTCCTCCTCGATGCTCGTC
The DNA here is from genome assembly GCA_964487605.1 of uncultured Polyangiaceae bacterium. GTDB lineage: Bacteria > Myxococcota_A > Polyangia > Polyangiales > Polyangiaceae > JAJDAH01. Next base: position 46,553 of record CAZARU010000004.1, read on the forward strand.
AGCGTCACGCGGTACTTGTCCCACCAGTTCTCGAACGCCGCGACGATCTGCTGCCGGTGGTCGGCGACGTACCGACCGAGGATCGCATCGAGGTCGGCCCGCAGGATGCCGAGCACCAGCTCGCGCGCCGCGGGCTCGTCCAGCTCGGCGCGCGCTTCCTTGAGCCGCTTCGTGAAGTTGCCCTCCTTCGTCTTGAGTTTCTTCTTCACCGCCGTCAGCTCGCTCTTGAGCGCTCGTAGCTGTTCGTCGCTGAGCTGCTCCTCGTCGTCGGCGCCGTCTCCGTTCTCGTCCTCTTCGTCCCCGCTTCCGGTCGTGCCCTTGATGGTGGCTTCCAGCTCCGCCTTCTTCGCCTCCAGCTCGGACAGCTCGTCGAGGTACTCGGGCAAGAGGCGCTTCACGAGCCGGTGGTCGAGCGGGTTCGCCTTGCTCTTCTTGTCTTCGAGCCCCGTCAGGATGCTCGTCTCCCACGCCTCGACGAGCCCGACGAAGTCGCGCGCCGAGATCGTGCGGAGATCGCTCTGCACGTCGCCCCACCAGGTGGCCACCACGCCGGAGACACGGAACCGATCGAGCAGGTCCACCGGGCGCACGGCCTTCTCGAATGTCGAGAGAAGCTGCGCACGGAGGACCATCAGCTCCTTCGTCTTCGGCAGCTCGGCGATGGCGCTCTGGTTCTTCTTCCACCAGCGCTCGACCGCATCAGCGAGGGCCTTCTCCTTTCCCAGCACGCCTTCGTCGGCCTCGATGCGCTTCTTCAGCCCGGCCTTGTCCTCCACATCGGGCCTGAAATCGAGGTAGCCGCCGTCGGTCGTGGAGTCGCGCTCGGTGAGCAGGCGGGCCGGATTGAAGCCGTGGGCCTCGAAGAGCGCGCCCTTGTCGTCCACTTCGGCCCTGGGAATGCCGCCGTAAAGGTGGGCTCGCACGTCCTGGGGTTCGGGTGGAGGCGCGTTGTCCGCGTATCGGCGGATGTTGAGGTTGTCGTCGTTCTCGCGCAGCTCGCTGCGGCTCACGACTCGGGCGAAGCCGTCGATGTCCTCGAACGCCTGGCAGGCGCTCACGATCTTCTCGATGTGCTCGGGGTAGAGGTAGTTCTGCGCCCGGCCTTCGTAGAACTCGCGGTCGGCGTTGATGAAGAGCACCTTGCCCTTGCGCGCCTTCGGCTTGTCGCCCGGCGAGCGGAGCACGAGGATGCACGCGGGGATGCCGGTGCCGTAGAAGAGGTTCGGCCCGAGGCCGATGACGGCGTCGAGCAAATCGTCGTCGAGGAAGCCCGAGCGGATCTCCTTCTCGGCGCCGCCCCGGAAGAGCACCCCGTGCGGCATGACCGTGACGACCATGCCGCCGCCGAAGTCCGCCTTGCTCCTCAGCACGCCGACCATGTGCTGCACGAACATCAGGTCGGCTTTCTTGCCGCCCTCGGGACAGAAGCCGTACCGGAAGCGCTCGGGGAACGGGATGCCGTCCTTCGTGTAGTTCTGAGAAAACGGCGGATTCGTGATCACTCGGTCGAAGCGCATCAGCTCGCCGCCCTCGGTGTGCTGCGGGGCGCCGAGCGTGTCCTCGTTGCGGACGTCGGCGTCGGGGATGCCGTGGAGCAGCATGTTCATCTTGCTGATTGACCACACCCCGCCGTTCGACTCCTGGCCGTAGAGCCCGAGGTTCTTCGAGTTCATGCCGTGCTCGTCGAGGTACTCCTTCGAGAGCACGAGCATGCCGCCCGACCCCGAGCACGGGTCGTAGATCCGCATCCCTTCCTGCGGCGCCGCGATTCGCACCATCATCCGAACCACCGGACGAGGCGTGTAGAACTCGCCGCCCTTCTTGCCCGCCGAGTCGGCGAAGTCGCGAATCAGGTACTCGTAGGCCGCACCGAGCAGGTCCGGGTACTCGAAGTCCTCGTTTCGCAGGCGCACCTCGGAGAAGTGCGTGACGAGGTCGCGGAGCTTCTTGTCCGGGATCGTGGACTGCCCGACCTTGCGCGTGAAGTCGATGTGCCCGAGCACACCGTCGAGGCTCGTGTTCTCGTGCTCCAGCGCCCCCAGTGCCTTGTTCAGGCCGTCTCCGACGTTCTTGTGGATCTCGTCGCGCAGGTACGGCCAGCGCGCCTCGCGCGGCACGAAGAACGCGCCCTCGGCGTCGTAGTAGTTCCGGTTGTTCGCCCGCTTCTCGGCGTCGGCCCGCGAGCGGCCCTTCTTCACCTCGCTCTCGACCACCGCCTCGAAGCGCGCCTCGAAGACGTCCGAGCACCGCTTCAAGAAGAGCGCGCCGAAAATGTACTCCTTGAACTCGCTCGCATCCATCTTGCCGCGCAGGATGTCGGCGGCGGCGAACAGGTGGCGTTCGAGCTGGGGGAGGGTCAGGGGCATGGTGGCGGCCCAGACGGAGTGTCGCTCCATTCGGCATCTGCGAGATAGCGGAGGATGCGGTCGTCCTTGGCGGTCGCGCCACGCCCGGCGATGATTGCCGACGAGGTTGGGTGTACGATGAGCGAATGGGAACGACCTAGACACACCGCCGGAAGGCTCGGCGCGGAAGACTGCCTCGCGTCCGCAGCGGAGCAGCGCATCGAGCGTTCCGTGGAGGACATCCACACCGAGAAGTGGGCGTTCGTCGATGAGTACGGCCAGCCAAGCCTAGAGACCCACCTGGCGAACGTCGGGTGCTACTTCATCGTGGTCGCCATTCTCCTCGACTCGGGCGCTCTAGGTGACGCGCGGAGCGGGCTCGAAAGAATCAGAATCGCGCACTTCCAGACCGGCGAGATGAAGGCGCGGAAGCTGGGCGCGAATCGCGGCCGCTGGGTCAAAGTACTCGCGGACCTCCGGCGGGTGCCGTTTCGCTTCTACGCGCTGGCCGTTGACAAGCGGCGCATCGACGCATCCGGCGGCCTGCAATGGAAGAATTCGTTCTACAAGCACGTGTGCGGTCGAGTGTACGGCAAGCTCATGCGCGCTCACCCCGCGCTGCGCGTGCGCGCCGACGAGTACGGGCGCGGGGACTTCAAGGAGAGCTTCGCGCGATACATTGATGAGAATCATCGGCCGACGTTGTTTGAACGGGGAACTTTCGAGTTCGTGGACGCGAAGTCGGAGGTGCTGGTCCAGACTGCCGACGTGCTCTGTGGCTTGCTGGCGCGCAGCTATGAACCGGACATGCTCCTCCCGGACCCCGGCGAGTTACTCGCCATGATGGCGGGCCACGCTGTCGTGGTGGACGAGTGGCCGCCACGGTATCGAGTCACCGCGGGTGCAAGTGAGTTGATGGACGCCGCAGGGCTCGATGATCGCATCGCCACGTACGCACTGAGTCAGGCGGAACGATACGTCTACGAGCACGAAGACGACTCCGATCCGATCGAACAATGTCGGGTCGCGGTCCTTGACCGCCTGATCTTGGAGCGGCGCATCGGTGGTGTCGGCAACTACGTCTCGACGGCCGAGCTGCTGGAGGTGCTTTCAACGCGAGGTTTGGGGACGAGGGAGGCAACGTGGCTTCGGATGAACCTCATCGCGCCGCTTCGCGATGCCGAGGTGATCGTTACGAGTTCGACCGCTGGGTACAGCTTGCCGCAAAGCGAGGCGGATCTCGTTGCGTACGTGCGCCATGCGGAGTTCGTGTGCGTCCCAATGCTCAAGCGAATCGACGCGGCCTGCCGTGCCATCAAGATCGCGACGGACGGCGACGCGGATATCCTGGCGCTCGAACAGGTCGAGCCAGTTCGGAAGCTAGTCGATGCGCTGAAGTAGCGCAGCTTGCTGCACTTCGACGCCACGCCACTCGCGGCGATGTGCGTCGCTCTCCGGGTGTGGAGCGAGCGTCCGTCGATGCCGCGTGCCCGCGCCCACTCCCCCGCGCTCAGCCCGGCTCGCCTCGCCGCTCGCAAGAACCGCCGCGCCTCGCTCTCGTCCTCGATCTTCCGTCCGGCTGCCATTCGCCACCTCCGTGTGGCGACCGAGCCTGGAGGCCATCCCTGAGAAGATCATCCCGGTGTCGCTGATGGGTTACGTCGCTCTTCGGAATCACCTGAGCAAGTCGGTGTCTCACGTCGTGCTCGCGCGGTTCCGCCGTCTCCGCAAGCTCCCGGCACAACTCTCGCCGGCTAGGCCATATGGGGGCTCAGTCCGGCATGAGGGCGAAAGAAGGGAACCATGAGCAAGGGAAAAGGTAGCGGAAGCGGGTGGCGGCTCGAAGGGCGGCGGCGGCTAGGGCGGCGGCAACGGCGGCAACTTGCCGAGCACGACGGGGAATCCGTCGGGCGGCGGTCGCGGCAACGCGCCTCCGTCGAAGTAGCGCGTAGTGGGACCGGCGGCAGGGCGAACGGCGAACGAGTCGGGCGCCCTGCCGCCGAGTCAGTCCTCGACGGTCGCGCGCCGTCGCGCGCCGACTGGCACTCGACCATCATCGCCGGCGGACGCGAGCTTCGAGCGCCCCGCCGTTGATGACGGCGGTGGTAGGCTGGGAACGCGCGACGGGCACGTCGATCGAGGAGCCACGAGAGCTGGACGTTCTCGCCAGGCTCGGGCGCTAGAGGGCATCATGCCACCGGACGGGCGCGGGATCTTTGCACCGATCCGCACTCAACGGCCCCGCCGACGTCCGTTCATGAGACTACGCCGATGAACGCACGCACCCGAAGCCCGCGACCCGCTTCCCGCTGCACTTCTGCGTACCGCGCGACCCTACGCTGGAAACGCAGTCCAAAGACCCGTCGTGCGGAGCACGTAGCTCTTCGTCTCCTGGCCTACGCTGTCAAGAACCGACGCCGCAACCTGAATCTGCTTGTGCAGGAAGGCATGCAGCTCCGATTCTGAGACAGAATCGGCGCGCTTCGTGAGGTCGTCCCACTGTTTCCGTACTGCGGGTACCTGAAGGCACATCTGGAAACAGAACGCGCCCTCGCCTATCGCCAGCGCCTGGATCATGCCCGGCTTGCTCCGCGCAAGAGTCCGCGAGCAGGCGTTCGGTGAGCAGAACACGTTCGTCAGGACGAACCGCTCGGCATGGCGGCATGAAGATAGTCATTCGATGAGGGTTCCGTGTCGTCTGGTAGCGCGACAAATCGGTCAAGGTCGAATCTGGAGCGCGCCCACTCAAAGGCGATGTCGTCGGCAGCCTTACCCTCGGCCGCCTTTGCCGCGGCGATGTAGGTATGCTCGTTCGCGTCGCCCGCGATCCCGAAAACGCCGGTCGCGTCGTCCGAGAGGCTCAGCTTCTCGTATCCGACGACCTTCGTGCCAGGAGCGAGATGAATGTTCAGTCCGGGCACCTGCGCGGTCCCTCCGTGAGGAAGTGTCGCGAGAGTGTCGCTCACGAAAATCGCGAACCGCATGGTCGTCGCACCTATGATCATCGTCACCCTGCCAAGTCTTGTCGCCGACCCCCGTCGCCGCAAGTCGCGGCTCGCGTTCCGCCGATGCGTTCATCCGACGGATGATGGCTCTGGACCGCGGCGCGGCGACGGTGGCCAAGCCGCAAGACGGGGGACGAAGTCTGGGCGGCGCTAGCCGAGGAATGCGGCGCTTCGGCATTCGGCTGATGACCGCGCGCCCAAGCGCGGGGCCCGACCGAGCGACGGCATCTGCCGGCTCCTCGCGCACCGTGCGGGCCGCTAAGAACCGCGGCGTCGAGATTCCGATCACTTGTGCTTGGACCGTTCCGGTAGGCGTGACGGCTCCACGGGTCGAGCGCGGGCTCGCCGCGTTCGCTCGTCGTTGCACGCCGTACGGGAAGGCGGTGATCGCGCTGCTCGGGCTGCGCGGAAGACGATGTCCGCGGCGATGATCATCTTGCCCCTTCCGGTCTCCCGTGGGGGAGGATATCGGCTGGGAGTCCCGAAAGGTACCTCTCGCTTCGCCCGCTCCGCTTCCAGGTCCACGACGGCGGGCCTCGCTCGGGCCTCCCAGGTGCTCCTCGACGGGGGTAACACCCGAAGTGGTGCTCTGCGGCGACCGCCCTGCGGCTCTTGAAGAAGAACGGTGGCCACTCATCCGGACCCACCGTTCAATATCGTCTCAAGGATGCGGCGCGCTCCCTCGGCATCGCCGACGTCGAGTCGTCGGAGCGTCTCCTCGACCTTGCTGCGGCTCGCTTGCTGCACCCGCAGCAAATCGCTAGTTCGCAAACCGTTGCATTCGCCGGGCAGGAGGGGACCATCCGCGGACAGCACGACCTCGGCCGTGTCAGCTTCGGCCCCGGCAGTGGAGGCTGTCGGTCCCTGCTGTCCGCCGCTGTCCTTCGGGGAATTCCCTTTACGAAACCGTTGCTCTACCAGCTGAGCTAAGGTGGCGTGGGATTCGAAATGGGGCGGGAAACTGCCTCGGTTCGGGGGGGCGGTCAAGGCAGCGTGGGTCACTCGGGAGCGCGACTCCCGGTCGCCTGGTCTCGTTCTCGCGCAGCCACTAGGCTTGCCGCGTGTGCCCGGCCTTCGCGACACTCGGGTCGGCGTCAGCGGCGCCACCCCTCGACGCGCCGCCGGATTCGGGAGATGGGTCGGCGGACGGAGCGACGGAGTGATTGCGGGCTTTCGGTTCGGGGCGGTCGATGCGGGGCTCAAGAAGGGCGACACGCTGGATCTCGCGCTCGCGGTTGCCGATGCACCGGTGCCCGCCGCGGGGGTGTTCACCAGGAACCTGGTCCGCGCGGCGCCCTGCGATCTGGCTCGCGAGCGCCTCGCGGGCGGCCGCGCTCAGGCGATCCTCGTGAACAGCGGCTGCGCCAACGCGTGCACGGGCGCGGAGGGCCTGCGGGCGGCCGCGGGGGCGACGCGTGCCGTCGCGGAGTCGCTCGGCATTGCGGACGCCCTCGTGCTGCCCGCGAGCACCGGCGTCATCGGAAAGCTCCTGCCCGTGGAGCGCGTCGCGGCGCGAGCCGCGGACCTCGTCGCGACGCTGCGGGACGACGGTACGGCGGACTTCGCGGACGCCATTCGCACGACGGATCGTTTCGTGAAGGTCGCGAGGGCGTCCGCCTCGGGTGCGACGGTGCTCGGCATCGCGAAGGGCGCCGGGATGTACCATCCCAACCTGGCGACGATGCTTGCGTTCCTCTTCACGGACGCGCGCCTCGACGCCCCGGCGCTGGCGCGTCTGCTTCCGCCAGCCGTAGCGCGCACGTTCAACGAGTCCACGGTGGACGGTGACACCAGCACCAACGACTGCGTGTTTCTTCTGGCCTCCGGTCGCGCGCCCGCGACGCCGGGTGAGGCCGACGTGGGCGCCGCCATCGCCGAGGTCTGCGAAGCGCTCGCTCGCATGATGGTGCGGGACGGCGAGGGCGCGAACCACTGCGTGGAGTTCCGGGTCTCCGGTCTCGCCCGCGACGACGAGGCGCGAAGGATTGCCGTCACGGTCGCCACGTCGCTGCTCGTCAAGACGGCGATCTTCGGGAAGGATCCCAACTGGGGACGCATCCTCGGCGCGGCGGGTCGCTCTGGCGTGGCGTTCGATCCGACGGCGGCTCGCATCGAAGTGGAGGGCGTGGAGATCGTTCGCGGCGGGATCGCGGTTGGCGGTGACGCGGAAGTGCGTGCCTCGGAGCGGATGAGCGCGGCGGAGTACCGCATCGACGTCGTGCTCGGCGATGGCCCGGGCAAGGCGCGCTATCTCACCAGCGACGTCGGGCACGGCTACGTGGACGTGAACGCCGGCTATCGCACGTGAGGTGTGCCCACGCCGTCGTCCTGTCACTTCTCCTCGTCGCGTGTGCCCGCCAGCGCGGTACCATAGGGGCGGTGCTGAGTCGCTCGTCAGAGGGCGCGCTCACGGTCCACGAGGTGCCGGTCGATCTCGCGGCTCGGCGGGCCGGTCTCGCGCCCGGCGATCGGATCCTCCTGGTGGACGGTCGTGACGTTCGGTCCTTCACCGAGGAGGAGCTGCGAAAGGCGCTCGGCGGTGAGGTGGGCACGTCGGTCAAGTTGACGGTCCTCCGAGGGGAGGAGGTGGTCCGCGTCACCGTCGTCCGCTCCGGTGCGCGGAGAAGGAAGCCGTCGGGACCGGAGTGAAGATGCACGGAGGCCGCTCATGACGGGCTCCTGCACCTCGTGTACCGTCACGGCGTGGCGCTCGCGACCGAAGAGCTCACGGAGCTGTTCCTCGCCCTCGTTTCGCCTCGCATCACCGCGGCTCGGGCGGCCGTCGACGCGGACGACGATAGGGAGCGCGAGACACGTCTGGCGTGCGCGCTCGTGCCGCTCGCGGTGGACGCCGCGCTCCTCGGCGCAGACGCGGTACGGTCCCTGGCGCACGCCACCGTGCTCGCGACACGTGCGCCGCCTCGAGAGATCGCCGCCGCGCTCGACGCACTCGAGGTCGGCGCGGGCGCCGTCGGTGGCGGCTCCGGCCCGAACGCCTCGGAGCTGGCGGTCCACACGAGTGTACTTCGCGCGCACGTCCCGTCGCTGCAGGTGGAGCCGGCGCCCACGCCCGCCGGGACCGACGACGACACGACGTGGGTGCCTCAGATCGCCGAGGACATGATCGCCGCGTTTCTCGACGAATGCGTGGAGCGCCTGGACGGTCTCTCCGAGCGACTGCTCGCTCTCGAAGAGCGCCCCGAGGACCGCGAGCTGGTGGACGAGATCTTCCGTGACCTGCACACGCTGAAGGGGTCGAGCGCGTTCGCCGGGCTCAAGAAGATGAACCGCATAGCCCATCGCGCGGAGGATCGGATCGGCGAGCTGCGAGACGGGACGCGCGTGTCCGACCGCGCTCTCATCGACGTGCTGCTCGAGACTCTCGACGTCCTTCGATCGATGGTGGACAGGGCGCGCGCCAGGGCTCCCATGGACCAGGACATCTCGGACCTACTGGTTCGGCTCGAGAACCCCGGTACGCCGCGCCGGGCACCGGCGCTCGTCGCGCCCGTCGTCGAAGTTCCGGGCGACGGCGCGCGGGGACCTCGCGCGGGCGCCGCTCAGGCGACGCTCCGCATCGATTTCGAGAAGGTGGACGAGCTGCTGAACCTCGTGGGCGAAGTCGTGCTGGCGCGCGGACGGCTCCTCGGCGCCGTCGACGAGCAGGGTGGGCTGCTTCGCGAAGTGACGCAGCTCCGGAAGCGCGCGACGGGTTCGGTGTCGAGGAGAGTGCAGGCGCCTCTCGTGGAGGACCTTCAGCGCACCGAGCGAGTCCTGCGGGACAGCTTCGGGGACCTCGAGTCCGGGCTCGCGGGGCTCGGGCAGGCCGCGGGGCAGCTCCGGGACACCGTCATGAAGCTGCGAATGGTGCCCATCGCGCGCCTGTTCACCAAGTACCAGCGCACGGTTCGCGAGTTGAGCCACAAGCTCGGCAAGGAGCTGGAGGTGAAGGTCGTGGGCGCCGAGACGGAGCTCGACAAGGTCCTCGTCGAACGCCTGGAGGATCCTCTGCTGCACCTCGTACGCAACGCGGTGGACCACGGTGTAGAGAAGCCGGAGGTGCGCGAGCGATCCGGAAAACCTCGCGCTGGAACCGTCCGGCTCGTCGCAGGCCACCGGGGCGGGCAGATCGTCGTGCGCATCGAGGACGATGGCGCGGGCATGGACCCGGAGAAGCTCCGCGCGAAGGCCGTCGAGAAGGGGATCCTGGGCGTGGACGAGGCGCGGGCGCTCACCGACGCGCAGGCCTACGAGCTCATCTTCCGCGCGGGATTCAGCACCGCCGCTGCGGTGTCGGACGTTTCGGGTCGTGGGGTGGGAATGGACGTCGTGCGTGACGCCATCGCGAAGCTGAAGGGGACCATCTTCATCGAGTCCCGGCTCGGACACGGCTCGGCGCTCGAACTCCGGCTTCCGCTGACCCTCGCCATCACCCAGGTCCTGGCGGTCCGTGCGGGCGGCGAGGTCATGGCCATTCCGCTCGACGCCGTGGTGAGCGCGCAGGCCATCACCGCTGGCGAGCTCGAGCGCGTCGGTGACGGCGTCGTCCTGCGCGTCGGCGACCGACTGATCCCCGTGGTGGACCTAGGGACCGCACTCGGCTTGCCCGAGGAGACGGTCATCGGCGACGACCGAGGGGCCAGCGTCGTCATCGTGGACGTGGGGAACGAACGCTATGGCCTCCTGAGCCGGCAGGTGCTCGGCCGCCACGAGGTCGTGATCAAGTCGCTGGGCCCCCTGCTCGCGGGCGCGCCGTGCGCGGCCGGGGCGACGCTCGTCGGCGATCGAGTGCTCGTGGTGGTCGATCTCGGTGCCGTCGTCGAGCGGGCGCGTGCCGGTGCGGGTTCGGCCGTCCTCGCGCCGTCCGCTCGGGCCAAGGCGAAGCGACGCGCGCGGGTGCTCGTCGCCGAAGACAGCGACGTCATTCGCGAAGCGCTGCGTCGCGAGCTCACGGCTGCGGGCTACGAAGTCGAGGTCGCGTCCGATGGCGCCGCGGCACTCGAACTCGCGCGCCAGCGCGCCTTCGACGCGGTCTCGACCGACGTGATGATGCCCAAGATGGATGGCCACGCGTTCACGCGCGCGCTTCGCGAGGACCCCAGTTATCGATCGGTTCCGGTGGTGATGGTGACGAGCAAGGATGCGAAGATCGACTCCCTTCGCGGCATCGACGCGGGCGCCGACGCGTACCTCACCAAGCCGACCGACGCCGCCGAGCTCGTCCGGACCCTCGAGAGGCTCCTGTCCGAGCGGGCACCGAAGGCTTCCTAGTGGGCGCGTGCGTCATGCGGAGCGCAGCGTGTCTCGCAGCAGCTTCGCCGGCTCGTGTTCCGGATCCTCGTGGAGCGCCTTGGTGACGAACATCTTGGCCTTGCGCACCTCACCGCTCTCGTGCGCCCTCCGACCCAGCTCGTAATAGGCCGTAGCCTTCGCCCTCACCGAGACGCCGTCTCCCTCGCCAACTTCCGACACCTTCATCATCGTGATGGATCGGTACGCCCGATCGGCCGTCTCCGAGTCGCCGATCTGGGTCGCCAGCGTCGCCAGGTCCATCGCCGTGGCGCCGCTCTTCGGGTTCATGTCGAAGGCGCGCGCGAGCAGCGTGACGGCCTCCTGCGTGTTGCCGACGGCGGCGTGGAGGCCCGCTGCTTCGCGGAGCACCACCGAGAGCTCAGGCGATCGACGGTTCCCGTGCGCTTCGATGATCGCTTCTAGCAACGCGAGCCCCTCTGCCGCTCTGCCTGCGGCGCCGTACGCGCGTGCCAGAAGCGCCGTCGCCTCCTCGTGCTCCGGGCGGATGGCGCGCGCCTGCTCCAGCGGTTCGATGCCCTCCTCGGGGTACCCACCCTGCTCGACGAAGGTTCGCCCCGCGCGGAGCAGGAGGTCGAAGCGACGTTCATCGTTCTCTTCGATGGTCGCATCTCCCGCCAGCAGGTGCGCCAACCCTCGGTGCTCACCAGCGGCCTCGTAGAGCCTTCGGAGCCGATCCCGCAGCACGAGGTCTCCTGGGTCGGCGTTCAGCGCACGCTCGAGCGGCTCGACGGCGGCCGCGGAATGCCCCGCGCGTTCACACAGGTCGGCGTACTCGACGGCGGCCTCGGCGAGCAGCGGTCCCTCCGCGTCGACGACGACGCGCTGGTAGAACCCCACCGCCTCGCTGGTCTCGCCGGCGGCCGCGAGCAATGCCGCGAGCCGACGCAGGATGCGCCGGCTCCCCGGTGTCTGCTCCAGCAGCTGTTCCAGGTAGCCGCGGGCGAGATGCGGTTGCCCGCAGCGTTCGAGGACGTCGACCAGCTCGAGTGTGCGTTCGCGGCGGTCGTCGGAGTCGCTGCGCTCGATGGCGCGGACGAGCGCGCCCTGGTAGTCGGTCGCCAGGGCGGGGTCCGCCTGGAACGCGCGTCTCAGCTCGCCGAGGGCGTCGTCCTCGAAGCCCATGCCCTCCAGAACCTGCGCTCGCAGCTGCATCAACGACGTGTCGGCTGGCGCTTCGCTCATGGCCCGCCCGACCAGATCGAGGGCGGGCTCCAGGTTGCCCGAGCTCCGATACGTGTCCACCAGCAGGACGAGCAGCTCGCGGTTCTGCGGCGACGCGGCGAGCGCCGCTTCGAGCACGGTGGCCGCCTTCGCGTACTCGCCCTGAGCCGTGAGCTTCCCGAGGAGCTTCTCCCGGAATTCGGTGCTCGTCGGACAGGCCCGAAGCGCGAGCGCGAGCGCACGCTCGAGCGCGTCGTCGTCCACCTGGTCCTCACGCAGCGCGATGAGCTGGCGGGCATGGGGCTCCGCGTCGTCGCCGGACTCGACCTCGAGGAGCCGCTCGAGTGCCTCGCATCGTTCGAAGGCGTCTGCGCTCTCGCCGAGGCGAACGACGGCCCGGAGGGCCTCGAGGTTCTTCGGCGCCCATTCGAGGGTGCCACGGTGGACGTCGAGCGCCTCCGCGGTCCTCTCTTGCCGCTCGAGGAGCTTGGCGAGGCGATTCGAGAAGGCCGCTATCGAGTCGACGTCCTGGCGGTCCTTCGCGGCATCCAGCTGCGTCTCCAGCAGCGTCGTCAGCTCGTCCACCTTGCCCTCGCGCTCGAGGATCCCCGACAGCAGACCCGTCGCTCCGAGATGACTCGGATCCTCCGTGAGCACGGCGCGAAGGACTCGAGCCGCCTCGTCGGTGCGCTTCTCGTCCTGCAACAGGACCGTCGCGAGCTCGAGCCGCAGGCGGGTCCGTCCCTCCATCGTGTCGAAAGCAGGGAGCGTGCGGGTGATCAGCGCGGCGAGCGCCTCACCGTCGTCGAGCCTGCGGTACAGGGCGAGCAGTGGGTCGAGGGCGTCGCGATCGGTCGCGTCACGCCGCACCAGATCCTCGTAGACGCTCGCCGCGCGTCGCAGATCGCCCAGGCGCTCGTCCCAGTCGCGGGCCACCTGAAGAAGGACCTCCCTCGCGCGCTCCTCGACCACCAGCGCTGCAGCAGCTTCACGGAGCTCACACGCCTCCTTCGGTTCGTCCTCGGCGACCAGGTCGGCGAGGGACATTCGCAGCCAGGCCGAGTACTCGGTGGCAGCGCCCGGGTTGATCGCCGACGTCGCGCCGTCCCTGTCCGCCGACTGCCAGTCGTCGTCGACGGCCGCGGTGCCCTCGGGGCTGGCGGCCGGAACCTCGTCTCGTCCCACCGCTTGCCGCAGGACGAGCAGGGCCCGATCGCGCTCGTCCCGTGCGTGGGCCAGGTACACGCACTCGCGCACCGTGTCCGGATCGGCCGCGGGCGCCAGCGCGAGGAGCACGAGGGCCTCGAGGAGCGGCCCCTCTCGCCCCGGCGTCCTCGAGAGCGCTTCGAGCAGTCGAGCCGCGCGCGGATCCGTCGGCTCGTTCCTGGCGACCCGCAACAGGAGCGCTTCGGCTCGGTCCAGGTCGTGCTTCACCTCGAGGGCGCGCTCCAGCGCGCGCAGGGCCAGCGGTCGGTGTTCCACGGAGGCGAGCTTCAGTTCGGCGTAGCGGTAGAGCGGCTCGGGGTCCTCGATCTTCCGTCGTGAGAGCGCGCGTTCGACGCAACGCTCGAGCACGGCGGCTTCTGCCTCCGCATCGCCCAGCCAGTCGTAGACCCGGCCGAGCGCGAGCCACGCGCTCTCGTCCACGTCCGTGGTGCGACCCAGGTCGTGGCGGATCTCGGCGGCTTTCGATCTCACGCGCTCCTTCGTGCCGTCGCCGCCGGCGAGGCCCTCCGCGTGGAGCACCACCAGGTCGGAGAGTGCCCGCGCGGCTTCGGCCGTGCTGGCGTGCTCCAGCCTGAGCTCGATGGCGCGAGAGAGCAGGTCCCGTCGGCCGCGCTTGCGAAGCGCTCGCTCGAGGCGCGCGGCCTCCATCTCGTCCTCGAGCGCCGCCTCGAAGGCCGACTCCACGAACTCCGTGGCGCGCACCTCGTCGCTGCGCTTGGCGGCGATCTCTCCTAGGTCGATGAACGCTTCCGCGCGGCTCGGGCTGTCGGGGGAGTCGTCCGGCGGGCGGCGCAGCACCAGCAGCAGCGCTCGGTAGGTCTGCTCGGCGCGGTCCAGGTCTCCGGCGTCCAGAGCGCGCCGCGCCAGCGACCTGAGAATGTCGGGGTGGGCCTGGTCGATTCTGGCCGCGGTCTCCAGCTCGCCGAGCGCGCCGGTGTCGTCACCGGCCTTGGCCAGCACGCGTGCCAGGCGGAAGTGGACCACCGCGCGCGCCTTGGGTTTGCGCGGGCCGTACCGGTCGATCTGTTCGCGCAGCGCGGCGGCCGCCGCCTCGAAGTCACCCGCCTCGGTCAGCGATTCTGCCAGGGCGAAGCGGTGGGACTCCGCGTCGGGATCCGCCTCGACGGCCCGCGCGAGGAGCTCCGCGGCGCGGCGCGGATCCTCCAGGCGCTCTCGCCGCAGGTTCGCGGCGGCCAGCAGGTGGGAAACTCGATCCGCGGCCGTGGTAGCAAGGTCGGCCTCGAGAGTGAGCAACTCGCTGAGCTCGGCCCACAGCTCCGCCTCGTCGTAGAGTTCCGCCAGGCGTCTCCTCGCCGTGGCGGTCTCCATGCCTTCCCGCACGGCGTGCTCGAGGCGCGCGCGCGCCAGGTCCTGGCGATCGAGCGCGACGTACGCGTCCGCGAGTCGCAGCGCGCGCTCCGTCATCGCCGCCCCCTGGGCCGTGGCGAAGAGGAACTCGAGAGCGTCCGCCTCCGGGCGCCGCTCACCTCGTGCCGAATGCAATCGTGCCAGGGCTTCGAGCGCGTCGTCGCTTCCGAGAGCAGCGGCCTCTCGATGGGACGCGATCGCCCTGGCCCCATCGTCGAGCTTCGTCTCCGCGAGTTCGGCCGCTCGGAGCCAGAGCTTGATCGCGGCTGCGTTGGCTCCTCGCGCGCCGCGACAGCGCGCCTGGGTCTCCCACAGGGCCACCACCTCCTCGTGGAGCTCGAGTGCGGTGAGCATCGGGGCCAGCCGAGGCGCCGAAGCCCCGGCGATCTCGTCGGCGGGGTCCTCCGCGATGAGCTCGCGGAAGATCGCCATGGCGCGTTCGGTCTCTCCAAGCCTGTCCGCGGCGAGGCATGCGGCCTCTCGGCGAAGCTCGCGCGTCTTCTCGCGCGCGAAGGGGAGCTTCGCCGCGACCAGGAACAGGTCCACGACGCGCGCGTGGCGCTCGTCGGCGAGGTGGCGTCGGCCCAGCCTATCGACGCACCACGCAGTCGCCTTTCCGATCTCCGAGTCGGCGATATCGCGGGTTTCGGTCCATCGTTCCGAGGCCAGCGTGAACAGGCGCTCGGTGATCGCGAGCGCTCGCTCTCTGCCGTCCACGCTGCGCGCGAGCTCTGCCGCACGCTCCCACGCCTGCGCTCCGGCGTAGGACTCCAGGGCAGCCTCGAGATCACCCGTGCGGTCGCGGTGAACGTCTCCGAGGAGCGTCAGCAGCGCGGAGCGTTCCTCTTCCCGGGCGGCCGCCGCCTCGTCGGCCACGAGCGTCGCGAGGGCCTCCCACTGCTCCACCACTTCGAGCAGCGACAGGAGCGCGGCGAAGCTCTCGGAGTCCGCGCCGTGGATTTCGCGAATCGTACGCCATCCGGCGATGGCTCGGGTGGGATCGGCCAGCACGTCGCCCAGGATTTGGGCGCGGCGCACGCGGTCCGCTCGCGCGTCCGCGGCGTCGTCGGACTTCGACGCTCGCCACTCCAGGACATCGGCGAGGTCTGCCCACCGGCTCGCGGAGTCCAGCACGCCCACGAGCCCGTCGAGAGCTTCGCGGTCGGCGTCGTCGTCCGAGAGTCGCGCTCGCCACGCGCGTTCCGCCCGCTCGGCGTCCGCCAGTTCGTGCGCGGCAACCCGCGCGACCTCCGCGAGCACGACACGCCGAACGGCAGGCTCGCGGTCGAGCTCCGCGAGCTTCTCGAGGACCGCGCACCGTGTCTCGTGTCGCTCCGCAGCGGCGAGGAGCGGATCCAGCGCGCGGGCGGCGCGGCGCGCGCGCTCCTCGTCGTCCTCCGCCATCTCGAGCACGTCGAGGTAGAGCTCGATCGCCCGCGCCGGATCGCCCGTGATCTTCTCGAGGATCTCGGCCGCTTCGAAGACGAGCGAAGCTCCGACGTTGCCTTCTCGGCCGCGCGCGACGACCACCAGGTGATCGGCCCTCGCGCGGTGCTTCCCCGTCTTCTCGGCAAGATCCGCCAGGAGGTTCCGGTATTTCGGGTCCTCGGGTCGGAGCTGTACCAGGCGCGCGGCGTCGCCGAACGCCCGTTCGTGATCGCCGAGCTCCTCGACCCGCGTCGTCACGATGCGCTCGAGGTCGCTCACGAGCTCGTCTTCGCCCACGGCTGCCTCGAGCCCGACCTCCATCATGCGAACGACATCGGCCTTGCGGCCCTCGCGCTCGTAGTGCTCGGCCAGGAGCGCGGCTGCACGGTCGCGAGCGCGAACCACCTTCTTCCGCCGTCGCCCCTTCCCGGCCGGCGGCATGGACTCGATGGGTACGGGGCGCTCGACAATCGCTTCGAGGAGGCGAACGGCCTCCGGCTTCGCGGGCTCGTCGGTCCAGATCGCCTGCGTCAGCTCGAATGCCTTCTCCTCGTCGCCGACATCGAGCCACAGCCCGGCGATTCGCCCCCGCTGGGCCTGCAGCTTGCGGCCCTCCAGCGCTCCGAGCTGTCCCGACAAGAGGTCGATGAGGGGCGCCGTGCGCCCTTCACGCTCGTAGAGCCGTTCGAGCGAAGCTTCCACCCGGGAGTCTCCCGGGCGCAGCTCCCGCTGCTGCTCCAGATAGTCGATGGCTCGTGCGCCGTCGGAGGCGAAGTCCTTCGCGGCGAGCGCCGCCTCCTCCAGCAGCGCAAGGCGGGCTTCGTCGTCTCGCGCGTGGCCGAGGGCACGGTCGTAGACCCGGAACAGGTCGTTCCATCGTGCCTGGGCGTTGAACGCCAGCTTGAGCCGATCGAGGGCCCAGTGCGCCTGGGGCGCGAGCTCCAGCACCCGCTCCAGGAGGCCGACCACGGCTTCGTCGTCCTCGAACCACTCCTGGTGGAAGTCCACGGCCCGTAGCCCCAGCGCCTCGGCCAGGTTCGCGTCGAGGTCGTCTTCGAGCAACGCGCGTAGCGTCACGGCCACCGGCTCCGGTTGTTCGACGCGTCGAGCGAGGTCGAAGGCCGCGGTCCACAGCGCCTCGTCCGCCGGGTGCTCGCGCGCGCCACCCACCGCCAGGTTCAGCGCGACGATGGGATCCGAGCGCCGCAGCTCGATGAGGCGGTGGTACCAGGCCACGCGCTGCGAGCCGAGCTCGCTCGAGCCGCGTGACGAGTCGAGCAGGCCTTCCAGGATCTCGACGGCGGCGTCGGGGGTCGGGGCGGCGTCACACGCCTTGTCGAGCATGGCGGCGGCGCGTTCCCGGGCCGTCGGATGGGTCAGCGCGCTCCGCACCACCCTGAGGACGTTGGCGTCCGTGGGCATGGCCTCGAACAGCGGTTCGATGACGCCGAGCGCCTTGTCCGGCCGCTCGAGCGCATCCAGCATCAGGGACGCGACGGCCAGATCGACGCGGATTCTCGCATCACCGTCCACGTCGCCGCGCACTTGCTCCAGTGCGTCGAGGGCTCCCTCCGGATCGCCGAGCAGCGCGCGCAGCCGCGCCACGTTCTCGAGCGCCTGAAGGTTCTTCGGGTCCCGGTCGGTCACGCGTGAGTAGATGGCCAGCGCTGCCTGCCGGTCGTCGAAGGTGTGCTCCTCCTCGGCGGCCCACTCGAGGAGGAGGTTTGCGGCGTCCGCCGCGTGCTCGACGCGCCACGAGAACAGCCAGCGCCGGTCGTCCTTCCTCTGGTCGTTCAGCTCTGCTCCCTCGAGCATCCTCCTGAACGCATCGACGAACGACGGGTCGTCTTCACCGTACCGCTCGATGGCTTCGCGGTAGGTGCGTGCGGCAGCGTCGTGACGCGACGGCTCCGACGCGAGGGCCCGTGCCTTGACGGCCAGCGCGCGTGGCGCTCCGTCGCCCCCAGCGTTCACCGCGCGCGTCGCCAGCTCTGCGAGATCGTCGATGGCGCCCGCCTCCCGCATCGCTTCCTCTCGGGCGAGGAGGTGCTCGAGCGCGGAGGCCTCCCGTCCTGCCTCGAGAAGTGCCGAAAACGGCGCCACCAGCCGGGTCCACTCCTTGTCTCGGGAGTACGATTCGAGCAGGCGCTCCGCCGCCTCGGTATCGGCGCGTGCGGCGCCGAGGACGCGCTCGTAGAGGCGACGCGTTCGGCTCCGCGCGTCGTCACCCTCCACCGTCTCGCAGAGGCGCGCGGCGGTCTTCCACGAATCCACCGCGCCGGCGGTGTCCCGCAGCTTCTCCGCTTGCAGCTCTCCCAGCCGCTCGAGCCACATGGCCTGGTAGGTGGGGTCCACCGCCTTGCGCACTCGCGCGACCAAAACGAGGCGCACGAGCTCGGCGTTCGAGGCGCGTTCACCCAGGCTCTCGACCGCGTCGAGCTGGGAGTCGCCGAGATCCATCGCCGGGACGACCGCCATCCAGTGCCCGACCGCGGCCTCCGTCCTTCCCAGGGTGCTCGCCAGCTCCGCCATTCGGGCGAGTGTGGACAGGCGTTGCTCTCCCTCGGTCGAATCGAGAATTCGCGCATGCTCGCCATAGAGTTCGGCGAGGTCGCCTTTCTTCTCGAGGGCCGCCGCAAGCCCCTGATGGGCCTCCAGATCCGAAGGCGCGTGCGCCACTGCCTGGCGCCACGCCTGCACGCCGCGCTCCTCGTCCTCCAGCTCCCCTTCGAAGAGCCTCGCCACGCGGATCAGGAGTCGCCGAGCGCGCTCCGGGTCCTTGGTCTCCCGGAGCGTGGCCTGATACAGGGCCAGGCGCTCCTCTGGTCGCCCCTGCTCTGCCAGGAGATCGTCCACCCGCTGCAGGAGCTCGGGCGAGGTGGGATCGTGGCCGAGCGCGCGGCGAAACACGCTCACGGCCTCCGCCACCCGACCGATGTCGGCGAGTGCGTCGCCGGTTGCCGTGGCCAGCTGCAACACCTCGGGAGAGTCGATGCTCCGATCGCCGAGCGCGCCCGCCAGAACCGCGGCACGGCGGTCGGTGGCGCCGGCGGCCGCCGAGTGAGCGATCACGGCCTCCACCCACGCGGGCACCTCGGATCGAGCCCGGTCGAGCGCCTCCGTCAGGCCACGCGCCGCCGCCTGCAGCGCGCGCTTGGGATCTCGGAGGGGACCCGCCGCGACCCGTCCCGCCTCATCGAGCGCCGTCAGTCGGTCCTCGACGCGCTCCGACGCGGTGGCTCGAGCTTCGAGGACTCTCAACAGGCCTTCGTCGTCACCCTCGGCCCGGAACACGCGCTCGAGGATCGTCGCGGCAGCGAGCGTCACCGGCCCTGCTCCCATCAGCTTTTCGAGAGCTGCTCGCGCGTTGGCGTCCGTCGGACTCAGCGTCAGGGCCTCGTCGAACGCGCGCAGGGCGGCGCCGACGTCTCCGAGCTTGGAGCCACGGAGCTGTCCGAGGCGCACCCAGATCGGGGGCCGCTCCTCCGGCGTCGCGAGATCGAGTTCCCGCTCGAGCACGTGCGCGAGATCCTCGAACCGGCCCGCACGCAGAAGCAGAGGCGCGGCCTTGGCGTGGGCTTCGCGCGACGGGCCGTACTTCTGGAGGAACGTCGTCCAGAGTTCGAGCGCTCGATCCTCATCGGCTACCGCAGCGCGGAGCTCCGCTGCGCGGAACGCGAACGAGTGAGTCTGTGCCGGGGTCTGTGCACGATCGGCGCGAGCGTCGAGGACCTCGACGAGTCGGGAACGATCGTTGGTGGCCTCGTAGAGCCCCTGAAGCTTCTCGAGCGCCTCGCTCACCTGGTCGGAGTCGAGCAGCGCGCGCCACGCCGCGATGGCCTTCGGAGCGTCAGTGATCTCGGTTCGGCACAGCTCGACGAGCTCGCGTGCGGCGGCGTGGCGCTTCGACGGCTCCGGGTCGAGACGGAGCTGCACCGCCAGGATGTCGGACCTCTTCGCCGGGTCGTCTCCGTAGAGCTCCGCGAGGCGTCGCGCGGCGGCAAGGGTCGCGGTGTCGTCGTTCGCGGACTCCAGCAGTGATTCGAAGGCGGCCTGGGCCCGCCGTGTGTCCCCGAGTTCGAGGAAGATTTCGCCGAGATCTGCGCTCATCCTCGCCTTCGCGGGTTCGTCGCGGCAGGACGAAGCAACGCGAGAAAGCAGCTTTGCAGCGTCCGCCAGGCGCTCCAGTTCCCGCGCGATGTCCACGTACAGCCTGCGCGCTTCGTCGTCCGCAGGGTCGCCCTGGATCACGGGTTCGAGCAGCGAGAACGGTTCTTCGGCTTGCCCGCGATGCTCCCGTCCGATGAAGGCAAGGCGTCGCTGGACGTCGCGGCGTCGCGGCCCGCGCACGAGTTCGAGTTCGATCTTCAGCATGTCCGCTGCCGAGTCGACCTCTCCCGCAGCGTCGTACGCTCCGGACAGCGCTGCGGCCACGCGTGCGGCGACCGTGCGGTTCTTCAGAAGGGCCGTGGCCGCGTCCCGTGCAACCGGGTTGTTCGGATCGGCGGCCAGAAGCTCCTCGATGAACGGCGCTGCTCGCTGAGGTTCCTTGAGGTCGTTCGCGTACAGGTGGATGGCGCGCTCGCGCAGGGTGTTGGCGGCGTCGCTGGGGATGCCCGCGCTCAAGGCCTGCTCGATGGCGCGCGCGGCGTCCCTGTGTCTGCCTGCGGCGGAGTACAGCTCGATGGTCGCCGCGCGAGAGGGTTCGTCCGCACCATCCAGCTTGAGAACCTGTTCGTGGAGCGAAATGAGCTCGTCTTCCGACCTGGGAAACCCCTGAATGAGGGCGATGCCGTTGCGGAGGAGCCGGAGGCGGTCTTCGGCGTCCCGCTGTCTCGCAGCGGCGCCCACATACAGGGCGGCCATCCTGGCTGCATCCTGTTCGTCGATCAGCACCTGTTCGAGGCGCGCGAACGCCTCGGGGTGGTCGGGTACGGCCGCGATGGCGCGCTCGAGGTAGACGACCGCACCGCTGGGATCGTCGAAGAGGTCTCGGAAGAACCTGGCTGCCTCCACGAACACGTCGGCCTGCTGCTGCGCCGGCACCAGCTTCATGCGCGTGTCCTGGAGCAGCCCTTCGTAAGCGAACGCGGCGTCGGACCCCAACCCGTCGCGTGCCACGGCTTCGTGGAACCTCGCCCAGAGGTCCGGATCGTGTTGCTTCTTCGCTGCGGCACCGAGCAGGACGGTCAGCACCTCCGCGACGTCGGTGATCGGGTCGTTCAGGGCGTCGGCGAGGTTGTCCAGTCGCAGGGCCATGCGCGGGTCACGCACCGACGAAACGGCGCGGACCGTCGAAGGTATCAGAGAGGGGAGGCGGCCGGTCCCCGACGTGCACTCACGGAAACTACGCTGTCGGGGCGTGCCCCCTCGCCGCTGGTCAGGTGCGCAGGTGATCCCGGCGGGATTTCCCCCACGCTTCGGCTGGGCAGCCTACGCGGGGCGCTCTCCGCGCGGCGCGTGCAGCTGCTCGTCGAGATCGCGGAACCGCTCCGCCAGCGCCGTCACGATGGCGCGAAGCCACTCGCTGCGGTCCAGCTCGCGCTCGAGCGATTCACGGGTCACCACGGTGACGGTGACCTCGTCGAGCGCGATCACGCTGGCGGTTCGAGGCCGGGCGATCACGATGGCGGTCTCGCCGAACACGTCCCCCGGGCCGAGCTCACGGAGCGGAACGTCGACGCCGTCCACGCGCTTGTGGACCCGACAGCGGCCCTCTCGAAGGATGTACGCCGCTCTGGCGACGTCCCCTTCGCGGACGATGACGGCGCCCGCCCCGAACTTCGCCGTGGCGAACCACCCGCCCCCGCGAAGAAACTCCTCCACGGCGTCCTTGAGGTCGGCGACCGTGGACGGGCGGTCCCCGGGTTTGGCGGCGAGCGCGCGCATGGCGATGTGACACAAGCCGGGTGCGAGTCCTCGTCCGCCGTCGGTCTGGTCGGGAGGAGTGACGTCGGCCACTCGCGCGCGCGCCAGGGCGGCGAGGAACGAGGGCGCCTTCAGGGGGGGCTCGCCGGTGAGAATGGCGTAGAGGATGCCGCCGAGGCCGAAGACGTCCGTGCGCTCGTCGATCTGGTCGACGAAGCCCCACGCCTGCTCTGGCGCCATGTAAGCGGGGGTCCCGGCGATGGACGCGGGATCCGGATCGTCCGGAGCGGGTGGAGGGCGCGACAGGCGAATGCTCGAAGGTGACGTGCGCTCCCCGGTCAGCAGCGCGATCCCCCAGTCCATCACGTAGACCTGTCCATAGGTGCCGACCATGACGTTGTCCGGCTTGAGGTCGCGATGAATCACACCGCGGCTGTGGGCGAACGCGACGGCGTCGCAGACCTTGAGGAAGATCCTCAGCAAGTTCTCGAGATCGCGGCCTCGCGGCGTACTCTTGCGCTCCTTCAGGATCGCAGCCAGCGTCCGCCCCTCCACGAGCTTCATCGTGAAGAACTGGGGTTGCCCGTCTGCGGACACGCCAATGTCGTAGACCGGAGCGATGTTCGGGTGGTCGAGCTGTCCGGTGATCTGTGCCTCGTCCAGGAAGCGGCGAACCGAGGTCTCGTTCGCCGCGAGAGTTCCGTCGAGCTCCTTCAGCGCCGCTTCTCGCAGGATCACCCGGTCGGTCACTCGACGAACCAGACCCATCCCCCCGCGGCCGATGACGCCGTGATCCTCGTACCGCTCGCGAACCACCGCCGGGGCCGCGTCGTGCATCGCAGTCGCTCCGAGCGTTCGCGCGATCTCGCCGAACGACTCGAGGCTCGTGGACCGCACCGTACGAACCGGCGTGCCGTCCTCGTACGAGAACCAGTCGGCGTCTCCTTCGGCCGCGTCCTCGCCCATGCCGTCATCGATAGGCGGGGCTGCGTCCCCGGGTCAAGGCGGCGACGCCGGCCTCGCCCCGGTTCTCGCGCGCCGCTCCCGAGTTCGCCCCCCCTTTTCGTCGCGGGTGGGGAGCAGCGCGCGTCCCGCGGGTCTCAGCTCGGAGATGCGATGCGGAACCAGTTTTGCTGGGTCTGCGCGAACATCATGTCGCCCTGCAGCTTGAGCTGGCCCTGGAAGAAGGCTTGGGTGCCGGACAGCTTGCCCGTCACGAGGCGCAGGAAGTTCGGTGTGGAGAGCTGCAGCGTGACGCGCGGGGACTCCGCCGGG
Source organism: uncultured Polyangiaceae bacterium (assembly GCA_964487605.1). Taxonomy (GTDB): domain Bacteria; phylum Myxococcota_A; class Polyangia; order Polyangiales; family Polyangiaceae; genus JAJDAH01. Next base: position 69,543 of record CAZARU010000004.1, read on the forward strand.
CCACGAGCCGTCGTGCACTTCCCGTCCGCCACCTTCACCGTGTACGAGCGCTTCCCCTCCAGCGTGTCGATGTCCCACTGAACGACCGCGCTCTGGCCCCCGCTCGCATCGGCGTCGAACGCCTGCTCCATTCCCGCGAACACCTTGTCGAGGCCCTGGTCGACTCCGAGCGCGGCGAGCCCCTCGTTGAGTTCGGCGTCGGTGCGGCCGTCGATGACCTTGGCGAGTTCTTCCGGTGTGTTGATGACCCACTGTTCGGACATGGCGTTCTCCTGTGGCTCGTCCCGTCGGTGCGGGCGCCGAGCGTCCCGCCTGCGAGAATGGTACGTTGACGTTTTGATGGTGGCGAAAGACCGGGGTGCCGTCAAGCTTCCACTGGCGGCAGGGGCCGCGGAGACGTCCGGGTTCGGATGAGGGACGCGGACGCCCCGCTCACGGGAACGGCGGCCGACGGTCGGCCCACGGCCGCGCCGCCTCGAGCTGGCTCGCCAGGCGCAACAGCGTGGCTTCATCTCCGAACCTGCCGAGGAAGTGTACCCCGATGGGCAGTCCGTCCGCGACGTGGAGCGGGACACTCATGCCGGGGTTTCCCGACACGTTGGCCAGGAACATGAACGGCGCATACATGCCCGCGCGCGCGAAGCCGAGCAGCGGATTGTCGGGGAGAGCGTCCAGCGTTCCCAGAGGCAGCGGCGGTTCGGCCAGCGTCGGCGTCAGATACGCGTCGTATCCCTCGAGGAAGGTCGCCACGATGCGGCCTGCGCGGTGCATCGTGCGAACGCTCGCCGCGTAGTCGGCGGCGGTGAAAGAACGCCCCATCTCGGCTAGCGCCCAGGTGAGCGGCTCGAACGAGTCCTTGTGCGTCCGCTTGCCGGTGCGCTTGGCCCAGTCGGCGATCGAGTCCGCGGCGCCCGCCGCGTAGAGCGTGAGGAACGTGGAGGTCAGTGCGTCGCCGGAGAGCGGCGGCGTGGCCTCTTCGACCTCGTGGCCGAGCTCGGCGCAGAGGCTCGCGGCACGCCGAACGGCCTCGACACAGCTCGCGTGCACCGGAGTGTCCATCGGCGCCCTCGTCGTGAACGCAATCCGCAGGCGACCTGGACTCACGCCGACCTCCTGCGCGAACGGTCGCGTCGGTTCCGGTGCCGCGTACGGATCCCCCGGCGAGGCTCCGCGCGTCGCGTCGAGCAGGGCCGCGCTGTCGCGGACCGAGAGCGTGACGGCGTGCTCGCAAACGAGACCGGAGTAGTAGTCTCCGTACTCCGGTCCCAGGGAGTTTCGCGCGCGCGTGGGCTTCAGTCCGAACAAGCCGCAACACGAGGCGGGGATGCGGATCGAACCGCCGGCGTCGTTTGCGTGCGCCATCGGGACGATCCGCGCGGAGACTGCCGCCGCCGAGCCGCCGCTCGAGCCCCCCGGGCTGCGCCCGAGGTCCCAGGGATTCCTCGTCGTACCGCGAAAGACGGGCTCGGTCGTCGGCAGGATGCCCAACTCGGACGCGTTGGTGAGGCCGATGATCACGAGCCCGGCGCGTTCGAAGCGTTCGACGAGCACCGAGCTGCGCGGAGCGACGTGGCCCTCCGCGAAACTGCACGCATCGGTGTGCGGGAGGCCCGCGACGCTCGCGATGAGATCCTTCACCAGGAACGGCACCCCTCGGAACGGGCCGTCCGGCAGCTCTCGCTGCGCCGCTCGCCGGGCGCGCTCGAACGCGGGCGTCACGATGGCGTTCAGCGACGGGTTGGCAGCCTCGGCGCGCGCTATGGCCGCCTCCACCAGCTCGAGGGCGGTGAGCTCGCCCCTGCGGACGAGGTCCGCCTGAGCCGTCGCGTCGAGCACCGTCAGATCCGTCATGAGCGGAGAGCCTACCTCGCTTCGCGGGCGCCTCTCGGAGTGATTCTTCGCCTCCCCCGCGTTGCGGCGTCGCCGGCTCGTGAAGTACCGTGCCGTGGGAGTGCCCCGGTCGAGATTGCGAGGAGGGAGCCGCTGCGTGCTTGCGCTCGCCATCGCGGGAGGCACCGGAGCGGCGCTGGGAGGGTGTGGTGACGACCCACGCGTTGCAGCCCTCGCCCCCGACGGTGCGGCAGGGATGGGAGGGCACGCGCACGCGCTCGATGCCGGCGATGCTGCGGAGGACGGCGGCGGAGCGCCGGGTGACGCCGACGTGGCCCAGGGGCGTCGCTGTTTTCCGGTAGGAGCCCGATGCGGCGGCGCTCGCTACGAGTGCCTCTGCGGCGCCGACCGCGTCTGGGACTGCCGCGGACCGTTCGCGCACGTCCCGAAGCCGCCGGAGCAGCCATTCGAGTTCTTCTTCGGGTGCCAGCAGAGCGGCATCGAGTGCTCCAGGTTCGGTCCGTGTGATCCGGTGTGCTCGTGTCGAGATTTCGACTGGGTCTGCACGTTCGACGAGGCGTGCGTCGTTCCCAGCTGTCCCATCGTTCCAGCGGTCGTCGGGACACCGTGTCCCGCGGCGCTCGGGCAGGTGTGCCCGTACCAGGCGGGGAACGGCGGCGTCGCCGTGTGCATCTGCGAGCCACGCGACCCCCGCGGCCCTGCCGTGTGGTCGTGCTCGGTGCCGCCCGCCCACGCGCGCTGAGCGCCGTCGCGGGCTCTCCGGGTACGATGTGGCGGTGCGTTCAGCCACGAAGCCACGGGGGATGCTTCACTCGCCCATCGGGCGAGTGCGGCTCGTCGCGCTCGCCGAAGGCATCTCCTACGTCGTCCTCCTCGGTATCGCGATGCCCCTCAAGTACCTGGCCGACCTGCCGCTCGCCGTCCGGATCGTCGGATCGCTTCATGGGCTGTTGTTCGTCGCCCTCTGCGGTGCGCTGCTCCACGCGGTGCTGGTCACCCCCTTTCCCATGCGCCGTGCGGTGGTGGTCTTCGTGGCCTCCCTGCTGCCGTTCGGCGCCTTCGTCATCGATCCGGGATTGAAGAGGGACGCGGACGGCGCGCGGCCAACCTGAGCCCCCACCGCTTCCGAGCTGCCACGCCGCGCCACGGCGGCGGGCGCGTGGCGCCCGCGCGGAACTAGGACGCCGCAGCTCGCTCGATGGCGGAGCGCACGGCCCGGTCGGCGCGTCCCGAGAGCGCGGGGCCGTGGCCGCTGATGAAAGTGTCGAAGGACTTCTCGGCGATGGGCGCGAACGTCGCCGTCACCTTGGTGCCCTTCACCTTCTGAAACTTTCGCCACATCGGCGGGACGACGACGCCACCCTTGAAGCCCATCATGGACATCGTGACTCTTCCCAGGAAGCTCGCGCCTTCGGTGTCGGCGCAGTTCTGCAGGGAGTCGCAGGTGAGCAGCGTGCCGCCGGCCATCGGTACGTGATAGGCGGCTTCGCGCCACCCAGCGGTCTCGCCGAAGTCGTGCACGATGCCGCCTTCGATCGGTCCCTCCGGCCCGAGCGTCGCGCTCGACGCCAGGCCCTCGAGCTTCGCGCCCGGCAACGTCCAGACCTTTGGTCGGTAACGGTCAGCGTAGAACGCATCGTCAATCCCGTGCGAGTCGCTGAGCTTGACCAGGTGCTTGACCTTGCCCAGGGCATCGAGGGCGGCCATGCCCTCGTCGGTCATTCGAACCGAGTTCAGGACCGCAAGGCCGTCCCCCGTGTCGAGCACGGTCATCGTTCGGGGAATGACCACGCCCGGGCCCATCCGGAACGTCCCGCGAACACAATGAACGCCGTCGGCGACCTTCGTGATGGTGCCGTGCTCGCGCGCCTCCGGAAAACCACTCATCGGCGATGAGTCTCAGACCGTGTCTCGGTCGTCAAGTCGCGAAGGCGTCGCGGATCTCGTGCTCACTCGGAGCGGCGCGCCATCCGGGTACGGCCAGGGTCGGCGGCGGCGCTCTCGGACACCAGTGCCGCGACCTCGTCCACGATCTCGTTCTCGATGCTGCCGTCGAATCCAGCGTGCACGTGCCGAACGGTCCCGCGGGCGTCCACCAGGTAGACGCTCAACCCCTCCGGCGCGCCGTAGGCGCGAGCAACGGCACCGTGGGGATCCCGCGCGATTCGCACCGCAGCATGCTCTCTCATCCGGGAGGTGGGCGACGTCGTCACCGCAACGACCTCGACGTGATCCGGGAAGGTCCCCGCCAGGTCGCCTCCGAGCTCGACCATCCGGTCGTTCCAGGCACTGTCGCCTGCGGCGAACGCCACGATGGTGACCTTGCCCGGCGCGGGCTCGACGAAGTCCGAGGAGGCTCCCGTCGACGTCGTCAGCTCGACGACCGGCGCTTCGGCACCCGCGAGGGAGTGCGCGGACGCGGCCGACGGGGCGCCGGTTGCGCAACCCATGGCGCCCAGGGCGAACGCGAGTACGGTGGAGGTCATCAGGGTGCGCATCGAGCTGATCGGGGTGTTCATGGTCCTGCCTTAAAGCAACGAGCGTGCCGCGCGCGGTCCATGGCGCGTTTCGCCAAAAATGCCTGGAAACCACGCGCGCGCCCGGGTCCAGGCCGTACCGCCTGGCTCCGTGTCCTGTCCAAGGAACCGGACGCGTCCAGCCCGGTAGACACCGAGAGTCCAGGCCTCTGGACGCGCGGGGTCGGAAGCCTCGCGCGGCTCCATTCCACGCCTTTGCTTCGTTCGCCGAGCGGCTTCCGTGGTCGGGGCCGTCGTGCGACCCTCATGGGCTCATGGCCGTCCTGGTTGCCGACGACGATGCCGCCATGGCCGCCGCCTTGGCGCGGGACCTCGGAGCGGGCGCGAAGCCCGAGTCGGCGGAGTCCGCGGAGGCGGCGCTCGCCGAACTGCAGCGGCGGCCCTTTTCGGTGCTGGTGGCAGGCGTCGGTGGGCTCGGGTTCGTGCGAAGTGCGCTGGCGCAGTGCCCGGATCTGCGAATCGTGGTGGTATCGGCCGAGGGAGGTGCTGCTGCCGCGGTCGAGGCCATGCGCAACGGTGCGTTCGACTGCGTCGAGCGGCGTGCGGGCCCAGCGGGCCTCCTTCGCGCCGTGCAGGCGGCTCTCGCGTCCACTGCGGCGGAGGAGGACGAGCCACCGCCTCCGCCCGCTTCCAGCGTGGGGATCTTGGGGAAGTCGCGTGCCATGGACCACGTGCACGACTTGGTGCGCCGCGCCGCGCCCGGAGATGCGACGATCCTCATCAGAGGAGAGAGCGGTACGGGCAAGGAACTCGTCGCTCGTTCCGTGCACGAGTGCAGCGGACGCGCCGCCGGCCCACTGGTGAAGGTGCACTGCGCGGCGCTACCGGATGCGCTCCTGGAGAGCGAACTCTTCGGCTACGAGAAGGGAGCATTCACGGGCGCGGCGGCGCGCAAGCAGGGTCGCGTCGAACTGGCCGAAGGCGGAACGCTCTTTCTCGACGAAATTGGCGACATCACGCCTGCGGTGCAGGTGAAGCTGCTCCGCGTGCTGCAGGATCGTCGATACGAGCGCCTCGGAGGGACGGAAACGCTGGCGGCGGATGTCCGCTTCGTCGCCGCCACCCATCGCGATCTGGATGCGATGGTGAAGAAGGGCGAGTTCCGTGAGGACCTGTTCTACCGACTGAACGTCGTGGCGATATGGCTTCCTCCGCTCCGCGCTCGCCGTGAAGACATCGATCTCCTCGCCAGGGGCTTCGCGGAGATGTCGTCGGCGTCGGGTGGAAAGAGCGTGACGTTGACCGATGACGCGCTCGCCGTGCTTCGCTCCGAGCGCTGGCCCGGCAACGTGCGGCAGTTGCAGAACTTCGTCGAACGCCTGGTGGTTCTCGCCGAGGGACCCACCATCGACGCTTCCGACGTGCGTCGGGAACTGACGGGACACGTCGCCTTCGCGACCCAGAGCACGCTCGGTCCGAAGAGCAGAGGCCCGGCTTCGCTTCGGGAGGTCGTGCCACTCAGTCAGGAACTGAGGCGCGCCGAGCGCCATGCCATCGAACGCGCCCTCGCCCACACGAAGGGGAACCGGACGGTGGCTGCGCGAATTCTCGGGATCAGCCGTGCAACGCTCTACAACAAGTTGACCGAGCACAGCATCGGCTGACGTGAGGGATCTCTCGCTCGGCGATCGGTGACGGCGGACGCCGAGGGCCTGGCGAGGTGAACTCGAGTTCGGCGGTCCGCGGGCCCATGGTCGGTGTGAAGGTTGGGAGCGGGGTTCGCGACGCCACGTGTCGCCGGGGAGCGTGCCACGGAGCTCCCCGCGACGCTGTTTCGCGGTCGTGCTTCCCGAAGGCTCGCATTGCCGCGCGATCGGAGGGATTCTCCCCGCCGTGAATCCGTACGCGCTGCTGCCGCTCGTGGGCTTCATCGCGAACTTCGCGCTCGCGGCGGCCGTTTTCACCAAGAGTCCCCGGGACCGACCGAACCGCGTCTACGCCGTCCTCTGTCTGTGCATCGGCTGGTGGGCGGTCCTGAAGTTCGCGCGACTTCTCGTCACGGAGGACGGCGCCGCGCTCCTGCTCTTCCAGGTCTCTGCGTTCGGGTGGTGCCTTCTGCCGTCGCTCTACGTCGACTTCGTGCTGTCGTACGTCCACCGAAACGAACCACCGCGGGTGCTGTCGTGGATGCCCGTGCTGCATGTCGCGGGCCTTTCGCTCGCCGTGGCCGGATTCCTGCCCGAGTCGATGGCGAAGAGCATCCTGTGGGAGCCCTGGGGTTCGTCCCACGAGCCCGGCGCGCTGTACGACGTCTTCGCCCTGTACTCGTTCACGATGTTCGTGCTCGGTCTCGTCGTGCTCGTTCGCGGGCGCTCGCGCCAGCGTTCACCGACAATCCGTCGCCAGTACTCGTTCATCCTGTTCGGAGGTCTCATCCCGGTCATAGCCGGCAGCGTCACGAACATCTGGCTGCCCGTCGCGGGCATCTTCGTGGTGCCGCTCGGCGAGGTCCTCTCCACCTTCAACGTCGCGATCGTCGGCTACGCCATGGCTCGGCATGGTCTCCTCGGAGTGAGCCTGGAGCAGGCCGCCGAGACGATCATCGCGACGATGGGCGACGTGCTCCTCGTCGTCAACGCCGAGGGAGACGTCGTCGTGGCGAACGCCGCAGCGGCGACGCTGCTCGGCCGCGCCAAGACGGACATCGTCGGCCACAACGTGCAGGAACTCGTGTCGAGCGACCTGCTGCGCGACGGCTCTGCGGGTCTGGCACGCAGCGCCGCGCTCGAGTCCGAGGGCGAACTGCTGGCCAACGGTCGCGATCCCGTTCCCGTCATCATTTCCACGCGCCAGGTGCGCGACGCGACCGGTAACGTCGTCGGTGCCGTGCTGGTCGCCAAGGACATTCGGCAGCTCCGGGGCGCCATCCTGGAGCTCGCAGCGGCCAACGAGCGTCTCGAGCGGCAGAGCATCACCGACGAGCTCACGGGCGTGTCCAATCGCCGCCACACGAATCAGCGTCTACGTGAGGAGATCGAGCTGGCAGCTCGGTACCACCGACCGTTCTCCATCGGCGTCCTCGACCTGGACGACTTCAAGCAGATCAACGATCAGCACGGGCATCAGACGGGAGACCGCGTCCTCGAGACCGTCGCTCGGGAGATCAAGGCCGTCCTGCGCGACGCGGACGTCGTCTCACGCTGGGGGGGTGACGAGTTCTTCGTGATCCTGGGCGAGGCGAACGAGGCACGGGCCCGGGACATTGGTGAGCGAATCGTCGCGCGAATCGGGCGCGCGTCGGTCGCGGGCCTGGACGAACCGGTGCGCGCCAGCCTCGGTCTAGCGACGTTCGACCCGACGCGGCCCCCGCCGACCTCCGAGGAGCTCGTGCGCAAGGCGGACGACGCGCTCTACGAGGCGAAGCGGTCGGGAAAGGCCCGCGTCGTCGCGGCGTGACGGCGGCGCCGTGCCGAGGATAGTCTCCCCGGGACGATGAACCTGGCGGCCCTCTCCGACGAGAACCTGGTCAAGTACGGCGAGTACGAGCGACTCGTGTTCGAGGGGCGTCGCTACACGAACCACGAGCTCCATGCCTGGGGGACGCGCCTGGCCTCCGGCCTTCGCACGTTGGGCCTCGAGCCGGGTGATCGCGTCGTGCTGGTGATGATGAACTGCCCGGAGGTTCTCGTGACCTATCACGCCATCTGGCGAGCGGGGTTCACCGTCGTTCCCGTTCTCTTCCTCCTGGACGTTCACGAGATCGCCTACATCCTGAAGAACTCGCGCGCGCGCGCGGTCATCACCTCCGCCGACTTCGCTCCGCGAATCGCGGACGCGGTTCGCGCGGCCGGGACCGACCCTGTCCTCGTCGTCAGCGGCGACGCCAAGGGCCTGCCGCCGGACGCCCGCAGCTTCGAGGAACTCTCGGCGGCGGAGCCGCTGGGGACCCCGGTGGCTCGTGAACCCGGCGACCTCGCCGTCGTCCTCTACACCAGCGGAACCACTGGCAACCCCAAGGGCGTCATGCAGACGCACCACAACCTGCTCGCGAACGCCCGAAACTCCTACGAGTCCCAGACGCGAAAGGACCTGCAGCTCACGTCGCTGCTCGTGCTTCCGCTGGCGCACAGCTTCGGATTGGCGGTCTCCATCAGCGGCAATCTGCACGGTGGGCTCGGCGTTCTCATGCGCTGGTTCGAACCGGAGGGCGCTCTCCGACTCATTCAGGAGCACCGCGTGCAGTTCATGGCGGGCGTTCCCACGATGTTCGTCTACATGATGAACCACCCCAAGGCCGAGGAGTTCGACACGAAGTCCGTCGAGCGGTGGCTCGTTGGTGGAGCTCCGATGCCCGTCGAGCAAATGCTGCGATTCGAGAAGAAGTTCGGCGGACGCATGTACGTGGGCTACGGGCTCACCGAGTCGTGTCCTGGCCTGGTGGGGGAGCGCGAGGGCATGCCGCGCAAGGAGGGTTCGGCGGGTATCCCACTCGAGGGGGTCGAGCTGAAGATCGTCGACGACGCGGGACGATCGCTCCCTCGCGGCGAGAAGGGCGAGATCGTCGCTCGGGGCGAGAACATCAGCCCCGGTTACTTCGAGAACGCCGAGGCCACCGCGGAGACGTTCCGCGACGGCTGGCTCTTCACCGGAGACGTCGGATACATGGACGATGACGGCTACGTCTTCATCGTCGAGCGAAAGAAGGACCTCATCATTCGGGGCGGATTCAACATCTATCCGAAGGACGTCGAGGAGGTGCTGCATCAGCACGCGGCGGTCCGTGAATGCGCCGTCGTCGGTGTTCCCGACGAACTGATGGGTGAAGAAGTGTGCGCGTACGTGGCGCTGGCCTACGGCACCAAGGCCACGCCCGAAGACCTCATGGCCCACTGCAAGGAGCGCATGGCGAAGTACAAGACTCCGCGATGGGTCGAGATAGTGAGTGACTTGCCGAAGACGAACATCGGCAAGATCAAGAAGAAGGACGTCCGGCTGCTCGCCGCCGCGCGCTTCGGTCGGCCGGCGACGAGCTGATCCGCCGCGCGCGACGGCGCGTGGCCTCGACGCCTCAGGGGACGCAGGTCCACGCGGAGATCACGCACACGCAGTGCCGGAATCCGTAGACGCAGTCCGCGCTGTTGATGAGCACGTTGCACGGGGTCCCGAGTCCCGGTTCGGCGGGTGGACACTTCGTCGGGTCGTTGCCCTGAGCGTCCGAAGCGTCCGCCGATGCACCGGACGTACCGCCCGCCCCCGCGGGGCCGCCCTCGGACGAGGCGTCGTCGGTCGCGGGCGCGTCGACGCTCGCATCGGGCCCAGCACCGCTCGATCCGGAGTCCGTGTTCGCCGCGGCGCCGCTGCCCGAGGTCCCGGCCGCGGGTGCACCGGCAGCCCCGGCCGAGGTGCCACCCGCGCCGGCCGCAGAGCCGCCCGAGCCGTCCTGCGAGCCGCCCTGGCCGCCCGCGCCATACAGCTCCTCGTTGCTGCTGCTACCGCAGGCGCCGAGGACCAGAGCGAGCGCGACGACGCGAGGAGCCACCGTCCACATGGTATCAAACGCCGCCCGTTCCGTCGCCTGGGCAGGCCTGCTGTATCGATGCTCCGTTCCACCGTCACCGCAACGACCATCTCCGGGGCGAGCCGCGAAACTCCGTGCTTGCCGCCGGCGGCGCTTTCACAAATAACGATGCGGTAGGCAGCTCGATGGGTGCGCGCGACGACGATCTGGAGGTGACCCGGGCCATGCGCGAGGCGCTCGACGGTGCCGTAGGCGCCGCAGCGCGCAACGCCCTCGTCCGCGCTGCGCTCCGTTCTTCGGGTAGGTCGCACGTGCCGCTCGACGTCGAGGGAGCCCTCGTGTTCGTGCGGGGCCCGCTTCGGGCGGCGATCGTGCGGTCCCTCGGGACGGCCTTCGGGGACGCGCTGATCGAGGAGATCGCCGACCAGATGGCCCGCCCCGCGTCGCGTTCGGCGGAGCGGCGCGCTTCGCGATCGACGCCGCCGAAGCGACCGAGCCGAGCCCCGACTCCGGCCCGATCCGCACGTACGCCGCCGGGCAGGAGCCTCACGCCGCGCGGAACGGCGGCTCCCCTGCGCCGCCCGCCGTCCCGCGACGACACGCGCACCCCCGCCGTGGCCCCGTCCCTCGGCAATGCGGTCAAGGCATTCGCGTCGCCGGCCTCCGGCCCCATCACGATCCCACCGGGTGCGCGCCGTCGCGTCCCGGTCGTCTTGCTCGTGAGCAAGAACGAGCGTCTGCGGCAGGAGCTGGGCGAGGCGCTCGACCTTCAGGCCTCACTCGTACCCGTGGACAGCGTGTTCGCGCTGGTGGGCCACCTCGAGGCAGCGCAGGGTCTGTCGGTCCTGGTGATCGTGGACTGCCAGGCTCCTTCGATACGGCCTACGGCCATCGCCGCCCTCGCCGACGAACTGGGGGATCAGCAGGTGCTGCTCTACCGGACGACGCCGGGGACCGAGCAGGCGCTGCTGCGCGTCTCGGCCGAGTGCGCGCGCTTCGTCTGTTGCGAGGCCGGCGAGGCTCCGCGTGAACTGGCGAGGCGCTGCATAGAGCTGGTCTCGTGACCACTCCCGCCTTCCGTGGCGCTCGCGGTCACGCCGAGCGAATGAGGTCGAGCTCCAGGTAGACGACGTCGGCGTGGGGGTTGGCGTAGTAGGCGTCGATCCGGCGAAATCCCAGCGACCCGTAGAGCTGCAGGGCAGGCGTGAGCGTCGCCAGTGTGTCCAGGCGCACCTTGGCGTAGCCGAGTGCACGAGCGTCCGCGATCATCATCGTTGCGAGTCGCCTTCCCAGCCGCGCGCCACGGTGCGCGGGCGCGACGTACATCCGCTTGATCTCGCTCACGCCGTCGCCCAGGTCCCTGAGGCCCACGCACGCGATGGCCTCGTCTCCGTCGTAGCCGACCACGAGTCGCCCGCGCGGGGGACCGTATCGACCCGGCAGCTCGGCCAGCTCCGCGTCGAAGCCCTGGAAGCACAGGTCCACGCCGAGCTCCTCAGCGTAAGCCGAGAAGAGCCGCCGCACCGCGTGGAGCTCGGCGCGGGTGGTCGCGGTGTGAAGCCGGACCGCGGTCATCCCGGAGGTCCGGACAGCACGGGGATGAGGGGCGACAGCTCGGGCATCTGGAAGGCCTGACCGAAGGTGAACACGAACGTGAAGCCGCCGCTCTCGGTGGCCGCGTAGGAGGACAGCGGGAACGCGAAGTCGAGCCGCGCGACGATCCGGTCGATTTGCGGGAACGCGGCGCGCAGCCCGAACCCCGCGCCGTGCTTGAGCTCGAGGTCGTCGAATCCGTCGAAGGCGTCGCCGGCGTCCCAGAAGGCCACGGCACCGAACTGGATCGTGAACAGCTGCAGCGCCTTCGTCCGAAACTCGACGTTCGATGCGACGACGTCCTTGCCGATGAGCGCGCGCGTGAAGTAGCCGCGCAGACGCCCCTCGCCGCCGAGCGTGAATTTTCGGTTCAGGTAGTCGCGGTAGCGGTGGAGGACGCCACCGTCGTAGACGAGGCGTCCTGCTCCGAGGCTCGGCGTCACGAAGCGGAGGCCCGCTTCGACCTGTGCGTCGGTCTTCCCGTCCTCCGCGGCGAGCTCGATGTTCGACGCGCCGTAGGGCCGCACGAGCCCGGTCCCCAGCTCCATGGTGTACGACGTGCCCGAGTACACTCCGAGCATGTCGCGCGACGAGCCGACGTCGCGGAGCGCCGGGTACACCTTCAGGATGGCCCGGTGACCAGTCTGGTGGTCCTCCTGCAGGCCCAAGGTGTTCATGTTCAAGACCCGCATGAACCGCGTCGAATGTGCATCGAGCTGGAAGTAGGGCCCCATGCGCATGTCGCTGGTGGGCAGCACCTCGCTGCGGAACTCGTCAACGGCCGCCGGGGCGACGCCCGTAGGTGCGGTCGCACCAAACGCCCGGCGACTCGCCTCGAGGCCCACCGTCACGTCGGTCTTGTTCGAGGCACCGAAGGACCGCGTCACCGGCGTTTGCCAGAACAGCAGATCCGACTGGAACTCGTAGGGGATGGCGTCATCCCCGATCGTCGCATCGGCGTCGAAGGTCGCCGGGAGGAGGCCGATGAACCGGCGCGTGACCTCTCGACGCCAAGCGAGCTGCGTTCCCCAGCCCCACTTCGTGTCCGTGGACGTCAGAGGTTGGCCGTACTGGAACGACCCGAACGATCCTTCCGGGTCGCCGGACTCGCGATTGAAGATGACGTTGGCATCGACGAGGAACACGAGGGAGTGGCCGCCGAGCCGCCGGTCGAAGAAGCGACCACCGAACGCGAGGGTGTCCGGCTCCAGAATGAACTGCGTCGAGACCGTGTGGTGCGAGCCGACCAGGTTCTCCTCGGACGGTTGCACGAGCAGGAACTCGAGCTTCCCGTCGGTGACGCGGAAGCTCGAGTTCAGTCGCAGGCTCCACACGTCCTTCGTGATCACCAGCAGCTCGACCCGATCGGGTTGGCTGCCGCGCACCGGGACGATCAAGACCACGGAGAGCTGTCGCAGCGACCGTAGATTTCGCTCGGTCTCGTCGACGCGTGCCTGGTCGTAGCGGTCCCCCTTCTCGAAAAGCAGCTCCCGCTCGATGACGCCCGCGCGCGACGTTCGATGAAACCAGTTCAGGAACCGCGGCGCAGGATCACGAGGTTCGATCACGTCCAGGGTGATGATCTCGATCGACTCGATCACCTTGCCTTCCGGCGCCGCCTCGAGTGTTCTGCGGCGCGCGGAGAGCGCCTGTTCGATCGTCTCCATTTCGTACTCGGAGTACTCCGCTGGCGATTCCTTCGTGCCTTGCGCGTCGCCGGCTGGTTCGCCCAGGACCTCGCCGGTCGCCGCGGACGTGCCGGCCCCGAGCGCGAGCGCACCCGCCAAGCGCATCGCGCTCGTTCGTGGGACGCGCACTCGTCGGCGTTCGGTCAAGCGGTCCGCTGCGGGGCCGGTGGTGGGCTCGATTGTCCCGGTTCCACGATCTGATCGAGGATCGAGGATCGGCATTCGAGGATCCCACCGTCTGCCGTCATCGCGACCACGAGCCCAACGTCGGCCAGGATGCTCGTGAAAGGGACCTCCCACGATTTCTCCTCGAACACGAGGGTCCACCGGCTGCCGCCAGCGGGGCTCACCCACAATCGTCCCGCGCCGCCCGCCCACTCCCGGTCCAGGACGTCCACCGCGGCGGACGCGACGTGAGGCTGTCCGTCGAGCATCGTGCCCGTCACCTGGCCGCGCTCCAGGCGGATCACGATGCCGTCGCTGCCGACGGCGAGGGCCACGCCCCGATCGATCTGGCTCGAACAGGCGACGAGTGACCGGACGGGTGGCACCCGAATCGGCAAAATCTCCCAAAGGAGCGGCGAGTACACGCCGGCGAACCCGTAGCCGTCGTGGCCCCGCCCCACGACGAGCCACCGCCGCTCGTCGTACCTGGCGATGCCCGTCACGAACGCCGCGTGGTTGAGCGGCAGCGGGCGTAGCCAGTGGCCACCGGCGACGCCGTAGAGCAGAGGAGGTGACCCCGCCTTCTCGCCGACCACGGCGGCGAGGTCCTCCAGGTCGCCGGACGCGGCGGTGAACGCGATGCTCTCGTCAGGGCCACGCACCACGCGCCCCACACCGTGTCGAGAGTACTCCGCGAGGGTGGCGCACTCGCTCCCGACCAGCCACTGCCCCGGCGCCGTGCGGGTCACGAACTTCAGCCCGTCCGGGACCGGAAGGTCGCTCATGGGAGCCGGGATCCAGTCCGTCCCCGTCCAGTAGGCGAGACCCCGCGTCGTCACGGCCAAGCAATGGCCGTCACCGTCCCACCCCACGCTGGTGACGATTCGATCGGCGCCGGGAGGGTGACGAACCGTCCACGTCCAGCCGGGGATCGTGTCGGTGACCCGCAGCCGCATGTAGCTGTCCATCAGTCGGCGGTTGGGCCGGACGCTGCGCGGCTTCTCCGTGATCCACGGGATCAACCCGGCGGCGAACGCTCGCGCGTCTTCCGGGCGCTGCTTGGGGTCCAGGTGCGTCGCACGAGCCAGGGCCGCGTCGATGGCGTCGCACGCCGAATCGTTGGCGCGAAGCTCCGGCGCGAGGAACGGCGTGTCCCGGACGGTGCGTCGCTCCGGCTTGCGCGTCGCGAGCAACGCCTCGCTCGCGGAGTCCGCGGGGAAATACGCCTTTCCGGTGAGCACGTAGTAGATGACGCAGGCGAGGCTGAAGACGTCCGTGTAGGGGCCGACGTCCACGTCGTCCTGGAACGCCTGCTCGGGGGCCACGTAGCCCGGCGTGCCGATGAGCATGTCGCCGAACGTGGCTGCCAGGCCCTTCGGTCGTGCGATGCCGAAGTCGGAGATCTTCAACACCTCGGACTCGCCCACGCCGCAGCACAGGACGTTACCTGGTGTGAAATCCCGATGGACCACCCCCACCTTGTGGATCTCGGACAGGCCGGTCCCGAGCGCGAGGAGGGCTCGCGCCGCGCGTAACGGATCGAAGGCCAGACCCGTCTGGCGAACGGAGTAGTCGACCCGCTGCTCCAGCGTCGTTCCTTCCACGCCCCCGTGAACGTACTCGATGGCGAGCCACGGCAGCTCGATGGCGCGGGGCCCGCGCCGAAACTCGACGACGCCCGTGTCCAGCAGTCGGACGACGAAGGGCGTCGGAGGTACCTGCTCGTTCAGACGGCCGAGCGCTACCGCCTCCTTCTGAATCAGCATGGTCGCCCGCCCGTGCGCGTCGATGGCGATCTCGGGGTGGATGATCTTGACGACCGCGGGCGAGCGGCCGTCCCTGGTGTGTCGTTGAGCGAAGTAGGCCGTCCCCGTGCCGCCGACGCCGAGCCCGCGCTCGAGGTGGTAGACGACGTCCGGGCCGACGTCGCTCGTGATCGTCTGGCCGACGAAAGGGTACCGGTGTCCTGCGGGCGCTGGCTGGGACATGGGCCCTCTCGCAGGTTAGCCGAAACGGACCTCTTCGTGGGGTGTGCGAGCCCGGGAGGCGGAAACTGCGCGGCCTGCGCCCTTTCGCGCCAGCGAGGCGCTCGTCGGGGCGCGCGAGTCGCGAGGGTCGTCGCAGCCGCGTCTCGCGGTCCGCGCGCCCCTCGTCCGCGCCGCGCCGTCGCGCGGAGGTCGCGTTCCGCCGCGAGCACCCACGCTTGGCGATCAGATGCCGCCGTGCTACTCGACACCACGTTCGAAGAGCCCCCGCGAGGGGTGGTGGGAGACCGCCGAGGGAAGCCGGTGCGAATCCGGCACGGAGCCGCCGCTGTAACTCGTCAAGCCCAAGGTCACAGAAGCCACTGACGCCATCGTCGGGAAGGCGACCGAGGGTCACGCGGGGAGTCAGAAGACCTGCTCGTCGAATCCGTTCCCTGGGATGGTCCCGGGTCGCGGATGTGTCCACTACCTGAGCGCGCGCTCGCTCGGAGGGATCGTTCGATGAGTTCGAGAAGAGCGCGAGCGAGCGCGCGGGTGACGAGTCTGGCGTTGGTCGTGGCTGCCTGTGGCTCGACGCCGGACGGCGGCGCCACCGACGAGTGCTCCCGCGGCAGCGCGAGGTTTGCGACGTCGGTCGTCGAGCATTCCTTCGGCGAGGGTCGCGGCACCACGCTGGGTCAGGGCGAAGGGGAGTTTCCCGAGCGCGTGCTCGGCGGGCCTCGCGGCGGCGGCTGCTGTGCGGGCTCCACCGACGTGACGACCCTGGGGAATGGAGGGTGGGTCGTCCTCGCGTTCGAGGCCAACGCCATCGTCGACGGTGAGGGTCCCGACTTCCTGGTGGCCGAGAACCCCTTCTGGATCGGTGGCGACGAGTCTCGCGTCTTCGCCGAGCTCGCCACGGTCTCCGTGAGTGACGACGGAGAGACCTTCGTCGAGTTCCCGTGCGACGCCCTCGGTCCTCCCTACGGCTCGTGCGCGGGGTGGCGCCCCGTCCTCGCCAACGTCGAGAGCGACGGCGTCGATCCCTTCGACGCGACGGCCGCCGGTGGTGATCCGTTCGATCTCGCCGACGTGGGGATCGCTCGCGCGCGTTTCGTCCGGATAGAGGATCGCGCCGATCTGGCAGCGGACCTCGACGGCGCGTTCGATCTGGACGCCGTGACGATCCTCAACGGCGCCTGTCCGTGAGGGGCGGCGTGCTGCTCTTTTCGGCGACGCTCTGCCTGGTGTCTCGATCCCGAGCGGAACCTCTGGAGGTGTCGGTGCCTGGCGAACGCTCCGGCGCACCCTCCCCGCGGGATGCCACGGCGGCGTCCTGGGTGGCGCGCGGAGCCGCCCTGGACGACCCGGGATCGACGTCCGCCGACGTGGTGGAGCGGGCACCGGGGGTCCAGGTGACTCGGTCGGGTGGGGCCACGGATCTTTCGACGGCGTCACTTCGCGGCGCTTCGAGCGCGCAGACACCGGTCTACCTCGCCGGCGTGAGGCTGAACGACGAGGTGACCGGCACCGCCGACCTCTCCACGATCCCCCTCTTCCTCGTGGATCGGGTCGAGGTCTACCGGGGCAACGCCCCGGGTCACGCGGATCGCCTCGGGCTCGGCGGCGCCATCTTCTTCGAGCCGAAACTGCCCGCGCGTCCCGAGGTCGGGGCGGGCGTCGAGGCGGGCAGCCATGGGCACCTCTCGTACTGGGGGACCGGGAGCTCCGGCTCGCGAGCGGCCGGTGCCACGGTCGCCGTCCGGCGTACGGTGGCGGATGGCGACTTTCCCTACGAAGACGACGGTGGGACGTTCTTCGACTCGTCCGACGATCGCACCGCGCGCCGCCAGAACGCCGATCACGAAACATGGGATGCGTGGTCGGTCGGACGATGGTCGCTCGGCGACCGCGGACGGGTCGTCGGCATCGTGAACGCCTTCGCGCGGCGAGCGGGCGTGAGCGGTACGCTCTCCGTGCCCGCGCGCTCGGCGCGGACCTCCGTCAGCCGGAATCTCGCAGCGATCTCGGCGCGCGTGCCCTGCGCCCGTAGTGGCTGCGAGGTGGAGATGGGGACCACTGCCCTCGTGGGTCGGCAGCACATCGACGATCCGGCTCGTGAACTCGGCCTGCTGACCTCGGCGGTCACGTCCGCGGGCACCCGCGCGGCCACGGACGTGGCCGTTTCCACGAACGTGGCGTCGGGCCTCTCCGTCAGGTCGAGCTTCGGCAAGGCCGTGGAGCGGCTGGTCATCGTGCGTCGGGGAGCGGCCCGCACCAGCGCGCGTCGCGACACGACGAGGCTGGCGGTCTCCGCCGTGGTCGAACGCGGCAGCGTCGAAGCGAGCGCGCTCGGGTCGATCGAATGTCACGGGCGACGAGACGAAACGAACGCCGATGCGTGCGGGATCGCGGAACCGTCCGGTCGAGCCGGAGCAGCGGTGGTACTCGCCGACGACCCCACCGGTGCGGGGCAGTTGAAGGTTCTCGGCAACGTGGGTCGCTACGCACGAGTGCCGACGCTGGGCGAGACGGGCGGCGTCTCCCCTTTCGTACGCGGCAACCCCGCGCTCGTGCCGGAGCATGGCCTGGCCACCGATGCCGGCGTCAGGTGGGTACGTGAACGCCCCCGGCTTTTCGCGTCGGCCGAGGCCATCGCATTCGCGCGGTGGTCGTCGAGGTTGATCGCGTACCGGCGCACGAGCGTCGGTGCGATCGCGCCCTTCAACGTGGGCAGCGCGCGATCGGTGGGCGCGGAGTTCTTCGGTTTCCTCGACGCGCTCGACTTCGTGACGTCGTCGACCAGCGTGACCCTCCTCGATCCTCGCGATACGACGGCTGGACGCGAGCTCGTGAACGACATCGTGCCGTTCCAGTCTCGTTTCGTCGCTGCGCAGACGCTCGAACTCTACCGGCAGCGGCCGCTGCCGGCCGTGTCTCTCGACAGGGCGGCGCTGAGCCTCGGCGTCGTCCACCGGTCGTCGCGCTTCGCGGACCCGGCCGGACTGGAGGTGCTGCCGTCCGATACGTCGCTCGACGCCGGTGTCACGACCCGCTGGTGCGGTGGCCACCTGCTGGTCGCGCTCCGAGTGGACAACGTCCTCGACGCTCGGCGCCTCGACGTCATCGGTTCTCCCAGGCCGGGGCGGACGCTCTTCGTGAGCGCGGAGGGTCTCGCGTGGTGAGTTCCTGGCGCACGGCCCTCGTCGCGCTCCTCGCGGCGTCCTGCGGTGTCGAACCGCCGGGTGCGACGGGCGGGACCGACGAACCGATGGGACCGTGTGGGCGCGGCGTGATCGTGACGGGGAGCGACGACGGGCGGCAGTCCTCCAACGTCTCGCTCGTGGCGTGGGACGGGCGCGTGTTGACGGAGTCGCTGCTGTCGTCGGCGTCGCGCGTGGAGAAGCTCTCGGTGCCCCTGGGTGGAGACGTCGGTGTCCCGACGCAGGCGATGCTCGGCGCTCGGATCGCCGTGCTCGATCGTGTTCCGTCGGGCGTGATCACCTGGATTGACGTGCGGAGCGGTCGGGTGGCGAGCCAGCTCGCGGTCGGCACCGGCTTCGCGGCGAACCCCCATGATTACCTCGAGCTCGGACCGAACAAGGCGTACGTTCCGCGCTTCGACGTCAATGGCGACCCCGGGCGCCAGGCGTGGGACGGCGGCGGCGACGTGCTCGTGGTCGATCCGTCCGCCCGAGAAATCATCGGCAGGATCGATCTTCGAGAGACGCTGAAGGGCGAGGATCCGACCCTTCTGGCCCGCGGTGACCGTGCCGTCGCCGTGGGTGACCGGGTCATCGTCGTCGTTCAGGCCATCTCCCGGGACTACGCGCGGTCCGCTCCCGACCGCCTGGTGGTCGTTGATTCCGGGTCGGACACCGTGACCGGCGTCCATCCGGTGGGCATGACCGGGTGCAGCGGGGTCGCGCTCGAGCCCACGGGGCTCAGGCTGGCGCTCTCGTGCACGGGCGCGTTCGACGGCGACGCCGAACCCTCCCTCGGGACGGGCGGGATCGTCGTCTTCGACGTCGCCGGCGCGATCACCGAAGTCGCGAGGCTCCCGGCCAAGGACTACTTGGGCGCGCCCCCGGGATTTGGTATCGACTGGGCGACCGACGACTCGCTGATGATCACGACCCTGGGGAGCCTGAGCGCCGGAAGGCCCGACACCGTGCGCGTGCTCGACGTGCCGACGGGTCGGGTGCGAACGCTCTCCGAGCCGAGCGCGTACTCCGTGGAGGGTGTGGCCTGTGCCGCGCGCTGTGGCGCCTGCTTCACTTCCGACGCGGAAAAGAACGCGCTCGCGCAGTGGGATGTCGCGTCGGGCGTTCCGGCGCTGCGCGGGCACGTGGTGGTCGAGCGACGATTCGGATTCGGGCCGCGGCAGATCGGAACGTTCTGATGAAGGTGAAGGGAAGTGTGCTTCGCGCCCGATGGCTGTTCGTGAGCGGTCGCCATCCCGAAGTCGCGGAGACGGTCAAGCGTCTCGGCTCGATCCAGCTGAGGAAGGCCATCGAGCAAGGGTTCGTCGTCAGCGAGTGGTACGAGTGGGATCAGTGTGCGGAGCTCACGCGGCTGATCGACGTTCACGCCGGGAAGGGAGACGGCGCGCTCTACTCCGAGATGGGGCGCTTCGCCTGCGACGAGAATCTGCGGGGCATCTACCGCGTCTTTCTCCGCATCGGCTTCATTCATCACATGCTCCGTCGTGTCGGGCAGGCGTGGAGCGTGCACTACGACCGCGGCAAGATGACCGTTCCGGAGAGCACCAAGAACAGCGCCGTGCTCAGGATCATGGACGTGCCGACCCCCGGCGCGGAGCACTGCAAGCCGATACTGGCCTGGTGCAAGCGGGCCACCGAGCTGGCGGGGTGCCGAGACGTCCACGCGGAGACGCTCAAGTGCCGGCGACGCGGGGACGACGTCTGCGAGTTCGCCGTGAAGTGGCGCTGAACACGCCGAGCTAACCGGCGCCGCGGCGGATCGGGAGCCTTCGCGAGACGGGTGCTTCGCCGAGCGCGGCTCACCAGCGCGAAAGGACGACGTGGCAGACGATGGTCAGGCCCGCGGCACCGAGCAGGTTGACCCACACGCCCTCCGTCGCCATTCGGCGAACCGTGAGCTGGCCCGTGGCGAAGACGATGGCGTTCGGCGCCGTCGCGACGGGGAGCATGAAGGCGCAGCTCGCGCTCAGCGCCGCGGGCGCCATCATCAGCGCCGGCTCGATGCCGGCTCCGATCGCCGCGGCGGCGAGGACCGGCATCAAGAGCGTCGTCGTGGCAGTGTTGCTCGTCACTTCCGTCAGGAACGTGACGACGAGGCACACGAGCGCGATCATGGCGATGGTCGGGAGCGAGCCGATTCCCGAAAGGGCTGCTCCGAGCGCGGTCGCGAGTCCCGATGCCTCGAACGCCTTCGCGATGGCGATGCCGCCCCCGAACAGGATCAGGAGTCCCCACGGGAGCCGGTTCGCAGACTCCCAGTCCAGCAGCGCGCCGCTCTTCTCGCCGCTCGGGATCAAGAAGAGCGCGACCGAGGCCGCGAGCGCGACCGTGGCGTCGCCGACGCCGCGAACGTCCAGCCAGCCGCTCCAGCCGCCGAACGGCTCGGTGCGCGTGATCCACGCCAGGGCGGTCACCCCGAAGACCGCCAGGATGCGCTTCTCGGCGGGCCGCCACGGTCCGGGATGCGGCACGACGAGCGGAGTGTCGGTCCGAAGCCGGCGCGTGAGCACGGCCCAGGCGATGGGCAAGAGGACGACGACGGCGGGGATCCCGAGAGTGAGCCACTTCGCGAACGAAATTTCGGTGCCCGTGGTGGCACGGTACACGCCCAGGAAGATCACGTTCGGCGGTGTTCCAATGGGAGTCCCCAGGCCGCCGATGCTCGCTGCGTACGCGATACCGAGGACGAGCGGCGCTCCGAGCTGGCCGGACTCGTCGCGCTCGACGATTGCGAGCGCGACCGGGAGCATCATGAGCGCCGTCGCGCTGTTCGAGATCCACATGCTCGCCGCCGCGGTCGCGAGCATGAAGCCGAGCACGAGGCGCCGGCCGCCGCGTCCTCCCACCAGGCGAACCATCCCCAGAGCGAGCCGCCGATGCGCCCCGCTCCTCTCGAGGCCCGTCGAGATCACGAAACCGCCGAGGAGCAGGAGGATCAACGAGTCACCGTAGGCGTTGGCCACGCTGCCGTGGTCGAGGACGCCCGTGAGCGGAAACGCCGCGAAGGGGATCAGGGAAGTCGCCGGAATCGGGATCGGCTCGAGCACCCACCACACCGCGCACAGGCCGGTGACGGCGGCTGTCCAGGCCGCGGGGCGCGCGAGCCCCAGTGCCATGCAGGTCGCAAACAGCACGCCGGCGACGACGACTCCCGCGGCGAGCGCCAGGCCACGTCGGCTTCCTTCCACGAGCGCATGCTACTCCCGGCCTGGCCTGCGTGCTCGATTCGGGCTAGCGCAGGGGGCACCGCTCTGCCCGTTCGACGGGCTTGCCTCGTTCCATGGTTCCCGTGCGCCCGCCCATCCTCGCTCTCGCCCTCGCAGTCGCCATGGCAGGCGCGCTTCCCGAGGCAGCGGCGAAGTCCGAGCGCGACCTCCCCGCGAAGTTTCGTGCCTCGCCGTATCATCTGATGAGCCTCTCGGTGGGCCACCCCAATCGCGGATGGCAGGTGCGCGCGAAGAAGCTTCGGCGGTCGGCCTTCCTCGGTGTGAAGGCGGGAAGCGAAGATCGCGTCTATGGCCACCCCGCGCTCGTTCTCATGCTGGAACGCACCGCGAAGCAGGTGGGGCGCCAGGTGAAGGGGGCGAAGATGCTCGTGGGAGACCTCTCGAGCAAGTCGGGCGGCGCGCTCTCGGGCCATCGGTCGCACCAGAGCGGCAGGGACGCCGACGTCGGGTTCTACGTGCGGGATGCGCGCGGCCGACTCACGCTTCCGGACCGGTTCGTCGCGTTCGGCGCCGACGGCAACGCCCGTGACGGCGGCGGATTCACGTTCGACGACGCGACGAACTGGATGCTCGTGCGGACCTGGCTCCGGGACGCTCGAGCGGGGATCTCCCACATTTTCGTCTCGCGCGACCTGCGCAAGCGGATCCTCGCCCACGCTGCGAAGCAGTCGAAGAACGCGTCGGAGGTCCAGGCCGCCGCCGCGCTCCTCAAGCAACCCGAAGAGGCGAGCGCTCATGACGACCATTTTCACGTGCGCATCACTTGCCCGAAGCGGCAGGAAGAGATCTGTCGTCCGGAGTCCGCCGACTGACGCCCGCGGTGCGTGCGCGGCTCGGCGGGATGTGCGTGGGTGATCCTACCCGTTGGCCACGTCGAGCAGGACCTTGAGGACGCCCGGCTCTCCCGCACGGGCCAGCGCCGCGTCGGCTCTCACCAGCGGGAAGCGGGCGGTCACGAGTCGGTCCGGGACGACCACCCCGCGAGCCAGGACGTCGATGGCACGACGCATGTCGCCGCAGCGCGAGCCGACCACGGTGAGCTCGTTGATCACGATGGGTGAAAGGTCCAGGGTCGTTGTCCCGGAGATGGTCGTCTTCAGCACGACGGTCCCGCGCGGTCGGACCATCGAGAGCGCACGAGCCACGCCCGCGGCGCTCCCCGTGGCCTCGACGACGGCCGCGGCCAATGGCTCGTTCCCGAGGTCGCGCTCCAGCACCGTTCGCGCGGCGCTGCCCGCCACGTCGAGCTTCTCGGGGTGATGGCCGACCAACGTCACCCGTCTCCCCGCGCTCGCCAGCGCCAGCGTCGTGAGCAGACCGAGTTTTCCGTCGCCCAGCACGACGACCTCCTCGTCGCCGACTTCGTCGAGGACGTGGAGCGCGGCGGCGAGGGGTTCTGCGAAGACGGCGCGCTCGTCGACGAGGCCGGCCGGCACGCGCACGAGGTTGCGCTCGGGCACGACGAGTTCCTCCGCGAAGGCGCCGTCGCGGCCGAGGATGCCGACGACGGTGCGCGCACCGCAGTGATGGCCATCGGCCTCGACGCAGTCGGCGCACGTGCCGCACCCGGCGTTGATGTCCGCCACGACTCGCGCGCCGATCCACGCCGCGTCGTCCGCTTCGACGACGTCCCCCACCATCTCGTGGCCGGGTACGCCCCGAAATCCCATGTACCCGGCGGCGAGTTGCAGGTCCGTGTCGCAAACTCCGGCCACGCGCACTCGAACTCGGGCCTCGCCAGGTCGCCGAACGGGTCTCGGGTGGTCGGTGACGACGCGAGCTGAGCCGTCGAGCAAGAGGGCGAGCATCCCGGCGAGGGTAGCATCTGGCCGCGTCTCCCGAAGCGCGTGCTTCGGTTCGAGCCGTCGTGTTCGGAGAAATTGGGATTACGAACGGTGGGGCGACCCACTAGACTCCACACGCCGTGCCGACGATCGAGTTCATGAAGAGCTCGGTGGGATCCGCGAAGACCGCCGACGTGCCGGAAGGGGGTCACCTCGTGGATGCGTGCGACCACCATCTGGCGCCGATCCCGTTCTCCTGCCGGAGCGCCTCGTGCGCCACCTGCCAAATAGAGGTGCTCGCCGGCGCCGACCTGCTGGAGCCGCCCGGTGACGACGAGCTGAACCTGCTGGAGGTCCTCGCGGCGCCCTCGAACGTTCGCCTTGCCTGCCAGGCGTGCGTCAAGCCGGGGCCTGGCGTTCTGCGCATCAAGCCCGTCGGCGCGTGATGAACCGCCGACACGTCATCGCCGTGATTGACGACGAAGCACTACGATGAGCGACTCCGTCGTCGAGGCCCGTGGCCTCCGCAAGTCCTACGGTGAGCTCGAGGCCGTTCGCGGTATCGACTTCTCGATCCTGCCCGGGGAGTGCTTCGGCTTCCTGGGTCCGAACGGAGCGGGCAAGACCTCCACCATGAGGATGCTGCAGGCCGTGTCGCCCCCCTCGAGTGGAACGCTGCGCGTCCTCGGGCTCGACCCGGTGGCGAACGGTCCCACCGTGCGCGCCCAGCTCGGAGTGTGCCCCCAGGACGACAACCTCGACCCGGACCTCACGGTCCGGTCGAACCTGGTGGTCTACGGCTCGTACTTCGGGCAGCCGCCGGCGGTGTCGAAGCGGCGCGCGGACGAGCTGCTCGAGTTTCTCCAGCTCACCGAGAAGCGAGACCGGCGGATCAACGAGCTCAGCGGCGGCATGAAGCGCCGACTCGTGATCGCCCGCGCTCTGGTCAACGAGCCGAGGCTCTTCCTCCTCGACGAACCGACCACGGGCCTCGATCCGCAGGCGCGCCACCTGATCTGGCAGAAGCTTCGCGAACTCCGGGAGCGGGGCGTCACCATGGTGCTGACGACGCACTACATGGATGAGGCGGAGCGGCTGTGCGACCGCCTGGTGATCATGGATCGAGGACGGATTCTGGCGGAGGGCGTGCCGAGCGCTCTCGTCGCCGCGCACGTCGGCGCCGAGGCCGTGGAGCTTCGGTTGCCGCGAGCGCGAGAGGCCCCGGTCCTCGAGGGACTCGACCTCGGCGGCGTCGCCCACGAGCGCGCCGGCGACGTGCTCACGTTCTTCCTGCCGCGTTCGAGCGCGGTCACCGACGTTCTCGTCGCTAGGGCACGCGCTGCCGGGGTCGCGTGCCTGCTGCGGAATGCATCGCTCGAGGACGTGTTCCTCAAGTTGACGGGAAGGGAACTCACCGAGTGACGGGTGACGCGCGGGTTCCTCGGTCGGGGTCGATCGGGTTCGGCCCCGGGTCCGTGCGCGTCGCCGCGCGAAACTTCCTCGTTTGGCGGAGCTACGCCTGGGCCAGCGCCGCGGGGAACTTCGGCGAGCCCCTCCTGTACCTGCTCGCCCTGGGGTGGGGCCTCGGCCGCATCGTGCCGAACCTGGGCGGCATGACCTATGCGGAGTTCATCGCGCCGGGCCTCGTCGTTTCCACGGCGATGTACACCGCGACGTTCGAGTGTACGTTCGGCAGCTACACGCGCCTCGACGCGCAGCGCACCTACGACGCGATCTTGGCGACACCCGTCACCGTCTCGCAGCTCGTCACCGGCGAGATCCTCTGGGGGGGCATGAAGGCGACCTTCGGGGCGAGCATCGTGCTCGTCGTCATCGCGTCCTTCGGTCTCGTTCCGTCGCCACTCGCCGTGCTGGTCGTTCCCGTCGCGTTCCTGGCCGGCCTGGCGTTCGCAGCGAGCGCGCTCGTCGTCACGGCGCTATCGCGGAGCTACGAGTTCTTCAACTACTACTTCGTCCTCGTCATCGCGCCGATGTTCCTTTTCAGTGGCATCTTCTTCCCGCTCGACCAGATGCCTGCCTGGGTCGGGCTCCTCGCGCAAGCGCTGCCGCTCACGCACGTGGTGGAGACGTCACGAGCCCTCGTGCGCGGAACCGCGACGGCGCACACCGCGCTGCACCTCGCGGCCATTCCGCTGTTCCTCGCCCCCGCGTACGGCGCGTGCCTCGTCCTGGTCCGGCGTCGCCTGGTCAGGTAGCTTCCTCGCCGGCGCGGCTGCCCGCGTGGACGAGGCACCGAGCCCGGCGTAGCCTCGCGCGATGCGCGTCGTCTGCTTCATGGCCCTCGTGGGGACGGTCGGCTGCTCCGCCTCCGACGATGCGGCTCGCCACGGGGAACCGCCCGCGGCGGGCCTCGAAGCCTTCGTGGAGTCCCTCGAGGCGGACGGTCTCGTCGTGCAGCGGGGCCAGAACGTCGCGTTCACGATCGACCAGTGCGAGGCGCTCCCCTCCTGCTTCGCGGCGAATGCCACGAGCCCCTACGGCCTCTGGAACCTTCCCGCCGCGCCAGGAAAGAGCCTGCCACCGCTCGAGGGCCTCGGTATCCCCGCCCTCGACGGCACGCTCGCTCCGGTGGTTCAGCTCCGCGCCGACGAGGCGCTCGTCTACGTGGGCCGAACCGCGCCGCCGGCGCGCTACTTCAGCTATGCGCCTTACCTCTTCGATCGTCTGGACGTTCGGACGGGGGAGCGCGCGGTGGTGTTCGCGAGCCTCGCCGACGCGCTGAACCACACGAACCTCGCGGTCGGCGCCGGCGAGGGGCCGTTCGACGCCGACGCCGTGGTGATCGTCACGGCCGACGCGAACCTCGACGCTTCTCTCAGGGCGCGGCTGGCACGTCACGGATTTCGAGCCGAGACCCACAACACGGTCGCCCTGCCTGCCGCCGAGCTGCGGCTGGGTGACGAGGGCGATGCCGACTCGCTCATGATGCTCCAGCGCTTCGCGCTCTTCGAGGACGCCGAGCAGGGCGAAGCGTACCTCGCCGAGCCTCCCGTCACCCTCCTGCGAGTGAGCCCCGACGAGCCCCGGGCCGCGGTGCCGCTGACTCCGCCATCCCGTGCCGAGCACGGTACGGGCACGACGGAGGCTCACCTCGAGCCGGCGGTCGAAGCGCTCGGGACAGCCATTCGCGCCAGGCACTCGGGACTCTTCACGACCCAGCTCTCGATCGCTTCGGCTGCGTTGATCCAGTCGCGCGTGAACCCCGCCACGTGCATCGCCCAGCTGACGAACTGCCTCGGCGAGGTCAGTGACACGACGTACAGCGCCGGGCCCCTCGACGTCATCCTCGGCACTGGCTCGCTCACCCTCGGAGGCGACTCGAACGACTTCTTCGTCGCCTACGGCGTCAACCATGCCGCGACGGGGAAGGCCACGTACTCCAACGTGGTCCTGAATCACCACGCGAAACAGGCGGGCGTCGCGGCGTTCACGAGTGACGAGATGCCCGGCAGCGCCGCGGTGTACCTGCCGGATCACCCGGACCGAGACGCGCTGTTCGCGGTTCGAGTCGCGCGTTCTTGCGCGGATCAGCGGTTCTGCTTGGAGCTTCCCACGACGTTCCCGGGCGTTCCCCTGGACCAGAACGTGCTGTTCATCTTCCGCGCCTACCTCGAACCGGGTCGCACCGTGTCGCCATCCGTGGACGAAATTTCGACGGAGCGCGTCTTGAAGTTCTCCGCTCCATAGACCGTCGCGCCGAGGGCCATTGGGGTTCGCGCCGCCACGCGTGCGCGGTACTAGGCCGCCGGACCTTCGTCTCGGCGCAGGGTCAGGACGATTTTCCCGAAGTTCTCGTTCTTCTCCATCTGCTCGTGCGCCGCCGCGGCCTCGGCGAGGGGATACGTGCGGTCCACGATGGGGCGGAGCTTCCCGGTCGCGAACGCCGGGAGCGACTCGCGGATGAAGGCGGACGTGATGGCGATCTTGTCCGACAGCGGTCGATGACGCATCACCAGGCCCAGGATCTGCAGCCGCTTCCGGAGCACGACTCCGAGGTTCACCTCCGCGTTCGGCCCACCGAGCACACCGATGACGACGCAGCGGCCGGCGGTGGCCAGACACTGGGCGTGCTTCTCCCAGTACGGACCGCCGACGAAGTCGAGTACGAGGCTGGCACCGGCCCCCCCCGTCGCCTCGCTGGTCGCTTCGGCGAAGTTCTGCGTCTTGTAGTTGACCAGCACTTCGGCCCCGAGCGCTCCCACCTTCGCCAGCTTCTCGTCGCTGCCGGCGGTGGCGATGACGCGTGCGCCGGCAAGGCGAGCCAGCTGCACGGCAGCGGAGCCGACGCCTCCCGCGGCCGCGTGCACCAGGACCCACTGCCCTGGCTCGAGGCCCCCGAGAGTGAAGAGTGCCTCCCGCGCCGTGAGGAACGCTTCGGGCACCGCGGCGGCCTCGGCGAACGGCATGCCGGCGGGCACCGGGATGCACATGCGCTCGTGCACGACGACGCGCTCCGCGTAGCCGCCGCCGGCGAGCAGCGCCATCACGCGATCGCCCGGGCGCACGGCGGTCACCTCCGGCGTGACCGCCGCGACGACACCTGCACACTCCAGGCCCAGGATGTCTGTCTCGCCCTTCGGCGGCGGGTAGAAGCCCCGACGCTGGATCAGGTCGGCCCGGTTCAGCGCCGTCGCGTGGACGTCGACCGTCACGTGACCGGGCTTCGACTCCGGATCCGGAACGTCCTGGTAAGCGAGCTTCTCCGGTCCCCCGAACTCCGTCACGACGATGGCCTTCATGCCTCGACTCTCCGGCGGGTTGCAGCGCACGCGGCCACGCGCGAACTATCGTCGCGGCGGGTCGCGAGTTCAAGGCCGGCGTCAGCGCGGTTCGAGCGGAGCGAAGAGCCGCTTCGGGCGGCCGAAGGCGATCACGGGTACGAACTGCCGGGAGCGACGTACGTAGACGCACCAGTCGTCGAGAACTTCGAATCGAACCATGCCCATGAATCCCTCTCGTCCCACGAGTACGGCCGCTCCTGCGCAGACCTCTAGGGCTTGGGCAAACAATCTGCGACGATGGGTGCGCTACGCACCTACACCGCCGACGCGAGGTGCGCAGCGCCTACGATCCCAGCGTGCGCTCCCAGATCGCTCACCACGAGCGGCACCTCCCCCAGCGGGCGCGCGAACGCGCGGGCGCGCACCGAAGCTCGAAGGTCGGCCTCGAACAGGGCGAAAGACTCGGAGACCCCGCCCGAGAAGACGATCGCCTCGAGGTCCAGGACGTTCTGAATGCTCGTGAGGGCCGCGGCGAGCGCTTCGGCGAGCTGACGGAAGGCCGCTCGCGCGGCCGGCTCGTCCGCGCGCGCGGCCACCGCGACGTCTCGAATCGTCAGAGAGGTTCCGCCCAGGGCGTGGTGACGGGCGAGCAGGGCGCGGGTACCGGCGTACGCCTCCACGCATCCGCGCTGGCCGCACACGCAGGGTGCGGCCGAATCTCCGTGGTCGATGAGCACGTGGCCGAACTCGCCGGCGAACCCGTGAGCCCCGCGTCGGATGCGGCCGTCGAGCACCAGCCCGCCACCGATTCCGGTGCCGAGCGTCAACAGCGCGAAGCTCTGGAAGCGACCCCCTGCGCCGTGCAGCAGCTCACCCAGTGCCGCGGCGGTGGCGTCGTTCTCCACGGCGACGTCGCGCCCCGTGCGTCGCGCGAGCTCGGCGGCGATGGTGATGCCCTCGAAGCCCGTCACGTTGGGCAGGCGCCAGACGCGACCGGCTTCGTCCACTTCTCCCGGGATGGCGATCCCGACAGGGCCTTCGGGTGCGTCGACCGTCGCCAGGAGGCTCGCCACGGCGTCCAGGAGAGCGCCGGGGGCAGCGTCGCGCGGCGTCTCGAGGCTCGCGTGCCGGACGATGCGCCCGGCCTCCACGATGCCGGCCTTGATGGTCGTGCCTCCGAAGTCGATGCCGATGCCGTGGCACGAGGATGCGTCGTGCTCCGACCTGCGGGACGACGTTGCGGGCCCGGACCTGCCCGGCCCACCCTCCGTCAAAGACCGAGGCCCTTGGCGATGATCTCGTTCATGACCTCGCTCGTGCCACCGCCGATGGGCAGCAGGCGCGCGTCTCGGCTGAGCCGCTCGACGCGGGTCTCCCGCATGAAGCCCATCCCTCCGAGGATCTGGACGGCCTCGTAGCAAACCTCCTGGGCGATCCGCGCGGCGAAGTTCTTCGCCATGCTGGTCTCCGTCACCAGGTACTCGCCGGCCATGGTGCGGTGAGCCAGCTGGTGGTCGAAGGCCTTCGAGATCGTCACCTTCGTCGCCATCTCCGCGAGCTTGTGCCGGGTCACCTGGAACCCGACCAGGGGTCGCCCGAAGGCGGTCCGCTCCCTGGCGTAGGCGAGGGCGTCCGCGAGGACGATCTCGGCCGTCGCGTGGCCGAAGAACGCGAGGCCGAGTCGTTCACCCTGAAAGTTCTTCATCAGGGCGACGAAGCCACTTCCTTCTTCCCCGATGCGGTTCTCCGCCGGCACTCGCACGTCGTCGAACGCGAGCTCCGCGGTATCACTCGCCCACCACCCGGTCTTCTTCAGGGCCCGCGACACCGAGAAGCCCTTCATTCCCTTCTCCACGACGAAGAACGTCAGCCCACCGTGCTTGTCTTCGCCGGTGCGCGCCAGCACCGTCACGAGGTCGGCGCGGACGCCGCTCGTGATGAACAGCTTCGCGCCGTGGAGGACGTAGTCGCTGCCGTCGCGCCGCGCCCGGGTTCTCACCCCCGCGACGTCGCTGCCTGTGCCCGGCTCGGTGATCGCCAGCGCGGCGATCCGATCACCGCAAACGACGGGCGGGACGAAGCGCCGCTTCTGCTCGTCCGTGCCGAGCAGGAGCACCGGGGGCAGGGCGATCCCCATGCTGCCGAGTCCGGCGACGACTCCCGTCGAGCCGGCGGTGAGCAGGGCCTCCGTCCGGACCAGCCCGTGGAGCAGATCG
This sequence comes from uncultured Polyangiaceae bacterium, assembly GCA_964487605.1. Taxonomy (GTDB): domain Bacteria; phylum Myxococcota_A; class Polyangia; order Polyangiales; family Polyangiaceae; genus JAJDAH01. The sequence goes on from CAZARU010000004.1 coordinate 99,992, forward strand.
CCCCCGCCGCCGCCCAGCTCCTCCGGAAACCCGACGCCGAGGATCCCCGCGCGTGCGGCCATTCCGTAGAGTTCGCGTGGAAACTCTCCCGCCTCCTCCCACTCCACCACGTGGGGTGCGATGTGCTCGTTGGCGAAGCGCAGCGCCTGATCCTTGAAGAGCCGATGCGACTCGTCCAGAGCTGGGTCCATCGCGGCGGAGCGTAGCAGAGCCGACGCTCGACGCGGTCAGCGGAGTCGCTGGAGGCGCCGGCACGCCTCGTCGAGGTCCGCGTCCACCTTCGCGTAGCAAAAGCGCGCGAGGTCCTCTCCGGCCGCCCCCACCTGAAAGGCCGAGCCTGGCACCGCCGCGACGCCGGTCTGGTCGAGCAGGTACATCACGCGCTCCTTGCTGGTGGAGCCGGGGAGCCGCGAGACGTCGGCCAGGACGTAGTACGCGCCTTGCGGCACGATCGGCGACAGGCCGGCGCCGTCCAGCGCGGTGCAGAGGGCGTCTCGCTTCGCCGCGTACTCGGCGCGGAGCCCGGCGTAGAAGTCGTCGGGCAGGGCGTCGAGTCCGCGCGCCACGCCCATCTGCAGCGGGGCCGGCGCGCACACGTACGCGACGTCGTTCACCCAGCCCAGAGTCTTTGCCCAGCGCGGATCCGAGACCGAGAAGCCGATCCGCCAGCCCGTGATCGAGAACGTCTTGCTCAGGCCGTTGATGGTGATGGTCCGCTCGGCCATGCCCGGGAGCGTGGCCGGGCTGACGTGCCGCGCGTCGCCGTACACGAAGTGCTCGTAGATCTCGTCCGTGATGACGAAGAGGTCGCGCTCGATGGCGAACGCCGCCACCATTTCGAGTTCGACTCGGCTCCACACCTTGCCGGTCGGGTTGGACGGGGTGTTCACGACGATGGCGCGGGTTCGCTCGCTCGCGGCGGCGTGGAGGTCCGCGGGCGTGAAGCTCCACGTGGGCCTCTCGAGCGATACGAACCGCGGCACCGCACCCACGGATCGCGCGGTATCGAGGTGATAACCGTAGTACGGGTCGAAGAGGATGATCTCGTCGCCCGGGTCCAGCAGCGCGAGGCACGCGCCGTAGAACGCGCCCGTCGCGCCGTTGGTCACGACGATCTGCGACTCCGGGTCGGCCTCGATGCCGCCATGACGCCGGACCTTCGCCGCTAGGGCCCGACGCAACTCCGGGAGCCCGTCGTAGCGCGTGTAGGTGTTCACCCCGTCGTCGATGGCGCTCTGGGCGGCCCGTCGCACCGCCTCGGGGACGGGGGTGTCGCACACGCCCTGGGACAAATTGATGCCCCCGCGGCGAGTGCACTCGATCGTCATGTTGCGGATCTCGCTCTGCTGCAGGAAGCGCATCCGGCGTCCGAGTCGAAGCGTCACGACCGCACCTCGGGGCCTCGCGTCTCGCCTTCACCTAGGGCGGCGAGCAGCACGCGGGTGACCTCTGCCGGGCGCTCGTGGTGGACGAAATGCCCCGCGTCCGGAAACCGGTGAACCGTCACGTCCGGCGCGAAGCGCTCCACGCCGTCGAGCAGCTCCGTCCCGAGGCACACGTCGCGCTCTCCCCAGACGATCGTCACCGGGCACGAGAGGGACCCATCGCGGTACGGAGCGCGCTGCGCCCGGCGCCCGGCCGACGTCAGGCCGTTCCGGACGGCTTCGCGATAGTACGCGACCGGGGCACGCGCGGCCTCCGGGGAGCCGAACGCCTCGCGAGCCGCCTGCACGATGCCGTGTGCCGGGTCGGCGGCGGTCGGCGCGCGATCACGGAACATCCGAGCGACGTTCGCGGCGCTTCGCCGCGTGAGCCACAGCTCGGGAATGTGGGGGATCTGGAAGAAGAAGAAGTACCAGCTGCGGCGAAGTTGCTCACGACTCCGGAGCAGGGCGTCGGACAGAAGGACCGGGTGCGGTGCATTCAGGATCACGAGGCGCGAGACGAGGTCGGGTCGCTCCGTGGCGAGCTGCCACGCGATGGCGCCGCCCCAGTCGTGGCCGACGATCGGAAGCGGTCCGGCGTCGAGCTCCACGACCAGTCGTGCGACGTCCTTCGCGAGGTGGGACAGGGAGTAACCGCTCCGAGGCTTGCTGCTCGCGCCGTACCCGCGCAGGTCCGGCGTCACGACCCGAAAACCCGCGTCGAGGAGCGGACCGACCTGAAGATCGAACGTACGCCGCGTATCGGGAAACCCGTGGAGCATGACGACCGGCGAGCCGGCGCCCCGCGAGACGTAGCTCGTTCGAACGCCGTCGCGCATCGATGCGCCCTGGCGGTCGGTGGTGGGGGCGGACACGGTGGCTGGAGCGTAGCGATCGGCGCTGCGTGCGTCACTCGGAGGGCCTGCAAGCTCGCCCCACCTCCGCGGGTCGCCCTGGGCCCCCGGGCCCAGGCGGCCGCGTCCCGCTCGAAGATCGCCGCTCGACCGGCCGAGACCGAGCGCCTTTCGCGGGACCGACGGTCCGATGATACGCTTCGCTCCCTATGATCCGGCTGCGCGTCGCTGCGTCCCTCGTCATCGCTTCCGTCATCGGGCTCGGGTTCGGGGGAGCGTGCGGCTCCTCGGAGGAGAAGCCCGGCAGCGTCGATCCGTTCGCGTTCGGCGGCTCGGGCGGCAAGGACGCGAGCGCCGACACCGGTGGGGCGAGCGGCAGCGGTGGCGTGGGCGGAAGCGCCGGCGACGGCGGCGCCGCGGGCAACGCGACCGCGGGCAACGGTGGCTCTGCAGGGGTGGCGGGACTGGCCGGGGCGAGCGGGTCGGCCGGTGCCCTCGACGCCGCGGCGGACGTCCAGGGTGACGCCGAGCAGGATGCGAACGACGGCGCCGTGCCGGACGCTGGCCCGCCGGCCCACTGCAGCAACGGCTTTCAGGACGCCATCGAGGGCGAGACCGATCTCGACTGCGGTGGGCCGTGCTCCGCGTGCGTTACGGGGCAGTTCTGCCAGATCGCGAACGACTGCGAGAGCCTGCGCTGCGACCAGAGCACGAGGCGCTGCCTCGCGGCGATGTGCAACGACGGCGTGAAGAACGGCTCGGAAACGGATCGCGACTGCGGCGGCTCTTGCCCGTCGTGCTCCGACGGGGCTGACTGCCTGGTGAACGCCGACTGCCGGAGCGTGGTGTGCTCGGGCACGCCGAAGACGTGCCAGGTCCCCACGTGCATGGACGGCGTGAAGAACGGGTTGGAGAGCGACATCGATTGCGGCCTGGCCTGCAACCCGACCAAGTGCGAGCGCGGCGAGCGCTGCGTCGCCAACGCCGACTGCCTCACGAACTCCTGCAGCTTCGCCAATACGTGCATTTGCCCGCCCGGCATGGTGATCGTCGCGCAGCCGGGCGGTGGAAACTACTGCATGGACGACCGCGAGGTGACGTACCGTGAGTACGATCAGTTCGTCCAGGCGAGCGTGCCGACGGGGACCCAGCCATCCACGTGCGGCTGGAACGCGACGTTCATCCCTTCGAACGCCTGGCCTCCGCTCACGGTCGCCCTCGATCACCCGGTGGGGTTCGTGGACTGGTGCGACGCGGTCGCCTACTGCAAGTGGGCCGGGCGGCGCCTCTGCGGCGCCATCGGGGGCGGTGCCGTCCCGTTCGCGGACTTCGCGGATTTCACGAAGAGTCAGTGGCACAACGCCTGCTCCGCGCAGGCTCAGAACGACTACCCGTATGGCGACAGCTACACCGTCCAGCGCTGCAACGGCGGAGAGGCCCTGGTACTGAGCGACGGCGGAACGGTGCCGGCGCCGGGCACGACGCTGTCGACGACCCGCCCTCACGACTGCCAGGGCGGTGCGACGGGTCTCTTCGACATGAGCGGGAACGTGTCGGAGTGGACGGACTCCTGCGAAGGCGCCACGGACGAGACGGATCGCTGCCGGATGCGCGGCGGAAACTTCACGTCGGTCTCCGCCGATCTCCGGTGCGACGCGCCTGCTTCCGGACGGCGTGACACGAAGCAGGGCACGCTCGGGTTCCGCTGTTGCCTCGACTGAGGCGGCCCCGGTCGGCCGCGAGATTCCAGCGATGAAGGTCGTCGTCACCGGTGGCTCGGGCCAGCTCGGGACCCTGGTGCTCGAGCGCCTGGCGCAGAAGCGGCAGGTCAAGAGGGTCCTCAGCCTCGACCTCGTGGCGCCCGCCGTCGCGAGCGCGAAGATCGAGTGGCGGATCGCCGACGTGCGCGACCCCGGCTTCGATCGGCACCTCGAGGGTGCCGACGTGCTGGTGCACCTCGCGTTCATCGTCACCCGGCCCGCCAGTCCGGAGGAGATGACCGCCGTGAACGTCGAAGGTAGCCGCAACGTCTTCGAAGCGGCGCTCGTCGCCGGCGTGAAGAAGTTCGTGTACTCGTCGAGTCTTGCGGCCTACGGCATCGTCCCGGGGCATCCCGAGCCCATCGTCGAGACGACGCCGCGCCGGAGCGGTTCGCCCGTTCCGTACTCGCGCAACAAGGTCGAGGTCGAAGCCCTGCTCGACGACATCGAGGCGAAGAACCCGGGCCTCCTCGTCACCCGCTTGCGCCCGGGTATTCTCCTCGGACGGCGCGTTTCCCACGGGTACGGGCGGGTGCTGGCGCGAGGTGTCATCCCCGCGTCCGACGGTGCGCCGGTGCCTCTCGTCTGGGACGAGGACGTGGCGGATGCGGTGATGCTCGCGATCCTGGAAGACCGGCGCGGCGCCTTCAACCTGGTCGCCGACGATCCGCTTCCGCCCGCCGAGCTCGCCCTCGCCGCGGACCTGCGGCGCGTTCGCGTTCCCGAGGGGGCGCTGGCGGTGCTCGGAAAGGTCGGCGGCCTGACGCGGCTCCTCGGTGTCGATCCCGCCTGGCTCGCCGCGCGAGGCGTCCGACTGGTGGCCAGCTCGGACAAGGCACGCTCGGACCTGGGCTGGAAGCCCTCGTGCCCCACTGCGGCGGACGTGGTCCGGCGATTTCGACGGGAGGCTCCGCGCCGCGTCGATCCACGGATCGCCACGTTCGTTCGGCTCGCGTCGCTGGCGGCCAAGCGCATTCCCGCGTCCCAGATCCCGCCCGAGGCCCGGCGGACCACGATTCGCGTGCACCTCGATCTGACGGGGCCCGGCGGCGGCGACTTCGACGTGGACATCGCGGAAGGGCGGCTCACGATTCGCCCGGGCATTCCGCGGCCGCCGGACGGCACCGTGCGGATGAGCGCGGCGACGTTCACCGACCTCTTGTCCGGCAAGGGTGATACGTCCACGGCGCACCTGACGGGGAGAGTTCGGGTGCGGGGCGAGCCCATGAGCGGGATGGCCGTCGACGCCTTGATCACGGGATTCAGAAATTCCACGACGCTGCCCGGGGCGCGCGGATGGTCCGCGCGGAAGCTCTCCTCGTGGCTGGGCAAGTCCATGGCGAGCGATTGAACGCTCGAAGACGGAGCGCGAATGAAGTTTTCATTGTTCTACGAGATGCAGCTCTCGGGGCCGACGCGCGCCTCCGAAGCGCAGCTCTTCAGGGATTGCGTGGAGCAGGCCGTGCTGGCGGACCAGCTCGGCTACCACGCGGTCTGGGCCGTCGAGCACCACGGCCTCTACGAGTACTCTCACTCGTCGGCGCCCGAGATCTTCCTCTCGTTCGTGGCGGCTCGCACCAAGAACGTCCGAATCGGGCACGGCGTCACGCTGCTCCCGCATCGGTACAATCACCCCCTGCGAGTCGCCGAGCGCATCGCCGTGCTCGACATCCTGTCCGGCGGTCGCGTGAACTGGGGCTCCGGCAAGAGTTCCTCCAGGGTCGAGCAGCTCGCGTTCGAGACCGACGTGAACACGCTGCACGAGCAGTGGCTGGAGGCCGTGTCCATCATTCCCAAGATGTGGTCGGACGACGTGTTCGAGTTCAAGGGGCAGTTCTTCGACATTCCGCCGACCCAGGTCATCCCGAAGCCCGTTCAGGTCCCGCATCCGCCCATGTTCGCGGCGTGCTCCCGACCGGACTCGGCCCTGGCCGTCGGCAAGCTCGGGATGGGGGCGCTGAACTTCGCCATCGGGAGCGACGACTACCTGGAGCAGAAGGTGCAGTCCTACCGCGAGGCCGTCGCCGTCGCGGAGCCCATCGGCGCGGCGAAGAACGACTGGTTCGCGTGCACGCCGCCCACACTGGTGCTGGACGACGATCGCGAGGCGTGTCGCTTCGGGTACCGCGGCGCCCGGTTCTTCGGGCAGGCGCTCTCACGGTACTACTTCGGTGGCGATCGGCCCACCGGTCCCCTCGACGTGCCGCGCGAGTTCTTCGCGGACGACGACCTCGAGGCTGCCATGGCGCGACGGAACGACGCCGACGACCCGATCAACGCCTGCGTGGGAGACCCGGCGCACGCCAAGGAGTTCGTCTCGCGCTTCGTCGACATCGGCGTCGACGAGCTGATCCTCGTGATGCAGCTCGGCACGGTGCCGAGCGACCTGGTCACGCGGTCGATCCGTACGTTCGGCGAGAAGGTGCTGCCGCACTTCGGCTGAGCGCGGTGGGCGTCAGCCGCACTGCGACGGCGAGAGGCAGATGCTCGCGGCCCGGTCCGGGAGCTTGCGGCAGCAGCCGCCCCCACACTCGGCGTCCATGGCGCAGAACCTCACGCAGTAGTCGTCCGGTGAGAGACACTCCTCGCCGTCGAGGCACGCGCCGGGTTCGCAGTAGGCGCCCCGTACGCAAACCTTCGCGTGAGAGCACCTGAGCCCGGGACCGCAGTCGCTCTCCGTGTAGCCTGGTCGCGTGCAGGGCTCGTCTTCCCGGCGGAAGTCCCTGCACGACCCCGCACCTTCCGGCCCTTCGAAGCGGACGCAGGCCTCTCGGCATTCGCCGTTCGACTTGCAGAAGCTCCCCTCCTCGTCGCGCTGGGAGCACCCGAGCAAGAGCAGCGCGGCTGCGAGCGCGGCTGCGAGCGTGACCGCGCGGGTCGGCACCGCCGCGGCGCTCAGTGTCGCTTGCGACGCGAGGGGGGCGGCTTGCGCAGGGCGGGTGTGGCTCTCGTCTTCTTGGCGATGGGCGCAGGCTGCGCGAAGGCTGCCGCGAGCTTGTCTTCGAGCTGTGCGCGCTCCTCGCCGCGACGCAAGATGCGCGCCTCGATGTCCAGGTTCGCTTCGACGTCGTTCACGAACTCGTCGGCGGCGAGCCGGCCGACGGCGGCGAACCTCTCCCCGAGGCGCTCGCGGAGGCGCTCGCGAATCGCCTCCCTGAGCAGGTCGCGCGCGCAATCGACCGTCAGCTCCGAGGCTCCCGAGAAGATGACCTTGCTCATCTCCAGGTCGAGGAACTCGCTGCCGGGCGGGCCGTCGGCCCTCCTGCCACCTCGGTCGCGGCGACCGTCGTGGCCCCTGCCGCCTCTCGGGCCGTCGTCGCCCCCTCTGTCGTGATCGTCTCCCATGAATCGCTCCTCGGCCGAGGATAGCGGTGACGAGGACCCGAGGCCACCGTTCACGCAGCTTCATGCGGAGGGTCGCCGGGCCGGGTCGCCCAGCTCTCCCCGAGGCGCTACCGTCGGCGCCGTGGATTCGATCCGCGTCGCCACCCTGAACGTCTGGAACAAGAGCGGGCCGTGGGACCGTCGCCTCGCGCTGATACGCCGAGAGATTGGCGCGATTCGCCCCGACGTGCTCGGGCTGCAGGAAGTGCTGCGGCTGGGCGACGCGACCGACCCCGAACACCACCAGGCCGTCCAGGTGGTGGACGGCCTGGGCTACGAGGTGGCCTACGGCGCCGCCAGCGATTTCGGTCACGGTCTGGCCTTCGGCAACGCCGTGGCGAGTCGTTTCCCGATCGTCGAGTCGCAGCGCTGGGAGCTCCCGGGGCGAGAGTCGGGCGAGACCCGGTCGCTCCTCTACGCACGAGTCCACACGCCGGCGGGGTTCATGCCCGTGTTCGTGACCCACCTGAACTGGAAGCTCCACCACGGCGCGGTTCGATGCCGACAGGTGCGCTTCGTCGTCGACACCGTTCAGCGCATCGCGCCGACGCGAAGCGACGACCTCCCGCCCGTGCTCATCGGCGACTTCAATGCGGAGCCCGACGCGGACGAGATCCGGTACCTGTGCGGCCTCGCCACGATCGACGACCGGAGCGTCCATTTCTCCGACGTCTGGACCTTCGCTGGTGATGGCTCCGCGGGAGCGACGTTCGACAGGAGGAATCGGTTTGCCGCTCTGGCTCACGAGCGCCCGCGACGAATCGACTACGTTTTCGTGAGGGGTCCCGATCGCAAGCTGCGCGGAGAGCCCATCCGCGCCGCGCTCGCGTTCGACGTGCCCGACGGAGAGGGCCAGCACGCCGTATGGCCCTCCGATCACTTCGGTGTCGTGGCCGACCTCCACGTCGCGCCCCGAGAGGCGACGCTCGACGATGCGTGACCGCCGTGGCACGGTCGATTCGTGACGCTTCCCCGCGCGCTGCTTTCGGGCCCGTCGGTGCCCACCGGCGCGACGACGGTCGCGGCGCACCTCTCGCTCCTTCGCGAGCGCCACGTGGAGTCGCGCTCGCCCATCGAGCGCGCGCTCCTCGGAGGGTTCGGTTCCGATCGCGTCGGTTTCGCGTTCGCCGCAGGCTACCGCGAGGCCCTGCGGCAGCTCGTCCCGGCGGTGGACGCGACGATCGTCTCGTTCAGCGCCACCGAGGCCGCGGGAAACCACCCCCGCGCCATCGCGTCGTGCCTTACCCCACGAAGGGACGGCTTCGTGCTGGACGGGATGAAGCGGTGGGCCACGCTCGGGCCGGTGGCCTCCGAGCTGCTGGTCGTGTGCAGGGAAGGGGAGTTCGAAGGGCGACCGCGCCTTCGGGTCGCGCGGGTGCGCGCCGATCTTCCCGGCGTCACCGTGGAGCAGATGGCGCCCACGCCCTTCGTTCCCGAGGTCCCGCACGCCGAGGTCTCCCTCGCCGGGGTCGAGCTCGGCAGTGGGGACGTGCTGCCCGGCGACGGGTACACGGACCACGTGAAGCCGTTCCGCACGGTCGAGGACGTCCACGTGCACGGTGCGCTCGTCGGGTACCTGCTGGGCGTCGCGTCGCGCTGCCGCTGGCCGCGCCGCGTCGCCGAGCGCCTTGCCGCGATCGCCTCGGCGCTCGTCCAGATGGCGAGGAGCCCCGCGCTCGACCCGGAGACCCACGTGGCCCTCGCCGGAGTTCTCGACCTGTCCGCACTCGTCGTGGACGCGACCGCGGCCGAGTGGGGCTCGGTTCCCCAGGCCGAGCGCGAGCGGTGGGAGCGAGACCGCGGCCTCGTCCAGGTGGCGTCCAGGGCGCGCGAGGCGCGGCTCGAGGCCGCTTGGCGCGCGCTGGCACCTGCCGGGTGACCGGCAGAAGTCGGCCGAACGGCTGGCGCCGCGTCGAACGAACGACTAGCGTCGAAGCATGGAGCACAAAGTTCCCCACGATCTCGGGCGCGAGAAGGCCAAGGAGGTCGCCGAGAAGGCGTTCGGCTCTTACCAGGAGAAGTTCGCGAAGTACGGTCCCAAGGCCAACTGGGTCAACGACCACCGCTGCGAGATCTCCTTCAGCGTGAAGGGGACGACGCTCAAGGGGACCATGCAGGTGAACGAGCGTGACATCGCGCTCGACCTGGACGTGCCGTTCCTGTTTCGACCGTTCAAGGGGACGGCGATCGGCGTGATCGAGAAGGAGATCCAGGCCTGGATCTCCAAGGCGAAGACCGGGGCCGTGTAGCGCGCCCGCTCCCGCCTCGGGAGCGCGATCAGCCCAGCAGATCGATGTGCGTCGCAGGCCGTTCCGCCTTCGCGACGCCCATCCGCTCCAGGTGCCCGAGGACCTGGAGCACCGCGGCCTCGTCCCAGGCATCGCCCACGATCTGAACTCCGACGGGCAGGCCGTCGTCGCCGCGTCCGATCGGCGCGGTTCCCGCGGGCAGCCCGGTGAGGTTTCCCAGGAACGCGAAGCGACAGGTGGCGTCGAGCGCCGGCGGGTCCACGAATCCGCGGTCGGCTTCGTCGTCCGTGACGGGCGGCGCGGTCGCCTGCGTCGTCGGCAGCGCCAGAACGTCCACCTTCGCCAGGAGATCGCGCGTCTGCTCGCGCAGGGCTGCGCGTAGCCGTTGCGCGTCCAGGTAGTCGTCGGCGGCGAACGTCGAGACGCTCGCGAAGAGGAGCTGGTTGTCGAGACCGAGCTCTTCGGCGTGCTCGTCCAGGAGGTGTCGCACTCCGGCGTAGGTCTCGAGTCCGATCGTCAGGTAGCCGATTGCGGGGGCGCGGCGGGCCAGGGGCACGTCGACCTCCACGAGGACCGCGCCCTCGCGTTCCAGCGCCGCCAGCGCCGAGCGAGTGGCGGCGGCCACGTCCGGCCGCGCGTCGCCGATCTCAGCCACGAGCACGCCGATCCGTAGCCCCCGCACTCCGCGACCGAGCGCGCGTACGAGCTCACCGCCGTCGAGCCGCGGCTGCGCGAGCGACGCGGGGTCCCCGTCGTCCGCTCCCGCGGTGGCGTCCACGAAGGCGGCGAGATCGAAGGACGACGCGCCGATGGGCCCGATGTGGACGACGGTGCTCCCTGCGCCCAGGCCGTGCCCGGACGTCGGCACGCGCCCGAAGGTCGGCTTGAGCCCGAAGACGCCGTTGTAGCAGGCGGGAATTCTCACCGACCCTCCGCCGTCCAGGCCGAGGGCGAGAGGGACGATGCCCGTGGCCACGGCGACACCGGAGCCGCTGGAGCTGCCGCCGGGGAGGCGGCCGAGGTCGTGAGCGTTGCGAGGCATGATCCGGTGAGGGTTTCCGCCCAGTGGGCTCATGCCGTACTCGGTCATGGGCGTCTGACCGACGATGACGGCGCCCGCAGCTCGCAGGCGCGCCACGGCGGCCGCGTCGCGCTGCGCGGCCGCGAAAGACATCCAGGCGGTACCGAGCCGCGTGGGAAGCCCCTGCACGTCGATCTCCTCCTTGATGGCGACCGGAACGCCGTCGAGGGGGCCGAGGGCGCGGCCCGCGCGCAGTCTCTCTGCCGCCGCGCTGGCGTCCGCGAAGGCGCGCTCCTCGTCGAACGTCATGATCGGATTCATCGGGGGGCGGCGAGTGCCGAAATCCCGCGCCGCGCGCAGCGAGCGTTCGAGCACCTCCCCGGGTGCAGTGCGCCCCTCGCGAAACGCCGACGCCAGATCTCTGCTGGACCGCGGCCACGGCTCCCAGCGCGGATGGCCCAGGTTCTCCGACCCGCGCGCGTGGTCCGCGCGTGCGCGGAGCGGCAGGGCATCGGTAGGCAACGCCCGTCGCTGGTCCGGAGGCAACGCGCGCAGGTCGTCGATTCCGAGGTCCTTTCGCAGGATGCGCGCCAGGACGTGCTTGGCTGGCGTGGCACGGGCGGCGCGCACGAGCGCGTGGAGCGCGCTGCCGCTGATTCTCCCCCTGGGAAGCGAGAACATGCCTCCTGCCTTAACAGCTGCGTACGACGGGCGGAAGGGCCGAGGCGCTCAGATGCGGTCACGCCGCTTGAGGACGAGCAGCATGGTGACGATCGTCGCGACCGTGACGGCGCCGAGGACCGCGGGCGGGAGCCAGTACAGCTCGTAGTCCTTGAAGCCCCACGCGCCGTTGAAGCTGTCGCTCGCGAGCTGCGCCTCGGCGCACCGAAACTTGCCGGCCTCGACGAAGTTTTCCACGCTCGTCGTGTCGGGCTTCTGCAGGTCGATGACCCACGCCGGGTGGTCCGCGTTCGCCAGGCGCTCCTGAGTGACGGCGCCCTGGAAGCCCCAGAAGATGGGCATGGCGTACATCAGGTACTGCAGGTACGGGTTCGTCGTCATCGGGACCATCAGGCCACCGAGGACCACCTGCGGGAGCAGTGCGATGGGCGTCAACGCCATGGCGGCTTCGCTGCTGGAGACCAGCGTGCTCAGGAAGAGTCCGATGGCGACGGACGTCGCGGCCGTGGCGACCATGACGCCGAGCTCGATGGCGAACGCCTCTGGCCCGCCGGCGAACCCGAGGGAGAAGAACACGATGGCCAGCAGAATGGTGCACTGGATGACGCAGAAGAACGTCAGCAGCCACCACTTGCTGAACACGTAGTTGAGCAGTCCCAGGTTGACCATGCGCTCGCGCACGTAGATGGCGCGCTCGCTCACGATCTCGCGGGCGGCGTTGCTGGTGCCGAACCAGGCGGCGGCGACGATCATGAAGAACAGCGCGCCCGCGTTGTCGGGGGTCGCGACCATGTTCATCAGGGCGTTGTCCACGCCCTTCCCTAGCTCTCCGGACTTCTTCGCGAGCTCCTGGACGGCGCCGAGGCACCAGTAGGGGATGGCGTCCTTCTGCCCACCGAACACGAAGGCGAGCAGTCCGCCGATGATCGGCGCCTGCAGGAGCATGATGGCGGTCCCGCCGACGTCGCGCAGCTTGACCTTCATGTAGCGGCTCAGCAGCAGTCTGAACTGCCCTCGAACCTTCGGTCGCCCCGCGGGGACGCCCGGACCCTGAGAACCCGTTCCGACGGCGCGCCGCCCGGCGAACATCTTCTGGAACGTCGGGTTGGCCTGCTGGAAGAACTCCGCGTTCCACTCGCGCGCGGCGACCTGGGCCGCCGCCGCCTTCGTGACGTACGGGTTCTGGGCGCGCATCGCCTCGAGGATGGGCCGCTCGCGCTGGTTCAGCATGTCGAACATGTCGCGCGGGTTGTCGATGGCGTTCGGGCGTCCCTGTCGCTCGAGCAGCGACCCGAAGAACCGGTAGGCGTCCGGGCGCGTCGGCCCGAAGAAGATCGGGATGCCGCCCTGGCCGAGGATGAGGGCCAGGTTGAACTTCTCGAACTCGTCCTTCGCCGGCTGGTGAATGGTCGTGATGATCGTCTTGCCCGTACTCTTGGCGAGATCGGCCAGGAGCTGGACGAGGGCCGTCGTGTCGTCCGCCGCGAGGCCGCTGGTCGGCTCGTCCAGGAACATGATCACCGGGTCGGTCACCAGCTCCATCGCGATGTTCACGCGCTTGCGCTGACCGCCGGAGAGGATCTTCTTCTCGGGTCGACCGATCTGCAGGTGAGCGACCCCCTCGAGACCGAGCTGGGCGAGCGTGACCTGCACGCGCCGGTCGATCTCCTCGGACGAGTAGTCGGGGGGCAAGCGCATCCGCGCGCTGAACCGGACGGCCTCGAACACCGTCAGCTCGGGGTGCACGATGTCGTCCTGGGGCACGTAGCCTATCGATCCGCGCAGCGCGTCGTAGATGCTGTAGAGGTCCTCGCCGTTGATGCGGACCTGCCCGGCGCTCGGCGGCAGGTAGCCGTTCAGCGTCAGCAGCAGCGTGGTCTTTCCGGCGCCGGACGGGCCCATCAGGGCGATGAGGTCCCCCGGAAGGGCCTTGAAGCTGATGTGATCGAGGAGCGTTCGGTCCTCTCCGGTGTCGCGGTCCTTGACCTGCACCACGAGGTCCCACGCTTCGATCTCGTAGAGCGGGCGGCCCGCCCACTGCGCGGCGTCTTCGACGACCACGGCGACCTCCGCGTCCTTGACGTGGAGGAGCAGCGGCATGGGGCCGATGAAGACCTTCTCGCCGCTCTGCACCGGGACACGCTGGCCGGGTGCGAGGCGTTGCCCTCGGACGAACGTTCCGTTCGCGCTCCCGCGATCTTCGAGAAAGAGCTGGCCTCCGGCCGTGTGCAGGATCGCGTGCTTGCTGGAGACCTGCGGATGCGGGATCTGGATGTCGTTCTCCGCCGTTCGGCCGATGCTCTTCACGGCGGTCTGGCCGCCGCCTCCGAGAGCGACCTGACCGATGACGGTCTTGTGCTTCGCCTTGTGCGTGGGCTGATCGGACGACACGGCGGCGGGCGCTCCTGGCTGGTGACCGGCGGCGGCCGGTGCGGCTCCTAGGGACTGTGCGAGCTCGACGATGGCGGAGATCGTGATGGGCACCGGGCCGACGGCGACGATGGTGCTCGCGTCGACGGCGCGGGGCTGGTCCGGCGCAAGTCGCTCCTGCCCTATCCAGGTGCCACTCGTCGAACCCAGATCGCGGACGGTGAGCGGTGAGAGCGTCACGCTGGCGTGAAGGCTCGACACCGAAGCGTGCTTGACGACCACGTTGGCCTTCGAAGCGTCGCGTCCGAACGTCAGGCGTCCGTGTTCGACGGGGGCGGCGCCTTGCGCGAGCAGGAGCGCGGCGATGGCAGGATGGGTTCGGGGCACCGCGGCCTGCCCCACGACGAACTGCACGCGAAAGTCGAAGGGCCGGCGCGTCCCGGCGGCCATGGCTTCCCCATCGGCAGTGGTCGGTCCGGCTCCGAGGTTCACGAACTCGAGCCCGGCGTCCGTCAGCTCGATGCGCGCGTGCTCCGGACCGACGCCCGGCCCGCCCAAACGGACGTCCGCGTGGGGTGCCGAGCCCACCACGACGCTCTGCTTGCCGAACCCGGGGGTCATTCGCTCATCGCCTGCTTAACAAACCGTTCCCGGCGGCGACAGTGGACGGTCATCGCGCGCCGGAACCAGCGGGTTGATCGGGTGGCGGCACGTCCGCCCCGGGAAACAGCTCGCCGCTCGGTGAGGGACCCGGCGTGGCCGCACGACGCCCGAGCAGCGCCCAGCCGGCGACCGCCAGGACGATGGCGAAGGCCACCGCGCCCGCGACGCCGAGGAGCCAGCGAGTGGAGCGGGGCGATGCCGCGCCTTCCCCGAAGGGCGCGTCGGTGTCGAGCACCGTGGGTGCGGGTCCGTCGAGCAGCGGCGCCGTCGCGACGCGCTCGCGCGGGTCGTCCACCGTGAGAGCGGCCGGTGCCTGGGCGGGTTCGTCGGCGAGCGTGGGCGCCAGGGGTCCAGGGCGGAGCCCGTCGTCGAGCACCACCGTCCCCGTCGGACCGAAGGGCGGCACCTCGTCCGGTGCCGTCGCGTCGTCCGCGTCCGGCACCTCGACCACGTGCGCGATCTGCACGGTAATGTTGTCCCAGCCGCCGCGCAGATTCGCCAGGTTCACGAGGCGCTCGCAGGGAACCTCCGCGCCGCTCGGCAGGTTCATCTGAACGACGCTCGAGATCTCGTCGTCGGTGGCCAGGTCGCTCAGACCGTCGCTGCAGAGGAGCAGCGCGTCCCCCGGGTGCAGCGGAATCCTCTCGCTCACGTCCACCTGCACGTCCTCGGTCATGCCGAGCGCGCGGGTGATCTTGTTGCTCTCCGGGTGGTCACGAGCCTCGTCGGGAGAGATGGCTCCAGAATCGAGCAGGTCCTGGACGATCGAGTGGTCCTTCGTGACGCGGTGAATCGCGCCGGACCGAATCAAGTAGACCCGTGAATCGCCCACGTGCGCGGTGTACGCTCCGTCGTCCGACACGAGCGCGACGATGCACGTCGTCCCCGGCCGCGACTCGGTCGCTTCGCGCCCGCCGACCTCGTAGACCGCGCGTCCTGCGGCCTCGACCGCCTGGGCCAGCAGGGTGCGCGGCGCGATGTCCAGGGGCGCGTCCTCGACCGTCGAGAGGATGATGCGGATCGCGGTGTGACTCGCTTCGCGCCCGTGCGTATGGCCGCCCATGCCGTCGCACAGCACCAGCAGGTGACCGAACGACGACTCGACGTACGCGCAGGCGTCCTCGTTGATCTGCTTGGACGGCTCGCGGCCCGGATCCGAGAGCTCCGCGACGTCCAGGACGACGTTGCCGACGATTCGGTGCATGTTTCGGCTTGCTTCGCAGCGACGTCGGGCGCGGCGCGGCGAGTGACGCTCAGTCCACCCGGACGCTGAACTCGGCCGGTCCGAACCGGAGGAGCGACCCTGCCGGGGCTGGCGTCCACACGCCGGGGGGCACGCGGTTGCCGTTCACCAGGGTCCCGTTGTTGCTGTTCTCGTCACGCACGAGGAGCTGCCCGGCTTCGAGCCGCAGCGACGCGTGGACGCCGGACACGCGCGGCTCGCTGAGGAGGATCCCGCACTGAGCCGGGTCGCGACCCGCGCGCAGCTCCGTCCCGGCGATCACGGTGAACGTTCCTTCGGAGCCTTGCAGCGTCGCGCGATCGGAAGCGGACGCGGCGTAAGGATCGGCCGGTCGGGCGGCGTGGACGGGCTGATCGGAGGTGACGCCGTAGCTTCCGGCCGGACTGGCCGCGGCTCCGTACATGAACTCCGGGCTCATCCCCGCGCCGGGCGGCGGCCCGCCGCCGGGTGGGGGGCCGCCGCCGTATGGAGGCCCACCGCCATACGGTGGCCCGCCGCCGTATGGAGGCCCACCGCCATACGGTGGCCCGCCCGGCGGCGGTCCGTAGCCCATGGGGGGCATGCCACCCGCGACGACGGGTGCCGGCGGTGCCACGGGGCGTCTCTTCCCGCCGCTGCGGAACACGATGACGACGAGGAGCAGCACGACCACGAGCCCGAAGGCGCCGCCGAGCACGAGCAGGAGCGGGAAGGGCTCTTCGGTAGCCTTCACCTCGAGGATTGAGTCGGCAGTGATGCCGCTCGTGCGCTTCGCGTTGTTGTCGAAGATGATGATGCGCGCGACGGCCTTCTCCCCGGCGCCGTGGATCAGCTTGTCCTTGTCGGGCGCCTTGAACTCGACGAACGCGTTGCTGGCCTTCAGCGCGGTGCCCTGCATGCCCATGGCGATGAGCTGCTGCTGGGTGCGCTTCGCCTTCTCGATGTCGGCGCCGACCAGATCCGTCGGAGGGTTGGATCCGGCGGGAAGGAAGTAGACCTCTGCGCGATCCTTCTCGCCGCCCCAGCAGAAGTTGCCGAAGACCTTGAACTCCCCGTTCGGGTGCACCCCGCCCTCCCGTGCGACCATGTCCTTCGTGTACTGGACGTTGACGTCCAGCGGCCAGGTCGTCGGATCGATGCCGACCGGGACGTTCTTGAAGGTGTTGTCGCCGGCGATCGGCGGCTTCGTGTTCGTGAACACGAGCTTGAAGGTCTGATCGATGCTCGGCGCGATGCACGAGACTCTCCACTTGACCAGGTACATCTTGGAGAAGCGCGTGCGGACGTTCTTCACGATGGCCTTGGCGCGGTCGCCCTGGCCCTCGCGCATGATCGTGTAGTAACCGCCGATCTTGGTGTTCGCGAGGTTCTCCATGAACTGTCGCGAGTTGCCCTTGTACTCGTCGAAGGTCTTGTGGGGGAACCAGATGCTGATGACGGGAACCGGCGACTTCGGAAGCGCAGTGTTGTCCTGCGGGAAGCGCCCGTTGGACATGTACTCGGCGAGCTGGAGGGCGATGGGCGGCGCGCTCGACGCGTCGGCACCCGCGAAGCCGGTGGAGAGCACGACCATCGACTGGTGCAGGGGGACGGCGACGGTTTCGCCGACGTCGCCCAGGGACGAGAAGCCGTCGGTCGCGGCCTGCTTGATGATGCCGAAGAGCCCGCGGTTGCGCCCCTGCGACGAGATCGTCGAGTCCACGGAGTCGATGAATGCGATGCCCTGCTTGCGCCACGACGCGGGCTTCCACTTGGAGTCCTTGATGACCTGGCGGTCACTGAAGAACATGATGTTGACGATGTCGTTGCGCCCCATCGAGTTCACGAAGGCGCGCGCGACTTCCTTCGCGTCTTCGAACGACCGCCCCATTCGGCCGTCCGCGTCGATGAGCAGGAGCCAGGCCGTTCCGACGCCCGGCTGCGACTCGCTCTCGCCCCACTTCGTGTGGCTCACGTACTTCGCAGGCAGGTCTCCCCCGTCGACCCAGACGGTGAAGACGGCGTTCTGGTGCGGGAACTCGAACGGCTGATAGAGCGCGTTCGGCCGATCCAGCGCGCTGGCGATGCAGTCGAACTGACCGTCTCCGCGCACCGTGGCGCAGTCCTGGGTGGCATCGCTCACCCGCTTGTTCTGTACGACCTCGGCGACCATCGTCAGGATCGGGTCGCCGTTCTCCTGGCTCGCGCGCGGGTCGATGCGCAGGATGTGCGCTTCGGGGGCCGCCGCGGCCGCCTTCATCAACAAGGCGACGACGAGCCACGCCGCGAGGGCCGTGATGCATCGCGAGAGACTTCGAACTGTCATCGTTCCTCTTCGAGTTGCGGCTCCGTCACGCGAGGGCGGCCGCTCGCGGCCGCTCGCATCAGAGGAGCTTCAGTACCGTCACGAATCCACCAAAGCGGACCTCTTCGCCATCGGCGAGGTCCCGCGCGTCGTTGGGCACCAGCTTCTGGTCCTTGATGAAGGTCCCGTTCGTGCTGCCCAGGTCCTTCAACTTCACGCGAGTGGGGCCGGCGGAAGCGAGCAGGACGGCGTGCCGGGACGAGGTGGTCGGGTGGTCGATCTCGATGTCCAGTCCCTCCGCCGCGTCCTTTCTGCCGAGCGTGTTCGGTCCCTGTCGCAGCGCCCAGAACTCGCCCTGCGCGTCGCCGTGGAACGACACGAGAAAGCCCACGAGGGTTCGCGGAGCGTCGGCGGCGACCCGTTCCGGGTCCACGCCCGCCGCGGGCGGCCGAGACGGCGTCGAAGGGCTGGGTGCAGGGGGCGCAAGCTCCGGCTCCGGCATGGGCGGGGCCGCAGTGGGCAGCGGAGCGGGTGGATGCATCAGCTCCGGTGGCTGGTGGAACACCGGTCCCGCGGGCGGCGCGGCAGGCCCGTCCAGCGATGGAGGTGCGGTCTGCGCGAACGGGGAGGGCTTGCTCTGCGGGTCCATGGCCGGCGGCGGCGTGGCCACGGGAGGAAGGCCGTGGGCCTGCTGAAACTCGGGAGCGACGGTGGCGCCGTATGGGTTGAGGCCCGCTTCGGGCGCGCCCACACGGCTGGGCGCGAACCCCGGCGGCGCGGCGTTGGCGGCGAATCCCGGCGCGGCGCCCCAACCCGGTGGCTGTCCCGGCGGTGGTCCGTAGGCCGCCTGCGGCGGCTGACCCCAACCCGGTGGCGGTCCGCCCTGCGGACCTGCCCCCCAGCCCGGCGGCGAGCCACCCGGAGGGCCGAAAGCGGGGCCCGGCTGGGGCGGACCCATGCCAGGGTGCGCGCCGTGATGGCCAGGTGGTGCGCCCATGCCGGGTGGAGCGCCGAACCCCGGCGGGGCGCCCCCGGGACCCGGGGGAAAGCCGCCGTGAACCGGTGGGGCCCCTGGCCCGTGAGGCGGTCCGTGGCCCTGAGGCGGTCCATGGCCGGGCGGGGCTCCATACGGAGGCGGGGGCGAGCCGTAGGCAGGCTGCGGCTGCGGCGCAGCCTGACCCGAAGCGGGCAGCGGCGCGCCGCACGACGCGCAGAACTTGCTCGTCGGCTGATTTTGGACGCCGCAACGCTGGCAATGAACCATCGAGTCACCTCTCCCCGCGCCGACCTCGGCCGTGCGAGCGCGCGCGAGCATAGCAGCAATCGCGCGCGAAAGTCCCTCGCCACGCTCGGCCCGCGGCCGCCCCGGTCAGCGTTCGCTCCGGCCGCGCTCGGCGTCGCCGGCGCGCCCTAGCGGTCCTTCTCGTCCCTGACGCGCGCCGCCTTGCCGACGAGGTTTCGCAGGTAGAACAGCCGGCCGCGCCGGACGATCCCGCGCGATTCGACCTCGATGCGCTCGAGCCGTGGAGACGACAGCGCGAACACGCGCTCGACCCCGACGTTGAAGCTGACCTTGCGGACGGTCACCGTACTGCGCACCCCGGCCCGATGGCGCTTCAGGACCACGCCGCGGAAGATCTGGACCCGCTCCTTGTCGCCTTCGCGAATCTTGTAGTGGACGGCGATGGTGTCGCCGACCTTGAACGTAGGGAGGTCGTCCCTCTGCGCGGAGCGTTCGAGCGCGGCGATCTTGGTGATCGTGGACATGGTGTGGCGACACCCGGGCCGAAAGCCGGGGGCGCGGGGTATGGCACCGGCCGAGCATCGAGTCAATGCACGCGCGGCCCGCCTCCGGGCGGGGACCCCCGGAGCGCCAGGGGTTTTTCCCCGCGTCCCCTCCGGGCTCCTTGACGGAACCCCCACCGGACGGTATCCCCGCGGGCCTCGTTTTTTCCCGGCCGAGCCCTTGCGCCTTCGCGCACGCAGGTCGGCCCCGGAGCCCCTCAATGAACCTCCATCCCGGCGTCATCGGCAAGAAGCTCGGCATGACCCAGATCTTCAACGAAGACGGCACCGTCACGCCGTGCACGGTCGTCGAGGCCAAGCCGGTCGTCGTCGGCAAGCGCACGCGCGCGAAGGATGGCTACGACGCGCTCGTTCTCGGTCTCGGCACGCGTGCGGAGCGCCACACCTCGAAGCCGCTGGCGGGTCACTACAAGAAGGCGAACATCGCGCCGGCCCGCGAGGTGCGGGAGCTGCGCTGCAAGCCCGAGGAGCTCGACAAGTACGAGCTCGGAGCCGCCGTGGCCCTCGACACCGTGTTCGAAGCCGGGCAGTTCGTGGACGTCCAGGGCGTGACGCGCGGGCGCGGCTTCACCGGCGTCATGCGCCGTCACCACGTCTCGGGCTTCGACGCCACGCACGGCACCCACGAGTACCGCCGGCACGGTGGGTCCATCGGCATGCGCAAGACGCCGGGCAAGGTCTGGAAAGGGCACCGCATGTCCGGCCACTACGGCACGGACACCCGCAGCGTCCTGAACCAGCGGGTCGTGAAGGTCGTCCCCGAGGAGCACCTCCTTCTGGTTTCGGGCGGCATCCCGGGCGCGCGCAACTCGACCGTCGTCGTGCGCGGCGCGGTGAAGCGTCGCGGCGGCAAGAAGGCGTCCTAGCCACGCTGCGTCCCGAGCCCTGGGCGGCGCGGCGAATCCTGGTGGACGCCGACGACTGGCTCATCGTGGACAAGCCGCCGGGCCTTCCGGTTCACGGCGGTCCGACCGATCTGCCGCACGACGTGGTGCGCCGGCTCTCCGCCTGGCTGGCGTCGTCCGGGCGAGATCCGTACCTGGGTGTTCATCAAAGGCTCGATCAGGAAGCGTCGGGGGTGCTCGCATTCACGCGCCGCCCGGCTGCGAACCGCGTCGCGCGCGAGGGGCTGCGGGACCGGACGCTCGCGCGGACGTACCTGGCCGTCGTGCAAGGGAGGGTCGTTCCCGACGGCTTGCTCGAGGATCGTCTCGAGACGCTCGAGGGGCGTTCGCGCGTGGTGAGCCGGGGCGGGAAGGTCGCAGGCGCTCGCTGCCGCACCCTGCAGCGCCACGGCGAGGCGGCGCTCGTCGAGGTCCGACTCGAGACCGGTCGAACGCACCAGATCCGCGTGCAGCTCGCGACGCGAGGAGCGCCCATCGTCGGTGACGTTGCCTACGGCGGGCCCCCGGCTTCGCGCCTGATGCTCCACGCTTCGTGCCTCGCCGTGCCCGGACTCGCCGGTCCCGTCGAGGCGCCCGTGCCGCCGGAGTTCGACGTCGAGCGGCGCGAGCGCGAGCCACTCGACGCGGACGCCGTCGGTCGGCGCGTGGCGGACGCCCTCGCGTTTCGGTGGCCGCTCGCGAGGCACCACGTGGCGTATCGCTGGGTCGACGGCGAGGCCGACGGTCTGCCCGGAGTCTCGCTGGACGCGTTCGGCGACGCGGTGATCGTGGCGACGCCCCCGCCGATTCGCGGGCTCGTCGAGCGAGCCGTGGAGCTGTGCGGCGGTCGCGTCGCCGACGAGGCCGTCCTCGAGGAAGGAAGCGCGCGACTCGTCGTGGACGCCTCCGCCGGCGGGGCCCGAGTCGATCCGCGAGCGCGCGGCGCGCGGGCCGAACTCTCCCGAGTCGCTCCTTCCGCTTCGGTGCTCGTCGTCGGCGCGGGGCGCGGCGCCTTCACGGCGACGGCCGCGACCTCCGGCGCGTCGAGCACGATCACCCTCGACGCCCGCGCAGGGGCGCTCCGACGCGTCGGCCTCTCGCTCGACGCGAACGGTGTCCGAGGACCTCACCACAGGCTCCTTCAGGGTGACGTGCTGAAGACCCTCGCCCGTCTCGGGCGGCACGGCGAGCGGTTCGACGTCGTGGCCCTCGATGGCTTGCCGCGGCGCGGCGTCGTCGAACGCGTTGGTGCGGCGGCGACGCTCGCCGCGCGAGCCGGCACGCTCGTCGTCCTGGCGGCCTGCCCCAGGGACGAGCTCCACCGCGTCGTGCGCAGGGCGGCGCGCGAGCTGGGCCGTGAACCGGCGGTGGTGCGTGCGCTGCCGCGCGAGCTGGACGACCGAGCGCCGGGCGGCGGCGCCTCCGTGGTGATACTGAAGCTCGCGTGACCCGCCGCGGCCGAAATCCTTACGCCAGGCCCGACGCTCGAACGCGCGCCGCGCGCGCCGCGGGGTTTCCTGCGCGCAGCGTGTTCAAGCTGGAGGAGATCGACCAGCGCGTCCGGATCCTCGCCCCGGGCCAGCGCGTGCTCGATCTCGGCGCCGCGCCGGGCTCCTGGACCCTCTACGCAGCGCGACGGGTGGGGCCGGCCGGCCGCGTGCTCGCGCTCGACCTCGCGTCGCTCGAAGCCGGCCTTCCCGCCAACGTCGTGGCGCTGCAGGGAGACGCGCTCGCGACGCGTGACGAGGTCTTCGAGGAGCACGGTCCCTTCGACGTCGTCCTGAGCGACATGGCGCCCAGCACCAGCGGCGCGAAGACGACCGACCGTGCGGTGAGCTTTCGACTGTTCATGGCCGCTCTGGACGTCGCTTGCAGGCACGGGCGCGCGGATGGCGCCTTCGTCGGCAAGATCTTCATGAGCGAGGACTTCGAGGAGGCCAAGCGTGCCGTCGCGGACGCCTACCGGACGGCGCGGGCCCTGCGCCCCCGGGGCACGCGTGCGAACAGCACCGAGATCTTCGTGGTGGGAACCGGGCGTCGGTAGACGGTACTTCGGTCGCGAGCGCGGACCCGGCGAGCTCCGTCCCCTCCACGGCGAAGATCGTCGTCGAGAAGTACGGGTTAGCACCGATGCCAGGCTAGAGTACCCGCTGCCAGCCGCCGCACCGATGAGCGCTCCCCCGCCCGCGCCACTCGCAGTCGCACTGCGCAACGCGCTGCGGACACCCTACGGTGCGCAGCGGTTCCGTGCCGATCTTCTCGCCGGAGTCGTCGTCGGTATCGTGGCGGTCCCGCTGTCGATGGCTCTCGCCATCGCGGTCGGTGTGCCCCCCGAGCGGGGGCTACACACGGCCGTCGTCGCCGGGGCCGCGGCGGCCATCTTCGGTGGCTCGAAGTTCCAGGTGACCGGTCCGACGGCGGCGTTCATCGTCGTGCTCGCCCCCATTGGAGCGAACCACGGCGTCGAAGGGCTGCTCCTCGCCGGCCTGATGGCGGGTGTGCTGCTCGTCGTGATGGGAGTCGCGCGGCTCGGCCGGCTGATCCAGTTCATACCTCATCCCGTCACGACGGGCTTCACGTCGGGAATCGCGACGGTGATTGCGCTTCTGGCGCTGAAGGACGCCCTGGGCTTGCCGGGCGCGTTCCCAGCCTCGACCACCGAGCGCGTGCTGCATGTCGCCGCGTCGCTGGGCGACATCTCCCTTCCGGAGCTCGTCGTTGCGGGCGCCACCCTCGCCGTGCTCGTCGTGTGGCCTCGCGTCACGGAGCGCATTCCCGGCCCACTCGTCGCCATCGGCGCGGCGTCCCTCGGCGCGTGGGCGTCGACGCGTTTCGGGGGTCCGGTCTTGGCCACCGTCGGGTCGCGCTTTCAGAGCGTGGTGGATGGCGTCGTCGTCCGCGGCGTCCCCCGCCTTCCCCCTCTGCCCTCCTTCGAGTTTGCGAGCGCCGTGAGCCTGGCTCGGATTCGCGAGCTCGCGCCATCGGCCATGGCCATCGCGCTGCTGGGTGGGATCGAGTCGCTGCTGTCGGCGGTCATCGCCGACGGCATGACGGGCAAGAAGCACGACCCGGATGCGGAGCTGGTCGGTCAGGGCATCGCCAACGTGTTGTCCCCCGTGTTCGGCGGAATCGCCGCCACCGGTGCCCTGGCGCGCACCGCGACGAACGTCCGCTCGGGCGCCACGTCACCCGTAGCGGCGGTCATGCACTCGGTGGTGGTTCTCCTCGCCGTCGTCGTACTCGCGCCTGCCGTCGCTTGGGTCCCCATGGCGGCCCTGGCCGCCTTGCTCCTCTACGTCGCCGCGCGAATGTCCGAGGCTCGCCACTTCCTGCACGTCGTCCGCGTCGCGCCGCGCAGCGACGTCGTCATCCTGGTGGTGTGCTACGTCCTCACCGTGTTCGTCGACATGGTGGCGGCGATCACGGTGGGCGTGGTCCTCGCAGCACTCCTCTTCATGCGGAGGATGAGCGAGATCACCCGGACGACATTGCTCGAGTCGGGACCCGAAGGCGATGTTGACGTTCCACCGGGCGTTGCGCTGTACCGCATCGAGGGCCCCATGTTCTTTGGTGCCGCACAGCGGGCGACCGATGCGCTAGCGCGTCTGCCGCGCTCGACGCGAGTCATCGTCATCGACCTCGGGCGAGTCGGCGCCATCGACGTGACCGGGTTGGTCGCGCTGGAGAGCGCGCTCGGGGCGCTCCGAAGAGCCGAGAAGTTCGTGATTCTGGCGGGACCGCTCCCGGAGCCGCGCTCGACGTTCGAACGCGCGCAGCTCGACGTGCGGTACGAGCACGTCCTGTTCTGTGCGTCTTTCGACGAGGCGCTGGCGGTGGCGCGCGACCTGGGACTGCTCAATCCACAATGGGGCGAGAGTGCGGCAGCGCTCTCATCGAGGCTGCCGCCTGCTGCATGAAGTCGAGGTGTCGGCGCGAAGGCCGCGCGCTGCGAGGTTCCTGCCGAGGTCGCGGGGCCCCGTCGGCTGCCCCCCTGACACGAGCGCTCACGTCACCGCTCACTTTCACGGCCCTATCCGCGCCGGTTGCGCGAACGCCGAGAGCGCCTCCCGTTCCTCCTCGAGGACGAATCCCGCCTCGATGACGCTGCGGGTGGCGGCGTCGTACCGGTTCACGTAGTCCGCCCGGTTCGCGTAGAGCTGGGCGAGGCGCGCGTCGGAGAGCGGCGTCGTCGAGCCGAGGAGCAGGCAGATCAGCTCCATGCTCGGACCCGGGGCGCCGGACAGCACGTCCACGGGAACGTCCACGGGCGGCGTCCGAATGCCGCCGAGGGCGATCCCGTCGCCGTCCCGAACGATCTCCGTCGCGCCCGCGCCGAGCGACCGCACGTCGAGACGCGGCGCGGTCGGTGGCGGGGTGCCCGTCCGCGCCCAGGCGTCGAGGCCGCGCAGGGCGGCCTTCGCGACGAGGTGGAGGGGCCCGTCGTTGATGGGGACCCCGCAGTCGATGGTACTGGCGATTTCGCCCAGCAGGTGGGCGTCCGCGTGGGCGGTGCCCGCGACTTCCCAGAGCCGGAAGCGATCGCTCTCGGGCTGGCGCACCGCGACCGAGTCGAGGACGCCGGTGACGTCGCCCTCCGCCTGCAGCTCGAGGACGGGGGCGTCGAGGTCGTCCCGGAAGACGGGGTTCGTCGTGCTGGCGATCGAGCCGACGAGATCCGCGTGCCGCCCCGGCTCGACGAGGGGCAGGCTCACGGACGCGCGGCTGTGCACCAGGAAGCCGTCGAATGCGAGGGTGAGCGGCTGCACGCCGTCGTAGTACGTCGTGAGCGCGATCGCGGACTGCGACTCCCCCGCGGCCAGGACGATTCGCGGCTTCGTGCCGCCGAGCGCCGGTCCGCCCTCGAGCACGGCCCGCGCCACCTGCGTGAACATGTCGAACGAGTACCCGTCGCCCGGGTGGTCGAGCGTCCCGTAGCGCGCGGGATCCGCGCCTCGAAGGCCCTTGCCCACCAGGTCCGAAGTACCCGGCACCTGCACGAGCACGGGTCCACCCGCCACGCCGATGAGCTGTGCGGACACGCCGACCCAGGTGTGGCCCTGCCGCGTGATCTCCTCCTCCAGGCTGGCGTAGTCGGGGTTGGCGTCGACGCCGCCGCTGACGTTCAGCCACTCGACGATGACGGTGCCGCTCGCGTCCGCCGCGATCGTCGGGCGCCGAACGAGGACCCGCGTCCGGTACGGCGCGGTGGTGGTGGGCTCGAACGTCCACCGGCCGTCGTCCGTCAGGGCGCCGGCCACCGTGTACGCGGTCGCGGTCCCCGACGCGACGTACTCTTGCTCCACGTAACCCTCGGGCACCGTGAGCCCCGACGCTGCGCCGATCAAGGGACCGTTCCCGCCGACGAGTTCCTCGGACAGATCCGCCGCCGGTCCCGGAGGCCTGGGCCGTGCCATCCCGGCGTCGCCTCCGGCGGCCGCGTCGGCCGGTGCGGCCTTCGATTCGTCGGCGTCGGAGCAAGCGCACGCCAGTGCCGCGAGGACCGCGCTCGCCGCAAGGCCCGCGCGACGCGCGGCGCGAGTGGCGTCCTGGTCGCGCAGCGCGTTCGTCTCGAGTCGAGTTCCCGTGTGCGTCAAGGTACTTGCTCCGCGGTGGGTGTGGCCCCGCGGGCAACTCTACCAGGTCCGGCGCGTCCTTCGCGGAGCGCTTCCGAACGGCGCGACGTGCTAGCGTCCGCCCCGGTCAGGTTGGACGGACAGGATGTCGCCGGCGCCCACGTCAACCTACGATCGACCGTTCTGGGAGAGGCTCTGGTCGAAGACGCTGCGCGAGCACGCCGGGAAGGTCGCCGGGCGTCCACCGAACGCACGGCTCGTGGGCGAAGTCGCGAGCCTTCGCGCCGGGCGCGCCCTCGACGCCGGCTGCGGCCACGGAGCGGACGCGCTCTGGCTCGCCACGCAGGGGTGGCACGTCACGGCGGTCGACTTCTCCCCGAGCGCGCTGGCCCACGGCCGGGCCGCGGCCGAAGCCGCGGGAAAGGACGTCTCCGAACGCATCGTCTGGGTCGAGGGCGATCTCGCGACGTGGACCGCGGAGCCCGGTCGCTTCGACCTCGTGGTCTGCCTGTACGTTCACGCGGCGGGGTCCGTGCAGGAGATGGTGCGGAGGATGGCGAAGGGAGTCGCGGCTGGCGGGACGCTGCTCTTGGTCGGGCACCGCCCCATCGACCCCGCGACCGGAGCCGCCACGGCCGCAGCCGGTCAAGTACAGATCTCCGTCGAGAGCGCGGTGGACGCGCTCGACCCTCGCGACTGGGAGCTGCTCGTCGCCGAGGAGCGCCCGCGGCCGCTCGAAGGCACCGGGGTCGACGCCGTGATTCGCGCACGACGCCTGGGGGCGTCGTCGAGCTGAAAGCGACCGACGCCAGGCCCTCGGTACGGGCCTTGCTCGATGGCGGGCGTGGCGCTTCGCGCGTGTCTCGTGCTGGTGTCCGTGGCGCTCGGCTGTGCCCTGGACGGCGCGCCGGAGTCCAGTGACGCGGCCGCCGGGATCGGCGGGCGGGGATGGTCGTTTCCTGCGCTGCCCTCAGCTTCGGTGCCCACCCGCGGGCACGCGCGCCGCAGATGGCGCGACGCCGCCGTCCGCGCGTTACGCGAGCACGCCCTCCAGCGTCACCTCGGTCAGCACCCGCCGCGCCCAGCGCTCGATCTCCTCGGCCGTCGCGCCGCGAACCC